>NZ_JAFLMZ010000009.1:0-357654 GCF_017313365.1 Agrobacterium sp. OT33 | reverse complement strand
GGTGCGTGGGGCTTACCCCCCTCTGCCCTGCCGGGCATCTCCCCCTCAAGGGGGGAGATCGACAAGCGGTTAGGTTTCGCCCATCACGACAGTTGCGAATGGAGCAATGGTAGGGCCTCCTGCCGATCTCCCCCCTTGAGGGGGAGATGCCCGGCAGGGCAGAGGGGGGTAAGCCCCACGCACCCCACCATCAACGGACAACCTCCCGAAAGCCCACCCCCCGGAGCGGTTTCGCCTTCCTTCAAAGTCACGAAAACACTCCAATCCCCTGTTTGTCGCATTTCCTGCCGGAAAGCCGGTGTTTAATCCGGCAGTTTGGGCGTGACCCGGCGCGACGGAAACAGTTCCCGTGTCGCCGTCATGGCGATCAGCGACAGCGGCAGGGCCAGCATGGCGCCGGCCGCTCCCCACATCCACGTCCAGAAGATGATCATCACGAAGACGAGGAACGGGTTGATTTCCATGTTGCGGCCGACGACAGCCGGGAAGGCGAGGTTTTCCATCAGCAGGTGAATGGTGAAGAAGATCGCCGCCGGCAGAAGGGCCAGAATGATGTTGTCATGGGTGATGATGCCCGCCACCGTCAGCGCTATCGTCATGGCGGTGATGCCGAGAAACGGCACGAAGCTGGAGAGGAAGGCGAAGAGCCCCCACAGGAGCGGCATGGCCAGCCCGCCGAAATAGGCGATCACCACCATCGTCACGCCGAGCCCGGCATAGATCAGCGCCGCCGTGGCGAAATAGGTCCCGAGCACCTCTTCCACCGAACCGATGATGCGGATGGTTCTGAGCCGCTGATGGCGGGCCGGGAAGGCCATGATGATCGCCTTGCGCAGCCGCAGCCGGCTATAGAGAAACATCAGCAGGGCTGCGAGGAAGATCAGGCCCTGAATGACCGCAGGGGTGACGTTGGAGCCGAGCAGCGAGATGATCTCGCCGCTGCGGGAAATCAGCGATTCCATCGACATCGACCCCATGCTGAAACTGGCCGCCGAAATATTCAGCCATCTGAGACTTTGCAGATAGGGCAGGAAGCGGTCGATGCTGCGCTCCACCAGCGCGGGGCCTTCCGAAGCGAGGAGCGAGAGCGGCTCGGTGAGCGAATTGATGACGAAAAACATCACCGCCGCCACGAGGCTTGAAAGAATGAGCGCGACGCCGAAACCGGGAATGCCGTAGGAGCCGAGTTTTTCGGCGGCGATGCCGAGGATCATGCCCACAACGATCGCCATCACCACCGGGATGAGGATGAGCGACAATTCGTGGATGACGGCCATCAGCATGATGAGGAAGATGCCGATCACCGACCAGGCGACGACCACATCCAGGGCTTCGCGGCCAAGCGGCTGCTGGCTGCGGGCATCGTCGCGGTGGGAACCGGACGCAGGCGGCTCCAGCGGATCGCCTTTTGATGCCGGAGCGGCTGCGGTGCCGGCGCCATTGTGGTTCAAAGTGCCGGTCTTGTCCGGTCTGGCATTTTCATTCATCGAGCGGTCCCCCAATAAGGTGACAAACGTTCGAAAAATATGGCGGTTCCGGGGCGGCACAAATTTCTGCCGCCCCTTTTTGCGTTTATGCGGAAAGCTTTAGCCCGATGCCCCACGGATCTTTCAGGGCAATGCCGTCAGCCTGCCGTTCGGTGGCGATTTCCAGCCGGTCGAGTGCGGCAACCGCCCTGTCGAGCGCTTCGGGCTCATTGAATTTCAGCGAATAACCGGAAAGGCCGGTCATATTGTCCTTGCGGGCGGCGGCACCCCGGCTGTTCCAGATATTGGCGGCCACATGGTGGTGATAGGCGCCGGAGCCGAAGAAGCTCGCGCCCGGATAACGCGCCATGATCTTCAGGCCCAGCACATCCTGATAAAATTCATCCGCCTGCGGAATATTGCCGACCTGCAGATGGATATGGCCGATGGCGGTTCCTTCCGCCGCACCGGCAAAGGCCGTCTTCGGCGCGCTGTCGTAAAGCGCCTGAAGGTTGAGGCCGAGTGTGGCCATCTCCACCGTGCCATCCGGCTGGTAGGTCCATTCCGATGGCTGCCGGTCGCGATAGACCTCGATGCCGTTGCCTTCGGGGTCGGCAAGGTAGATCGCCTCGCTGACCAGATGATCGGATGCGCCCTGAAACTGCACGTTGTTATGGGCGGCATGGGCCAGCCATTGCGCCAGATCATCACGGCTCGGCAGCAGGAAGGCGGTGTGGAAAAGGCCGGCGGCATTGCGTGGCGCGCGTTCCGCCGTGTTGGAGGTGGAAAGCGTCAGGAGCGGCTGGCCATTCACGCCCAGAACCTCGCCGCTCCGGCTCTTTTCAAGGACCGAAAGGCCGATGATCTTCTGGTAGAAATCCGAAACGCGCGGCAGATCGTGAACGATGAGATGCGCCTGGCCGACATAGGCCGGTCGCGTCAGGGCGAATTGTTTGATTTCACTCATCATAATCTCCATATTGAATATGACGCGCCGGAAAGCGGATCGGCGGTCGCCGGCATCGGCCGACGCCGCTTCGCGGCGTTTGTCTGTCGTGAATATGGGCGGATTTCGTCGTTCAGCAAAGATCGTCGTCTGGCGATTGACCGTCCACTATTTGTTGACAACGCCCTGCGGCGGGGCCGACGCGGCCTTGACTTCGATCAAGGCGAAGGCCGCCGCGGCAGGGAAATATGGGTTTAGCCTGATACGCGAACGGCGGATAACGCCAAAGGAGACAGCCATGTACAAGAAGATCATCGTACCGGTAGACCTCAGCGCCACCGACAAGGGGGAAAAGATCCTTGAAAAGGCCAAGGCGCTGCTGGACCCCAACGGTGAGATCGTCCTCATCAATGTTGTTGAGGAATTGCCCGGCTACATGGCGATCGACCTGCCCGTCGACCTCATCGAAAACGCCATCAAGGACGCCAAGGCGAAACTTGCGGAGTTGAAGGCAAAGAGCGGCTTTAACGGCAGCCAGGAAATCAGAAGCGGCGCGCCGGCGCGCGAGATCATCGCGGCGGCGGAGGAACACAAGGCCGATCTGATCATCATCGCGTCGCATACGCCGGACTTTACCAATTATTTCATCGGCGCCACCGCCGACCGCGTGGTGCGCCACGCCAAGTGCTCGGTGCTGATCGACCGGTAAAGAGCGGTCACAAAAGGGTTGCGGGCGAATGGCCGCCCGCACCGGCTGGAGGAAAGACCATGAATGTCGAAAGCTACGAGAAAATCCTGCGCGACCGCCAGCGTGAGCTTTATCGCCGCCTGCACCGGATCGAGGCCGATTTTGAACAGCCGCGCAATCCCGACGACGAGGACCGCGCCACGGAGCGCAACAATGACGAGGTGCTGGACGAGATGGGGCAGGTGGGGCAGGACGAGCTGCGCGCCATCGACGCCGCGCTCGACCGCATCGCCGAGGGCACCTTCGGCACCTGTGTCAAATGCGGCAAGAGGATTTCCGACGATCGGTTGAAGGCCGTGCCCTATACGCCGTTCTGTCAGGAATGCGCTGCGGCTTTGTGATGCGCGACTTAAAAAGGCTGCGAGGTCGCCGCGAGTTTCTTCTCCCCGTCGGGGAGAAGGTGGCCCGAAGGGTCGGATGAGGGGGCAACGCCAGCGATAGAACGAGGGCTTACCCCCTCATCCCGCTGCCGCGGACTTCTCCCCGGCGGGGGAAGAAGCAGACGGCAACCGCTCGCTCCAAGGGCGTTCGTTGGCTCAAACAAAACGCCACCTCTCCTTTCGCAACAGCATCGAACGCAATTTGATCGCCGTTAACCGGCCGCTGTCTTGTTCCTGTCTAATATTGTCTCCATGCTTTGGTGAAAGCACGCAGACGGGATTGGACTATGAGTGATTTATGGCGGTTCGGGCGCCAGTATGATTTTCACGAGATCGTCGCCGATGGCATCGTCCATGGCGTTGGCATCGTTTTTGCGCTGGTCGGCGCCACGGCGCTGATTTTTTACGCGACCGCCTGGGGTACGCTGAGCGCGATTGCGGCCGCATGGATCTACGGTCTCGGTCTGGTCGCCTGTCTTTCCGTGTCCTTCACCTACAACATCTGGCCGCACTCCAAGGTGAAATGGTTCCTGCGCCGGCTGGATCATTCGGCGATCTTCATCCTCATCGCCGCCACCTATACCCCCTTTCTGATGCGTGGCATAAACGACCCGCTGATCGCCACCATGCTGGGGTTGATCTGGCTCGCCGCCCTCTGCGGCATCCTCCTCAAATGCCTGTTTCCCGGCCGCTACGACCGGGTGGCCATCGGCCTTTATCTCGCCATGGGCTGGAGTGGCATCATGGTGGTCGAGCCCTTGTCGTCTCACCTTGCCCCCCTCACGCTCTGGCTGATCGTCGCCGGCGGCATCATCTATTCGCTTGGCGTGATTTTCCACGTCTGGGAAAAGCTGCGTTTCCAGAACGCCATCTGGCACGCTTTCGTCGTCGCCGCCGCCGCCGTTCATTATTTCGCCGTGGTCACCGCGTTCAGCCTGGTTCCGCTGACATCCTGAAGCCGGTTTCGAGGCTCGCCACAGACGCCGGACAATGCCACGGCACCGGCTGGTGCCGGTGCTTGTCGACCATGCCGCCGGCAATGAGGTGCATGTGCCGGTCGTCGCCATCGAGGCGGAAAACATCGCTTCCATTCGCCCGCAAGAAAGCTTCGGTTTCAGGGGCGTCGGGAGATTTTCGGACACGCGGCCAATTGAGAGGGTTCTAAACCCGCCTCAAACCGGCTCGAACACCATTGAATGGCCGTTGATGCAGTAACGCAGGCCGGTCGGCTTCGGGCCGTCGGGGAAGACGTGGCCGAGATGGCCGCCGCAATTGGCGCAGCGGATTTCGATGCGCACCATGCCGTAGCTCGCGTCACGATGTTCCGTCACCGCACCCGGCTTCACCGGCTCGAAATAGCTCGGCCAGCCGCAGCCCGCATCGAATTTCGTGTCGGAGAGGAACAGCGGCTCGTCGCAGGCCGCGCAGCGATAGAGGCCCTTTTCGAAACTGTCCCAGTAGGGTCCGGTAAAGGCGCGCTCGGTGCCGTGCTCGCGCAGGATGCGATATTGCTCCGGGGTCAGCTGCTCACGCCAGTCGGCATCGCTCTTGTTGACTTTGGGGGGTGTCAGATCGCTCATGGAATGATCCTTTCTGTTCCTGCCAGAAATAGTCATCGCCGTTACGGATTGAAAGAGGACACATCTCAATAACGAGTCCGTTATGCTGCGGATCGGGAGTCGATTTGGGTTGAGATGACGTTGCCTATGCCTTAACTGAAAATTCGATTTGAAAAAGAGAACGCCAGTCATTGGCGCGCGGGGTTGGGGACACCCCAGGCAGATGTGTGGGGGACACCCCGGGAGATGTGAATGACATCAGATGTCACGCAGCTGACATTCCTGTCGCTGTTTTTGCCGTTTATGGCGGCGCTCGCCGCGCCGGCGCTGGTGAAGAGGTTGGGGCACAATGCCGCCTGGCTGCTGGCGCTTGCGCCGGGGCTTGCCTTTGTCCATTTCGCGCTGATGCTGCCTGACATCGCGGCGGGCGGGATCGTGACCGGCGGTTATGCCTGGGTGCCGAGCTTCAACCTCAGCTTCTCCTGGTTCATCGATGGCCTGTCGCTCACCTTCGCGCTGTTGATCACCGGCATCGGCCTGCTGATCGTGCTTTACGCCGGCGGTTATATGAAGGGACACCCGCAGCAGGGCCGGTTCCTGTCCTTCCTGCTGCTGTTCATGGGGGCGATGCTGGGTGTCGTGGTCTCCGACAGCCTGCTGATGCTGTTCGTTTTCTGGGAACTGACCTCCATCACCTCTTTCCTGCTGATCGGCTTCGATCACGAGCGTGCCGCCTCGCGCCGCGCCGCCTTGCAGGCGCTGGTGGTGACGGGTGGCGGCGGCCTGCTGCTGCTTGCCGGGCTGATCTTCATCTGGGACATGAGCGGCATGACGCAACTGTCGATGCTGGTGCGCGGCGGCGATATATTGCGCGACAGCCCGTTTTACCTGGCGGCACTGCTGCTGGTCCTCGGCGGCGCCTTCACCAAATCGGCGCAGTTTCCCTTCCATTTCTGGCTGCCAAACGCCATGGAAGCACCGACGCCGGTTTCGGCCTATCTGCATTCGGCAACCATGGTGAAGGCCGGCGTCTATCTGCTGATGCGTCTCAACCCGGTGCTTGGCGATACCGCCGCATGGCAGATCCTGCTGCCCTTCTTCGGCGGCCTGACCATGCTCACCGGCGCGCTGCTGGCCGTGCGCCAGACCGACCTGAAGCTGATGCTCGCTTATACCACCGTTTCGTCCCTCGGCCTTCTGGTGATGCTGACCGGCTTCGGTTCGGACCACGCCATCGAGGCCGCGGTGCTTTATCTGGTGGCGCATTCGCTGTTCAAGGGTGCCCTGTTCATGGTCGCCGGCATCATCGACCACGAGACCGGCACGCGTGACGTCACGAAGCTCGGTGGCTTGCGCAAGGCCATGCCCATCACCTTTGCGGCGGCGCTGGCCGCCGCGATTTCCATGGCCGGCCTGCCGCCGTTTTTCGGCTTTCTCGCCAAGGAAGAGATTTATTACGCGCTGGCGCATGGCAATCCGCGCGCCGTGCTGTTTACCGGCATCGCCATTCTCGGCAACGGGCTGATGTTCGCCGTCGCCTTCGCCGTGGCGCTGAAACCCTTCCTCGGCAAGCCGGTGAAAACCCCGAAACACGCGCATGAAGGCCCGTTGCTGCTCTGGCTCGGCCCGGCGCTGCTGGCGCTGAAGGGGCTCACCATCGCCCTCTTTTCGGGCATCGCGCATTTCTACATCTCCACGCCCATGGCAAGCGCCATTGCCGGCGAGCCGCGCCCGGTGGAAATCTCGCTCATTCCCCATATCGGCGTGCCGCTCGGCCTGTCGCTGCTCACCGTCGCGCTCGGCATTGTCCTCTATACGCAGCTTGCCCCCCTCCGCAGCCTGATGGACCGCACGTTCAAGGCGTTGGGGGCAGGGCCGGACAGGGGTTTCGATGTCTTCATCGAAGCGCTGGTGAAAATCTCCTTCCACGTCACACGGATCATCCAGCCCGGCCGGCTGGAGTTTTATGTCACCGCCACCTTCGCCGTCATCGCCGCCGTGCTGCTTGCACCGCTGTTTCTCTATGGTGAGCTTCCGGCGGTGCCCTCATGGCCGCGCGATATGCAGATCCATGAGCTGGCCTTCATCGCTATCGCGGTCGCAGGCCTTGTCGCTGTCCTGACGGCGTCGAGCCGGTTGACCGCCATCATCGCGCTCGGCATTCAGGGCTTTGCCGTGGCGGTGATTTTCCTGCTGTTCGGCGCGCCTGATCTGTCGTTTACGCAATTCATGGTCGAGACCCTGTCGGTGGTCATTCTGACGCTGGTCATGACGCGGCTTCGCCTGTCGCCGTCGGACCATCGCGGGTTTGGCCAGAAGCTGCTGGACAGCACCATCGCCATTGCCTGCGGCACCGGCTTTGCCCTGTTCCTGATGCGGGCGACGCAAGCGAGCTTCGATAACCGCCTGACGGACTTCTACAACACCTATTCCAAGGTCATCGCCCATGGCGCCAATGTGGTGAACGTCATCATCGTCGATTTCCGCGGCACGGATACGCTGGGCGAAATCGCCGTGGTGATGATAACAGGCCTCGCCATCCTCGCGCTCATCCGCATCCGCCCGGCCGCCCCCGTCAAGGGCCCGGCAAAGACGCCAAAGAAGAAGGGAGTGCGGGCATGAATACGCTCATTCTGCGCACCGTCGCCCCCGTCATCACCAGCCTCATGGTGCTCTTCTCGATTTTCGTTTTGCTGCGCGGCCATAACGAGCCGGGTGGCGGTTTTATCGGCGGGCTGATCGCCGTTTCGGCGCTGGCGATCTACGGCATCGCTTATGGTGTCGCGGCGGTCAGGCGGGCCATCGTGTTTCATCCGCTGTCGATCGCAGGCGCGGGGTTGCTGATGGCGATGCTGTCCGGCCTCATTTCGATTGCAGCTGGCGTGCCGTTCATGACCGGGCTCTGGGTCTATCCCGGCCTGTTCGGCGTCGAGGTGCCGCTTTCCACCGTCATGTCCTTCGATATCGGTGTTTATCTTGTCGTGGTCGGCGCCATCACCTCCATTGCGCTTGCGCTGGAAGAAAGGGAAAGCGACTGATGGAAGCGGTCTTCTCCATTCTCGTCGGCATCTTCTTTTCGGTGGCGATCTATCTCATGCTGTCGCGCCACAGCATCCGCATGCTGCTCGGCATCGCCATTCTCGGCAATGCCGTAAACCTCCTGCTGTTTACTGCGGGCAGGCTGACGCGCGAAGTGCCGCCGATCATCCCGGCCGGCATGGACGCCCTGCCGGCTGGCACCGCAAACCCGCTGCCGCAGGCGCTGATCCTGACGGCAATCGTCATTTCCTTTTCCTTCTTCTGTTTCCTTCTGGTGCTGACCTGGCGTGCGTTCCAGGAGTTGCAGACCGACGACACGGACGAAATGCGCACCGCAGAACCGGCCGGCGAGCCAATGCCGCCGCTCGGTTACTGAGCGGGCGGAGCATAGACAGACATGGCCTCATCTACCCCTTCCGCGGTTACCGATCTTTCTGCAGCGCTCGTCATGACGCCTGTGCCGCTGTCCGACTGGCTGATCATCCTGCCGGTTGCGCTCTGCATCGGTGCCGGCGCCGTGCTGATGATGATGCGTCACGCCATCCGCCACCATGCCGCCGTCGCCATTGTGGCGCTCTTCCTGCTCGTGCTGCTCGATGCAGCACTTTTGTGGAAGGTCGCGACGCAGGGCCCGTTCACCATGGTCATGGGCCGCTGGTTGCCGCCTTTCGGTATCGCATTCACCGCCGATCTGACCGGAGCGCTGCTGTCGCTTGCCGCTGCCATCGTTGCGCTTGCCGGCGCCATCCATGCCGCCGGCGATATCGACGCCAGCGGCAGGCGCTACGGCTTTTATCCGTTCCTGATGCTCCTGATGGCGGGCGTTAGCGGCGCTTTCCTGACGGGTGATCTGTTCAACCTCTATGTCTGGTTCGAGGTGCTGCTGATCTCGTCCTTCGGCCTCATCGTGCTCGGCTCGACGCGCGAACAGATCGACGGGGCGCTGAAATACGCCATCTTGAACCTCATCGGCACCACGCTGTTCCTGATCACGGTCGGTTATCTCTATGCCATCTTCGGCACGCTCAATATGGCCGATATCGCGCTGAAGGCGAACGGGCTGCGCGCAACCGCGCCGCTGATGACGCTTGCCAGCCTGTTTGCGCTGGCTTTCGCCATGAAGGCCGCCGCCTTTCCGGTGAATTTCTGGCTGCCCGCTTCCTATCACACGCCGCGCATCGTCGTGTCCGCCCTGTTCGGCGGGTTGCTCACCAAGGTCGGCATCTATTCGCTGCTGCGCGTCATGGTCATGCTGTTTCCGGTCGAGAGAGAGGAACTCAGCATGGTCATCGCCGTTTCCGCGGCGCTGACCATGGTGCTTGGCGCGATGGGCGCGCTCGCCCAGAACGACATCCGCCGTATGCTCGGTTATATCGTCATATCGGGCATCGGCTACATGATGGCGGGCATCGCCATCGGCACGCCGTCGGGTGTGTCAGGCGCGATCTTTTACGCGCTGCATTCCATGGTGCTGATGACGGCGCTTTATCTTGCCGCCGGCCATGCCGCCCGCCTTGGCGGCGACTTCAGCCTGACGGCGCTGAGCGGTCTTTACCGGCAGGCCCCATGGTTTTCGGCACTGGCACTGGCGCTGTTTTTCGCCGGCTCCGGGCTGCCGCCGTTTTCCGGCTTCTGGCCGAAGGCGGTGCTGGTCAAGTCGGCGATCGACATCGGCGCCTGGTGGCTTGCCGCCGCCATTCTTGCCTCCGGCTTCATCGCCACCATCGCCTTCGGGCGGATATTCCTGCTGTGTTTCTGGCGCCCGGCGGCACCGGCGGGCCGGCCGCCATCACAGGCATCGTCCTCTCCGGCGATCCCGTCCGTCGCGCCGCTGCTCGGGCTGACCCTGCTGGTGGTGGTTTTCGGCCTGTTTCCCGAAAGCCTGCTCAATCTCAGCCAGCAGGCGGCGGCGGGGCTCGCTGATCCCCAGACCTATATCCAGTCGGTGTTTTCCGAGGGGGGCAAACCATGAGCCTCTATATCGTGCTGTCGATGTTCCTCGCCATCTGGCTTGCCATAACCGGCAGCGTCACGTCGGCGAATATCGTCTTCGGCCTCATCATCTCGGCGCTGGCGCTCGGGCTTATCCGTCATCAGATACCCAGGGGCAACAATCACCGGCTGCGGCCGATGCGGGTGCTGTCGCTCGTGCTGCTGTTCTTCAAGGAACTGGCGCTGTCGGCCTGGAAGGTGGCCATGCTGGTGACGCGGCCGAAGCTTGACGTGAAGCCCGGCATCTTCGCCTATCCGCTGACGGTGACGACGGATTTCGAGATCACCCTGCTTGCCAATCTCATTACCCTCACCCCGGGCACGCTTTCTGTCGATGTCTCCGCCGACAGAAAGACGCTCTATGTCCATGCGATCGACTGCAGCGATATCGATGCCGCCAGAAGCGACATCCGCAACGGCTTCGAAAGAAAGATCATGGAGGCGTTTCAGAAATGACTCCGGAACAAATAGTTTCATTTGCAACTATACTTGCGTCGGTTGTTCTGTCGGTGGCCTTTCTGCTGACAGTATATCGCGTGGTCGTCGGGCCGACCCTGCCGGACCGGATCGTCGCTCTCGACATGCTGGTCGGCATCGCCATCGGCTTTATCGCGGTCATCGCCATCCGCACCGGTTTCAATCTTTATGTCGATATCGCGATTGCGCTCGGGCTGGTCGGCTTTCTGGCGACGGTGGCCTTCGCCCGTTTCGTGCTGTCGCGCGGCCCGGATGCCGGACGGAGTTCGAAGGCGGTGCTGGACGGCGGTCGTGCATCGGAAGCCATTGAGAAAACATCACAAAATCCGCATCGTGGCGGAAAAGGAAAGGGCGGACGATGACCGGCTGGTTCGTTGCCATTCTCGTTGCGGCACTCACGGTTTCGGGAGCTGCCTTTTCACTGATCGCCGCAATCGGGCTCAATCGCCTGCCTGATCTCTATACCCGCATGCATGCCGCCTCCAAGGCGGGAACGGTGGGGTCGGGGCTTCTGCTTCTGGCGGTGGGCATTCATTCCATGGACATGTCGACACTGGCGCGGGCGCTTGCCGGCTTCTTCTTCTTCATTCTGACGGCACCGGTCTCCGCACATCTTCTGGCGATGGCCGCGCACAAGGCAGGTTATCCGCTTGACGATAAATCGGTAGTTGATGACCTGAAGAAAATTTGAAGTTGAATTCCCCCTAATAATAAGGGGTACGCATTTTCAATTACTACTTGGCATAGTATTTTATTACCCGTGATTTTTTGTATTCCGATTAGACTGTTTTGAACTGAAAAAACGACACTAGGAATTTGACTTTTGCTGTTTTGCTGTTATCCAAATTAAGTGTAAAGTTGCTAATCGCGATTTGCATCTAGCCTCTTCATAGTCGGCATAGGCATTTTATTAATGTCTAATCTATGGTCGGTCAGGCCATTGCTGCCCATGTTGCGGGCCGTAAGTTGAATCTCGGACCAATACGTTTCCGGTTTTCGCTTGAAATCTAGGGGTAGATTTCACGTTGGTTTCAACAGGGCGAAGGTGGGGCACCGGGTAACTTCACATCGCTCGATGCGGCGTTCGCCCGCTTCAGGGGATCAATAAACAGGAGATACTTAAATGACGGAAACTGCATACGGTAACGCCCAGGATCTGCTGGTCGAACTGACGGCGGATATTGTGGCTGCCTATGTTAGCAACCACGTCGTTCCGGTAACAGACCTTCCCGGCCTTATTTCGGATGTTCACACGGCACTCAGCGGCACCTCGGCACCGGCATCGGTGGCGGTCAATGTCGAAAAGCAGAAGCCTGCCGTCTCGGTTCGCAAGTCGGTTCAGGACGATCATATCGTCTGTTTGGAATGCGGCGGTTCGTTCAAGTCGCTGAAGCGCCATCTCACGACGCATCACAGCATGACGCCGGAAGAATATCGCGAAAAATGGGACCTGCCGGTCGACTATCCGATGGTTGCGCCCGCCTATGCCGAAGCCCGTTCGCGGCTCGCCAAGGAAATGGGTCTCGGCCAGCGCCGCAAGGCCAGCCGCTAATCGGATCTGCCTGTTCTTCTCCCCGCCGGGGAGAAGATGGCCCGGAGGGTCAGATGAGGGGGCAAGCTCTCCGCATATCGCCGACATGGCCCCTCAACGCGCTGCCGCGACCTTCTCCCCGGCGGGGAGAAGGCGGCAAGCGGAGCCCGCCTGCTTCACATGTTTCCTTTGAAACTGTCTTTACCGTCACATGAATGTCCCGCCGGTCCGTCGACCGGCTTTTTTATTGCCGCGCCGAATCCAGAATGAGGAAAAAAATCCTTTATCGCGCGCATCGCCTTTGCAAAAATAAAGCCATATCAAGCGCATATTCTTTCCCTCCAAATTCGCGCTTCCCCATATTTGCTTCCGGGTGTATGAATTAATTCCTATTCGTAAAGGAGTTGCATATGCCGACGGATATATTGCCCCTGCCTGTCACCGCCCGGCCATGCGTGCCGGTCTCCGATCGTCATTTTCGCCGTTTTCCGCCGGCCGCGGGACGGGAGGAGATTTCGCGCATCTGCAGGCTGGTCCGGCAGCTGACCGCTGAAATGCTGCTGCTGACCGGCGAGCGCCCGGCTGTGCGCCGCGACCGTCGGCGCAGCGAATGCCATATCCGCCAGATCGCCATGTATGTGTGCCATGTGCAGCTCGGCATTCCCATGTCGGATATCGGCCCCTGTTTCGGCAGGGACAGAACCACGGTCGGCCATGCCTGCCAGGTGGTCGAGGACCGCCGTGACGAGCCCGCCTTTGACGAGTTCGTCGCCGCGCTGGAGCGGCTGGCCGGCAGCATTTTCAACGTGGTGAAAGGCGTGCGGGATGAGTGAAGTAAAAAGCGCTCCTGCCGCTCTCCACGACCCGGCGCTGCTACGGCTCCTGCGCTGCGTCGCAGCCGGTCCGGCGGACATTCGTGAGGATGGCGGGGATATCCTCCTGCATCGGGCGCGGGCAGGGCATTCGGCGCTGCGGTTTCCGGCGGCTCTGGTGCAGTTCGCGCTCTCTTCGGGGCTGGTCGAGAGACGGGACGACATCCTCAGTGCCGCGCCGCCGCTCGCCTCCTGTCTGAGACGGGCGATGGCGAAGGACCGGGACGAGATTTTTCAGGAACAGCACCGGGATTTGCAGACCGTGGTCGTTGAGGTCGAAGGCGACAGGCAATCGGCCCGGCGTAACCTCAATACCTCGCCTCTGACCGGTCTCGCGCGCCTGAAGGACCGGGACGGCTCGGCCTTTTTTCCGGCAGAAGCCCTGCAGGCGGGCGAACGTCTCGGGGCTGATTTCCATCGTGGCCACCTCAACCCCAGGGTGACGGCAACATGGGAACCGCGAACAGCAAACCGGACGAAGGGAGAGGCGGGAGGCGCGCTCGATCTCACCGAGGCGGCGATGGCGGCACGGACCCGGTTTACCCGCGCGGCCGATGCCATGGGGCCTGAACTCTCGGGCGTCGCGATCGATGTCTGCTGTTTCGAAAAGGGGCTGGAGGTGGTGGAGCGGGAACGGCAATGGCCGGCGCGCTCCGCGAAACTCTTGCTCAGGGCGGCGCTTCTGTCGCTTGCCCGGCACTACGCGCCACCGCCCGGCGGCGCCAGAAGGACGAGCCACCATTGGGGCGACGAAGATTATCGTCCTTCGATGGCGTGACGATGGGGATGCGGTGACGGATCAGGCGGCCAGCAGCTGTGCTTCCTCGCGAATCCGCTTGATCATGGAACGCAGGCCGTTAGCGCGCTGCGACGACAGATGTTCGACCAGCCCGATCTTGTCGAATACCTCGATGGCGTCAAGATTTGTGATCTCGGAGGCCCTTTTGCCGGAATAGACGGCGAGAACGATGGCGACGAGCCCGCGCACGATATGCGCGTCCGAATCGCCCTCGAAGGTCAGGAGAGGGTCTTCGGCGCCGTCGCTGTGGCTGACGAGCCAGACCTGGCTTGCGCAGCCCTGCACCTTGTTCTCGGCGGTGCGCTTCTCTTCCGGCAGATCGGGAAGCGCCTTGCCAAGTTCGATGACATAACGGTAGCGGTCTTCCCAGTCGTCGAGGAAAGCGAAATCGTCAAGGATCGTGTCGAGAGAGGCCATCTTGTACGCCGTATCGTCCATTATTGCATGTCTTTGCTACGATATAGGGCAAGTGCAGGCGCTTTTGAACCATGCCCGCAACGAAAAAGCCCACGGAAAACAGGTTTCCGTGGGCAAGTCAGGCAGGCAGTCGGCAGCCGGACGATCCGGCTGCGAGAAAGATGCGGCGCGCGACGACGCGCGGCCGGCGGCGATCAGGGGGCAGGGCGCTTCTGCGGCAGGGGAATGACGGTGCCGGTCTTCAGCATGTCGGTATTGCCGGGAAATTCGACGCTGACGGTCGGGGCTTCCGCCATTTTTTCCGTCTCGGCGGCCACTTCAGCGGCAGGGGCGGTCTTGTCGCCGGCGGCAAGCTGCCTGTCGAGCAGTTCATAGGCGACCTTTGCGCCTTCCTTCGCCCGCTCACCCAGCGCATGGAAGGTTTCCGCGCCCTTGACGCAGACATCGGGCTTTTCGATGCAGATGGCGCTGACATAACGATAGGCCTCGCCCGCTGCCGAAACGGCGCTGGGAATGTCGAAGGCCGAAGGTTCCTTGGCCGGATCGTTGCTGCTGCCGAAATAGGACAGCGCCACCAGTACCAGCGAAAACCAGAATGTTCCTTTGATCAGAAACCACATTGTCAGACACCCTGCCAGATGATCTTTGTTTTGAAGCCCCGCCCGGTTTCGGGTCATCGGCCTTTGTCCCGTTTTTCGGGCTTGTGAAGAAGCTACAGGCGACCGGCGAACAGCCGATTGCAAAAAGCGGCGCAATTTAATTCAAATTGTATCTATTCTCCTCTTATCGGGACGCCTGCCATCAATTCATTCGCATTTTAACAGTCCATGTTAAGCATAATTGCGACAGAGGCCGCGCGTTCCGGGCGAAAGCGGCGGCATGCTTTGCCACAAAAGTTAACACGATGGCAAAAATGAAGCGAAATCCGTCGCTTACCCGTCATTAACCATGATTGGCAAAGCTTCGGGGAAATGCCCCGTATTGGGACTGCGGGGCGTTTGAAGGCCGTTTGAGGCCATTCTTTTTATCCATTCCTTAAGCCGCCGCCTTCTATTGTCGGAGCCGTTAAATCCGTCTCAGGGATTCGGTATTGGTATTGCGTAATATGAGAGAAAAAGCGGTCGCACTGGTCGACCATGCCGCGGGCAGATGGCTTGCGCGCATGGAGGAGGACGCCGAAAGGCGCGCCGGAACCGTTGCGCGCCTGCGCCGCCTGATTGCCTTCAGCGCGGTCGGCCTTGTCGTTGTGCCCGCCCTTTTCAGCCTCGTCTTCAGCCCGGCCATCGCGCTGCCCATCGGCGCTGCCCTGGTGCTGGCGCTGTTTCTGTCCGCAGCCGCCCTGTCGATCGCCTTTTCCCACCCCGCGCGCGGTGCGGCATCCTTGTCCGAGCGGGCCGGAGACGATGATCTCGTAGCGGCCTCGCAGGTACCGGGCCTCGTGCTCACCATCAATGAGAACGGCATCGTCGAACGGGTTTCCGGTCGTGACCGTGAGACATTCCCGACCGAGCTTCAGGCGAGCAGGGGCCATGTCTTTGCCGAATTTGTCTATGTCTCCGACCGTATCGAACTGATGCAGGCCTTTGATCTGCTGCGGCAGGGCGAGGACATGGCCAGCGCCGAGCTTCGCTTCGAAACCGGCGCAAAATTGCGCCAGGCACAATTCATGCACGCCCGCATGGAGATGACCGCCATCCGTGGCGCGACCGGCCGCCTGCGCCGCATCGTCGCCCAGCTTTCCGACGTTACGGAAATGGAGCGTCTGCGCCGCGATGTCGCCCGCAAGGCGGCGGAAGCGGAATCGGCCAATGACGCCAAGTCGCGTTTCCTTGCCGCCGTCAGCCACGAGCTGCGCACGCCGCTCAACGCCGTCCTCGGTTTTTCCGATATTCTGGCGGGCGAATATTTCGGCCGGCTGGAAAACGACCGCCAGCGGGAATATGTCGGCCTGATCCGCCAGTCCGGCGCGCATCTGCTGTCCGTCGTCAACACGATGCTGGATATGAGCAAGCTGGAAGCCGGCCGCTACGAGCTGATCATGGAAAGCTTCCCGATTGCCGAAACCATCGAATCCTGCGAGGCCATGCTCGGCCTGCAGGCGAAGGAAAAAGGCCTGACATTGACCAGCCGCATCCAGCGCGGTATCGGCGAAATCTCGGCCGACCAGCGCGCCATCCGGCAGGTTCTCATCAATCTGGCCGGCAATGCCATAAAATTCACCGATGCGGGTGGTGTAGTGTCGATTGACGCCGCGCGTGAAGGCAGGCTGCTGAAGCTGACGGTCAGCGATACCGGCATCGGCATCGCTTCCGACAAGATCGACCTGCTGGGCCAGCCCTTCATGCAGGTTCAGAATGAATATACCCGTCGCTATGAGGGCACGGGTCTTGGACTGTCCCTGGTCAAGGGTCTCGTGGCACTGCATGGCGGCACTTTCGCCATCGCCAGCCAGCCCGGCGAGGGAACAGTCGTAACGATCATGCTGCCTGCCGACGGTTCCGGCATGGCGGCTGGCGAAGGTGCTGAAACCGAATGCATGGTGGAGTTTCCGCCGCGCATCCGGCAGCTCGGCGATATCGCCGCAATGATGAAGAAGGATGGTGACGATGGCCCCGCGAAAGCGAAAATCGCCTAAGAAAACAACGGCCCAGATTGGCGCCGGGTTTGTTTCCTTGGTGGTTGCGGCCATCGGGCGCGAAATCCTGCGCCATCCGAAACTGGTCGGCGGCTGCGGCGCCTTCGCGGTTGTCTTCGGGTTTGTCGCCGCCAATGCGCTCTGGTACCAGCCGGGCGTTCATCCGTCTCCTTTCCTGCGCACGCGTGATGCGGAAAACCCGAACGGTATTGCCGGCTATCGCCCGGCCGAACCGCTCGGCACCCAGGGCAATGTCACCACCTTCCGCATAGAGCGACCGGCAGAGACGGAAACGGCACAGCCGCCGGCGACCGAGACCGCGGCGCTGCCGGCCGCCGAAAGCCAGAAACCGCAGCAGATCGTTGCCGATATTCAGGCCGAACTGAAGAAGCGCGGGCTCTACGAGGGCGAGGCGGATGGGCGCATGGGGCCGAAGACGGCCGCCGCCATCATGTTCTTCGAAGAGACGCTCGGCATGGAGCAGACCGGCGAGCCGACGACCCGGGTGCTGGCGGCCCTCAGGATCGACGGCGCCACCGTTGCCGCGATCCCCAGGGACCGGCCTTCCGACACCAGCGGCGGCGTCGAGATCGACCCGGTCGCGGCCGCCATCCGCAAGGCGGAAGCACCGCGTCCCAGGGCCGAACCCGTTTCACTCAACAGCGCGGCCGCCACCGCCAAGCCCGCAAGCCGGGATCTGATCGCCAAGATCCAGCAGGGGCTGATCAATATCGCTTATGCCGATGTGAAGGTGGACGGTGTGGCCGGCCAGCAGACCCGCAACGCCATCCGCGCTTTCGAGAAACATTATCGCCTGCCGGAAACCGGCGAGCCGAGCGAGGCCGTGCTGAAGAAGCTGAAGTCGATCGGGGCGATTTGAGGTTTGATTGACAGAGGACCGGAGGTGCCCGTGGCTTTACCCCCCTCTGCCCTGCCGGGCATCTCCCCCTCAAGGGGGGAGATCGGCAAGAGGCACTGACACCGCTTCACGCGCAAACGTTGAGATAGGCGAGACCTTGCCGCAGATCGATCTCCCCCCTTGAGGGGGAGATGCCCGGCAGGGCAGAGGGGGGTAAAGCCCCGCGCACCTTTGGCAGCGTAAAATCGAAAGCACATCCATGCGCCTCAAATCCGAAATGTTCGTCTCCGCTCTCATCCGCCGCGTCTTCGCCGCCGGCGGATTTGCCGCCGTCGAAAAGAAGGGCGCTGAAGAGGCGGGTGCGATTTTCATCCGTCAGCGTCTGCGCGATGGCCGTGAAAATCTCTACGGACCCGCGCCGCAAAGTTTCGCGGATGACGAGGAAATCCGCGCGGAGCGCCGTTTCGAAACACGTCTTGCCGGTGCGGAAGGCGAGGAAAGCACAGCTCTTCTGGAAAGGGAGCGTCGTTTCGACAGCGATCTGTGGGTTGTGGAGATCGAAACCGACGAGATCGGAACATTGCTGACACTGGTGGATCCGCCCAGGGCCTAGAACCGGGAAAGGTGGGCTCCGGTTCTCCGCCCGGGAATGGCCTCGCGCTACCGAAGACGCAAGGCCAGCCGCGCTTAACCCTGCGTCCCGGTCCGCTGCGCAGCCGGTGTGCTGCGGCCCGGCCGTTCGCGGCCATGTGTATAGCTGTCGGCCCGCCGCCAGCTTTCCAGCCGCTCTTCGCATTCGACGATGTCGAGACGGTCGAGCAGGGCTTCGGCACGGCTCATGTCGCCTTCGGCGGCGGAAAGATGCGGATAGAAGCACTGCAGGACGAAGGCCGCCTCGGAAAACTCCATTCCAAGGCCGCTCAGGGTCGTTGCAAGCTGCGCGCCTGATATATCGAGCATGATGCGCTCCGACAGCCAGTAGCTGGACGAGAGCGAATCCGCCAGCGCAATGGCGAATTGCCGGGCATTGCGCTCACGGGCAAAACGCACGAGCAGCGCTTCCTGCACTTCACTCAGGCGGCGAAGGCCGAGCACGTCGCTTTCCGGGCGGTTGAGATGGTGCGCCATCTGCTTGATGCGCTGGCGCATTTCCTCTTCCAGCGCCGATGCGGCGGCAATTTTTACCGTTGTCGCAAGGGGGGCTGCTGCTTCGGGTGTTTCCGTCGCTGTCGCCGCCGCCTGCGGTTCGGCTGCATTCGTCTCTTCACCCGGCCGCTTCAGGTCTTCGGCATGGCGAAGCCCCACGAGCGCATCGATGACGGTGGGAGAAAGGTCCTCGCGCCGGACGATCGCACGCGCATGTGCGGCACCCTGCGTGCGGGCAACGGTGATCAGCGTATCGTCATCAAGGCACTTCGATGCCGTGAGGAAGGGGGCGGCGAGCGAAATCGGCTGGCAGGCGATGAAGAAGGCGACGGCCGAAGGCACGCTCGGATGCTGGGAGAGCGCGGCAATCGCCTCCCGCTTGGCTTCCTCCGTGGAGGCGTTGAAAAGCGGCATGAAGAGTTCGGCGAACTGCCTGAGGTCCGTTTTTGACGGATGGGAAACATTCTCGAAATTCGTCACGGTGGCCATCAGCACCACATCTTTCTTCCTCACGGCTCTTGGCCTCTCAAGTTCTCGAAACCGGTCGGTCAACGCACTACCCAACAAACGCAAACACAATATCGGATCAAATTAGAGCAAATCCGTTGACGTCCTGTTAACTATGGGGGGTGGCAAGAGAGATTCCGCATCTATCAACAAGGAAATTTTAAAACCTTCATGACGGAAAAAATGCCATGGAACTTTGCCGCATCGCCTTGGTTTTCAACGGGTGCAGCCTTGTCGGCGAGAAATCGGCGTCCGGTGATTAGGGTTAACGGATCATTAACCTCTGTCTGTTTGTAATTTCATGGGCAGTATTAGGATTCCATGTTATTCTGGCGTTCGGAATAAAAGCCAAATTGGCGGCGAGATGCCTGAATGTCCGCATAGTCCCGCGTTAAACCCTTCGCGGTTTCCAGGACATGCGAGAACCAGCCTGTGGGCTGGGTTGTGCGCAATGTGATGGTGATGAAATTCCCGACGCAAGACGAGGCTTGCGCGGTTCCCATGGGCAACATTGACTCCCGAAGAGGAGACGAGCATGGCAGACATTATTCCAATCGGCGACGCCCGACGAAGCCTGCGCCCCGCCGGAATGCCCGGCACGGTGATCGGCCCGGCAAAGGTGGTGCTGTTTACCGGCGTGCGTTATGAAAAGCGCGATCAGGAGCCGTCCGGCAAGGTGGCGCGCAAGGGCAAGCCCGCGCCGGAGACCGCGCTGAAATCCTGACTACCCGTGATGAACCGGCGTTATTTCCACGGCGTCGGCTGGCATTTCGCCTCGTTCAAGAAACGTTCCGCTTCTTCCCCGAAGCTTGGCTGCGGCACCAGCGTCCGCAATACCACATATCCTTCCGTCTGATCCGATTCCGCCAGAATGGCCTGCGACAGCGAGGGCGGCTGCGCCTTTCGGATGGCGGCGATCTGCACCGCATCGGCCACCAGAATGTCCATGACGCCGGCGGCCGAGGTGCGGTCGTTCATGCTGAACACCTCGTTCGAAGCCTTGTCGTAAACCGCGACCGACCAGAAGGGCACGGCGCCGATGGCGGTCAAGCGGATCGGCTTTTCCTCGATATCGAAGGTGCAGACGGCAACCCGCATGAAGGGATCGCCGCTGCCAAGTGTCTTTTTCTCCGTCGTTTCCTCGAGCAGGTGGAAAAGATGCGGCTTTCCCTCCGCCACCGCGCGCGTATAGGCATCGCGATTGCTGAAATGCGGTATCGCCAGAAGAATGATGACATGCAGCACGGCGGCGGCGACAAGGCCGGTGAGGATGGCGAGCAGGACCCTAAGCATTGCCACACCCCAGCTTGCGGATCTGCGGCATGGCGATGTCGATCAGGCCGGAACTGCCGGCAACCGGCGTGTCGAGCAGCGTCATGACGAGCTTGAATGTCTGGCCCTGTGGCACAGCCAGCCAGTTATAGGTCTGGGCATCAGGGGCGATGGTGATGTCGACGCCGCCATCGGCGCTGCGCAGAAGCGTGCGGGAATTCAGCGCGAAGGGCCGCCCGGCATCTTCGGCAAGCACATTGCCCTGCTGGTCGGCGGTGTAGATCGTCCAGAAACGCGCGGGCGGCACGGCGCCCGCCAGCCGGTAGCGGCACTCGCCGCTCAGCCGTTGCCCGTCGCTGTCGACGGAGGCGGTAAAAGCCAGCCCTTCCGCGGTTCCGTAAAGCAGCTTGCCGGCATCGGCGCGGTGCGATTTGGCGTAAGGGTCGGCCTCGATCGTCTGCGCTTCGGGAAACGCATCCCAGGAGCCGATGCGGATCGAACCGAAGCCGGATGTTGCCTCAAGTGCTGCCAGCGTCGCGGCAATACCGCCGCCAAAGGCGATCAGAAGGGCGATGCCGACTAGGAATGGAACTCGAAACACGCTGTTTTCCCGTTTTTGAACAGGTCGAGGACTATCACTGATTCCCTGTTTGGAAAATGGCGCGGCTTGTTTAGTCTTCGTGAAAATGATCACAACCGGGGATATTCCATCATGTCGCGACAATCCGCAATCGACCGTGCCGCCGCCTGTTTCGACGATGGCAGCTTCGAGCGGGATCTGTCGCGACGCGTTTTACGACGGACCGAAAGCCAGGATGAGGGGCAGGGCGAGGAACTGACGCTCTATCTGGAACAGGAAATGCTGCCCGCTTTCGCCGCCATGGGTTTTGCCTGCACCATCCTGCGTGATCCGGCGGCGGATCTGCCGTTTCTGATCGCCGAGCGTTTCGAGGGCGATACTTTGCCGACCGTGCTCGGCTATGGCCACGGAGATGTGGTGCGGGGTCAGGATGAAGGCTGGGCGGAGGGCCTTTCGCCCTTCGTGATGTCTGAGCGCAATGGCAGATGGTACGGGCGCGGCACAGCCGACAACAAGGGCCAGCATTCGGTCAATATGGCGGCCCTGAAGGCCGTGCTCGATACACGCGGCAGGCTCGGCTTCAACGCCAAATATCTGATCGAGATGGGGGAGGAGAGGGGCTCTCCCGGTCTGAGGGAGATTTGCCGCGACCATGGCGAGCGGTTGAAAGCCGATCTTCTGATCGCCTCCGACGGCCCGCGCCTGAATGCGGAGCGGCCGACGGTCTTTCTCGGCGCGCGCGGCGGCATCACCTTCGATCTGGTGATCGAGGCACGCGAGGGCGGCCATCACTCCGGCAATTGGGGCGGGGCATTGTCCAATCCCGGCGTGCAGCTGGCCCATGCCGTCGCAAGCCTAATCGGCCCGACCGGCCAGATCCGCGTGCCGGAACTGGTGCCGGATGCGTTGCCGGAAGCGGTGCGTGAGGCCCTTGCCGATTGTGAAATCGATGGCGGCCCGGACGGCCCGAAGATCGACCCCGACTGGGGTGAGCCCGGCCTTTCCACCGCCGAGCGGGTTTTCGGTTGGTGCGCGCTGGAGGTGCTGGCTTTCGAGACCGGCAATCCGCGTGCGCCCGTCAACGCCATTCCGCCACGAGCGTGGGCGCGGCTGCAACTGCGCTTCGTCGTCGGCATCGATCCGCAAGCGGTTCTGCCCGCCGTGCGGCGTCACCTCGACCGGCAGGGTTTCGCCATGGTGGAAATCGCGCCTGCCGGCGACGAGATTTTCCGCGCCACCCGGCTCGATCCGCGGGACCCATGGGTGGATTTCACACTGCGCTCCATCGCCCGCACGACGGGCAGGAAGCCGGCGCTTCTGCCCAATCTCGGCGGTTCGCTGCCCAACGATATCTTTGCCGATATCCTCAAGCTGCGCACCATCTGGGTGCCGCATTCTTATCCCGGCTGCTCGCAGCATGCGCCGAACGAACATCTGCCGAAGGAGATCGCCCGCGAGGCGCTTGCCCTCATGGCCGGGCTTTACTGGGATATCGGAGAGGGGGATACGCCGCCGCTTTAGGCGCCCATGACGAGCTTGAAGGCGATGGCCCACATGGTGACGGCGATGACACCTTCGAGAATGCGCCAGGCGGAGGGTTTTTCGAAGATCGGCCGCAGCCAGCGCGCGCCGTAACCCAGTGAAAAGAAGAACAGCAGGGAGCCCGTGGCCGCGCCCGCCGCGAAGGTTTTTTCGAAGCCGGGAAACTGCGTGGAAATGGTGCCGAGCAGCACGACGGTATCGAGATAGACATGCGGATTGAGAAAGGTCAGCGCAAGGCAGATGGCCAGCGTCTGCCACAGGCTCGCCTCCTGCCGCTCCGCCACCGACAGCGCCTCGGATGAGCGCAGCGCCGAATGCAGGCTTTTTGCGCCATACCAGATGAGGAAGGCGGCCCCCGCATAACGCATGATGGGATCGAGCGCCGGCATGATGGCGCTGATCCGCTGGAAGCCGAATACGCCAACGGTGATCAACAGCGCATCGGCAATGGCGCAGGTGGCGCAGACGGCAAACACATGCGAGCGCGCCAGACCCTGCTTCAGAACGAAGGCGTTCTGCGCGCCGATGGCAACGATGAGGCTGAGGCCCATCGTCAGGCCGGTGAAGAAGATTTGTATGTCCATGCGCGTCGCGGCCCCTGCTTCTGTCCATGCGGAATGGCCGAAGGCGTTGCTTCCGGACCGAGTGCTTGGATATTTCCGCCAGATAGTTTAATCCAGTTAAATAAACTCAATCCAGATAAGTTGAGCTAATGTACCGTAACGCTATTCCACGGACGGATCTCATGAGCGCTTTCCTCACCTCCACCCTCATTCCTGTGCTTGTCACAGGAATCCAGCCGACGCGCGTCTGCGCGACGGGAGAGTCTTTTCAGCCCAAGGAGTTGGGCTTGCTGGATTCCTGTGACAAGCACAGGAATGAGGGCAGAGAGGACCGCCGCCAATGGTCCGAGCCCTTGCATGTGCTATGTCAAAACCAGCCTTCACAGCGGGTGTCATAATGCTCGACTATCCCTCCATGCGGGCCGTGGCGCTCGTGGCTCAAACGGGCAGCTTCGAAAAGGCGGCGCAGGTGCTGTGCGTCACGCCGTCGGCCGTCTCCCAGCGCATCAAGCAGCTGGAGGAGCGGCTGGGCGTGGTGCTGATCGTGCGCGGCAATCCCTGCGTGGCGACGGAAAAAGGCGAGTGGCTCTGCCGTCACATGGATCATGTCGGCATGCTGGAAAGCGAATTGTTCCGCCAGCTTCCGGCGCTGGCGGAAGTGGGGGCAGCGCAGGAGCGTGTGACACTCAACATCGCCACCAATGCCGACAGCCTCGGCACATGGTTTCTGGATGCGGTTTCAAAATTCACCGGCGGCAGCGATTATCTCGTCAATATCGCGGTGGACGATCAGGACCACACGGTGGAATGGCTGCGCGGCGGCAGGGTGCTTGCCGCCGTTACCGCCCATGCCAAGCCCGTGCAAGGCTGCCGGGTCCTGGCCCTCGGCGTGCTGCGCTATCATGCCACCGCGAGCCCGGATTTCATGGCCCGCCACTTCGCCGATGGTGTGACACCCGCCGCCCTTGCCCGCGCTCCGGGGCTGACCTTCAACCAGAAGGACAGGCTGCAGGCGAGCTGGATCAGGCAGGCGCTGGGCGAGGACGTCTCCTATCCCACCCACTGGCTGCCCTCGACGGATGGTTTCGTGAAGGCAAGCCTTTCCGGCATGGGCTGGGGACTCAACCCGGTGCAGCTTGTGGGGGAGCATCTCAAGGCAGGGAGGCTGGTGGAGGTCGTTCCCGGCACGCCGCTCGATATTCCGCTTTACTGGCAGGTCAATCGTCTGGCCGCCGACCGTCTCGGCGCGCTCACGGCGGATGTGGTGGAGACGGCGAGGGCGGTGTTGTTGCGCTAAGTTGCAAACGGTGGCGACGGAGTGCTTGGCTTACCCCCCTCTGCCCTGCCGGGCATCTCCCCCTCAAGGGGGGAGATCGATCTGCGGCGAAGTTTCGCCCATCTCAAGGTTAGAGAATGAAGTGGCGGGAGGGCCACCAGCCGATCTCCCCCCTTGAGGGGGAGATGCCCGGCAGGGCAGAGGGGGGTGCGCTCCGAACTCCGAAAGCACCCTTTCCCACGCCACACTTCACCGCCGCGCCGCATCCTCCGCACCCTCGCGCAACGACGCATCCGCCACCTTCTGCGTCGTCACACTCAATGCCGAAGCGTCCTTCATCTTCTTGGCGATGGAGCGGATCACACGTGTGGCCTCGGCGGAAAGCGAGCGCGGGCGGGTGAGCGCCGGCATTGAGGGTGTGTTGGCGGATGCGGCCGCCACTTCCGCCGAAGGCTGCGGGCGCGCGCCCGTCGGCAGCGGGTTCTGGATGCCGGGAATGGGGCGCAGCTCCATGCCCTGATGGGCGTAATCCATCAGCCGCTTGAAGGTCATGGCCGGAAGCGCGCCACCCGTCATGTTGTTCATCGGCGTGAACTCGTCATTGCCGAACCAGACGGCGGTCGTATAGTTGCCGGTAAAGCCCACATACCAGGCATCGCGATAGGCCTGTGACGTTCCGGTCTTGCCGCCGGAGACGATGCCGTTATCCAGCGCGCCGCGCCGGGCCGTGCCCATCACCGGAATGGTCACCAGCATCTGGTTCATCTTGGAATTGGCGTCTTCAGAAAGCACCCGTTTGGCGGGCGGCTCGTCATGGCTGAAATCGTAGAGAACGTTGCCCTCGTAATCCAGCACCTGCTCGATGCCGTGGCGGCGCGACTGCATGCCATCGGCCGGGAATACGGCGTAGGCGGTTGCCTGATCGAGAACCGTCACTTCCGATGTGCCGAGCGGAATGGTCTTGTCGCTGCGCAGCGGTGTTGCCACACCCATTGCCTTGGCGGTATCGACGATGACCTGCGTGCCGAGCACGTCCTTGGCGAGCCGCACAGGCACGGTATTGTAGGACTTTGCGAGCGCCATCTGCAGCGTCACCCTGCCGGCATAGGAGCGGCCGTAATTCTGCGGCGACCAGCCGCGCCAGGTCACCGGCGCGTCGGAGATCAGCGTTTCCGGCTTCATGCCCTTTTCCATGGCGGCCGAATAGGTATAGACCTTGAAGGAGGAGCCCGGCTGGCGCAGCGCCGCCGTGGCGCGGTTGAACTGGCTTTCGCCATAATCGCGCCCGCCGACCATGGCGCGCACGCCGCCGCCATTCTCGATCATCACCATCGCGCCCTGCTTGACGCGGTAACCCTCGCCGAATTCGCGAAGGCCCATTTCCATCGCCTGTTCGGCCGCCTGCTGCAGGCCGGTATCGATGGTGGTGCGCACGACGACGGTATGATCCCTGAACTTGCCTTCGGCGGCCAGCCGCTGCACTTCGTCAAAGGCCCAGTCGAGGAAATAATCCGGCGCCTTCACATCGGCGCGGTCGATGACGGTGGCCGGGTTGCGCCGCGCGCCGATCACCTGGCCCTCGGTCATCAGCCCGCTCTGCACCAGGTTGGAAAGCACGGTGTTGGCGCGCGCGCGCGCGGCCGGCAGGTTGACATGCGGCGCATATTTGGCCGGCGCCTTGAAAAGCCCGGCCAGGATGGCGGATTCGGCCAGCGTCACGTCGGTCAGGTTCTTGCCGAAATAAAACTGCGCCGCCGCAGCAGCACCAAAGGTGCCGCCGCCCATATAGGCGCGGTCGAGATAAAGGCTGAGGATTTCCTTCTTCGACATGTTGGCCTCGAGCCACAATGCGAGGAAGGCTTCCTTGATCTTGCGCTCCAGCGAGCGCTCATTGGTCAGGAACAGGTTCTTGGCAAGCTGCTGCGTCAGCGTCGAGCCGCCCTGTACCACGCCGCCGGCGCGGGCGTTTTCGCTCATGGCGCGGGCAAGGCCGATGAAGTCGATGCCGAAATGGTCGAAGAAACGCCGGTCCTCGGTTGCCAGCACCGCCTTGATGAAATGATCCGGCATCTGGTCGATCGGGACGCTGTCTTCATGGATGATGCCGCGATGGCCGATGGTGTTGCCGTAACGGTCGAGGAAGGTGACGGCGAAATCGCCGCGATAACGCCAGTCCTTCTTGGTTTCCTCGAAAGCGGGCATGGCGAGCGCCAGAAGCACGATCGAGCCGGCCGTTCCGAAAGTCAGCGCGTCGCAGGTCAGGTTGACGGCAAGCTTCTTCCAGCCGCGGACATGCAGCTTGCGCGAGGCGATGGTGACGTCTTCCCAGAAATCCACCAGCCTTGCCGCAGCCGTCCACAGACCGGAATCGATGAAGCTATCGATCCGGAGCAGGATATGCCGTTTCTTGCGGCCTTTTTTTTCGTCTTTTTCTTCCTGCACCTGGCGATGTTTTCCTGTTCAACGCAACGCGGATCGTCGGTATTTCTGCGTTTCAACCCATTCCCGACGCAAAACCATGGCATGTTTGTGTCGGAATTGCTTGACGCGGCGGCTTCTTGCGGGCCAATGACCCTCTGCCGCCTGCCAATATGCTAAAATATCGTACAAACCAGCCCTTGGCGATACGATATAAAGGATTAGGGACCGGTTAAACCTGGGCCCACCAGGAGATCAAAATGAGACGGAAATGTTAACGATGAATGACGCGCCGTTCTGGAAAACCAAAACGCTTCCCGAGATGACCGGCGAGGAATGGGAAAGCCTGTGCGACGGTTGCGGCCTGTGCTGTCTTAACAAGCTGGAGGACTGGGACACCGGCGAAGTGGTGTTCACCTCGGTTCGCTGCGTGCTGCTCGACGGCGAGAGCTGTCGGTGCTCCGACTACGAAAACCGCCGCGCCACCGTGCCGGACTGTATCCAGCTTGACCTGAAGAAGGTGCATGAGATCGGCTGGCTGCCGCCCACCTGCGCCTATGCGCTGGTGCGCGATGGCAAGGATCTCTACTGGTGGCATTATCTCGTTTCCGGCGATACGCAGACGGTGCATCAGGCCGGCATTTCCGCGCGCGGGCGCACCGTCAGCGAGGCCGATGTGGATGTTGACGACTTCGAGGATTATGTGGTCGACTGGCCCCTGACAGTGGGTGAGACGGCGGGCGAAAGGGAGCGGACCTGACGGAAGACGTCAATTCTTGTTTTGGTCCTATTCCTGCCCCATCCGTCTCCTAATGCATGTCATCCGAAAGCGGTCACGGTTTCGGGATCGACTTGTCTGAAATCAAAGACAGCTTCCGGCCATTCCGGCAAATGATCCGCAAAAGCGGACGAGGGACATCAAAACGCATGCGCTACCGGCTGCCCGCCATCGTTCTTTCATGCCTTGCCCTTCCGGGGCTCCTGCCGCTTTCCGTTTCCGCCCAGCAACAGCCCCAGGCCTTTGAATGCACGCTGGTCACGTCAATCGAGACCGGCGCAATCATCAACCAGCAGGGCGCCTGCGACCAGCGCGTTGCGCCGGCCTCCACCTTCAAGGTACCGCTGGCGCTGATCGGCTTCGATGCCGGCATCCTTCAGGATGAAAAGACGCCCGCATGGGACTGGAAACCGGGTACCGAGGCCCGCGCCGCCGACCGCAAGACGGTCGATCCCTCCATATGGGAGCAGGATTCGGTTCTGTGGTATTCGCGCGAAATCACCCGCCGCCTCGGTCCGGAAAAATTCGCCGCTTCCGTCAAGCGCCTTGGTTACGGCAACGCCGACGTATCCGGCGAACCGGGCAAGAACAATGGCCTCACCCATTCCTGGCTCGGCGCGTCGCTGACCATCTCACCGGTGGAACAGGTGGGCTTCATCCGTCGTCTGCTGGCCGGCAACCTGCCTTTTTCCCGCGACGCGCAGGCGAAGACACGCGCGATCGTGCCGGTATTCGATGCGCCGGAAAGCTGGGCCGTGCATGGCAAGACCGGCACCGGCTACATGCGTGACGAAAAAGGCAATCCCGACCGCAACCGCCCCTTCGGCTGGTTCGTCGGCTGGGCGGAGCGCGAAGGCCAGCACATCGTCTTCGCAAGGCTGCGCGTTTCCGACAAACCGTCGAATGAACCGCTCGGCCCCGCCGTACGCGACGCCTTCCTGCGCGATATTCCGCGGCTGGCGGTGCATCGGTAAAGGATGGCGTGGCCGTGTTGCCCTGAACCCGGGAAAGGACATCAAAAAATGTCGAACGCCTCCCGCGATGTCATCGGGCTTTATACCGAACACGGCGCCGATTTCGACAAAGAGCGCGGCCGTTCCCTTGCCGAAAAATCATGGCTGGACAGGTTCGCTTCGCTTTTGCCCGGTGGCGGTTCCATTCTCGATATCGGCTGCGGTTCCGGTGAACCGATTGCCGGCTATTTCATCGCCAGTGGTTATGACGTCACGGGCATCGACGCGTCCCTGCCGCTGATCGAACTTTGCCGCAACCGGTTTCCGGAAAATCTCTGGGCGGTTGCCGATATGCGCGAGCTGGCTCTCGGTCGCCGTTTTGACGGTTTGATCGCCTGGCACAGTTTTTTCCACCTGAAACCCGAGGATCAACGTCGGATGTTCGGCATTTTCCGCCAGCACGCCAATGACGGTGCGGCCCTGATGTTCACGGCCGGGCCGGGACAGGGCGAAGCGATAGGCACGTTTCAGGGCAAGCCGCTTTATCATGCCAGCCTTGCACGCGACGACTATGAGAGCCTGCTCGCCGCACATGGGTTCCGGCTTCTCGATCACATCGTCAATGACCCGCAATGCGGTGGGGCGACGGTTTATCTTGCCAGACGCGTGGCGGTCTGAGGCGACTGCGCGGTTATCTGACAGCCAAGGTGAACGGCGGAAATCCCTGCTTTTATGGCCGGTGCCAGTGCTCACGATTGTGTGTTCAACAAAAAGCTTGCCCATACCTTGACCTTCCCATCATGGGAAGCCCTACATAGGGTCTCGAAAGGGGATTTCCCATGAACGAGACAGTCAGACACGCCCATTCGAACCAACCGGTTTCCATTCCCGTGGAAGGCATGACCTGCGCGTCGTGCGTGCGGCGGGTGGAAACGGCCGCGGCCAAGGTGCCGGGCGTCGCCTCAAGCTCGGTGAACTTCGCCACGAAGAAGCTCACCGTCGAGCCCGTCGAGGGCTTTTCAGCCAGGACGCTCGGTGCCGCCATCAAGAAGGTCGGTTACAATATCGCACCGGACCGGCATGAATTTGCCGTCGAAGGCCTGCGCAATGACGCGGATGCCGGGCGGTTGAAAGCCGTTCTGGACGCCGTCGCCACCACCGTCGACGTGAAGGTGGACGCCGCAACCGGCAAGGTGGCGGTGGAAACCATCGGTGGCCGCCGTGAGCGGGATGCCCTGGTGGAAACGGCAAAGCTCGCCGGCTTTGCGCTGACGACACGCAAGCCGCACAATCATTCCGCCCATCAAGACCACAGCCAGCACCAAAGCCAGCACCAAAGCCAGCACCATGGACATCATCAGGGCCACAGCCAGATGGCGATGGCCGGCGAAAGCGGCGGCCATGACCATATGCACCATGCGGGTGAAGAGGGCGCGCTGAAACGCGACCTGACGATTGCCGCCATCCTGACGGCACCGCTTTTCGTGCTGGAAATGGGCGGCCATCTCTATGAGCCGATGCATCACTGGCTGATGGGCATCATCGATACGCAGAACCTCTATTACATCTATTTCGTGCTGGCGACGGCGGTGATTTTCGGGCCGGGCCTGCGCTTCCTCAAGACCGGTTTTCCGGCACTCTTGCGCGGCGCGCCGGAAATGAACTCGCTGGTGGCGCTGGGTGTCACGGCGGCCTATCTTTATTCCGTGGTGGCGACCTTCGCGCCCGATCTGCTGCCGGCAGAGGCGCAGTTCGTCTATTATGAAGCGGCAACGGTCATCGTCACGCTGATCCTGACCGGACGGCTTCTCGAAGCCCGCGCCAGCGGCCGCACGGGAGACGCCATCCGCAAGCTGATGAGCCTGCAGGCGAAGACCGCCCGGGTGGAGCGCGACGGTGCGACCATCGATATTTCCCCTGACGATCTGGTGACGGGCGATATCGTCGTCATCCGTCCCGGCGAAAGGCTGGCGGTGGATGGCGAAGTCGTCGAAGGCTCGTCCTATGTCGATGAATCGATGATTTCCGGCGAACCCGTGCCGGTGGAAAAGACGGTCGGCGCAGCGGTCGTCGGCGGCACCATCAACAAGACCGGCGCTTTCAAATTTAGGGCAACCAAGGTCGGCGCGGATACCATGCTGTCGCAGATCATCCGCATGGTGGAGGAGGCGCAAGGCTCCAAACTGCCGATCCAGCTGCTGGTCGACCGTGTTACCGCGCTGTTCGTGCCCGTTGTCATTGCGATTGCGGTGCTGACCTTCATCGTCTGGGCGATCTTCGGTCCCGAGCCTGCCTATACTTTCGCGCTGGTCAATGCGGTCGCGGTGCTCATCATCGCCTGCCCGTGCGCCATGGGTCTCGCCACGCCGACCTCGATCATGGTCGGCACCGGCCGGGCGGCGGAGCTGGGTGTGCTGTTCCGCAAGGGGCAGGCCCTGCAGGAACTGCGCTCGGCGCAGATCGTCGTGGTCGACAAGACCGGCACTGTCACCAAGGGCCGTCCGGAACTGACCGATCTGGTGGTTGCGGAAGGGTTTGCCGATAACGAAGTGCTGGTGCTGGTCGCCGCCGTCGAAGGCCGTTCGGAACATCCGATTGCCGAAGCCATCGTCCGTGCTGCGGAAGATCGAGGGTTGGTAGCGGGAGAGGGACTTGAACCCCCGACCGTCGAGAACTTCGAAAGCGTCACGGGTTACGGCATCGCGGCCACCGTCAATGGCCGCAGGGTCGAAGTCGGCGCAGATCGGTTCATGGCCAAACTCGGCCATTCCGTGGAGATTTTCGCTGAAGCCGCCGCAAGGCTGGGTGACGAGGGCAAGACGCCGCTTTATGCCGCCATCGACGGCAGGCTGGCGGCTGCGATTGCCGTCGCCGATCCGCTGAAACCCTCAAGTGTCACTGCGATCAAAGCGTTGCAGGCGATGGGCATCGAAGTGGCGATGGTGACGGGCGACAATGAACGCACGGCAAACGCCATTGCCCGGCAGGTCGGCATCTCCCGCGTCGTGGCGGAAGTGCTGCCCGAAGGCAAGGTGAAGGCGATCCATGAGATGCGCGCCGGCGGCAAGGTGCTGGCCTTCGTCGGCGACGGCATCAATGACGCGCCGGCACTGGCCGAGGCCGATATCGGTATCGCCGTTGGCACGGGTACGGATGTCGCCATCGAAAGCGCCGATGTGGTGCTGGTTGGCGGTGATCTTCTCGGCGCAGTCAATGCCATCGAGATGAGCCGGGCGACCATGCGCAACATCAAGGAAAACCTGTTCTGGGCCTTTGGTTATAACGTGGCGCTGATACCGGTTGCGGCGGGCGTGCTTTATCCCGCCTTCGGCATCACGCTGTCGCCGATGATCGGCGCGGGCGCGATGGCGCTGTCCAGCGTCTTTGTTCTTGCCAATGCGCTGCGGTTGAAACGGGCGAAGGTCGCTCACAGGGAGGTGACGTCGTGAATATCGGCCAGGCATCGGAAGCATCGGGCGTTTCCGCCAAGATGATCCGTTATTACGAGCAGATCGGCCTCATCACCCCCGCCGCCCGCACCGGCAATAATTACCGGGTCTATGGCGAGCAGGACGTGCACAATCTGCGCTTCATCAAGCGGGCGCGCACGCTCGGTTTCTCGCTGGAAGAAACCGAGACGCTGCTGAAACTCTGGCAGGACAAGAGCCGCGAGAGTTCGGCGGTGAAGGAGATCGCGCTCGTCCATATCGCCGATCTCGAGCAGAAGATCGCCGAGATGAAGAGCATGGTGAAGACGCTGTCGCATCTCGCCCATTGCTGCGGCGGCGATAACCGGCCCGATTGCCCCATCCTCGACGATCTCGCGGGCGCTGAAAAGAGCGTCGGCGAGCCGGCAAGAACCCACTGAACTGCAATGAAAGCCGGCGCGACCATATCGCTACCGGTCAAAAGGAGAAAAAACCATGAGTGCAACCACCTTCCTCGTTTCGGACATGACCTGCGGCCATTGTGAAAAGACCCTGCGCGGCGCTCTCGCCGACGTGCTGCCCGACGCGTCCGTCAGCATCGATCTCGCCACCCACAAACTCACGGTAACGGGTGACGCCGCAACGGCGGAAGCGGCGATCCGCGATGCCGGTTATTCGCCGGAACGGGTGGGCTGAAAGCCATTCTTGCTGGAATGAACATGGAGGGTGTGCTACTGAGTAGCATCATTCTCCATGCCAAAGGAGTGCCGCAATGTCCGTCAAGGCGTCCGTATCCATTTCCGATCAGCAGGACAGCTTCGCCCGCCGGCTGGTGGAGGAAGGGCGTTATGCCAGCCTCAGTGCCGTCGTTCAGCGCGGGCTGGAACTGCTCCGGCAGGAAACCGAGCTGAAGGACGCCGAGCTTGCGGCGCTTCGTGATTTGCTGGTCGAGCGGGGGCAGGGCGACTTCGTCTCCGTGGAAGACGGCAAAGACAGAACCACAGCGATGATAGCAGCCAAGAAGGCCGGCTATGGCCTTTAAGGTCGTGCGCTCGACACAGACGGATCAGGACCTCGGCCTCATTCTCGACCATCTCATCCAGTCCTATCTCGACCTTGGTGATGCTTTGCCGGGGGCTTTCGCGCGCGCTGCACGACGCGTTGGGTCAATTGAAGCGGATATGGAAGCGCTTCACAAAGCGCCTTTTCAGGGGACGTTATTGAACGAAATATTACCTGGCCTTCGCCGGGTAACGAAAAATCAGGCTGTCTTTTATTTCGATGTCGACGAAGGTGAAAAGACCGTGCGTATTCTCGCAGTCTTTTTCGGCGGGCAGGAGCATCTGCGACATATGCTCACGCGCCTTGTGTCTCGTCGCGCCCCGAATCTTCCCTAAACCTCATCGAAAGCCCCGCCTTCCCGCGAGGGATTGCGGTTGATGACGCGTTCCTCGACATCGTCGGGCAAGGCCTCGTCGCTTTCCTGGTAGGGGTCATCCTCGCTCTCGGCCTCTTCCTCCTCGATTTCCTGTTCGATGGATTGCGGGATTTCTCCCTTGGCGGGAAGGGCGTCGATGTCGAGATCAAGCAGATCCTCGTCCATGGCGTCTTCGTCGAGAGGCATGATCTTCCTGCGGTCCATGACGGTGTCCTTTCTGTCGGTTCACTTGGCAAACGGCCCGGGCGCGTGCAGGGTTCCTGCCGCCGTGGAATTCCTTCAGGTCGGATTGCATGAAAAAGCCGACTTGACCTCAATGGTGCTTGAGGTTCTAGTTTGCCCGCCGTATCGCAAAAATCGAAAGGATACGGCTTTGACGAGTATGGAAATGACGGAGAAAAACGGCTGGGGCGAATTGCTGAGCGGAGCGAACCTCTCGCTTCTGACCGTCATATCCTCCGGTATCGGCCTGCACGCCTTCAACCAGTTCGCGGTGGTGACGGCCTTGCCTGTCGCCGTCAACGAAATCGGCGGCGCCGCCTTCTACAGCTGGGCCTATAGTCTCTATTTCGTCGGCTCCGTGGCCGGCGGTGTTACCGCCGTGCTGTTTCGCGAGCGTTTTGGCGCGCGCGCCGTTCTGCTTCTGTGCTGCCTGATCTTTTCCTTCGGCTCGGTCCTCTCCGCAATCGCCGGGGATTTTTTATGGGTCGTCGTCGGCCGGGCGTTGCAGGGGCTGGCAGACGGGTTGATCGTGGCGGTGTGCTACAGCCTCATACCCGCCGGTTTCCGCTCCGGCCTGTTGCCGAAGGTCTTTGCCATCGAGGCGGCGATCTGGGCGGTCGCCTCGTTTATCGGCCCGCTGACCGGTGGTTTCGCCACCGAGCACATGTCCTGGCGCGCCACCTTCCTGCTGTCGGCGCCGCTGATCGTGCTGCTGTTGGTCTACACGACCGTCGCCGTCTCAGTCGAGCGGCCGGTGGCGGCAACGCGCAAACCGCTGGTGCCCCTCATTCTGTGCCTCGTCGGCGCACTGGCCTTTTCCGCGCCTTCCGCCTTTGAGGATGCAAGCCTGCGGGCGATTTCCCTGCTGGCGGGTGCGGCGCTGTTATGGGCTTCTCTACGGGCGGGCATCCGGCCCTCCACCGGGCTTTTCCCGAGGGATTCCTTCCGGTTGAAAACCGTGCTTGGCAGTGGTTTCTGGGTGCTGTTCCTGATGTCCTATGCCCATGCGCTGGGCAGCGTCTATCTCGCTTACGTCGCCATCAACCTGTGGCGCTACGAGCCGACCTTCGCCGGCTTCATTGTGGTGACGATGCCGCTTGCCTGGAGCTTCGTGGCGATGCTGATCGGCAGCCTGCGCTTCGGCCGACTCAGGGAAATTTGCCTGCATTACGGCCCCTACCAGATGGTGCCGGGCTGCGCCCTGCTGGGGCTGGGGCTTGCGAGCGGAAACTGGGGCGAGATGCTGCTGGGACAAATCCTCATCGGCTCCGCCTTCGGCATGTCATGGGCCGGCATCAGCCAGGCCGCCATGGAGGCTGCGCCCGAGGAAGAGCGCAAGATGACGGGCGCGTTGCTGCCCACTGTTTCGACACTGGGTGCGGCGGCAGGCGCAGGCGCCAGCGGCACCGTCGCAGCCGCCACCGATCTCGTTGCGCAGATCGAAAGCGCCGATGTGACGATGCCGATGGTGTATCTTTACGGGCTGGGTGTTCTGGTCTCGCTCATCGCGCTTGTGACTGCCCGCGGCCTGCGCGGTGCATCACGCTGAGCGCCGCGCGCCGGAAAGCGGTTACGACTGGGTGGTGGCGATGGTGATCGCCGCCAGGTAAACCACGAAGGACATGATCGCGATTGCCCCGATAATGATGATGATGCCCTTGCCGGCGCGTTTTTTCTCGGCCCTGTTTTCATTGGCTTCGGTCGGGAACAGGATGGGATCGCTGGTATCGCGGATTTTGGTCATGCCGTTTCTCCTTTTGCGGGTCTGGTCGGCTGTTTCTGAATGATCAACCGCCCGGTCCGCCAAAAGGTTCCTCAGGGGCGCAGCGCCCACGTCGTGGCATGGACCACCGCGCCCGGTGCCGCCTTCAGCACGGCCGAACGCACGGGTTCGAAACCCTCGATGCGTTTTGTGCCGACATACCGGCCCCGGTTGGCAAAGACCTCGATGGAGCCGTAATCGAGGAAGATCCTGAGGCGAGAGGCCCTTGCGCCCTTGGCGATGTAATGCGGCGAAGCGCCGTCCCGCCCATCCTCATGACGGATCCACAGGCCGGTGTCATCCGAGACGAGACCGAGCGTGACCGTCGGGTGCTCCAGCGCCAGTTCGAAAGGCGCGCCGGGTGAGGAAAGCTCGAACAATATTTCCACCGCTCCGTTGATGAAGGTAACGCGTTCGCCGGCGGCAAGGCGCGTGCGGTCGAGAATATGGCTGCGCAGGCTTTCCGCCGCGCCGATGGGCGGGGTCAGAAGCTCACCGTTGAGGTAATGAATCCGGCGCGGCAGCGTCATGGAGGTGGGAAAATCGATTTCCGGATTGGCATCCGCCCAATTGGCGAGCCAGCCGATGCCGATGATGCTGTCACCATCCAGAAAGGCCTGAAAGGCGTAGTTGTCGGTGCCGAAATCCAGTTCCTGACCGAATTCTTTGGTGAAGGCCTTGCCGTCGAACCAGCCGACATCGGCCATGGTGAGGTTCTTGCGGCCGGTTTCCGGGTCTTCGGAATGCATCAGCCCGTAGACCAGAACCCAGCGGGTGGAGCGGGCATTGGCCGGACCGTCGAGCGGCAGCAGGCAGGGGCATTCGATGGCGGTCGTCCTGTAACGTGTTTCCACCCACAGCTTGCCCACATAGGTCCATCCGGAGGCCGCCGTGGGGTCCTGCGTCTCGTAAAGCAGGATGACGCCGCCGCCATCGCTCTGGCTGCCGAGCACCATTTTCCAGAGCCCGTCGGGACCACGAAACACGTAAGGATCGCGGAAATCCGGCGTCAGCCCCTGTCCGTCCGGGCGGTGGGCGAGAACGACCTCTGCCTGCCCGGCCATGATGAGATCGGAAGAGGTGGCGGTGAGCTGGATCTGCTGTTCGGGAATACGGTCCTGCACCTGTTCGGTGAAGAAGACGCGGATGCCGGTGCCTTCCACCAGCGGAATGGTGGAGCCGGAATAGGCGCCGCCGCGCTTGTCCGGCCGCGTCGTCAGGTCTTCGGAGGGGAACAGGAAGATCGGCAGATGCCGCCAGCGCAGGTAGTCCGAGGAGACGGCATGGCCCCAATGCATGGTGTTCCAGCGCAGCCCGTGCGAATAATGCTGATAAAACAGATGCGGGCGGCCTTCGAAACGGCCAAACCCGTTCGGATCGTTCATCCAGCCGAATGGCGGGCGGAAGTGATAGCTATCGGGCAGCTCGGGAGCGGCGTTATCAGGCTTGGTGTGGACGACGGTGATGCCGGTTTCCAGCACATCCGAAGCGGTGAACCAGTAGATGACGGAAACGGCGGTCGTGACCGTGTCATAGCTCAGCTCCACATGGCCGCCGCCGAACACCTGATAGATTCGAAAACCGAACTCTTCGGTATTGATGCTTGAAACTTCAGCGAATTTTCCATTCTGGTTGGAGAAGGAGACGGCACCGGGTTCGGCCGCCTTTTTCGCCTTCAGCCAGACATGGAAGGTGGCGTTGACCGGCAGGTCGGTGTGGAGGGTGCGGATGGCGCTTTCCGATACTTCCGTCACGGTTTCAACGACGCTCATTGCTGTTCCTTTCATTTCGGCATTCTGCGGGTCAAGCATAGGAACGATGATGGCGCTGGAAAGTTCATTGCGCAAAATACAATGAGTGGCGTTATAGGCACGGTGTGACGGTATTATCGCTCGCAACTGCGGCCTTGCCGCCCCATATAAAGGCAAAAGCAGGGAGTTTAACCGTGATCAGATTCGACAATTCCTATGCCCGCCTGCCGGAGCGGTTCAGCGCCGCCGTGCTGCCGACGCCGGTGAAGGCGCCGCGCCTCATCGCCTTCAATCGCAAGCTGGCAGACGAACTCCTTCTGGATGTTTCCGGCCTTGACGATGAAAGGCTGGCGGCGATCTTTTCCGGCAATGTCGTGCCGCAGGGGGCCGAGCCGCTGGCGATGGCCTATGCCGGCCACCAGTTCGGCGGTTTTGTGCCGCAGCTGGGCGATGGCCGCGCCATTCTTCTCGGCGAGGTGATCGACGCGAATGGCAGGAGGCGGGATATCCAGCTCAAGGGTTCCGGCCCCACGCCCTTTTCGCGCAGGGGCGACGGGCGCGCCGCCCTCGGACCGGTGCTGCGTGAATATATCGTTTCGGAAGCTATGTTTGCGCTTGGCATTCCCGCCACGCGGGCCTTGGCGGCGGTTCTGAGCGGCGAAAGGGTGCAGCGCGAGGTCGGGCTGCCGGGCGGCGTCTTCACCCGTGTTGCGGCAAGCCACATCCGTGTCGGCACCTTCCAGTTCTTCGCCGCGCGCGAGGATGACGAGGCGATCAAAAACCTTGCCGACCACGTGATCGACCGCCATTATCCCGATGCGAAAAATGCGGACAACCCCTATCTGGCGCTGCTGCGCGGCATCGCTGAAAGGCAGTGCGACCTTATTGCCCGCTGGATGATGGTGGGTTTCATTCATGGTGTGATGAACACCGACAATATGGCGGTATCCGGCGAGACCATCGATTTCGGCCCCTGCGCCTTCCTTGATGAATACCACCCCAACAAGGTCTTCTCATCCATCGATGCGCAGGGCCGTTATGCCTTCAACAACCAGCCGGGCATCGCCCAGTGGAACATCGCCAGGCTGGCGGAATGCCTGTTGCCGCTGCTCGATCCTCAAGTGGAAAAGGCCGCCCAACTTGCCAACGCCGTGCTAGCCGATTTCGCCGCTGCCTTTCCCAAACGCTGGCTGGCCGGGATGCGCGAAAAACTCGGCCTGACGCTGGAAGAGGAAGGCGATCTCGATCTCGTGCAGGCACTTCTGGCTCTGATGCAGGCGTCAGAGGCGGATTACACGCAGACCTTCCGGCGTCTTTCCCACGCGGCGAATGGCGATGCCGAACCATTTCGCGGCATGTTCATCGATATTGCCGGGGCCGACGAATTTCTGGCCCGCTGGCGCGAAAGAGCCGGGCGTGAAGAAATCTCCGATGCCGACAGGTCACGGGCAATGCTGTCCGTCAATCCGGCGGTCATCCCGCGCAACCACCGTATCGAGGAACTGATCGAGGCGGCGGTGGAAGAGGATGATTTCGAGCCTTTCCACGCCATGCTGGCGGCAATCGCGACGCCCTTCGAGGAGCGGCCGGACAATTTTGTCTACATGCAGCCGCCGATGAGCCATGAGCGGGTGTTCAGGACGTTTTGCGGGACGTGATGGGTTCGTCATCCTCACCGTCATGCCGGATCAAGTCCGGCATGACGGAAAAAAGCTGTTTCCCTTATCCCACCCGGGCCAGCGGCTCATGTGAGCCATAATACCGGCCGAACCGGTTTTCGAGGAATTTCGGCAGCGCCACTTCCTCCTGCCGCACGAAGCCCTTCTGTGGCAGGGAACCCTCGGCGAGCAGATCGAGAACCGTGCAGATGCCGGCTGCGGTGGTGATCTGGATGGCGCTCATCATCCGGCCGGAAACAGGGCCGGCATAGACCTTGTTGGCATAGGTTTCCTGCAGGAAACGGCCGTTGCGGGTGCCGCAGACGGTGACGAAGACGATGACCACATCCTGCATGGTGCCGGGCAGGGCGTTTTCGAACAGGTCCTTCAGCACATCGCGGCGGTTGCGCAGGTTGAGGTCGTTCAGAAGCGCCTTCATGATTGCCACATGGCCGGGATAACGGATGGTGCGGTAATTCATCGTCCGCACCTTGCCTTCCAGCGTGGCGCAGAGCGTGCCGAGGCCGCCCGAGGTGTTGAAGGCCTCGTAGGTAACGCCGTCGAGCGAAAATTCCTCGCGCTCTTCCAGCGCCGGAACGGCGGTGAGGCGGCCTTCGACGATGGCTTCGCAGGGCTCGATATATTCGTTGATCAGCCCGTCCGTGCTCCAGGTGAGATTGTAGTTGAGCGCGTTGGACGGATATTGCGGCAGCGCGCCGACACGCATGCGCACGCTGTCGAGCTTGTCGAAGCGGGCGGCGAGATCGGCGGCGACGATGGAGATGAAGCCGGGCGCCAGACCGCATTGCGGAATGAGCGCGGTCTCGGCCGTTTCCGAGAGCGCCTTGACCTTGCGGGTGGATTCCACGTCTTCGGTGAGGTCGAGATAATGCGTGCCCACGGTGACCGCCGCCTCCGCAATGCCCGCCGTCAGGTGGAATGGAGCGGCGGACAGCACGGCGAATTTGCCCTTCAGCAGTGCTTCCAGCGCCGGGCGATCGGCGATGTCGACGATCTCGGTATCGACGCGCTCATGTGCCGGCACATTGGCCAGCTGGTCGGCCGAGCGGTCGGCAACCGTGATGCGATAATCGCCTGTTGCGGCCAGCATCCAGGCGATGGCTGAACCGATATTGCCCGCGCCGATGACGACAATGTTTTTCATGTTTTTGTTCCCCGCAGTAAATTCGCATGTCTTTGCGCAACGAATGCGCTTCAGAGACAGAATGCCAGCTTCTATTGACGATTCGCAGCTTCACTATGTGCAGATAGAGGTCTATTATTGGACAGTTAGACGAGAGGATTGATCATTATGACGATCGCCGACAAGGATCGGGCGCTGCTGGCCCTGCTTTCCGAAAATGCCCGCATGCCGGTGGCGGAACTGGCGCGCAAACTCGGCCTTTCCCGCACAACCGTGCAGGCGCGCATCGAGCGGCTGGAGGCAGACGGCGTGATTGCCGGTTATGGCCTCAGGCTTTCGGAAAGCTATCTTTCCGGGCTGGTGCGCGCCCATGTGCTGATCACCATTGCGCCCAAGGCGCTGCCCGGCGTGACCGCCGCACTTGCCGCCATCAAGGAGGTCACGACGCTGCATTCGGTGAGCGGCACATTTGACCTGATTGCGATTCTGGCCGCCCCTTCGATCCTCGATCTCGACCGGCTGATCGACCGCATAGGCGCGCTTGACGGTGTGGAGCGCACGCTGTCGTCGATCATTCTGTCGACGCGGATTTCGCGGTAGGGATGTTTTGGGAAGTGTAAGGTACGCAAAACCCACCTCCGTCATGCCGGACGTGATCCGGCATCCAGACGCAGCGCGTCTGCGCGGCGAATAGAGTCCTTTCAGCCCAAGGACTTGGGCTGGCTGGATACCGGCTCAAGGCCGGTATGACGGAAGCAATGTTCTACAAAACGAAGCGGCAAAGGCTTTTGTCGCTACGCGAGGGCGAAGACCATCTAAGCCGCCGCCCTTTCGTCATAAGCCCTCTGCGCCGCCAGCACCGCGTCCATATTGCCCTCCGCCCAATGCGCAAGCGCCGCCACCGTGTCGGTGAGCGTCCGCCCCAGCGGTGTCAGCGAATATTCGACCGTTACCGGCACGGTCGGAAAGGCCTGCCGGGAAATCAGCCCGTCACGCTCGAGCTTCTTCAGCGTCTGCGACAGGACCTTCTGCGAAATGCCCTTGATCTCGCGCCGCAGCAGGTTGAAGCGCACGGGATCGCGCCGCAGCTTGTCGAGGATCAACAGCGCCCATTTGTCGGCGATCCTGTCCAGCACCATGCGGGTGGGGCAGCGGTCCTCATAGACGTCATAGATGTTTTCCATCGGTCTTTTCCATCTTCTTACGGCCACGCCGGTTTCCGCGAGGAAACCAGATAACCGAAAAGTGCTCTCTTTTCATGATTTCGCAAACGCAGTACCTGTATTTCCGAAACATGGTTTCCATTAGATACTAAGGAGATTTGAGATGACAGGCAAGATACTCGTAATCGGTTCCACCGGCACCATCGGCACGCCGCTGGTCAAGGCACTTCTGGCAAAGGGCGAAAGCGTCAAGGCTGCCTCGCGCAGCGGCAATGCGGCGGATGGCGCCGAAGGGGTGCGTTTCGACTATACCGACCGGGCAACTTATGCGGATGCATTCGACGGCGTGGACCGGCTGTTCCTGATCCTGGCGGGCGGGCGTCTGGACGCCATCGACGCTTTGACGCCCGTTGTCGAGGAGGCGGCGCGTCGCAAGGTGAAGATCGTTTTCCTCAGCGTCCTCGGTGTCGATGCCGACGATTCCATTCCCTATCGCCAGATCGAACTGAAGATCATCGCGTCGGGTACGCCTTACGTCATCCTGCGCCCCAACTGGTTTGCCGATAATTTTCACAGCTACTGGAAGGCCGGGATTGAACATGGCCAGATCGCCGTGCCGGCCGGCGAGGGCAAGTCGAGCTTCATCGACGTGCGCGATATCGCCGACAGCGCCGCCGCCGCGCTGACCTCCGACGCCTTTAATGGCAAGGCCTTCAACCTGACCGGGCCGAAGGCCTTCGGTTACGGCGAAGCGGCCGCGGTGATTTCAAAGGCGATCGGCAAGCCGGTGTCTTATGCCGCCGTTTCGGACGAGGTCTTCATCGGCATCCTCACTGGTGCGGGCGTGCCGAAGGATTACGCCTCTTTCCTCGCCTCGATCTTTTATCCCGTGCGTGAAGGCTGGACAGCGGTGGTAACCGGCGATGTCGAAACACTGACCGGCCACGCGCCGCGCTCGCTGGAAACCTATGTGGCCGACCATCTGGACGCGCTGAAGGGCTGACGCCGGCAAGCGATACGCCCGTCGCGCTCACGCCGGATCGGTGGAGCCGCGGCGGGCCTTGAAGAACATCTTCAGCCGCTGGATCTCCTCGGCGCTCCAGCCGTCGGGCTGCGTCACCTCCATCCATGCATCGATGTAATGTTCCGGGGCATAGACATGGCCGTAACCGATCGGTGCGGTGGTGGCGGCAGCGACATCGAGACCGAGCTGCAGCAGCGTCACCACCGGGAACCATCGGAACGACGTGGAAACGTCAGGCCCGTGATGCGCCATCCACTCTGGACGCCGGTAGAGCGACGCGGTTTCGAAGAAGGTGATCGGGTCGCTCGCATATTGCAGATAGACGATCCGCATCGGCCCCCATTTCACATCGGGCATATGGGCGGTGGTATACTGGTTGGCAAAACGGATGACGGAGGAATCGCGGAAACGCGGCAGCCATGCCGGTGTGCCCTCAACCCGCCCGTTGGTGGCCATGCGCCATGTGGGGCTGGAGAACGGCGGGCCGCTCCACAGCGTGCCCTGGAACGGGTCGGACAGCACATCGTAAAGATCGGAGGACTTCTGCGAGTTGAGCGAACCGAGGCTGAGGCCATGCAGATAAAGCTTCGGCCGTGTTTCCTTAGGCAGGGTGGTCCAATAGGCGTAGACGGCCTGAAACAGCGCGCGAGCCGTTTCAACGCCGTAGTCAGGCTCGGTCAGCAGCGCGATCCAGCTGGAAAGATAGGAATATTGCACGGCGACGCTGGCGATGTCGCCATCATGCAGATATTCGACCGTGTCCAGCGCTTCGGGGTCGATCCAGCCGGTGCCGGTGGGAATGACGACCAGCAGCACCTTGCGTTCGAAACCGCCGACCCGCTTCAGTTCCTCCAGCGCCAGTTTGGCTCTTGCTTCGGGTGTCGAAGCGGAATTCAGGCCGGCATAGACCCGGAGCGGTTCGCTGGCCGAACGATGGGTGAAGGCGGTGATTTCCTGCGCTTCAGGCCCGCCTGCCACGAATTCCCGCCCGCGGCGGCCAAGCGATTCCCATGTCATGAGCGACGCGCTGCTGCCGGTCTTCAGTGGATCGGAGGGGCGCGGCACGTCAGGCTCGATCAGTGCATCCACCTGTTTCAGCGAGGAATCGGCAAATTTCAGGCCGATATCGAAGATCAGGCCATTGAGCAGCATCCATGACAGCACGATGGCAGCGGCTATGCCGAGAACATTGGCAAGCCGGCGCGGCAGGAAATGCCGGCTGCGCGCGGCAAAGAACCGGCGGATAAGCTGGAAGAGCCGGCCGGCGCCAATCAGGATGGTGGCGACCAGTACGGCAAGGCCACCGGTCTTGGTGGGATGGGCACTGGGCAGCGGATCGAGTTCCATCAGCACGCGGATGGAATTCTGCCAGTCCTTCGCCTGCCACAAAAACGCAATCGCCGTGATGGCGGCGGCAAGCGCGATGAGAAAACGAACGCCGCGGACATTGTGGCGCGAGGGTTCTGGCAGTTCCAGATAGGCCCAGACGGCGTGCAGGGCGACGCCGATCAGATAACCGATGGCAAAGGAAAACCCGCACAGAACCCCCTGCATCAGCCATGTGCGCGGCAGAAGCGATGGTGTGAGCGAAGCGCAGAACAGGACCGTGCCGAAGACGATGCCGGTTGCCGAAAGACCCGCAAACAACCGCCCAACCCATTGTTTCACCAACTTGACTTGCCCCTTCTGCTCGCTGCCTGGCGCGGAGTGTAATATGCGGCGGGCGAGGGTGCAAATCCTGTCGGCAGGATAAAAATCATCAAAATAGGAAAATAATCCTTTACACCGTGACGGTGGTTTGGTAGTGTTTGGCTACAGTCGGAGATTTGCGGCTGACGGCAGAGGCCGGTTCGAAGGGTTGCCTTCGGGTTTGATGACGAGCCTTCCTATATTTTTCAGCGATACGGCAGTCTATCCGATTGGCTGTCCAGTTCTCTTACCAAGGCATTTTTCTCCCCGTCATACCGGCTCAAGGCCGGTATGACGGGGAGAAAAATGCTTCGTCTCAGAAAAAAACCGGGCGATAGCGCGACAGAGTCACGTAACGCCAGTCACTGCCATTTTTCTCTCAGGCCGATCCCATGACAAATTCTGATAATTGCGACCTGGCGCTCTACAGCGCGTGGCCGGAACGGCCCGCCTATGCGGGCGAGGGCATGCTGGATACCGCGCCTGAGACAAAGTCGCGGGCCGACAAGCTGGCTGCCGAGGATGCGGCGCGTAACGGCGAGCTAAGGCAGATGCTGAATGAGATGACGGAAGAGATGCGTGATCAGTTCCACCTGTACCGCACCCTGCGACAGGAGAGCGAGACGGCCCTGTTGGGGGCTGCGGATGACGCTCCCGGCAAACAGGCGCGTGCCGATGTGAAGGCTGCGACGGATCAGCTTTCGCTGATCGTGCGCACGCTGGAGCGGATCGACGCGCTGCAACGGGTACTGGCGGAAGAGAGGGAAGCGCTTGCCGCTGAGGACGAAACCGATGCCGAGGATTACGAGGCCGCAGTGGCGCATTTCCTGAGGCGCATCGACGAACTGGCCGACCAGAAATGCCGCGCCAAGCTGGAGGCGGGGCTGACACCGGTTGCATCCGGGGAACCTGATGCATGACGGAGCTTTCGCCCGACCCTCATATCAAGGATCAGGTCTTTGCCCTTTCGCGCGACTGGCGTTTCCTTGGCAACCTGCCGCAGCAGCCGCCTGAGGGCGACTGGCGGACATGGCTTTTGATCGGCGGGCGCGGTTCCGGCAAGACCCGCGCCGGTGCCGAGTGGGTGCACGGCATTGCTTCCGCCGGCAAACAATCGGATTTACGCATCGCGCTCATTGCGGAGACGCTGGGTGACGCCCGCGAGGTGATGATCGACGGTATTTCCGGCATCTGCCGCATCGCCCGCCGTCGCCGTCCCGCTTTCGAGGTCACGCGCCGCCGGCTCCTCTGGCCGAATGGCGCGATGGCGCAGGTGTTTTCCTCGGAAGACCCCGAAAGCCTGCGCGGCCCGCAATTCCACATGGCCTGGGCGGATGAGCTGGGAAAATGGAAATATCCGCAGGAAACCTGGGACATGCTGCAATTTGGCCTGCGTTTGGGCGAGGCACCGCGGCAACTGGTGACCACGACGCCGCGGCCCATTCCGTTGTTGAAGGCACTGCTGGCCGATCCTTCGACCCGGGTTGCGCAAATGCCGACCGCCATGAATGCGCAGAACCTGTCGCCCGGTTTCCTGAAGGCCATGCAGGACCGTTACGGCGGCACGCGGCTGGGGCGTCAGGAAATCGGCGGCGAGCTGATCGACGAGCGCGAGGGCGCCTTGTGGAAACGCGCCGATCTGGAAGCAATTGTCGAGGTGACGCATGAGCCGCTCTCGCGGATCGTGGTGGCGGTCGATCCGCCTGCCGGTGCAGGTGAAAATTCCTGCTGCGGCATCGTGGTTGCCGGGCTTGGCATGTCGGGCAAACTCGCCGTGCTTGCGGATTGTTCGGTGGAAGGCGAAACGCCAGCCGGCTGGGCCCGCGCCGTGGTCGCCGCCTTCCGCCGCCACGAGGCTGACCGGGTGGTGGCGGAGGTCAATCAGGGTGGCGAGATGGTGCGGGCGATGCTGCAAAGCGTGGACGCCGACCTGCCGCTCACTCTGGTGCGGGCCAGCCGTGGCAAGTTTACGCGCGCCGAGCCGGTCGCCTCACTTTACGAGCAGGGCAGGGTGCGTCACGCCGCTCGGTTTGAGAAGCTCGAAGACCAGATGACGGATTTCGGACCTGATGGCCTGTCATCCGGTCGCTCGCCCGACCGGCTGGATGCACTTGTCTGGGCGATAACGGCGCTGACGACAATGGTGGTGAATGAGCCGAGGGTGCGGGGGATGTGAGGCGATGTTGGCCCACGTTCCGGCATCACGGGTATGATAGGCAAACGGGTGCGTCTTGCGTTCTTCTCCCCGAGGGGGGAGAAGGTCGCGGCAGCGGATGAGGGGGCTACGGTCAAGATATTCGGAGAGGTTACCCCCTCATCTGACTCTTTGGGCCATCTTCTCCCCGGCGGGGAGAAGAAATTTTTGGCTCCTTATCCGCCCATGACCGGGCGTCGCACAGGTCTTACTTCTTTGGAGATTGCGCCGGTTTCGGCTGGGAGCCGGTTTCGCGCATCTGGCGCCACTCGTTTTCGAGACGGTCATAAACGGTCTGGGGGATTGTCGCTGTCATGGTGGCATTCCTCCTTGAATTGTTAACGCAGCTGGATTGCGCGGTGAATGGAGTTAGCGCGCTAAGGTTCCGGAATTCAAGGAATTTTTTACCCCAAAACCGCGGTCTGCGGATTAAAATCGATTAAGGTTTTTTCAAATCGATTTAGTCCTGACGGCCATCATGTGGAAAAACCGGGTGTCATATCGCCCATCGTTTTCAGGAGCCGGCTATGGCCTATGACGAGGCGCGATTCTTCGCGTCGGTGCGGGTTTCGATCTTTGGCGGCCGCCTGCGTGCCGCGCAACTTGCGGGGACGAAGACGATACTTGCCGGATGGGTAAAGGCCGGGCCACAGGGCGATCCGCGCTGGCTGGCCTATATGCTGGCGACCAGCTTTCACGAAACGGCTGCCACCATGCAGCCGGTGCGCGAGACCCTGGCGGCAAGCGATGCGGAGGCGATTGCGCGGCTGGACCGTGCCTTTGCGGCCGGCCGCCTGCCGATGGTTCGCAAACCTTACTGGCAGCGGGACACGGACGGAAAAAGCTGGCTGGGGCGGGGCTTCGTGCAGCTGACGCATCGCCGCAACTACGAGGCCATGTCGGTGCTGACAGGCATCGACCTTGTGGAAAGGCCCGAGCGGGCCATGGAAACGGAGGTGGCAACAGCCATCCTGATCCACGGCATGATCGCCGGCAGCTTCACCGGCCGCCGGCTTGCCGATTTCTTCGGCGCGCAGCGGGAGGACTGGGAGGGTGCACGCGCCATCATCAATGGCAGCGATCGGGCGCGGCTTGTGGCTGGCCACGCACGCGCATTTCATCGCGCCCTTGTCGCGGCGCGGATTGAACCGGGGCGGGCCAGATGATAACCCGTTACGCGCGCCCAGAAGGCCGCCTTCGAATTTTGCATGACAGGTGACACCGTGATCCGCCATATCGTTTTTTTCACCGTTCCCGAGGAAAACCGCGACGCCGTGCGCAGGGGGCTTTCCGGCCTCACGGCGATCCCGCATGCGCTGACGCTGGAAATAGGCGAGAACGTGAAGAAGGACCAATGGGGCAACTCGGTCGATTTCATCGTTTACGGCGAGTTCGAAAACGAGGCGGCGCTGGCGGCCTACAAGGCCGACCCCGCCTATGATCTCTCGACCCGCACGGTGAAGCCGCTGCGCGAAACCCGCGTTGCCGCCGATTTCAACAGCGACACGGCGGTGAAGGCACCCATCAGGTAATATCCGCCTTCGCCCGCGAAAGCGGGAGGCACATTCGCACCTGGCCTGCTGGCAAGGTACGCAAACCTTTCCTCCGTCGTAGGGCTTAGGCTCCCCCGAATCCCTCATTCCTGTGCTTGTCACAGGAATCCAGCCGACGCGCGTCTGCGCGGCGGGAAGAGTCTTTTCAGCCCAAAGACCTGGGCTGGCGGGATCCCTGTGACAAGCACAGGGATGAGGGCCTGGTGGGAGGCTGAGCCGGAATAAAACAAGGACAACTCCATGCGATTTCCGTTTTCCCTGCCGTGGCTGCGTCCGGCGGATGGCAAAGCCGTGCCCGAAAGCAAAATGGCGTCGGGCGGCTTCATGTCGGTGGCAGCACAAGGCGGGCAGGCCTTCTGGTCCGGCCGGTCCTATGCCGCACTTGCCCGCGAAGGCTTCATGAAAAACCCGGTCGCCCACCGTGCCGCCCGCATGGTGGCGGAAGCGGCCGCATCGGTGAACTGGCTGCTTTATGATGGCGACGAGGAAATCGGCGATCATCCGCTGCTGGCGCTCCTGACGAAGCCGGGCGCGCATATGGGCGGGCCGGATTTTTTCGAGGCGCTTTATGGTCACCTGATGCTGGCTGGAAATGCCTATGTCGAACCTCTGATGATCGGCGGGCGTTTAAGGGAATTGCATCTGCTGCGGCCGGATCGGGTAAGTATTGTCGAGGGAGCGGATGGCTGGCCGGTGGCTTATGACTACCGCGCCGAAGGGCGCGCGTCGCGCCGCATCGCCGCCGAGCGCGATGGGCTGGGGCTGCTGCATCTGAAACTTTTCCATCCGCTGGATGACCGGGCAGGTTTTGCGCCGCTGGCTTCCGCGGGTGCCGCGCTTGATTTGCACAACGCCGCGAGCCAGTGGAACAAGCGCCTGCTGGACAATTCCGCCCGGCCTTCGGGCGCACTGGTCTATCAGCCGAAGGAAGGCGGCAATCTTTCCACCGAGCAATATGAACGGCTGAAGCGCGAGCTGGAGGAGGGGTATCAGGGCGCGATGAACGCCGGCCGCCCGCTGCTTCTGGAAGGCGGGCTGGACTGGAAGGCCATGGGCCTTTCGCCGCGCGACATGGATTTTCTGGAGGCCCGCAACGGAGCCGCCCGCGATATCGCGCTGGCGCTCGGCGTGCCGCCGATGCTGATCGGCATTCCCGGCGACAATACCTATGCCAATTACCAGGAGGCGAACCGTGCCTTTTATCGCCTCACCGTGCTGCCGCTCGTCAACCGCACGGCGGCGAGATTGTGCGGCTGGCTCGCACCAGTCTTCGGCGCGGGGCTGCGGCTGGAGGCGGATCTCGACAGGATCGCCGGGCTCGCCGGCGAGCGGGATGCGCTGTGGAGCCGTATCGGCGCGGCCTCGTTTCTGAGCGACGAGGAAAAACGCGAAGCCGTCGGTTACTGAGGGGGCTAACCGCGCTTTCACAGCCGTCTGTTTCTGCTGAACCATTTTCTGAAGTGGCGGATTCTCTTTGTGAGGCTTTCCGCCCAAGCTTCTCCGAAGACTCGTGAAATCACCCACCGCAGGCGCGCAAACAGCACCTGCGGGCGACGCGGTGCGTTCGCCCGATTGCAACATCCTAAACCGGAATGATTACCCATGTCTGAATTCGCCAATGAGGCCGGCATCTGGGCCGCCCGCATCACCGGCGCCGTCGCGGGTGCCGGCGTGTCGCTTGTCTATCTGCTGCCGAAAAGCAAACGTGAAGCGGCGAGCCGCTTCATCACCGGGGTGTCCTGCGGCATGATCTTCGGCGGGCCGATCGGCCTGTGGATCGTGCAGCAGCTCGACATTGCCGGCGCGCTTTCCGGCCGGGAAATCATGGTGGCGGGCTCCGCCGCCGCCAGCATGATGGCCTGGTGGGGGCTGGGCGTGATGGTGCGCGTGGCCAGCCACTATGGCACACGCCCGCGCAGCTGAGCCCGCGCCGCAGGGCGGCTTCATTTCCACATCGCAGGAGTTTCCCATGCACGCCTATCGCGGGCCGCGTCCCGCCACGCGCAAATTCGCCAGTCTGGAACTGCGCGGCATCGCCGGCGACGGCACGTTTTCCGGTTATGCCAGCGTCTTCGGCGAGGTAGACCTCGGCCGTGACGTGATCGAGCGCGGCGCTTTCCGCCGTTCCATCGAGGAACGGGGAGCGGCCGGCATCCGCATGCTCTACCAGCACGATCCGGCCGAGCCGATCGGCGCCTGGCGCACCATCCGCGAGGACGAGCGCGGGCTTTACGTCGAGGGCGTTCTGGCGCCGGGTGTTGCCCGCTCGTGCGAGGTGCATTCGTTGATGAAGACCGGCGCGCTCGATGGGCTGTCGATCGGTTTCCGCACGGTTCGCTCGGGCAAGGCCGAACGTTCCGGTGTGCGGCGCATTCTGGAGGCCGATCTCTGGGAAATCTCGGTCGTGACCTTTCCGATGCTGCCTTCGGCGCGGGTGTCCGACGTCAAACATGCCCGCTTTTTCCGTGACCGCGAGACCGAACTGGCGCGCAGCATGCGCCGCGCCGCCCGCTCGCTGTTCGACACCGCCTTCAAACGCTGACTTACCGACACGTATTTCCGAAACAAGGATGGCGACATGACAGACCAGATGACAAAACCTTCCGCAATGACCGTTGCGCCGCAGGTAAAGGCCGTGCCCGACACGATGACGGCGGCCTTCGACGAGTTCATGGAGGCCTTCGAGGCTTTTCGCGAAACCAACGACCAGCGGCTCAATGACATCGAACGTAAGATGGGTGCGGATATCGTGACCCGCGACAAGCTCGATCGTATCGACAGGGCGCTCGATGATAACAGAAAGATCATGGACGATCTGGCGCTCAGGAAGGCGCGGCCTGCGCTTGGCCGCAAGGATGCGCCCCCGCACGATGCCGAAGAGCATAAGGCCGCCTTCGAGGCCTATATCCGCCGCGGCGAGGAGGGCGCGCTGCGCGATCTGGAGGCCAAGGCCTTTGCCGGATCGAGCGGTGCCGATGGCGGCTTTCTGGTGCCGACCGAGACGGATGGCGAGATTGGCCGGCGCATGACGGCGATTTCGCCGATCCGGGCGCTCGCCACCGTGCGGCAGGTGTCGACGGCCGTGCTGAAGAAACCCTTCGCCGCCGGCGGACTGGCCACCGGCTGGGTCTCCGAAACCGCGGCCCGTCCCGAGACGGCGACACCGAAGCTGTCTGAGCTTTCTTTCCCAACCATGGAACTCTACGCCATGCCCGCCGCGACCCAGGGCCTGCTGGACGACGCGGCTGTTGATGTCGAGGCGTGGATCGCCTCGGAAGTGGATATCGCCTTTGCCGAACAGGAGGCTGCCGCTTTCATCGCCGGTGATGGCGTCAACAAACCCAAAGGTTTTCTCGCCTATACACCCGTTGCCAATGACAGCTGGAGCTGGGGCAATATCGGTTATGTCGCGACCGGCGTTTCGGCCGGCTTCGCTTCCGCCGGGCCGATGGATGTGCTGCTCGATGCCATCTATGGCCTGAAGGCCGGCCACCGCCAGAACGGCGCGTTCCTGATGAACCGCAAGACGCAGGCGGCGCTGCGCCGTTTCAAGGACACGACCGGCGCTTATCTCTGGCACCCGCCCGCCGCCGCCGGCCAGCCCGCCTCGCTGATGGGCTTTCCGGTGACGGAGGCGGAAGACATGCCGAATGTCGCGGCAAACAGTTTCGCCATCGCCTTTGGCGATTTCCGCTCCGGTTATCTCGTCGTCGACCGCACCGGCGTGCGCATCCTGCGCGATCCCTATTCGGCCAAACCCTATGTGCTGTTCTACACCACCAAGCGCGTGGGTGGCGGCGTACAGAATTTCGAGGCGATCAAGCTGGTGAAATTCGGGGTGAATTGACCACAGATTTAGTGGCGCATTTCTTCTCCCCACCGGGGAGAATATGCCCCGAAGGGGCAGATGAGGGGGGCAAGCTCTCGATCTATCACTGGTCTTGCCCCCTCATCCCGCTGCTGCGGACTTCTCCCCCATGGGGAGAAGAAACTTGTTGCACCCGCTCGCTCATCCAGCCCGCAATTGCGTCATCCCGGAGACCCCATGACCTACGCCCTCATAAATCCGCCGCAGGCGGAGCCGCTGACCCTTGCCGAGGTCAAGGCGCATCTGCGTCTCGACGGCAGCGACGAGGATGCGCTTCTTACAGCGCTGATCCGCACCGCCCGCGAGCATCTGGAGCGCGTGACCGGCCTTTGCCTGCTGTGCCAGACCTGGCGGCTTTATCTCGACCAATGGCCGCAGACGGGTGTGATTCCGATTGGCAAGGGACCGGTGCAAACCATCGAAACGATTCTGGTTTTTGGCAGTGACGGGCGCGAGACCAATATCACCGCCGCTGATAAGTTACTGGACGGCGCGGCCCGTCCGGCGCGGCTGTGGCTGCGCGATCCGCCGGCCCCCGGACGGGTGATGAACGGTATCGAGATCGATTTCATCGCCGGTTATGGCGAAGCCGGGACGGATGTGCCGGATACGCTGAAACGCGCCATGCTGATGCATGTGGCGCAGATGTTTGCCTTTCGCGGCGCCGTTGCCCTGGAAAATCAGCCGGCAGTGGTTCCGGCCGGTTACGAGCGGCTGGTGGCGCCCTTCTGCCGCATGGGGCTTTAAGCCATGAACCTCGTTTTTCTCGACCCCGGCAGGCTGACGGCGCGGCTGGAGCTGGAAATGCGGACGGAGATGCCGGACGGGCAGGGCGGTGCGCTGGAACGCTGGGATGTCCTGCGCTCGCTCTGGGCGGCGATCGAGCCGGTTTCGGAGGCGTTCCATGAGCGTGCTTCGGCCGAGGGCGTGACGATCACCCATCGCGTCTGGCTCACCTGGCGCAGCGATATCGCGGCTGGCATGCGCTTTCGCAAGGGCCGGCGCATTTTGGGCATCCGCACGGTGATGGATCCGGACGAGACCCGCCGCTTCATCGTCTGCCGCTGCGAGGAGGAAAGCCTGTGAGCGCTGCAAACGCACTTCTGAAGGCGGTTTTTGCGCGGTTGACGGGCGATGCGGTGCTGATGGCGCTGACATCAGGCGGCATCGTCGACCGGCTTCTGCCGCGCGCGCTTATGCCCTGCATCGTCATCGGCGAAATTGACAGCCGGGATTATTCGACCGCGACGGAAAAAGCCGAGGAGCATGTCCTGTCGCTGGAAATCTGGAGCGATGCCGCCGGCCGCAAACAGGCCGGCGAAATCACAGAGCGGGTGAAAACCCTGCTCGATGATGCCGCCCTGCCGCTTGCCAATGTCTCGCTGGTCAACCTGCAACTGCGCTCCTGCCGCTCGCGGCGCGAAGCAAAGTCGCGGAATTTCATCACGGACATGCGTTTCCGCGCGGTAACGGAATAGCGCCGTTTCAGGAACCCTGCCTGCGCATGGTCTTCCAAAGTACAAGCAGCAGCACAAACGAAATGCCGATCAGCACGGAAGCGATGGTCAGCATGGACGAGACCCCGCCACGGTCCAGCGCCAGCGTGAAGATAACAGGCGCAAAGGCGATGGCGAGGTTCTGCGGCAGGGAAATCCGTGCGGCCTGAAGGCCATATTCTTCCGGCGAAAACACCGCCAGCGGCAACACCGCCCGGCTGACGGTGAGCACGCCCGCGCCAAAACCGAAGAATACGATAAAGCCGATGAAAGCCGGCATGGCAGGCGCAAAGGCCAGCAACAGCAGCAGCGACACGAGCAGCAGACAGAAACCGATCATGGCGGTGACGAACGGGTTGCCGTGTTTGCCAAGCAGGAAATCCAGCCCGCGCGCGGTGATCGCAAGCACGCTGCGGGCGGATGCCAGCTGCACGGCCAGCGATTGTGTCGCCCCTGCCTGAACCAGCAGCAAGGGCAGGAGCGGCGACAGGCCGAAGGTCGTAAACGCGCTGATCGTCGTCATTGCGGCCAGAAGCATGAAGGCGCGGCGTGTATCGACGGGCGGGGGCGAAGCCCCGGCTACCTCCCGCGACCCCGTGGCCTTGCGGGCCGGCTGCCCCGGAAGAACGAAGACGTAGAGAGGCAGAAGCACGAGGAGTTGCAGACCGGCATAGGCGACAAGCGTGCCGCGCCAGCCGAGATGCTGGTCGGCAAGCGCGGTGACCGGCAGGAAAACCGCGGCCGAAAGCCCGGTAAACAGCATCAGCAGCGTCAGCAACCGGCCGCTTTCCGCCCCGACACGTTCCACCACGGCGGCATGGGCCGCCGTCGTCAGGCCACAGGTGGCGGCAAAACCGATCACGGCCCAGCCGAGCAGATAACTTGTCACGCCGCCCGCAAAGGCGAGCACGGCAAAACCGGCGGCAAACAGCAATGAACCCGCCACAAGCACGGGTGCCGCGCCGTGCCGCACCAGCGTTCTTCCCAGAAGCGGACCGCAGAGCGCGCTGATCGTCATCATGACGGTGAGGCCGGCGAAAACCACCTCGTTGGCGATGGCCAGTTCCTGCCCGATCCGTGGGCCGAGCACGGCCAGCATGTCGAACCCGCTGCCCCAGCTGACGATCTGCCCAACCGCAAGCACGCCGATAAGGCGCGCGCGGGACGGGAAGGGAGCGGCTTCGGACATGATGAAAATCAGGGGTGCGGGATGCGGAGAAACAATTGGTAGCAGGCGCATTGCGGCCCGGCAACATCAATCGAAACGGTAAGGAGAACAACATGGTGGCGCAGAAGGGCAAGGACCTGCTGTTGAAGATCAACAATGCCGGTTCCTATGTGACCGTGGCGGGGCTGCGAACAAAGCGGTTGGCCTTCAACGCGCAGGCGGTGGACATAACCGATGGCGAAAGTGCGGGGCGCTGGCGCGAGCTTCTGGCCGGCGCCGGCGTACAGCGGGCGTCGCTGACGGCATCCGGCATCTTCAAGGATCAGGCGAGCGACGCATTGGTGCGCGGCGCGTTTTTTGCCGGCAGCATTCCGGGCTGGCAACTCCTCATCCCCGATTTCGGTACCGTGACCGGGCCGTTCCAGATCGTCGCGCTCGAATATTCCGGCCGCCACGATGGCGAGGTGCAATTCGAGATCGCGCTGGAATCGGCCGGTCCTCTCACATTCGGAGCACTGTGATGCCGCAGGGTTTGCGCTATGGGCGGGCGAACCGCCATCGCGGCGAGATCGAAGCGCTGATCGACGGTGAAAGGCGCATTCTGTGCCTGACGCTTGGGGCGCTGGCCGAGCTCGAAACCGCCTTTCAGGCCGATGATCTCACCGCGCTCGCTGAACGCTTTGCGACCGGCCGCATGAAGGCCGCCGATATGATCCGGGTCATCGGCGCCGGCCTGCGCGGCGCGGGCAATGTGTTTTCCGACGAAGACGTGGCTGCGGCAACCGTGGAGGGCGGGATCACCGGCCATGCCGCGATCATCGCCGATCTTCTGACCGCCACCTTCGGCGGCCCGAAAGGAGAAACACAGCCGGACCCTTGAGTGCCGCAGCAGGCGAGGCGAGGCCCCGCCCTTTCCCCTGGGAGGCGGTCATCCATGCCGGCTTCTGCCTGCTGCGGCTTTCCTCCGAAACCTTCTGGCGGCTGACGCCAAGGGAGTTCTTCGCGATGACGGGTGGCGCACGCGCCATCTCCCGCAGCCCCGATCGTCAGGCGATGGAGACGATGATGCGGCTGTTTCCTGATGGGTGAGGTGGACTTGTCTCGTTGCGGAAGCGGGGCGTTTTTTCGTGAAAACGGCCAGACAATTCAAAAACCTATCGTTCCGATTTGAATCAGAAAGGCAAGCGCAATGGCAGGCGAAGGATCGATTGCGGAGAACCGGGAAGAGGCGGAAGCGCTTGCGGATGTGATGGGCGATCTCGAAAAGCGCTCCGAGCGGTTCGGGGCGGCGCTGACCAGCGCCCTGCAGGCCGCAACGACGGGTGGCAAGGGGCTGGACGATGTGCTGCGCGGGCTCGGCGAACGCCTGTCCGGCATGGCGCTTTCGGCCGGGTTGAAGCCGCTGGAGAGCATGATCGGCAATGCCGTTGGCGGACTTTTGAACGGTGGCGGTTCCCTGTTTGCCTTTGCCGATGGCGGGGTGCCGGGGCGCGGCATCACGCCTTTTGCCGATGGCGGTGTGGTGTCCAGCCCAGCCTTTTTTCCGATGGGCGGCGGGCTGGGCCTGATGGGCGAGGCGGGAGCGGAAGCGATCCTGCCGCTGAAGCGCGGTTCGGATGGTGCTCTGGGTGTGGCCACACCGGCGGGCGGTGGTGGTGCGCAGATCGTCTTCAACGTGACGGCCACCGATGCGGCGAGTTTTAGAAAAAGCGAAGGCCAGATCGCCACCATGCTGGCCCGCAGCGTCGGGCGCGGCCAGCGCGGTTTGTGACGCATCGACCTTTCAACACAGCAAAAAGATTCGTGGAACAACGACATGGCGGCATTTCATGAAGTGCGGTTTCCGCTGCGGCTGGCGCTTGGTGTGAGCGGCGGGCCGGTGCGGCGGACCGATATCGTCAATCTGTCCAATGGCCGCGAGAGCCGCAACCAGCGCTGGAAGCATGCGAGGCGCGCTTATGATGCCGGGTCCGGCATCCGCTCGGTGGCCGATCTTTACGAGGTGCTCGGCTTTTTCGAGGCGCGGCGCGGTGAGCTTTATGGTTTCCGCTTTCGTGATCCCGTCGATTGCAAATCCTGCCCGCCGGGCGGGACACCTGCCGCCACAGATCAGAGGATCGGCACCGGCGATGGCGCAACCGCGCAGTTTCAGCTGGTGAAGACCTATGCGGATGCCGGCGGTGCCTTCATCAGGCGGGTGGAAAAGCCGGTCGAGGGCTCTGTCCTCGTTTCCGTCGAGGGGGTGAAGGTCCCGCCTTCGGATGTGTCGGTGGATCATCTGACCGGCATGGTGACGTTTCGTGCCGGCAAGGTGCCACCTTCAGGTGCGGCGATCCGGGCGGGTTTCGAATTCGACGTGCCGGTGCGCTTTGCGATCGATCGCATCGACGTCAACCTCACCGCCTTCGAGGCCGGCCGCATTCCCTCCATTCCCTTGATGGAAATCCTGCCATGAAAACCATTCCTCCGGCCCTTGCCACGCATCTGCAGGGTGATGCCACCACCACCTGCCATTGCTGGAAGGTGACGCTGAAGGATGGCGTTGTGATCGGCTTTACCGACCACGATGAGACGTTATCCTTTGCCGGCACGGCCTATCTGGCTGCCAGCGGTTTCGGGGCGAGCGACAGCGACAGCGAAACCGGGCTGGGTGCGAGTGCGGGCGAGGTAGCCGGCGGTTTTTCCAGCGAGGTGATTTCCGAGGATGATCTGGCGGTCGGCCGTTTCGATGGCGCGAGAGTGGAGCTTTTTCTCGTCAACTGGCAGGCGCTGGATGAGCATATGCTGCTTTCCATGCGCGAGATCGGCGAGGTGACACGGGCGGGCGGGGCGTTTCGCGCCGAGTTGCGCAGCCTTGCCCATCGCCTCGGCCAGCCGCAGGGCCGGGCCTATGGGCGGCGTTGCGATGCCGCACTGGGCGACCGGCGCTGCGGCGTCGATCTTTCGCGGTTCACCGGCAATGGCAGCGTGGTGGCGGTGGATGCGGTGGGCAACCTGCTGGTCTCGGGGCTTGATGCTTTCGCCGATGGTTTCTTCAGCAGGGGGAAGTTGCGGTTTTTGAGCGGCGCGCTCGCCGGCAGGGGTTTCGATCTCGACGGTCATGCGCGACGCGACGGCGGCACGCTTCTGTCCTTCTGGCTCATGCCGGAACGGATGCCATTGCCGGGAGACGGTTTCTCCATCACCGCCGGCTGCGACAAGAGTTTCGCGACGTGCAAGGCGAAATTTGCCAATCACCCGAATTTCAGGGGCTTCCCGCACCTGCCGGGGGCGGATTTCGCCTATTCCTATGCCAGCGGCGGCCAGACCCATGATGGCAAGGCACTGTTTCCATGAGTGATACCGGAGAAAAAGTGCTGGCGCTGGCGCAGGGCTGGCTGGGCACGCCTTACCGGCATCAGGCCTCGTTAAAGGGCGTCGGCTGCGATTGCCTCGGCCTCGTCAGGGGCATCTGGCGTGAATTGTACGGCGCAGAGCCGGAATTGTTGCCGCCCTATGCGCCTGATTGGGCCGAACGCGGCGGTGAAGACCGGCTGATGGCGGCGGCGAAGCGCCATTTTCTGGCGGTGCCTGATATGGACGAGGCGAGGCCGGGCGACCTCTTGCTGTTTCGCTGGCGGGCCGATGCGGCGGCGAAACATCTCGGCATCCTCGCCGGGCCTCAGCATTTCATCCACGCCTATGAACAGGCCGCAGTGGTGTGTTCCACGCTGGTGCCGGGCTGGAAGCGGCGCATTGCCGGTGTTTTCCGGTTCCCCGATCCCTGAATTTTCGAGGCAAGCATGGCGACCATAGTTTTTCAGGCGGCGGGTGCGGCGCTCGGCGGCATTTTCGGCCCCGTGGGTGCCATTATTGGCCAGGCGGCCGGTGCGCTGGCGGGCAATACCGTCGACCGTGCCCTGCTTTCCAGCGGCCGCACCGTATCGGGCGCACGGCTTTCGACGGCGCGTATTCCGGGAGCGGATGAGGGAGCGGCCATCAACCGGCTTTACGGCACGGCAAGGATCGGCGGTACGCTGATCTGGGCGACGCGGTTTGAGGAAAGCGTCGAGGTGGAGCGGCGCGGCGGCAAGGGCAATCGCGGCCCGAAGGTGGAGACTTTTCGTTATTTCGCCAATCTCGCCATTGGCCTCTGCGAAGGCGAGGCGGCCATGGTGCGGCGCATCTGGGCTGACGGCCGCGAAGTTGATCTGACCGGCATCGAGATGCGGTTTTATCCCGGCAGCGAAACGCAATTGCCGGATCCGCTGATCGAGGCAAAACAGGGCAGCGGCAATGCGCCTGCCTTTCGCGGGCTGGCCTATGTGGTCTTCGAGCGCCTGCCGCTCGACGACTATGGCAATCGTATTCCGCTGATGCAGTTCGAAGTCGTGCGGCCGGTCGGCCGGCTGGAAAAATCGATCCGCGCTATCACCGTTATTCCGGGTGCAACCGAGCATGGTTACGCCACGGCCCCTGTTTCGGAACGCACCGGCATGGGACAAAGCCGGGTGATGAACCGCAACGGCCTGACCGCAGTGACCGACTGGCAGGCGGCCATCGACGAATTGCAGGCGCTGTGCCTCAACCTGCAAAGCGTGGCGCTGGTGGTGAGCTGGTTCGGCACGGATATGCGGGCGGGCGAATGCCGCATTCTGCCCGGCGTTGAAGCGGCGGCCCGCGATGGCGAAACGGCGCCGTGGTCGGTTGCCGGCCTTTCGCGTGGTGAGGCGCATCCGGTCAGTCATCATGGCGGCGGCCCGGCCTATGGCGGCACGCCTGATGATGAAAGCGTGCTGCAGGCGATAGCCGACCTCAAGTCTCGTGGATTGAAGGTCTGCCTTTATCCCTTCGTGATGATGGATGTGCCCGCCGGCAATGGTCTGCCGGATCCCTATGGCAAGGGTGAACAGGATGCTTATGGCTGGCGCGGGCGTATCACCTGTTTTCCCGCACCCGAAAGGCCCGGCTCTCCCGACCGCAGCGCTGCGGCGCGCCGGGAGGTCGAGCGGTTTTGCCACCGCGATGAGGGTTATCGCCGCATGGTGCTGCATTATGCGGCGCTTGTGGCGAAAGCGGGCGGGGTGGATGCTTTCCTGATCGGCTCGGAACTGCGCGGGCTGACGCGCCTGCGCGATGAGAACGATGCCTTCCCCTTTGTGGAGGAGCTGGTGCGGCTGGCGGGTGATGTGCGCGCCATCATGGGACCGGCGGTGAAGCTGACCTATGCGGCGGACTGGAGCGAATATTTCGGCCATCAGCCGGCGGATGGTTCGGGCGATGTCTTTTTCCATCTCGATCCGCTCTGGGCGAGCCGCGACATCGACGCCATCGGTATCGACAATTACATGCCGTTGTCCGACTGGCGCGACGAGGACGTTGCAAACGGCAATCCGGATGGCATGACCGGCGCTGATGATGCCAGCGCCTTCCGCCGCGCCATCACGGCGGGTGAGGGTTTCGACTGGTATTATGCCAGCGATGCCGACCGCGCCGCGCGGCGACGCACGCCCATCACCGACGGGCTGAAGGGCAAGCCGTGGGTCTTCCGCTACAAGGACATCGGGAACTGGTGGGGAAACCGCCATTACGACCGGGTGCGGGGCGAGGAGAAATCGACACCCACCGCATGGGTGCCGGGCTCGAAACCGATCTGGCTCACTGAACTCGGCTGCCCGGCGGTGGACAAGAGCGCCGCGCGCCCGAATGTCTTTCCTGATCCAAAATCGGCGGAAAATGCCTTTCCCTATTTCTCCGGCCGGAACCGGGCAGACAGCCAGCAACGGCGGTTTCTGGAAGCGCATCTCGACCATTGGGATCAAGGCGATACCGCGATGGTGGATAAAAACCGGGTCTATCTCTGGACCTGGGATGCGCGGCCCTTTCCCGCCTTTCCGCAGAATGGCGCGGTGTGGAGCGATGGCGGCAACTGGCGCACCGGCCATTGGCTGAACGGCCGGCTGGGCACGGCGACACTTGCCGATACCATCGCCGCGATCCTGACCGACCATGGCTTTCCCGCCTTCGACGTCTCCGCCGTCAGCGGCGACATGACCGGTTATGTGCAGGGTGATGTGACCTCGGCGCGCGCCCTGCTGGAGCCGCTGATGGCGGCGTTTCAGCTGGATGTGGCGGAGGACGGCGGCACCCTGCGTTTCCGCTCCCGCAATATGGCGGTTTTACCCGTCAGAGATATTTCCGTGCTTGCCGATCTCGATGACGAGCCGCTCTGGTCAGAAAATCGCGGCCATGACAGCGATTTCGCGGCTGAAGTCATGCTGACCTCGTTCAACCCGGCGCTCGATTACGAACAGGCTGGCGCGCGTTCCCGCCGCATCGATGATGCCGGCAGCCGGGTGATGCGGTTCGACCTCAACGCCGCTTTGCCGGCGGAAACGGCGGAAGCAGCCGTCGAGGCGGTGCTGCGAGACAACCGTCAGGCGCGGCGTACGGTGCGTTTTGCCCTGCCGCCTGCCGATATCACCTTGGAATCCGGCGATTGTATCCGCCTGCCGGACGGCGCTTTTCCACTGGCGCCGGCAGGCCGGTTTCTGGTCAGCCGCATCGAGGATGGCGCGGTGCGGCAGGTGGAGGCACGCGCCTTTTCCGCTGCCCTTTCGGCTTTTGCCGGCGTGGTGGATGAGCGGCGTGCCGGCGGTGCAAGCGGTGCTGAAGGTTTCGCGCCGGAAGTGCTCTTTCTCGACCTGCCGCATCATGATGGCGTCGCGCCGGAGCATTCGGCGCGCATCGCAGCCTTCGCAAGGCCATGGCGGCCGATCCTCGTTTCCGCATCCTCCGGCACGGAAGGTTATCGGCAGCGCGCTGTGCTCGATCAACCGGCCATGATCGGCGCGCTGGCGATGCCGCTTTTGCCCGGCCCTTCGGGCCGTTTCGACCGGAAGAATGCTGTCCTGATCGACCTGCCTTTCGGAGGGCTCGCCTCGGCAAACGAGTTGTCGGTGCTGAACGGCGAGAACCGCATCGCCATCAAGGCCACAAACGGTGTCTGGGAGATCGTCGCCTTCGCAAAGGCCGAAGAAATTGCGCCCTCGCGCTGGCGGCTCTCCACCCTCTTGCGCGGACTTGCGGGCACGGAAGATGCGTTGGCCGCCGGCGCGCCGGCGGGCGCACCAGCGGTGATGCTGGATGCGGCGGTGCAGCCGCTCGGCCTTGCCGCGGGCGAACGGGGACGGCGGCTGAACTGGATCGTAGAGGCCGTAGGAAAGGCGGGCGCTTCGGCCGGGCCTTTCGCCTTCGAGGGCGGATTGCGGGCGCAGATGCCGCTTTCCCCGGTGCATCTTTCCGCCGAGCGGAAAAAGGATGGCGTGCTGATCCAATGGAAACGCCGGAGCCGGATGGAGGCCGATGGCTGGGATGCGAGCGACATTCCGCTGGACGAGCCTTTCGAGCGATACCGTGTCGAGGTGCTGGAAGGCGAGGCCGTCAAACGCGTGTCGGAGGTTTCCGAACCCCTCTGGTTTTACCCTGTCGCAGCCGAACTCACAGATTTCCCGGTCCTGCGGGATCACATTTCCGTGCGTGTCCGCCAGCTCGGCCGCGCGGTGCCTTGGGGAGTGGCGGCGCAAGTCCTTCTCCCGCTTTGACAACTGTCTGAAAAACAACGCAAAGGACGACATGATGGACAACACGAAGGCATGGTATCAATCGCGCACGATCTGGGGCGCGCTGATTGCGGTTTTTGCTCCGCTTTTCAGCATCGCCGGTCTTGATCTGCCCGCCGGCCTGCATGGCGAGCTGGCGGAAGGTCTCGTCGCCGTGGCGGGCGGAATTGGCGGTCTGATCGCGCTTTATGGCCGCCTTTCGGCAACCCGCGCCATCCGCTGACGACGGGCGCAGCAGCAAAGCCCCCGCCTCGTCTCATGGCGGCGGGGGCAGCATTCATTTGCCATTCAGACGCTTTGCGCTACATATTCGGTCACAATAAGGTTCGAGACGCACCCGGTTTTTGTGGAAGTTTGTAGAATGGCATCACCTCTCATCATCGCGACGCTTGCAGCCGGGCTTTCCGGTTTCACGGCGCCCGAGGCTGATCAGCAGGGCCACTACATATTGGCGGCGAGCGACTGCGGCGCAGCCGTTGCCCGCGTCGTGCGCGAAACCGGTGGCCAGCTTCTTTCGGTCTATCCTTCCGGCGACGGTCAGTCCTGTGTCGTCACCGTTCTCGTCCAGGGCAATGGCGAGCGCCCGCGCAAGGTAACGATGCGCGTGCCGATGTAGCTTGCCCGCATCGCCGAAATATCGGAAAACAATCCGAGACACTTAGCATGACCGGAACGCAGGCGGGCCGGGACACAGGAAAGGGCGGACAATGCGTATTCTCGTTGTTGAGGATGATGCCAATCTCAATCGTCAGCTGACCGACGCGCTGAAAGAGGCCGGTTATGTTGTCGATCAGGCATTTGACGGCGAGGAAGGGCATTATCTCGGCGATACCGAACCCTATGACGCCATCGTCCTCGATATCGGCCTGCCGCAGCTGGATGGCATCACCGTCGTTGAAAAATGGCGTGCGGCCGGCAAGGCCATGCCGGTCCTCATCCTCACCGCCCGCGACCGCTGGAGCGACAAGGTGGCGGGCATCGATGCCGGCGCCGATGATTACGTGACCAAGCCTTTCCATGTGGAGGAAGTGCTTGCCCGCGTGCGCGCGCTCATCCGCCGTGCCGCCGGCCACGCCTCCTCCGAACTGGTCTGCGGTCCGGTCCGGCTCGACACCAAATCCTCCAAGGCGACCGTCAACGGCACGACACTGAAGCTCACCTCGCACGAGTTCCGCCTGTTGTCCTACCTCATGCATCACATGGGTGAGGTCGTCTCGCGCACGGAACTGGTCGAACATATGTACGATCAGGATTTCGACCGCGATTCCAACACGATCGAGGTGTTTGTCGGACGTTTGCGCAAGAAGCTCGGGGTTGATCTGATCGAGACGATCCGTGGTCTCGGTTACCGGATGCAAGCGCCGGCAGATGCGAAGTAATTCTCTCACCGCCCGCGTTCTGCTGCTCGCGTCTGCTTGGTCGGCGCTGGCGCTGGTGGTGATCGCCGTCGTCATTTCGACGCTTTACCGGCAGGGCGTGGAGCGCAGCTTCACCGACCTTCTCAGGGCGCAGCTCTACAACGTCATCAATTCCGTGACGATTTCCAACGAAAATACGCTGGCCGGCAGCCCGCAGCTCGGCGATCTCCGGTTTTCGCAGCCCGATACCGGCTGGTACTGGGTGGTGGAGCCGCTCGGCAATTTCCAGACCGCGCCGCTGGTGTCTTCTTCGCTCGGCGTTTCTTCCCTGCCGGTGCCCGGCATTCTCGATGTACCCTTCGACAACCGTTATGAGCGCTTTTACGCCGTCACCGACGAGGCCGGCAACAAGGTGCGGGTGGCGGAAACGGAAGTCGTGCTGGACGGGGAGGGCCGGGCGGCCCGTTTCCGTGTTTCCGGCAATCTGAATGTCGTCGAAGACGATGTGCGCGATTTCTCCAACAGCCTCTATCTGGCGCTGGCCGTCTTTGGCGTCGGCAGCCTCGTCGTCAACGGCCTTGCCATTCTCTACAGTCTGCGGCCGCTCGATCAGGCCCGCGTCGCGCTTGGCAAGATAAGAGGCGGCGAGGCGGAAAGCCTCGAAGGTGAATTCCCGCGTGAAATCCAGCCGCTCGCCAATGAGGTCAATGCGCTGATCGACAGCAACCGCCGGCTGGTGGAGCGTGCCCGCATGCAGGTCGGCAATCTCGCGCATTCGCTGAAGACGCCGATTGCCGTACTGTTGAACGAGGCCCGTACGCTGGAGCCGCAGCATGGCGATCTGGTACGCGCGCAGGCCGACGCCATGCAGGCGCAGGTGCAATCCTATCTCTCCCGCGCCCGCATCGCCGCCCAGCGTGGCTCGATCCTTGCCCGCGTGGAAGCCGAACCGGCGCTGGAACGGCTGGTGCGGGTGATGCGTCGCCTGAACCCCGAAAAGCAGTTCGTGCTGAATTTCGAGCAACCGGGCGCGGTACTCGGCATGGAGCAGCAGGATCTGGAGGAAGTTGTCGGCAACCTTCTGGAAAATGCCGCACGTTTTGCGCAGACCAGAGTGGTCGTCACGCTTGCCGCCGGCACGCACCCTTCTTCCGATGCTGAAATCGCCCGTCGTTCATGGGTGGAGCTGACGGTGGAGGATGACGGGCCGGGGCTGGAGCCGGAACAGATCAGCGAGGCGATGAAGCGCGGCCGGCGGCTGGACGAGAGCCGCCCGGGCACGGGACTGGGATTGTCGATCGTTTCTGAAGTGGTGTCAGAGTACCATGGTCGCTTTTCGCTGTCGCGCAGCGCCATCGGCGGGCTGAAAGCCGATCTGATTTTGCCGGGCCTTTCGAAAGAGCTTGCGTGAGGCAAGAAAAAAGGCAAGAAATTCAATGGCACAATATTGGGTGCAATGCGGTAGGAAAGAGGGCAGGGTTTGGTTGACGTGTATGATGGCTGTCGCTCCGTGACGATGCGTTCGCTGGTGTCACGCCCGGCACTTCTCTCGATCCTGTGCGTTTCGATGCTGAGCGCCTGCACCACCACGGGCACCCGCCCGGCGGGCGGTGGGCTGTTCGGCCGCTCGGCGCAGCCTTCGACACCGTTCCTTGCCAATCTTGAGGGCGGCATTGTCGGGCGAAGCGGCGTGCAGCTCGACAGGGGCGATCAGACCAAGGCGCTGGAGGCGGAGTACAAGGCACTGGAAACGGCGCCTGTCGGAACCCCAGTCGTGTGGACCGGCGATGACGCCAAGGGGCAGGTGGTCGCCAACGCGCCCTATCAGGTCGGAAACCAGAACTGCCGGCAATATTCACACAGCCTCACCGTGGATGGACGTGAAACCAAGGTGCGCGGTGCGGCCTGCCGCAATGCCGATGGCAGCTGGTCGCCTTTGACCTGACGAGTTTGACGTAAATCAAGGTCACCGACCTCTGGCGATGACAAGAAGAGGCACGGCGGAACAGCCGAACAGGGCTTGCGGTGCGGCGTGATGTCTCAAATTCGCGTCATCCCCGCGCTTCATGTTTCCATGTGCCGCGCATTCGAGTAATTGAGCCTTATGTTCTGGATTGTCGTTGCGATATTGACGGCGGCTGTCGCCATCGTCCTGATGTACCCGCTGATGCGGAAGACCGAGGTGTCCGAGACGCGCCGCGACGGTGAGGTTGCCGTCTATCGCGACCAGCTGGCGGAACTGGACCGTGAACGTGCGGCGGGTCTGATCGGCGAAACCGAGGCGGATTACGCCCGCGCCGAAATCGGCCGCCGCCTGCTTGCCGCCGCCGAGGCGGAAGAAGAGCAGGGCAGGCAGGACCGGCCACGCCGGCACAATTTCGCCGCGAGCCTCATCACCGTTCTTTTGCCCGCACTCGGGCTCTGTCTTTACGTCTGGAACGGCAGTCCGGAAGTGCCGGACATGCCGCTCGAGGCGCGTCTTGAAAAGCCCGGCAATGACATGAACCTGCTGGTCGCCCGCGCCGAAAGGCATCTGGCGCAGAACCCGGATGACGGCGCCGGCTGGGATATTCTGGCCCCGATCTATTTCAAGACGCTGCGGCTTGGCGATGCCGAGCTTGCCTATCGCAATGCGCTTCGTATTCTGGGGCCAAGCGCCGAACGGCTGACGGGCCTTGGCGAAACGCTGGTGGCTGGCAATGACGGCATCGTCATCGAGGCAGCACGTGATGCCTTTGCTGAGGCCGAGAAGCTGAAACCCGGCAATCCGCGCGCCCGCTTTTATCTGGCGCTGTCGCTGGAACAGGCGGGCAAGGCGGACGAGGCACGTGCAGCCTTTGCGGCGCTGGAGGCCGATGCACCGGCTGGCGCACCCTGGCTGCCGCTAGTCCGCGAACATATTACCCGCACCGGCGGCGAGACGGCTCCCGCCGCGCCCGGCCCGACCGCGCAGGATATGGCGGCTGCGAATGACATGACGGCCACCGACCGGCAGGCGATGATCGAGGGCATGGTGGCAAGCCTCGACGCCAAGCTGAAGGAAAACCCGGCCGATTTTGAAGGATGGATGCGGCTTGTGCGCGCCTATGCCGTGCTGAAGAATGAAGCCAGGGCCGGTGAAGCCTTGAGGGCCGGCCTGCAGGCTTTCCCGCCGGAGGGTGAGCAGGGCCGGCAGCTGCTGGCGCTGGCGAAGGAACTGGGCGTTTCCGCCGGGCCGATCCGCACCACCGGGCAACAGGATGCCGCGCCGCAGGGAGTGACGCAATGACCCGCAAACAGAAACGCCTGGCAATCATCGGCGGCGGCATGAGCTTCATCGTTGCAGCCGTGCTGCTCGTCATGTTCGCTTTCGGCCAGTCCATCGCCTATTTTTACATGCCGGCCGATCTGGAAAAGACGCCCGTCAATCCCGGCACCCGCATCCGTCTTGGCGGTCTGGTGGCGGAAGGCTCGATCAAGCGCGGCGAGGGCCGCACGGTAAGCTTCACCGTGACGGATGGCGAGGCCAATGTGCCCGTCAGCTATACCGGCATCCTTCCCGATCTTTTCCGCGAAGGGCAGGGCGTCGTGACCGAGGGCGTGTTCGACGCCGCCACCCATGGTTTCGTGGCCGACAGCGTGCTGGCCAAGCATGACGAGAACTACATGCCGAAGGAAGTGGCCGACCGGCTGAAGGACAAGGGCCTGTGGCAGCATGGCGGTGACGGCGAGAACCCCGCCGCCGCAACGCCATCGGCCGGTGCCGTCTCCACTGACAAGACCGGAGCGACAAAATGATCAACGAGATCGGCCATTATGTTCTGGTTCTGGCGCTCGGCGTGGGGCTCATCGTCTCGACGCTGCCGGTCATCGGCGCCCGCCGCAACGACCGGGCGCTGATGGATGTCGCCTCACTTGGCTCCGTCATGATGTTCCTGCTGGTGGGTTTTTCCTTCGCGGCGCTGACGCGGGCCTATGCGGTCTCGGATTTCTCCGTGCGCAACGTCTGGGAAAATTCCCATTCGCTGATGCCGATGATCTACAAGCTGACCGGCGTGTGGGGCAACCATGAAGGCTCCATGCTGCTATGGCTGCTCATTCTGGTGTTTTTCAGCGCGCTCGTCGCCGCCTTCGGCCGCAACCTGCCGGAAACGCTCAAGGCCAATGTTCTGGCCGTGCAGGCCTGGATTTCCGTCGCCTTCCTGCTGTTCATTCTGCTTACCTCCAATCCGTTTCTCCGTCTGTCACCGGTGCCGGCCGAGGGTCAGGATCTGAACCCCATCCTTCAGGATTTCGGCCTCGCCATCCACCCGCCGCTGCTTTACCTCGGTTATGTCGGCTTTTCCGTCTGCTTTTCCTTCGCCGTTGCGGCGCTTTTGGAAGGCCGGATCGACGCCGCCTGGGCGCGCTGGGTAAGGCCGTGGACGCTCGCCGCCTGGACCTTCCTGACCGCCGGCATCTCCATGGGTTCCTACTGGGCCTATTATGAACTCGGCTGGGGCGGCTGGTGGTTCTGGGATCCGGTGGAGAACGCCTCCTTCATGCCGTGGCTGGCTGGAACAGCCCTTCTGCATTCGGCGCTCGTCATGGAAAAGCGCGAGGCACTGAAAATCTGGACCGTGCTACTGGCGATCATGACCTTCTCGCTGTCGCTACTCGGCACCTTCCTCGTCCGCTCCGGTGTCTTGACCTCGGTGCATGCCTTCGCCACCGATCCGAGCCGCGGCATCTTCATCCTCGGTATTTTGACCATCTTCATCGGTGGAGCCTTCGCGCTCTTTGCATGGCGCGCGCCATCGCTGAAGGTCGGCGGCCTGTTTGCACCGATCTCGCGCGAAGGATCGCTCGTCCTCAACAACCTGATCCTGACGGTCTCGACCGCCACGGTGCTGATCGGCACGCTCTATCCGCTCATTTTGGAAACCCTGACGGGCGAAAAAATCTCGGTCGGTGCACCCTTCTTCAACCTCACCTTCGGCCTGCTGATGATCCCGATCCTGATCGTCACGCCCTTCGGGCCGATGCTGGCGTGGAAGCGCGGCGATCTTCTTGGCGCCTTCCAGCGGCTTTATGTGGCCGCCGCCATTGCAGCCCTTGCCGGACTGGCGCTCTGGTATGTTGAAAATGGCGGCCCGGTGCTGGCGGCACTCGGTATCGCCGCCGGTTTCTGGCTGATTTTCGGTGCGTTTGCCGATCTCTGGTATCGCGCCAATTTCGGCAAGCTGGCCTTCGGCATCGCATTCCGCCGTTTGAAGGGCCTGCCGCGCTCGGCCTTCGGTACGGCGCTGGCGCATATGGGCGTCGGCATCACCGTGCTCGGCATTGTCATCGTCACCACCTATGAGACCGAGACCGTCCTTGAAATGAAACAGGGCATGGTGGCGGAAGCGGGCGGTTACAGCCTTACCTTTGATGGTATCCGCCACGCCGTTGGCCCCAACTTCACCGAGGATCGCGGCCATTTCACCGTGCGCAAGGCGGGGGTCGAGGTGGGCGACGTCTGGTCCTCCAAACGGCTCTATACCGCGCGGCGCATGCCGACGACGGAAGCCGGCATCCTGACCTTCGGCCTCAGCCAGCTTTATGTCTCGCTGGGCGACCCGATGACCGATGGTGGCATGGTGGTGCGCATCTGGTGGAAACCCTTCATCCTGTGCATCTGGGGCGGCACGCTGTTCATGATGGTGGGCGGCTTCATCTCGCTCTCCGACAGGCGTTTGAGGGTGGGGGCACCAAATCGCAAGGCGAAGCCTGTACGGGCTGCAATGCCGGAGGCGGCGGAATGAGGGAGCTTGTGGTAGCGCTCGGGCTTCTTTTCACCCTCATCTTCGCTGCAGCCTCGCCCGCCTTCGCCTTCAACCCCGACGAGGTCCTCAAAGACCCCGTGCTGGAACAGCGCGCCCGCAACCTGACGTCTCAGCTGCGCTGCATGGTCTGCCAGAACCAGTCCATCGATGACAGCAACGCCGAGCTTGCGCGTGACCTGCGCGTTCTGGTGCGTGAGCGGCTGGTTCAGGGCGACAGCGACAAGGCCGTCATCGATTATGTCGTGTCGCGTTATGGCGAATTCGTGCTGCTGAAACCGCGCCTCAGCCTTCGCACCGTGCTTTTGTGGGGCGCGCCCGTCGGTCTTACCCTTGCGGGCATTTTCGCCGTTTTCGTCTTTTCGCGCCGCCGGGCAACGCAGGAGCGGCCACAAAAACTGAGCGCGGACGAAGAAGAGAGAATTCGCAATCTCATTGAAAAATAACCGGTTTCCATGCCGGTCCCCGGTTCTTTTTCAACATTACGGATTTTTCATTCGTCAGACACTTCGCCGTAAGGTGTTGCCTCCTATATCTTCATCATCCACCGCTTCTCCCCCGGTCAAACGGGCTCCAGTTGAATGAAGAAAGAAGGTACCCATGTCTCACTCGCAAAACGGACGTTCCCCGCTGAAGACGGCCCTGAAGGCCACGACCGTTGGCGGTCTTGCCGCCCTGATGCTTTCGACCGGTATCGCCGCGCCGATCGCCCATTTGTTTGCCGCCCCCGTGGAAGTGAATGCGCCGCAGGTTCCGAGCTTCGCCAATGTGGTCGATGCGGTTTCGCCCGCCGTCGTCTCCGTCCGCGTCCAGTCGAACGTGCAGCCCGCTTCCGATGATTCCAGCAACTTCTCCTTCAACTTCGGCGGCCGTGGTCTCGACCAGCTGCCGGATGACCATCCGCTGAAGCGCTTCTTCAAGGAATTTGGCGGCCCCAATCAGGACCGTTCCGACCGTGGCCCCAACCGCCACCGTGACGGCAAGGGTCCGCTGCGCCCGGTTGCCCAGGGCTCCGGCTTCTTCATCTCCGAAGACGGCTACATCGTCACCAACAACCACGTTGTCGATGACGGCTCCGCCTATACGATCGTGATGAATGACGGCACCGAACTTGACGCCAAGCTCGTCGGCCGCGATCCGCGCACCGATCTGGCGCTCCTCAAGGTCGATGTGAACCGCAAGTTCACCTATGTGCAGTTTGCCGATGACAGCAAGATCCGCGTCGGTGACTGGGTCGTTGCCGTCGGCAACCCCTTCGGCCTCGGCGGCACGGTGACATCGGGCATTATTTCGGCCCGTGGCCGCGATATCGGCTCCGGCCCCTATGACGACTACCTGCAGATCGACGCCGCCGTGAACCGTGGTAACTCGGGTGGTCCCGCCTTCAACCTCAACGGCGAAGTGGTCGGCATCAACACCGCCATCTTCTCGCCGTCGGGCGGCAATGTCGGCATCGCCTTCGCCATCCCCGCATCGGTTGCCAAGGACGTGATTGCCGACCTGCAGAAGGACGGCAAGGTCGAACGCGGCTGGCTCGGCGTGCAGATTCAGCCCGTCAGCAAGGATATCGCCGAATCGCTCGGTCTTTCCGAAGCAAGCGGCGCACTCGTTGTCTCGCCGCAGTCCGGTTCGCCGGGCGACAAGGCCGGCATCAAGCAGGGTGACATCATCACCGCCGTCAATGGCGAGCCGGTCAAGGATGCCCGCGACCTGTCGCGCCGCATCGGCGGCATGGCCCCCAACGCCAAGGTTGAAATCTCGCTCTGGCGCGGTGGCAAATCGCAGTCGGTAACCGTGACGCTCGGCGATCTCGCAAGCGATGACGCTTCCAAGGCGACGCCTGCCCAGAACGACGACAAGGGCGGCCAGTCCTCCAGCGAGAAGGTGCTCTCCAGCCTCGGCCTGACGGTTTCGCCCGCCGATGACGGCAACGGCCTTGCCATCACCGATGTCGATCCGGACAGCGATGCTGCCGCCCGCGGCCTGAAGACGGGTGAGAAGATCACCTCGGTCAACAACCAGCAGGTCGCTTCCGCCGCCGATATCGAGAAAATCCTCGAGCAGGCCAAGAAGGACGGACGTTCCAAGGCGCTGTTCCAGATCCAGACGGACGACGGCAGCCGCTTCATCGCTCTGGATATCGACCAGGGTTGATAGGTTAAAAGGCGATGCCGGTTCTTTTGGGAGCCGGCATCGCCACGGAATGTGTCTCGCCTCGAGGCGGGACAAAGAAATATGGAGCGAGCGCGCGCCGCTTGTTTCTTCTCCCCTAGGGGGGAGAAGGTCGCGGCAGCGGGATGAGGGAGCGGCGTCAGCGATAGATCGCGAGCTTGCCCACTCATCCGACCCTTCGGGCCACCTTCTCCCCGGCGGGGAGAAGAAAGGACCCGCAACGCCGGTCCAGGCAGCATCGCGGAGGAAACCTCATGGAAAACAAGGTTCAGGAAATGTCTGTCGCATCTCTTTCCGGTTGTGCGGAAAAGGGCGAGGGCGCTATTGTCCCGCACATGAAGATTCTTGTCATTGAAGACGACCTGGAGGCTGCGGCCTATATGACCAAGGCGTTCCGCGAAGCCGGGATCGTCGCCGATCACGCGAGCGACGGTGAGAGCGGTCTGTTCATGGGCTGCGAGAACGCCTACGACGTCATGGTGATCGACCGCATGTTGCCGCGCCGTGACGGGCTTTCCGTCATCAGCGAGCTGCGCCGCCGCGGCATCGAGACGCCGGTTCTGATCCTTTCCGCGCTGGGGCAGGTGGATGACCGCGTCACCGGCCTGCGCGCCGGCGGTGACGATTATCTGCCGAAGCCCTATGCCTTTTCCGAATTGCTCGCCCGCATCGAGGTGCTGGGCCGCCGCAAGGGCAAGCCCGAGCAGGACATGGTCTACCGCGTCGGCGATCTCGAACTTGACCGGCTCTCCCATGATGTCCGCCGTGGCGGCAAGGAAATCCTCCTCCAGCCGCGTGAATTCCGCCTGCTGGAATATCTGATGAAGAATGCCGGCCAGGTCGTCACCCGCACTATGCTGCTGGAAAACGTCTGGGATTATCATTTCGACCCGCAGACCAATGTCATCGACGTGCATGTCTCCCGCCTGCGTTCCAAGATCGAGAAGGACTTCGAGAAGCCGCTGCTGAAGACCATTCGCGGCGCCGGTTACATGATGAAGGATGAGGGCTGATTGGCGAAAATGGCCCGCCTCAGAATATTGTTCAGATCGACGGCGGTGCGCCTATCGGCGCTCTATATCCTGCTGTTTGCGCTCTGCGCCGCCTTTCTCGTGTTTTATGTCACCGCCCTTTCCGAACGGCTGCTGAACCAGCAGACGCGCGATGCCGTCCTTCAGGAAGTCTCGGATGTGCAGCGTATCTATAATCGCGGCGGCATCAACCCGTTGCTCAGGATGATGGAGCGCCGCGCCCGCCAGCCGGGTGCGAGCCTTTATGTCATCGCCGGGCCGAATGGCGAAATCCTCGCCGGCAACGTCGCCTCCGTGCAGCCCGGCGTCTTCGACAAGGAAGGCTGGACGGGATTTCCCTTCCGTTACGAGCGTTATTCCGAAAGCGGCGACAGCGTCCAGCATCTTGCCACGGCCAACGTCTTCCTGCTGGACAATGGTCTGCGCATCCTGATCGGCCGCGACCTCGGCGAGCCGACAAAGTTCCGCGCACTCGTGCGCAATGCGCTGATGGTGGCGTTGGCGATCATGAGCGGCGGTGCGCTGCTCATCTGGTTCGGCATCGGCCGCAATGCGCTGAAGCGCATCGACCGCATGTCTGCGGCGACCAAGAAGATCATGGCCGGCGATCTTTCGCAGCGTCTGCCGCAGGGCCGCTCGGGCGATGAGTTCGACCGGTTGTCGGGTTCGCTCAACGCCATGCTCGGCCGCATCGAAAAATTGAACGAGGGCTTGCGGCAGGTTTCCGACAATATCGCCCACGACCTCAAAACGCCGCTGACGCGGTTGCGCAACAAGGCGGCTGCCGCGCTTGACGATGATGACGAGACCAGACGGCGCGCGGCGCTCGAGGGCATCATCGCCGAGTCCGACCAGCTTATCCGCACCTTCAACGCGCTGCTGATGATTTCCCGTGTCGAGGCAGGCTCGATTGCCGCCGAAATGACCGATGTGGACATGTCTGCGATTGCCGCCGACAGCGCCGAGCTTTACGAACCGGTGGCCGAGGACGCCGGCCTTGCGCTCGAAGCGCAGATTGAGCCCGGCCTTTCGGTGCAGGGCAACCGCGAACTGATCGGCCAGGCCCTGTCGAACCTCATCGACAACGCCATGAAATATGCCTGCGAAAGCGAGGGTGACAAAAAACTTGCCGTCCGGCTGGTAAAAGAGCCGGAGGCAATCGTGCTCTCCGTTGCCGATAATGGCCCGGGCATTCCTGCCGACAAACGCGGCGAAGTGCTGAAACGTTTCGTGCGGCTGGACGAAAGCCGCTCCAAACCGGGCACCGGCCTCGGCCTCTCGCTGGTGGAGGCCGTTATGGAATTGCACGGCGGATCGCTGGTGCTGTCGGACACCGATGCCTCGAATGCGGCTTGCCCGGGCTTGACCGTCTCGATGGTCTTTCCCCTTCCAAAGCCATAAAACGGCGGCCTGACGGCTGGGTGCGGCAACGCTGTCTCTCGTGCATGAGCCGGCCTGGCAAAGCTCGTGCTGATCGCGGATATTTGCGCGGAAATTCTTCTCCGTTCGAGACATAACGGTCTTTTGAGATTGAATTAAAAGAAGATCGGAAGAATATTGCGGAGATTATTGCCGCACTTTATTCGTCGATCCCATGGCGATCGGCAAAAGGACTTGTGACAGATGGCAGGCACAACGCCCCCGGCCGGCGACCCGCATGGCCCCATCATTCTGTTCGACGCTGAATGTGTGCTGTGTTCCGTCAATGCCCAGTTCGTGCTGCGGCATGACACGCGGGGATATTTCCGGCTGGCATCCATGCAGGGGGCGGCCGGGGCGGAAATCTACCGGCGGCACGGCATGGACCCGAAAGATCCGGTCAGCCTGCTGGTCGTGGACGGCGGCAGGGTGCGGCAGGATAGCGACGCTGTTTTGAGCATCTACGAGGCGCTTGGCTTGCCTTGGCGGCTGCTTGCCGTCCTTCGCATCATCCCCGCATTTTTGCGCGATCCCGTTTATCGCTGTGTCGCACGCAATCGCTACCGTTGGTTCGGAAAGCGCGCGCAATGCTGGGTGGCGCCGCCGCAATATAGGGACAGGATTCTTTGACTGCGGTGATTGCCGCACGCACAAGACATGCGGCACCCCCGGCGGGACGGATGCGATTGACAGCGCGGAAAGGGTGCGCTGGCCGCACGATGTCCGCAGTTCCGGTCTTTCCTCCTGGTCTCGCGGGAACATGCCGCTGCGGCGCATGTTCCCGCTTTGCGGCTCAGAACGTATAGGCCACGCCCACCATCGCAAATGGCTGTATGTCCTTCTTCACGATCGGGCTGTCCTTGGCATCGCCCAGCAGGAAGCCGACGCCGCCGGTGCCGGTCAGAACCCAGTTTTCCGTCATCAGGTAGGAGATAGAGGCGCTGGCGTCGATCCGCTTGAAACCGGCCTTCGCGTCGTAGCGGCGCAGACCGGAGCGGGCCGATTGCGCCGACGTCACGCCGAAATAGGATTTCATGTGGTTGTCATCCGCCCAGGTGGCGGAAAGGTCCGCACCGAGAATGAACTGGTCGACCTTGTGCGAGACACTGGCGCCGACGGTCGCCGTCAGGCCTTCGCTGCCACCGATGGTCTTGTCCACCTTGGCGTAGATTTCGAAAGGCTCGACGCCATAAGCGATGACGCCGCCAACCACGCCACCCGCCTTGATGTCGCCCAGACCGCGCAGGTTCTTCTTGTCGTCCTTTTCCTTGCGTCCGGCTTCCCAGCCGCCCTTGATGCCCAGCCGGAAGCCGTTCTGGTTCAGGAGATTGACGGTGGCGCCGCTGAAATCGATGCTCAGCGTATCGCCATATTGCACGGACACCAGCGGAACCGCGCCTGCTTCGAGTTTGTCCGAACCCTCATATTTGGGGGCATAGGCGGCGCCGACGCCGAGCGTGATCTTCCAGTCGCTGGAACTGCTGTAGCGGGCATTGTCGAAATTGCCCTGCGGATCGGCCACCCGGTCCGATTTGCCGATATCGGCGGCGAAAACGGGTGTGCAGACGGCTTGCGCCATGGGCAGCGTTGCCAGGCAGAGCGCCATCGCACGCAGGTTCTTTTGCCATTTCACAGTAAGAAATTCTCTCATGATCATATCCGTTGCAGCATCGGGCGTTGGAAAACCCGGGAGTCGGGTTTCGTTGAGGATGACGCTACGCGGGCACAATTGCGGAGACATTACGCACTGCCGGCACCTGCGCTTCGGCGTGAAAATCCGGGGCGGTTTTGGAAAACATCGGCGAAAACGGTTTTCCTGATCGCAAAGCGCCCCGCATTTGTTACAACGCGAAGTCTATGCACCCCAGGCTTCGGCCGGGTGCGGCGGCAGGGCGGTTTGCGGGGAGTGGCCCGTCCTGAAACCGCCGCGGCCGAAGAATGCGGGTGCGACAGCGGCAAGAGGGAGAGAGACAGTGACGAAACCTGAAAGCGCCGGAAGGCGGCTGAACGAGGTTCTGCCGGGCGTGATCCGCCCCTATACGCAGACGGAACTGAAATCCGTTCTTTCGACCCTGAAGGATATCGGCAAAAACGAGCCGGCGGTGGCCGCGTTGCTGGCAGACGAAAGCCCACTGAAGGATTTTATCGCCAGTGCTTTCACGCTGTCGCCCTATCTGCGCGACATGGCGGCGGCGGATGAGGGGCTGCTGTCGCTGGCGATTTCAAAACCGCTGGAGCCATTGCTGGCCGATCTCGTCCGTGAGGCACGCGACTGCTGGAAGCCGGGCGAGGAAGGTGGCGTGCCCACCGAAAACGAGGTGATGTCGCGGCTCCGCGTTGCCAAGCGACGGCTTTCCTTCGTTGCGGCGCTCGCCGATCTCGCCCGCATCTTCACTGCCCGCGATACGACGCGCTGGCTGAGCGAGATGGCGGATGCATCGCTTTCCGCCGCTATCGATCACCTGCTGCTTTCCGCCCATGAGAGCGGCAAGCTGAAACTGAAGAACGCCGCCGCGCCGAGCGAGGGGTCCGGCCTGATCGTGCTTGGCATGGGCAAGCTCGGCGCGCGCGAACTCAACTATTCCTCCGATATCGATGCCGTCGTGTTCTTCGAACCTTCGGCGGGCATCATGGACGATCCTTATGATGCAACGGAGAATTTCGGCCGCATGATGCGCCGTCTCGTGCGTATCATGCAGGAGCGCACGGCGGATGGTTATGTCTTCCGCACCGATCTGAGGCTACGCCCCGACCCCGGTTCGACACCGCTCGCGATTCCCGTGGAGGCGGCGCTGCTTTATTACGAGGGCAGGGGCCAGAACTGGGAGCGTGCCGCCTATATCAAGGCACGGCCGGTGGCTGGCGACATCAAGGCGGGGGAGAACTTCCTGCGTGAGCTGACGCCCTTCATCTTCCGCAAATATCTCGATTACGCGGCGATTGCCGATATTCACTCCATCAAGCGGCAGATCCATGCGCATAAGGGCCATGGTGCAATCGCGGTGAAGGGCCACAATGTCAAGCTCGGCCGCGGCGGCATTCGCGAGATCGAATTTTTCGCGCAGACGCAGCAGCTTATCGCCGGTGGCCGTATGCCGCCGCTTCGTGTGCGGGCGACGGAGGAGGCGCTGGCGGCGCTGACGGAGGCGAAGTGGATCGACGCCGAAACGCGCGACAGTCTCACCGAAGCCTACTGGTTCCTGCGCGAGGTGGAGCACCGCATCCAGATGGTGCGCGACGAGCAGACCCATGTGCTGCCCGATACCGAAGCCGAATTGAAGCGCATCGCCTTCATGCTCGGTTTCGAGGATACAAGGGCCTTTTCGGAAAAGCTGGAGGAGGTGCTGCGACTGGTGGAGCGGCGTTATTCGGCGCTGTTCGAGCAGGAGGTGAAACTGTCAGGCGAGGCCGGCAATCTGGTCTTCACCGGCCAGAAGGACGACCCCGATACGTTAAAGACGCTCTCCACCCTCGGCTTCGAGCGGCCGGAAGATATTTCCCGCGTCATCCGCACCTGGCACAATGGCCGTTACCGGGCGACACAATCGGTGGAGGCGCGCGAGCGGTTGACAGAACTGACGCCGGACCTGCTGCGGGCCTTCGGCGAAAGCAAGCGGGCGGACGAGGCGCTGCTGCGCTTCGACAATTTCCTCTCCGGCCTGCCGGCGGGCATCCAGCTCTTTTCGCTGCTTGGCAACAACCCGGCGCTTCTGTCGCTCCTGGTAACGATCATGTCATCGGCTCCGCGTCTGGCCGAAATCATCGCCGCCCGCCCGCATGTCTTTGACGGCATGCTGGACCCCGCGCTGATGAGCGACGTGCCGACACGCGATTATCTCGCCCACCGCATGGGGAACTTCCTCTCCAATGCCCGCCACTACGAGGATATTCTCGACCGGCTGCGCATTTTTGCCGCCGAGCAGCGCTTCCTGATCGGCGTCAGGCTCCTGACCGGGGCGATCCGTGGCGAGGTCGCCGCCCGCGCCTTCACCCACCTTGCCGATCTGGTGATCGAGGCGGCGCTGAATGCGGTGCTCACCGAGATGGAAGTGGCGCATGGGCCTTATCCCGGCGGGCGCGTGGCCGTCATGGGCATGGGCAAGCTTGGCTCCTTCGAGCTCACCGCCGGTTCGGATGTCGATCTCATCCTGCTTTACGATTATGACGATGATGCCCATGAATCGACCGGCGCAAAGCCGCTGGATGTCGTGCGTTATTTCACCCGCGTCACGCAAAGGCTGATCGCGGCACTTTCCGCACCGACGGCGGAAGGGGTGCTTTACGAAGTGGACATGCGGCTGCGCCCCTCCGGCAACAAGGGGCCGGTGGCGACCCGCATTTCCGCCTTCGAGAAATACCAGCGTGAGGAAGCCTGGACCTGGGAGCACATGGCGCTCTCCCGCGCCCGGCTCATCTGCGGCGAAGCCTCCTTGATGGAAGATGCACGCCGCATCATCGCCTCCATCCTTTCGCAAAAACGCGATCTGGCCAAGGTTTCCGCCGATGTGCTGGAGATGCGCAGCCTGATCGAGCAGGAGAAACCGCCGGAAAATAACTGGGATTTCAAGCTCATCAATGGCGGCCTGATCGACCTCGAATTCATCGCCCAATATCTGGCGCTGGTGGGGCCGGTGAAGGGGCTTGCCGCGCATGAGCCGGGGCGCAACACGGCCGAGGCGTTGCAGGCGCTTGCCGCGCCTGTCATGGAGCCGCAGGCCTTTGACGACTGCATGGCGGCGATGGGGCTCTATACTGAAATCTCGCAGATCGTGCGGCTGTGCATCGACGGCACCTTCAATCCGAAGGAGGCGCCGGCCGGATTGATCGATCTCGTGTGCCGGGCAGGGGATTGCCCTGACATCCCGACGCTTGAGGGAGAGGTGAAGCGGCTGGCGAAGGCGGTGCGGAAGGCGTTTGTGGGAACGGTGAAGAATGGTGGTTAGTGTTGGTGGGTGCGATACCCCCCTCTGCCCTGCCGGGCATCTCCCCCTCAAGAGGGGAGATCAGCTGGGAGCTAACGCTCGCTCATGCGCAACGTTGGAGATGGGCTGAAGAGTGCCGCGTATCGATCTCCCCCCTTGAGGGGGAGATGCCCGGCAGGGCAGAGGGGGGTACTGCGCGCTCCGCCAATACTTATTGCAGGATGGTCAGCGCGTCCGACGCCAACTCAATGCACCGTCCCGCAGTACCCCGCCGTATGCGGAATGATGATCGTCACCACCGTGCCACGGCCCTCGCAAGAGCGGATTTTCATCGTCCCGCCATGCAGCTTCACCAGCGAGCGTGAAATCGCAAGCCCAAGGCCGGAGCCGCCCTGGCTCTTGGCATATTGGCTCTGCACCTGCTCAAAGGGCTGGCCGATCTTTTCCAAAGCCTGGGTGGGAATGCCGATGCCGGTATCGGCGATGGTGAGGATCATCGCGGCCTCGTGCACATGGGTGCGCAGCGCGATGCGACCGCCATCGCCGGTGAACTTCACGGCGTTTGACAGCAGGTTGAGCATGATCTGCTTCATGGCGCGGCGGTCGCCCTGCATGGTCAGCCCGGCGCAGACCTTCTGCTGAACGGTAATGTTCTTCTGTTCGGCCTGAATGGCGGTGAGACGCAGGGTTTCCTCGATCAGCGGCGCGAGATCGATGGTCTCGCGGTTGATGCGCATATGGCCCGCCTCGATCTTCGACATGTCGAGAATATCGTTGATGACGTTCAAGAGGTGTTTGCCGCTGTCATGGATATCGCGGGCATATTCGGAATATTTCGGCGAGCCGACCGGCCCGAACATCTCGTTTTGCAGGATTTCGGAAAAGCCGAGAATGGCGTTGAGCGGCGTGCGCAGCTCATGGCTCATATTGGCGAGGAATTCGGATTTAGCCCGGTTGGCGGCCTGGGCGCGCTCTTTTTCAGCCAGGTAGTTGGCGTTGGCGTCGGAAAGCTCGGTCTTCTGCCGCTCCAGCTTGTGCTGCGAGGCGGAGAGGTCGCCGATGGTCGCCATCAGCCGGCGCTCGGAATCGCGCAGCCGTTCCTGATGGCGTTTCAGCAGGGTGATATCGGTGCCGACCGAAACGAGGCCGCCGTCATGGGTGCGGCGCTCGTTGATCTGCAGCCAGCGATCATCGGCCAGCTGCACTTCCGTAGTGCGCGACAGGCCGGACTGGTCGGGGTCCGCAACCCGCCGCTCCACCACCGGGCGCGCCGCCGCCGCATGCACGGTGCTTTTCTCGGTGCCGGCCACCAGCACGCTATCAGGCAGGCCGTAGGCCTTCTGATAGTGGGTGTTGCACATCACGAGGCGGTCGTTCTTGTCCCACAGCACGAAGGCTTCCGAGGTGGATTCGATTGCGTCGGCAAGGCGCTGGTCGGCCTCGGCGTAACGCTGGGCGAGGCGGTGCTGTTCGGTCACGTCCATGGCGATGCCGATGACGCGCGGGCCGTTATTGGTGCGGATGACCTGGGCGCGGGCGCGCAGCCAGACATAATGACCCTTGGCATGGCGCATGCGGAAAATCTGGTCGATCTGGCGCAGATTGCCGCAACCCACCGCGCGGGCCAGTTCATAGAGATTGCCGTCTTCGGAATGCATCATCCGGGCCGCGTCGGAAAACGACAGTGGTGCAGCCTTGGGCGGCATGCCCAGAATTTCGTAGAGCGAACCGGACCAGAACATGCGGCGCGAGGAAAGATCGAAATCCCACAACCCGCAACGGCCGCGCGACAGCGCCGTTTCCACCCGCAGGTTGGATTCGGCGAAAATGTCGTCAGCGTCGCGGGCGCGCTTCACCTGCATGTAATAGGCGTAGAGCACGACGAGCAGGATCGAGGAGATGCCGGCAAACAGCGTGACGTTCATGGCGATTTCGCTGCGCCAGAAGGAGCGGATCGGCTGCAGCGAACGCGCAGCGATCACCATCGCGCCATCATCGCCGAAGGGGATCATCGTCGCATAATGCTGCTGGCCGTCAATGTTGGTCTCGATGGTGCCGGGTGCGCCGGGAAAACGCTGGACGATGGCGATTTCGGGAAGCAAAGCGGGCAGCGACGTGCCGATATAGAGCATTGCTTCCTTGCCGGCGCCGGCGAAAATCCGGCCATTGCTGCCGGAGAGCAGCACCATGGTGCCATCGGCAAGGCTGCCAGAGGGTAGCGCCGAAACGAGGCTTGCCTCTGCGCGGGCGCGGTCCTGCGCGGGAAAGACGGTGCCGTTGTTGAGAAGTGCCGCCTTGGCGGTCAGCGCCGTCAGCGCCGTGGAGTGGCGGGCGGCCTCTTCCATGCGGCTGTATTCGGCAACGATGCCGAGCATGCGCGAGGCCGCGACGACGACAAGGAAAGCAAGGATGAGAATGGGTATCAGGCGCTTCAGCAGGGTCTCGACCTGCGGTGCCGGGCGGTCGGAGCCATTCATCAAACCCATCAGGTCGCTGGAGAGCCTTTCGCCCCAGGCCGCAAGATCAGAAAATTTGGCATACGGCCGCTCATCGCCCGCAGTCGCCCGCCGCACGTTCGTCATTGTCCCGCCTTTTAGATGTCCCCAGTGATTCGAAGCGCCGCCGCTCGAATATCTCCAATGAATCAAATGCGATTCGCCGTGTCCAGAGGCAAAAGTTAAAAGAATTTTAACCCCTTGAACCGACTCCGTATTTTTTCGGGACGGTTTGTTTCCGCTCTGCCAAAATCGGGAATAATGAGTGAAATCAGTGAGCCGGCAGTCCAATGCCGGCTATTGCGCGGCGCGGGTGGAAGCGTGTTTCAGGTGCCGTCAAAGGCCTCGAGGGCAGGGCCGAGCGCGCTGATGACGCCATTGCCCGCAGCCGGCAGACCGGTCAGCACCGCGCTGATGATATCCTCACGGCTTGCGCCACGCGCCCTGGCTTCCATGACATGAAAGCCGATGCCGCTTTCAAAGCGCAGGGCGGCCAGAATGCCGATATAGATCAGGCTTTGGGTCTTTCGATCGAGCGTGGACGCCATACCGAGACCCTGCACGGCCTGAAGCCATGCGGCACTGTGGGTGGGAGCGTCAGTCGTGAAGCGCGCAAATGAAGCGCTGGTCCTGGACATGTCGGTCATCTGCAATCCTTTCTGGTTCGGGGCCGCTTGCGGCCGCTCCAAACCATCATGTTGCGCAATGCGTTACGCCGCCTTGATGGATATCAAGACGGCGTTTTGGCATGTCCGGAATATTGGCGGAGCGCAATTGCGGGTTCAGCCCTTCAGGATGCGCCCGACAATGTCGCTCACATCCGTGGACAGGCCCTTCGCATAGGCAATGGTCGAAAGTGCCGCCCGGGCGTGTTCGGCGCGGCTTGCCTCCAGAGACCGCCATGAACGCATGGAGGTGAGAATGCGCGCGGCAAGCTGCGGGTTGCGTTTGTCGATGGCGATGATCTGTTCCGCCAGGAACCGATAGGCGGCGCCGTCAGCGCGGTGGAAGCCGGTGGGGTTGGCGAAGGCAAGCGTGCCCACCAGCGAGCGGACGCGGTTCGGATTGGTGGCGATGAAATGTTTCGATTTCATCAGCGCCTTGATGCGATCAAGCGCGCCGTCGCCGGGAATGGCGGCCTGCAGCGAAAACCACTTGTCGAGGACAAGCGCATTGTCGGCAAAGCGCGTTTCGAAGGCGGCGAGCGCTTCTTTCGTCTCGGCGCTGTCGGGGAAACGCTGGGTCAGTACGCCGAGCGCATGGGCGAGATCGGTCATGTTGGTGGCGTCGGCATAGGCTTTCGCCGCGCGTTCCGGTGTCTCCTCGGCAAAGGCGAGGTAGGTCAATGCGCCGTTGCGCAGCGAGCGGCGTCCGGCGCTGTCCGCATCCGGGCTATAGGCGTCGCTGTCACCCGCATCGTCCGCAAGCCGCCGCAGGGTTTCAAGCCCGGCTGTCGCCACCGCCTTGATCGTGGCGTTGCGCGCCTTGTGAATGGCGTCCGGATCGGTATTGCCGCCCAGTTCACGGGCAATATCCGTCTCGCTCGGCAGCGCCAGCGCCTGTGCGCGGAAAGCGGGCTCAAGCGCATCATTGCCGATGATTTCGATAAGCGTCGCGGTGAGGTCCGCATCCGTGCGGATCTCTTCACCGTTCTGCACCGCCTTGGTGGCGGCAATCAGCACCGGCAAGGAGAGATCGGTGAGCGCCTGGAAACGGGCGAACATGTCAGTCTCATGCCGGGCGATCTGCACCAGATCGGCCGCGCTCTGTTCGAAATGCATGTTGACCGGCGCGGAGAAGCTGCGGTTGATCGACAGAACCGGCCGTGAAGAAATACCGGAGAAGGAAAATGTCTGATTGCGCCCGGTAAGGTGCAATACACCATTGCGGTACTCACCGCCTTCGACGGCCTGCGGTTCGGCGATCTGGCCGTTGTCGAGGATCAGCGCCAGCGACAACGGGATGTGCCGCGGCTGTTTCACCGGCTGGCCGGGTGTCGGTGTGGTGGTCTGTTCCAGTGTCAGGCTGAACGTGGCCTTGCCCGTGTCGTAAGCGGCGGAGACGGAGACCAGCGGCGTGCCGGCCTCGGTGTACCACAGCGAAAACTGCGAAAGATCGCGGCCGCTGGCATCCGCAAAGCTCTTGACGAAATCCTCAACCGTCGCCGCTTCGCCGTCATGACGTTCGAAATAAAGGTCCATGCCCTTCTTGAAATCGTCAGCACCGAGGATCGTGGCGATCATGCGGGTGACTTCGGCACCCTTTTCATAAACGGTCGTCGTGTAGAAATTGTTGATTTCGCGGTAGGTGTCGGGACGCGGCGGATGCGCCAGCGGACCGGAATCTTCCGGAAACTGCTCCGATTTCAGATGGCGTACATCGGCGATGCGCTTGACGGGGCGCGAGCGCATGTCGGCGGAAAATTCCTGATCGCGATAAACCGTCAGGCCTTCCTTCAGGCACAGCTGGAACCAGTCGCGGCAGGTAATGCGGTTGCCGGTCCAGTTGTGGAAATATTCATGCGCGATGATGCGCTCGATATTGGCGTAATCCGCGTCGGAGGCGGTTTCCGGATCGGCCAGCACGAATTTGTCGTTGAAGACGTTGAGACCCTTGTTCTCCATCGCCCCCATGTTGAAATCGGATACGGCGACGATCATGAAGATATCGAGGTCGTATTCGCGGCCGAAACGCTCCTCGTCCCATTTCATCGAACGCTTCAGCGCGTCCATGGCATAGGCCGCACGCGGCTCCTTGCCGTGCTCGACATAAATCTTCAGCGCCACTTCGCGACCGGACATGGTGGTGAAGGTGTCTTCCACCACGCCGAGATCACCGGCGACGAGTGCGAAGAGATAGCTGGGTTTCGGATGCGGATCGAACCAGGCGGCGAAGTGCCGGCCTTCGTCGTAATTGCCGCCGCCGAGGAAATTGCCGTTCGACAAAAGCAGCGGATTGCCTTCCTTCGCCGCGATGATCGTTACCGTATAGGGCGCCAGAACATCGGGGCGGTCGGGGAAATAGGTGATGCGGCGGAAACCTTCGGCCTCGCATTGGGTGCAATAAACGCCATTGGTGCGATAAAGCCCCATCAGCTGCGTATTGACCTGCGGATTGATGTAATTGGTGATGCAGATTTCGAAAGGCGTCTCCGCCGGCAGGTCGCGGATCGTCAGGCTGTCGGGCGTCGCCTCATATTGGCCGGCGGGAACCTCCACCTGGTCGAGCAGCAGGCTGGAAAGCGTCAGTTCGTCGCCATCGAGAACCAGAGGCGCCTGCCGCTCAGTGCCTTCGCGCCGGTGAAAGATCAGACGGGCTTCGACCTTGGTATTCCTGGGGTCGAGTTCGAAGGTGAGATCCACCCGCTCCAGAACGAAATCGGTGGGGCGGTAATCTGCCAGGTGAACGATCTGGCCCGTGTCTGTTCGCATGACTGTTCCTGAATAACTTAGCGTGGTCTTCCCGGCATCATGTCGCCATAAGTCCCGGATGTAAAATGGGTAGAGTATTCGTCACGTTCATGTGCGCGTCGGAGGACGTTCTGTCCCGCCATGGAAGGCTTTTCCGGCCATGCAGACGATCCTCCCCGCCGCCGGACCCATGGACCTTCGCAGCAAATGTTGAACGATTGCTGAAATTATATTTTATTTTCTTCAAATTTTAGCGCGTGTCGTTTTTGGTCTGACGCAATACAAATATTCTCCTTTCGTCATTCTGGCTCAAGGCCGGAATCGCGGGAGGAGAGGCTTAGAAAACGGGGAAGCAATCCCTTGCCGTCACCAAATCAACCGAATTCATGAGTGAATAACATTTTTTGATGTAAAGGGCGGATGGAATGCTCTAGCGTTGCGCAAATCCAATTCCCCTGCGTCGTCCTCCCCGCATGAAAAATATCCTGATGGCGTGTTTGCGCAGCCGACATGAGTAACTGCCAATGAACGCCGAACCGACCAATCCCTTCCGCGGGATCAGCATGAAGCTGATTTCGGTCGGCTTGTTTCTGGTCATGCAGACCTGTATCAAGGCCGCCGGTCCCGATGTGCCGGCCGGCCAGATCACCTTCTTCCGTTCCGCCTTCGCGATTATCCCGATTGTCGTTTATCTCGCCTGGCTGCAGGCGCTGACCAGCGCGCTGCATACCAACAATCTTCTCGGCCATTTCAAGCGCGGTTTTCTTGGCATCCTGTCCATGGCCTGCGGCTTTTACGGGCTGACCATGCTGCCGCTGCCGGAATTCATCGCCATCGGTTATGCCTCACCGCTTCTCGCCGTCGTCTTCGCCGCCTTCATCCTGCATGAGAAGGTGCGCATCTATCGCTGGAGCGCGGTTTTCGTCGGCATGATGGGCGTGCTGGTGATCCTGTGGCCGAAGATGACGCTTCTGCGGGAAGGCGGTTTCGCCGCCGGCGAGGGGCTGGGGGCGATTGCCGTGCTGTGTGGCGCGGCGCTGGGCGGGCTGGCGATGATCCAGGTGCGGCAATTGGTCGATACCGAAAAAACGCCGACCATCGTGCTTTATTTTTCGCTCACCGCTACCCTGCTGTCGCTCGTCAGCGTTCCCTTCGGCTGGAGCGCGCTGAGCATGACGCAGGCCATGCTGCTGATTACCAGCGGCATCTGCGGCGGCGTTGCGCAGATTTTCCTGACGGAGAGCTACCGCCATGCCGAAGTCTCGGTCATCGCACCCTTCGAATACAGCTCCATCGTCTTCGGGATCGCAGTTTCCTACATTCTGTTCGGAGACATCCCCACGCTCACCATGCTGATCGGCACGGCGATCGTCATCCTTGCCGGCATATTCATCATCTTCCGAGAGCATCAGCTGGGTCTGGCAAGACGGGCGGCCCGCAAGGCCTCTACGCCGCAGGGGTGAAGTCGCCATTCCCCCGATATGTTCCGTTGAAGTTGATGGCGACGGGTATTTCTTCTCTCGGCGTCATCCTCGGGCTTGTCCCGAGGATCTGTCAACGTTTTGATTTTGTTGAGGTGATTAGATCCTCGGGTCAAGCCCGAGGATGACGTCGCGGGAAACATTCGTCCCTTGCGCCCTCAATTTCGATGTCATGAGCGTGCAGAAATCTGAACCGGACAACACTACGAAAAGCCCGAGGATGACGTCAGAGTATTTGGCAAGGTTCTTAACCTCGCCGTCTCTCTCAGCAAAACCCGCAAAAGCAAAAGGCGCCTTCCCGAAGAAAGACGCCAGCGCGCAATCATATCTGTGGACCAGCGCTAGACTGGCCTGAGTGCTCTCAGCGCTCGCGGAAATCCGCAAAGACAGCCGAAGGACGCGTCACGCGGACCTGCTGCATGGCAGCGCGTGCGGTCATTTGTTCGTTTGCGGCAGCGCCGAAACGATGGTAGCCCTGACTGGAGCGTGGGCCGAGGCCCGCCAGACGGAGCGTTTCAAAGCCGGAATGTACCGGACGGAAGCGAGTGGTCATTGCCTTGGTTCCTTAAACCGAATTCCTCCCAAGACATGGCCGTATATCGCAGCGCAGCATGGATTCGGCAAGCTGGCTAAATGCGCCGCTGTTATGCGCATTGTGCATGGCTTTTTTCATAATTCGTTTACATTGAGCAAGAATAAGGCAGTCAGCCTTCGGCAATCTTTGCCTGAAAAGCTAATAAATCCTGCCATGCCAATGACTTGCTGGCTGGCGCATTCAAGAGTTCCTGCGGATGCAGGCTGGCCAGAGCTGGCAAAATCAGGTGTCCGGCTGCGACATCACGCCACTGTCCGCGCAGCGTATGGATCGTGCCGGTGCCGCCGAAGAAGAAACGTGCGGTGAAGTTGCCGAGAAGCAACAGGTGTTTTGGCTCGGCAAGGGCGATCTGGCGCTCGATGAAGGGGCGGCAGATATCCATCTCCGCCTGCGTCGGCGGGCGGTTGCCCGGCGGGCGCCAGGGCACGACATTGCCGAGCATGACGGTGCTGCGCTCAAGGCCGATGGCCGCCAGCATCCGGTCGAGCAAAAGGCCGGTCCTGCCGGCAAAGGGCAGGCCTTCACGGTCGTCATCGGCGTCAGGCATGGGGCCGATGACCATGATGGCGGAAGCGGGGTCGCCATCTGCAAAGATCGTATTGCGGGCGCTGTTTTTCAGATTGCAGCCGCTGAAGCCCTCAAGGGCGGTTTTCAGCTCTGTCAGCGACCTTGCGCTTTCGGCCGCAAAACGCGCCGCCGCCACGGCCTGTTCGTCCGGCATGGCAACATTCTGCTGCACCGCCGGGGCTGCTGGCGCGCCGCGTGCCGGCGTCTGGCGTTTCGGCTGCGGCGACTGTTGAGAGTATGGGTCCGCGGCCCGTTCCGCCGTGGGCTGGCCAGGCTGGCGTGCGGCTGCGCCCGTCTCCTGGCCCGGTTGCGGCCGGGCAGGGCGGGCGGCGGCGAATTCGGCGAAACGGTCGACCGGCTGGTTTTCCAGCAGCCAGTCCACGCCCGCATCCGCATGGAAATGCAGAAGGGCGGCGAGTTCGGCCGGGGAGAGGTCGTGGGCGGCGATCATGGGCGGAAATTACCCCATGTTCCCCGCCCGGGGAACCCGTAAATCACGCTGTCCAGCGCTGAATGTCGCCGCTTTCGCCGATCATGGCGAGACCATGGGCAATCGAGAGCAGCTCGCCGCCGCTTTCGATCCGGTCGGCATCGAAACGGCGGGTGAAAAGCTCGCGCACGGCCGGCACGAAGGAGGTGCCGCCGGTGAGAAAGACCTTGTCGATTGCATCCGGAGCGACCTGTGTCTTCTCCAGAACCTCGTCCAGCGCATCCTCGATCCTGGCGAGGTCTTCGGTGATCCAGCTGTTGAAATCGCTGCGTTTCACCATTTTGCGCCCGGCCTTGCCGAGCGGCGCGAAGTTGAATTCCGCCTCTTCAGCCGAGGAAAGCGCCATCTTGGTGGCGGAGATCGCCTGATAGAGCGGATAACCCTCGTCGTGATCCACGAGATCGACGAAGAGTTCGAGCTTTTCCGGTTCCAGCGCCGAGCGCACCAGCGATTTCAGGTCGGTGAATTCCTTGGAGGTCTTGAAGATCGACAGCTGGTTCCAGCGGCCGAAATTCACGTAATAGCCCGAGGGCACATCCAGAACCTTGTCGAAGCTTTTGAACTTGCTGCCCTTGCCGATTTCCGGCGAGACCAGATTGTCGATCATGCGGAAGTCGAAATGGTCGCCCGCCACGCCGACGCCGGAATGGCCGATAGGGGTGGCGGAAAGCTTGCCGGCATGGGTCTCGAAGCGGATCAGCGAATAGTCCGTCGTGCCGCCGCCGAAATCCGCCACCAGCACATTGGCGTCCTTCTTCAGGCTCTGGGCGAAATAATAAGCGGCCGCCACCGGTTCGTAGACATAGTGGATGTCCGGGAACCCGGCCCGCGTCAGCGCCTCGTTGTAGCGGGCAAGCGCGAGCGCCTCGTCCGGATTGTTGCCGGCGAACCGCACCGGCCGGCCGGCGATGACGGTCGAGACGTCGCCCGGCCATTCATCCCCCGCATAGGTTTTCAGCTTGCGCAGGAACACGTCCATCAGATCCTCGAAGCTCTGGCGCTTGGCGAAGATCAGCGTGCCCTGAAACAGCGGCGAGGCCGCGAATGTCTTGATCGACTGCAGGAAACGGCAGTCCCCGGCATTGTCGATGAATTGCCGGATGGCGGCGTGGCCCGCTTCCACATGCAGCGCGGCGGCACCCAGGCCCGCATCCTTCATGAAGGAGAGCGCCGTGCGCATGCTGTCATCCGTGCCGGCGCTGCTGGTGAAACGCATGGAGCGGCTGTCGCCGCCACCGTTGGAAAGAGCCATGACCGTATTGGTCGTGCCGAAATCGAGGCCAAGTGCCCGCTTTTGCGTCATCGCCATATCCTTGTCGCCGATAGAGATATTCGCCCGGCCCTTGGGCGGCCCGGCGTGAGAATAAGGGATGCCCTTGGCGTCCCGATGTCAGAGGAGGGCGGTTGATTGCACAGGGCAGATGGAATGGCAAGCGCCGGCCCGCCGTTTTCCAGCCAAACGCTGCCGGACGGCTTGCCCCGTTTGCCCCTCGAGGCAGGCCGGGAAGCGGTTGCGAGGGGGACGGATGGTAAACGATTTTCCATGCGCTGGTGCAGGAACGCGATTGTTTTCTACAATATTTTTAGGGATTTTCGCTTATGATGGTGAAGGTTTGAAGTTTAGATGACGATGGAGACAGTCGGATTCATATATAACAGGCAACTTATACTAATATCACAAAATTATTATATTAAATTTCCACCTGTTATCCTCCCAACCCGGAAAAATCGATGCCCAACAAGATGGTTAGTTCCCCCTTCGAAGATGTGTCGCTGGACTGTTCCGGCTCGGTGCGGGGCGAGATGGCGGTTTTCAACCGGCAGCTTCTCAACCTCATGGAGGCATCGCAGCAGGGTTATGCGCTTTTTGACGGCAGCGACGAATTGCGTTTCGCCAATACGGCGTTTCGCAAGGCGCTCGGCATCGGACCGGATGATTTCCAGAGCTGGGTGGAGCTGATGCGTAACGGCTACCGCAGCTCCACCGGCACCGCCATCGAAACCTCCGATTTCGAACTCTGGCTGCGTTCCGCCAAAACGCGGCGCGGCAAGCTGCCCTTCCGCACCATCGAGACCGGTCTCAATGACGGGCGCTGGGTGCTGACGACCGAAACGACTTTGCCGGGCGGCTGGATGCTGTGTGTCGTCACCGATATTTCCGAACTCGGCATCGAATTGCGCGATCTCAGGCAGGAGCGCGACAGGGCGTTGAAGTCGGCGCTGAGCGACGAACTGACCGGTCTCGGCAACCGCCGCTACGCCATGGATAGCCTCAATCACATGCTCGGCCCCAACAAGGCGCAGGCGCTCGCCGTCATCATCATGGATATCGATCATTTCAAGTCGGTGAACGACCGCTTCGGACATGCCTGCGGTGATCTGGTCCTCAAGGATTTCGCCGCCCGGCTTTCCGCGAGCGTCGGCCGCGACGATCTTGTGGGCCGGATCGGCGGGGAGGAGTTTTTGCTGGTCCTCAGCGGTTCGCGGATGCATAGCGCCGAGACCGTCATGCGGGGGCTGCTGTCGTCGCTGGCGGATGCATCACCGCTCGGGGACATGCCGGATTTCCGCTACAGCTGCTCGGCCGGCATCGCCTTTGCCAATCCCGGCGAGAGCGCCAGCGATGTTCTGCGCCGCGCCGACACGGCCCTTTACGAAGCCAAGAATACCGGCCGAAACCGCTTCGTGATCTACGAAGCGGCCCGGTAGCCGCGTTGCGGCCTCAGTTCGATTTCGCGGCGCCGCCATCCACGCGCAGCATGGTGCCGGTGATGTAGCTTGCCGGTACCGAGCAGAGGAAGGCGCCGGCGGCGGCGAATTCCTCCACCGTGCCGAGGCGGCCGGCGGGAATGCTCTTGACGGAAGCCTCGCGGATTTCCTCGACGCTTTTGCCCAGTCGCTTGGCGTTGGCGCCGTCCAGCTCGTCGATACGGTCGGTGTGAATGCGGCCGGGCAGAAGCAGGTTGGAAGTGATGCCGAAACCGGCCACTTCGGTGGACAGCGTCTTGCTCCAGCCCACCAGCGCGCCACGCAGCGTGTTGGACAGCGCCAGATTGGCGATCGGCTCGAACACGCCGGAGGAGGCGACGGTCAGGATGCGGCCAAAACCCTGTTCCTTCATCTGCGGCAGCAGCGCATTGGTAAGGGTGATGACGCGCAGCACCATCGACTGGAAGAAGGTATCCAGTTTCTCGCCCGTCATCTCCTGTGCGAGACCCGGCGTCGGGCCGCCGGTATTGTTGACGAGAATATCGATGCCGCCGAGCTTGTCCTTGACGGCCTGAACCATGGCCTCGACGAAGTTGTCGTCTGCGAGATCACCCCAGACCCAGTCGGCCTTGCCCTTGCCGAGCGCGTTGATGGCCTTGCAATTCGCTTCCAGCTTTTCGCCGCTTCTGCCGACGAGGAGAACATGTGCGCCTTCCTTGGCGAGCGCCGTGGCGATGCCCAGCCCAAGGCCGCGAGAAGAGGCGAGAACGAGGGCGCGTTTGCCGGAAATGCCGAAATCCATGGGGTTTGTCCTGTCTTGTGAGTGCCGTATGTGCTGTTTATAGGAAGGTGGCGTCCGGTTTTGAAGGTCAAATACACGTCATGACAGAACAATCTCTGCTGAAATTCTCCATCGCCGTCACGGTTGTGCTGGCGCTCTTCGGCATTGGCGCGGGCCTGTTCTCCGGTTCCTTCGCGGTGGTTTTCGACGGTGTTTATGCCCTGACCGATGCTTTCATGACGGTGCTGGCGCTGCTCGTGGCACGGTTGATTGCCGCCTCCGCCGCGCCAAGGCCGGGTGGCAGGCTGGTGGAACGTTTCACCATGGGTTTCTGGCATCTGGAGCCGATGGTGCTCGGCCTCAACGGCACGCTTCTGATGGGCGCGGCGATCTATGCGCTGATCAATGCCGTCGACAGCCTGATGGATGGCGGCAGGGCGATCGAGTTCGACTACGCCATCATCGTCACCTTCGTCAGCTTCGCCGTCTCGCTCGCCATGGCATGGTTCGTCAAAAGGCAGAACCGCAGGCTGAAATCCGCCTTCGTGGCGCTGGATGCCAAAAGCTGGCTGATGAGCGCGCTGTTGAGCGTGGCGCTCTTCATCGCCTTCGCCATCGGTTACGGGCTGACGGGAACGGCGCAGGCGTGGCTCTCTCCCTATGTCGACCCGGCCGTGCTGGTGCTGGTCTGCCTCGTCATCATCCCCATGCCGCTCGGCAATGTGAAACAGGCGCTGGCCGATATTCTTCTGGTCACACCGCTGGAATTCAAGCAGCACGTGGACCGGGTGGCGGCCGAGACGGTGCAGAAATTCGGCTTCTCCTCGCATTATTCCTATGTGGCGCGCGTCGGCCGGGGCCGGCAGATCGAACTTTTCTTCATCGTCCCGAAGAACTGGCCCGCCCGGCGTCTGGAGGAATGGGATGCGATCCGTGACGAGATCGGCGACGCACTCGGCGGCGAGGGAACGGATCGGTGGCTGACCATCGTTTTCACCACCGATGAGGAGTGGGCGATCTGAATGGTGTCGGCTGGCCCGGAAGGGTCATGCCGGTGATCCTGAAGTTGGCGTCGGAGCGCTGGTTTTCGCAGTCGGTCCACACCGGTTCGCTGTCCGGCCGAGGATGGGTCGTCGTGCGATCGGTTTCGTGCGATATCTGGAAATAAAGAAATCGACGCCCGAAAATCGGCGGTCGCAACGCGCGGCCGGTGTTAGCAGTTTCCGGGTTGTTGCGGCGGCCTCAGGCGCCTGTAACGACTGATTGGACGAGCGAAAGCTCAGCAATATCGATCACAGGAGAGACCGCGATGAACAGTCAAATCGAACGTGCGGAAATATTCCGCAGCTTGCATATTCCGGGCGACCCGATCGTCCTTTACAACATCTGGGATGCGGGAAGCGCAGTCGCCGTTGCACGCGGCGGGGCGAAGGCGGTGGCGACCGGAAGCTGGTCTGTCGCAGCGGCACAGGGTTATTCGGATGGTGAGGAAATGCCGCTGGATGACGCGCTCTCGGTTGTCGCGCGCATAACGAAATGTGTGGACCTGCCTCTCACTGTGGATTTTGAAGGCGGTTACGCAAATGATCCCGCCGCCGTCAGGCAGAATGTGGGCCGTCTGCTTGCCCTCGGCGTCATCGGCTTGAACTTCGAGGACCAGGTGGTGCACGACGACGGCCTGCATGGCATCGATCATCAGTCGGATCGGCTTCGGGCTGTTCGCAGCGCGGCAAGCGATGCGGGTGTCCCGGCTTTCATCAATGCGAGAACGGATGTGTTTCTCAAGGCCGCCGAAGGTGTCGATCACGCGTCCTTGCTGGACGAAGCATTCGCCCGCGAGGCCGCTTATGCCGCAGCGGGGGCCGATGGCTTCTTCGTGCCGGGGCTGAAGGATAAAAAGCTGATAGAAAAAATATGCAGGCAGGCGAGCCTTCCGGTCAACGTCATGACGTCGGGGGACGTGGAGGAGGTTCGCGCATTGGCGAAGCTCGGCGTGGCCCGGATCAGCTTCGGACCCGCACCTTATGTCGAAGTCAGCCGCGATCTTGAAAGCCGCGCGCGCATTTTCGCCTGAGAAACGATCCGCATCGGACGTGGCCGGCAGATGCCCGCCTTATCCCCTTTGGGGAACGGGCAGGCCGAGCGTTGCCAGAACCACGGCCGCTGCCGGTCCCGGAGAAGCCGCCATCGCTGCGGATTTCTCCCCCAATTTCTTCATGAAGCGGTCGATATCGACGATGGCGCGCCGATGGGTTCCCTCGCCGATCAGTCCCGCCTCGTCGCGGCAGGTCACCCTGAAAAGAAGCGATTTTTCGTCGATTTCGGTCAGCTCGATTTCGGCGGTAACCGTCATCCCGACGGCCGTTGCCGCGACGTGGCTGACATCGACATGCGTGCCGACAGTGCGTTGCCGCGCATCAAGGAAGGGCCGCAGGCCCCGCACACATGTCTCTTCGATGAAGGCAATCATGATTGCGGTGGCCAGAACCGGCGGCATGTCGCGAAAGCCCGGCCAGGAATCGTCGATCTCCGGTACGGTGTGAAGCGGCGCGACCAGCAGGCGCTCGACATGGCGCAGTCCGACAGCGAGCGGCGGCGGCGTGGCAGGCTGGTTCATATCGTCCCCAATCGCATGTTGATCGGCCATGAAACCGGCAGCTTGCGCGCCGGGTCGCCCCAGAGGGCCGAGATATCGTGCACGAAACTTTCCAGAATGTCGTCGCGGCCTGCCTCATTGACACGCCGGACAGCCGACCAGGTCGACAGATAGCCCAGAAACTCCCCCAGCTCCCAGACACGATCGATCGTCATGTCGGGGTAGGGCATCTCCTCGAACGGAAACTCGATCTCGGCATATCCGGAATCGACAAGCTTGCGTTCCGGCGGCCAGTAGGGGCCGATTTCGTCGCGGTAGAATCTGTCGAATCGATCCTGCAGCTCTGAAGGCGCAAGTTGCATGACGCCGTAGCTGACCAGCGCGATGAGTGCGCCGTCTTCGGCGATGCGCTGCACCTCGGCGTAAAACCGCGGCAGGTCGAACCAGTGGGCCGCCTGTGCCGCCGTGATCAGGCTCGCGCTTTTCTCCGGCAGCGGCAGCTGTTCCGCGGGGGCGCAGAGATAGTCGATATTGCCATGCCGGCGCGCATTCGCGATCTGGTCCGCGCTGGGATCGATGCCGATCACACTGTTGAAATGGTCCGCGAGCTGCCGCGTCAGCTGCCCGTTTCCGCACCCGACATCGACGGCCAAGCCGCGTCCATCCACCGCCCGCGCCAGAAACCGCGCAAGCCCCGCCGGATATTCCGGTCTGAACAATGCATAGGCGCTGCCGCCCGTGTCGAACCAGTTTTGCGCTGTCATGTCGGCTTTCCTAGTCATCGTGCTTTCCCGCTTTTTCCGCCTCCGCCAGTCGATCCGCGAAGCCCTGCCTTTCGAGGGCCGTTGCCAGGCCTCCAAGAATTTTCAGAACCGGAAAGCCGATCTCCGCCTCAAGGTCGCGAATTGCGCGGAAGGTCGTTTCCCAGTGCGGCTCCAGCTTTTGCAGAAGTTGGAGACCGCGCTCGGTCAGCTTGAGGCCGCTTTTCCTTCCATCATCCAGTGCATGACGAACGACCAGCCCGTCTTTCAGCATCAGGCTGACCGTCTGGCTGATCGCGCCCTGGGTGAGGCTGCTGGCGGTGGTGATATCCGTCACCGTCACGGCGCCGGCGCTCAATGCGCGCAGCACCGGCGTGTAGCGGGGGCGATAGTCGATATCGAGCGCGCGATAACGCTCGGCGGCGCCTTGATCGACAAGTTCGCCGACATAACGGAGGAGTTCGCCCAGACCGGGCCTGTGGTTGATCGTCATGAGAGGTGATTTACATTAGCGCTAATGTAATTTCAAGTGGGACCTGTAGTGGCAGCTGATCGGGTGGATGTCGCCTTGATGGAACCCGCGTGAAGTGGAGGCTTGGCGCAGGATCGGTCCGCGATCAAGCGAAGGCGGGAAGGGTGGTTCTCCTGATCGGCAGGTGCGGACAACGCTTGACGCCCGTGCCCGTCACTTCTATTCTAATCTTACGTGAACGTAAAAGTAATATATCAATCGTCAGGTTGTCTGACAATTGACTGGCGTGCGACATGTTTTGCCGCTATAGAAGCTCGACAAAGGCGTCGTGCTTTGCGAAGACAGGGGAGGCGAACTCCTTGTTGCGCACGGGCTTTTGCCTCGCACCGGCAATGCCCTGCGAATGGCGGAAAGCGGATATAACAACAGCCGGACGGGACCGGCGACCTGAGAGGATGAGATGACGGAAGCGATGGAACTGCCCGAACGCGAAGCGATGGAATTCGACGTTGTGATCGTTGGCGCGGGTCCTGCGGGTCTTGCCGCCGCGATCCGGCTGAAGCAGGTGGAGCCGGAGCTTTCGGTTGTCGTTCTCGAAAAGGGTGCGGAAGTCGGCGCCCATATCCTCTCCGGCGCGGTTGTCGATCCAATCGGTATCGACCGTCTGCTGCCCGGCTGGCGCGAAGAGGAGGGGCATCCCTTCAAGACCGAGGTCAAGGACGACCAGTTCCTGTTTTTAGGCCCTGCCGGTTCCATCCGCCTGCCGAATTTCATGATGCCGCCGCTCATGAACAATCACGGCAATTACATCGTCTCGCTCGGGCTGGTCTGTCGCTGGCTGGCGGAAAAGGCGGAAGGGCTCGGTGTCGAGATCTATCCGGGCTTTGCCGCCACGGAAGTGCTTTATAACGAAGAAGGCGCCGTCATCGGCGTCGCCACCGGCGATATGGGCATCGAGAAAAACGGCGAGCCGGGCCCGAACTTCACCCGCGGCATGGAGCTGCACGGCAAATATGTGCTGATCGGCGAAGGCGTGCGTGGGTCGCTCGCCAAGCAGCTGATTTCCAAATTCGACCTCTCCAGGGATCGCGAGCCGCAGAAATTCGGTATCGGCATCAAGGAACTCTGGCAGGTCAAGCCGGAGAAGCACAAGCAGGGCCTTGTGCAGCATTCCTTCGGCTGGCCGCTCGGTTTCAAGACCGGCGGCGGCTCCTTCCTTTATCACCTGGAAGACAATCTCGTCGCCGTCGGCTTCGTGGTGCACCTCAACTACAAGAACCCCTATCTTTATCCCTTCGAGGAATTCCAGCGCTTCAAGACGCATCCGGCGATCCGCGATACGTTCGAGGGCGGCAAGCGCATCTCCTATGGCGCGCGCGCCATCACCGAGGGCGGTTACCAGTCGGTGCCGAAGCTCACTTTCCCCGGCGGCGCGCTGATCGGCTGTTCGGCCGGTCTCGTCAACGTGCCGCGTATCAAGGGCAGTCACAACGCGGTTCTGTCGGGCATGCTGGCGGCGGACAAGATCGCCGCGGCGATTGCGGCCGGCCGCGCCCATGACGAGGTGGCGGAGATCGAGGCCGAATGGCGCGAAGGCGATATCGGCAAGGATCTGAAGCGGGTGCGCAACGTCAAGCCGCTATGGTCGAAATTCGGCACGCTGGTCGGCATCGGCCTTGGCGGTCTCGACATGTGGACGAACCAGCTGTTCGGCTTCTCGTTCTTCGGCACGCTGAAGCACGGCAAGACGGATGCGCAGAGCCTCGAACCGGCTGCAAGGCACAAGCCGATCGCCTATCCGAAACCGGATGGCGTTTTGACCTTCGACCGCCTGTCTTCGGTATTCCTGTCCTCCACCAACCATGAGGAGGACCAGCCGGTGCATCTTCAGGTAAAGGACATGGAGTTGCAGAAGCGCTCCGAACATGACGTCTATGCCGGTCCTTCGACCCGTTATTGTCCGGCTGGCGTCTATGAGTGGGTGGAAAAGGATGGCAGGCAAGTCTACGTCATCAACGCCCAGAATTGCGTGCACTGCAAGACCTGCGACATCAAGGACCCCAACCAGAACATCAACTGGGTGCCGCCGCAGGGTGGCGAGGGGCCGGTTTACGCCAATATGTAAGAGCGGCGGGACTCGATCCCTCTCCTTCGTCATGCTCGGGACTGTCCCGAGCATCTGCAACCGGTTGATTTTACGACACGTGGACGCATCCTCGGGACTGGCCGCAGGATGACGTCGAGCGTGGCTCGCGGAGCGGGAAAGCCTCTCATCGGGCAAGATAATCTCCCATGGCGCAGACGCGCGATGGCTGGACGCGAGTGCAAGAGGGCATGAGGCAAAAGTAGCGCTCAGGCCTCTTTCCCGTCAGTATTTGTGGATTGCTCTTCGATTTCTTACATATAGGATGTTGGGGTGTTGTAGCATCACGTTGCCCGTGGATTGCGGGGCGGGAATGCGGTAACGCCTTGAATGTGCATGTGGTCCTTGGTTCGGCTCGAGAGCTGTTGCGGTTGCGCCGTCGACCGGCGACAGGGAGTGTGAGAATGTCCGGCTTTCAAAGGCTGAATATCGTGCGGAAGACGAGATTTGGCGCCGCTGTGGCGGCGGCGGTGGTTGCGGTGGTTTCGCTGAGCGGCGGCCCGCTGGTGGCTGCCAGCTGCCGCACCGATGCCATGGCCGGCATCGACTGGCGCCAATGCAACAAGCGTCTTCTGATGCTGGGTGGCAGCAATCTCGATTCGGCGATGCTCTACGGCACGGACTTCACCTATACCGACCTGCGCGGCTCATCGATGAAGGGCGCCAACCTCGAAAAGGCGAAACTCATCCGCACGGCGCTGGGGGAGGCGAACCTGCAGGGCGCCAATCTGACCAAGGTGGAAGCCTATCGCAGCGACTTCAGCGCCGCCGACGCCACCAACGCGAAATTTATCAACGCCGAGATGCAGCGGACCAAGTTCGAAAAAACCAAGCTCGACGGCACGGATTTCACCAAGGCCGAACTGGGGCGCGCCGATTTCGAGGGTGCGACGCTGAACGGCTCGAAATTTTCCCTGACCAACCTGTCGCGTGCCCGCTTCGGTGGCGCAAAGCTCGGTGGGCCGGTGGATTTCACCAACGCTTTCCTGCTCCTGACCCGTATTGAAGGGCTTGATCTTTCCACGGCAACCGGCCTTGAGCAGAAACAGGTCGATATTGCCTGCGGCGATGCCAAGACCAAATTGCCGGGCGGCCTGACCACGCCCGCGTCATGGCCGTGCCCGGAAGATCCTGACGACGACTGACAAGATAAAAGCCATGCGGGATTTTTCGCGCATGGGGGACGCATTTCAGTCAAGGCGGAACAAGACGGCGCGCCCGCCATGCGAATGCGCCGTCGTGTCGATCAGAAGCCCGAAAGCACGATCTTGCCCTTGGCTGTGTTGCTTTCGATCAGCGCATGCGCCTTGATGAGATTTGCGGCATTGATGGTGCCGAAGACTTCCGTCAGCGTCGTTTTGATCTTGCCGGCATCGACCAGTTGCGCAACGTGGTTCAGCAGCCTGTGCTGTTCGATCATGTCAGGCGTCTCGAACACCGCGCGGGCGAACATCATTTCCCAATGGATCGACACGCATTTGCGCTTGAAGGCCATGATGTCGAAACCGCCGGCCGGATCGTCGATCAGCGCGAAACGACCCTGCGGCGCAATGGCCGCCACGCTGTCGGCGGCGTGGATATCGCTATGGGTGGTTGAAAAGACGAAGCCTGGCGCGCCAAGACCAAGCGCCTCCACCTGCGGGGCAATCGGCTTGCTGTGATCGACGACATGATGCGCGCCGAGGTCTTTCGCCCAGGCCATCGTTTCCGGCCGCGAGGCGGTGGCGATGACGGTAAGGTCCGTCAACGCCCGCAGAAGCTGGATGGCGATCGAGCCGACGCCGCCGGCACCACCGATGACCAGAACGGCGTTGGCAGCGCCCGGAACCGGGTCCTTCACCCGCAGCCGGTCGAACAGCGTTTCGTAAGCGGTGATCGCCGTCAGCGGCAGGGCCGCGGCTTCCTCGAAATTCAGCGATTTCGGTTTTGCGCCGACAATGCGTTCATCGACCAGGTGGAATTCGCTGTTGGAGCCGGGACGGTTGATGACACCGGCGTAAAACACCTCGTCGCCGGGCTTGAACAGCGAGACCTTGTCACCGACGGCCTTCACCACGCCCGAAGCATCGAAGCCGAGCACACGGGTAGCGCCATTTTCCGGCGACTGGTTGCGGCGCACCTTGGTGTCAACGGGGTTGACCGAAACGGCCTTCACCTCCACCAGAATGTCGTGCCCCTTCGCCTCCGGCTGCGGCAGGTCGATATCGACAAGGGCATCCTTTGCGGTGATGGGCTGGCTTGTCCTGTAACCGATGGCGCGCATGAACAGTCTCCTTTGCTTGTTTGCGTGCCTCTTACTTGATACATATGAACATCAATCGCAAGAATGCACATTTTGTGATGATACATACAAAAAGGATACTGTGATGTCGCGACCGCGCGCCAAGCTTACCGGCAATTTCCCCGGTTGCCCGGTGGAATCGACCTTGAGTTTTCTCGACGGAAAATGGAAAGGCGTGATCCTTTATCACCTCATCAACGAGGGCACGCTGCGCTTCAACGAGCTGCGCCGCCATATTCCAAGCGTCACCCAGCGCATGCTGACCAAGCAGCTGCGCGAACTGGAGGAGGCGGGCCTGATTTCGCGCACCGTCTTCCCGGTGGTACCGCCACGTGTGGACTACGCGCTGACGCCGCTTGGCGATACCATGAAGCCGGTAATTTCGGCGCTGAAAAGCTGGGGCGACGCCCATGTCGTCTGCAAGAACGGCGCGAAATACACACAGCTTCCGCAGGCTGCGGAGAAGGCCGCCTGAATATCGCCGCGACAGAACGGATCGTGACGGGAATTGCTGGCGCTGGAGCGGATGGTGCAGGTACAAATCCCGCCCATCCGGCCGGCGTCGGCGGTGCCTACCGGCTGAAGGCGGCCGATGTGCCCGCTGATGATGAATCCGTCAGGGCATTCTCAATCTGCGCCGTATCGAAATAGAACGGCGTTCCCTCTATGAGCAGCCCGTCATGAAACCGCAGTATCTGCGCGAATGGCTGCCTGATCTCCCCCCCTGTCGCGCGGCTTGTCATGTGCAGGAAACAGGAAACATGAAGCCTTTCGGCGGAGCCGGCGCAGGTCAGGTCTTCAATCGCCATTTTGCTGAATGTTTGGTTCATCGCCTGCATCAATCCCGCGATGCCCGGCAGACCTTTCCAATCACCGGAATAGGGTAGCGACGTCGGTTCGTGAATGACGACATCAGGGTGAAAGGCTTTCGTCAGTATCGCGATATCGCGCGATTCCGATTCCATGAAAGACATTTCCACTTCAAACATTCTTTCAAGCATCTGCAGGGGTGGGAGTGTTTCAGGCCGGGGCGTCATGGTGTCCTCGATGTTGCGGGTGATGACGCGACCTTATTTGACCGGTCCGGAGGCCGGCCACCCGTTTCCTGCCACGCGGCTCAACAGGGCGGGTGGCGGGCTGAAAAATCATCGATTAAAACACACCGGCCTTCACCCTTGTTCGATGGTGCGATGCAACATGCATTTGCCCCGATTAATGCATAATGCTGCCATTGTGATTCGCAGCAGGGACATCAAAGCACATGAGCATGGGTTGGATGGAGGCCGGATTTCTCGGCCTTTTGCAAGGACTTACTGAGTTTCTTCCGATTTCTTCAAGCGCGCATCTGAGGATAGCCGGGGAGTTCCTGCCCTCCGGCGCCGATCCCGGGGCCGCCTTCACCGCGATTACGCAAATCGGCACGGAAATGGCCGTGCTGGTCTATTTCTGGTCCGACATCATGCGGATCGCCGCCGCCTGGCTGCGGCAGAACCTGCGCCTCGGCCCCTATGACAAGGCCGATGCCCGGCTTGGCTGGCTGATCATCGTCGGTTCCGTGCCGATCGTGTTTCTCGGCCTGTTCTTCAAGGATGCCATCGAACATTCGCTGCGCAACCTCTATATCACCGCCGTGATGCTGATCGTCTTCGGCATCGTTCTTGGCATTGCCGACAGGATCGGTGAGAAGCGCTACAAGCTGAACCAGCTGATCTGGCGCGACGGTATCCTCTTCGGTTTCGCGCAGGCCATGGCGCTCATCCCCGGTGTCTCGCGCTCGGGCGGCACCATCAGCGCCGGCCTGCTGCTCGGCTACACCCGCGAGGCGGCCGCCCGTTATTCCTTCCTGCTCGCCGTTCCCGCCGTCTTCGGCTCCGGTTTCTACCAGCTCTTCAAGAGCATCGGTGAGGACAACCCGGTCGGCTGGGGGCAGACGGGACTTGCCACCCTGATCGCCTTCATTGTCGGCTACGCGGTGATTGTCGTCTTCCTCAAGCTGGTCTCCACCAAGAGCTACATGCCCTTCGTCTGGTATCGCGTGGTCATCGGCTTCATCCTGCTTGGGCTGTTGGGAACGGGCGTCATCAGCGCCGGCGGCTGAGGGGCTTTCCAGGAACCATGCTTTTGGCAAAGTTGCATCATCCGCACGCCGTCACCCCGGACCAGATCCGGGGTCCAGCGCGATCAAGTCATTGAGCGCAAAAGACTCTTCTCACGGCGCAGACGCGTCGTGGCTGGATGCCGGATCAAGTCCGGCATGACGGAGGAGAGGTTATGACGTGCCGCGAAATGTAGAAGGCCCGCTCTTTCGAGCGGGCCTTTTGTCTTTCAGAGCAATGTGCCGCTCAAGATCACCAGCGCCACCGAGAAGTAGATGACGAGGCCGCTGACATCCACCAGCGTGGCGACGAAGGGGGCAGACGCGCTGGCGGGGTCGAGCCGCAGGCGCTGCAGCACGAAGGGCAGCATGGAGCCGGCGAGCGAGCCGAAGGTGACGATGCCGACCAGCGCTGCAAAGACGGTTGCGCCCACCAGCAGCCAGTGGTCGCCGTAATCATAAAAGCCGGCCTGCTGCCAGACCGTGAGCCGCAGGAAACCGATGGCGCCCAGAATGCAGCCGAGCGTCAGGCCCGTCGGGATTTCCCGAAGCAGCACCCGCCACCAGTCGGAAAGCTTCAGTTCACCGAGCGCCAGCGCCCGGATGATGAGCGAGGTGGCCTGCGAACCGGAATTGCCGCCCGAAGACATGATGAGTGGAATGAACAGCGTCAGGACCACGGCCTTTTCCAGCTCGCCTTCGAAATGCTGCATGGCGCTGGCCGTCAGCATTTCGCCGAGGAACAGTGCTGCGAGCCAGCCGGCGCGCTTGCGGATCATGTCCGGAAAGCCGATCGTCATATAGGGCTTGCCGAGCGCCTCCATACCACCGAACTTGTGGGCGTCTTCCGTTGTGTCGGCGATCATGGTGTCGATCACGTCGTCAACGGTGACGATGCCGAGAATATGCGAGCGGTCATCGACGACGGGCAGTGCCAGAAGGTCGTGCTTGCGGATCAGCCGGGCGACATCCTCCTGCGACATCAGCGGGCTGGCGCAGACGATGCCTTCCTTCGATGCGACGGAGAGGATGGAAGCACCGGCTTCGCCGGTCAGCAGGCGACGCAGCGTCACGACGGTTGTCAGCGTTCCGTCCTGCGCCAGCACATAGATGGCATAGACCGTTTCACGCGACCGCTCGACGACGCGGATGTGCGAAAGGGTCTGTTCCACCGTCCAGTCATCCGGCACGCTGACGAATTCCGTGGTCATGATCGAGCCGGCCGTGCGCGGCGGATACCCCATCAGGTGTTTGATGGAGAGCGCCGTCGTGCGGTCCAGCCGGGAAAACAGCTTGGCGCGCGGCTCTTCGGCCATTTCCGCCATGACGTCGGCAACGCGGTCGTCAGACATCAGATTGACGAGGCGGGCGGCCTGTTCAACCGGAATATCGGCGATGATGGCGGCGGCGCCATGCAGTTCCGGCCGGTCGAGAATGGCGACGGCCTTTGCCTGCGGCATGGCGAGCAGGGCGGTTGCGGCATCGCCGACCTCAAGCGCGTTGAGGTGCTCGACGCGTTCGGCAATGGTGGTGGAGCCGGCGTTTCCGCTACGAAGAAGACGTGCGGCCTTGCTGGCCCTCTGGGAGAGGTTGTGGAAGTTCATGATTGCTCACCTTTCCGTCGATTCGCCGATAACGGCGAACGCGGTGGTGAGCCGACAGCGGTCGGATCAGTTCACGTTCGCCGGTCTCGGCAAAGGCAATCGACTGCTACTGTCGCTAGACATCCAATGATGCTCCGTTGAAATCCGCGCCGTGCTGATTGGCATGCGCGTAAGGTCGTGTTGCGCCTGAAACCGAAAAGAGTCAAGCGCCCGATTGTGAAATTTCCGTAAGCTGCGATAGGGCCGGCTCAGGCCGCCTTTTCGCGCCGCTCGACGGTGACGGAAACAAGGAAAACGCCAAGCCCGAGAAGCGACAGAACCGCACCGACATAACCTGTCGAGGCATAGCCATAACCCATGGCGATGACCAGCCCGCCGAGCCAGGCGCCAAGCGCATTGGCGATGTTGAAGGCGGAGTGGTTGGAGGCGGCGGCCAGCGTCTGGGCATCCTGCGCCACATCCATCAGCCGCGTCTGCACGGCCGGACAGGCGGCAAAACCGCAACCGATCAGGAAGACGCAGAGGCACAGCATGAATGGATCCTGCGCGGTCATGCCGAACACCGCCATGACCACCACGTTGAAGGCGAGCATGCCGCCAATGGTGCCGTTGAGCGAGATGTCCGCCAGCCGGGAGCCGACCACATTGCCGACATTCATGCCGATGCCGAACAGCGCCAGCACCATGGAGACTGTGGAAACCGGCATCATCGCCACATCAGTGGTGGTCTTGGCGATATAGCTGAACACCGAGAACATGCCGCCGAAACCGACAGACGCGATGGCAAGCGTCAGCCACACCTGCACACGGCGGAAAGCGCCGAGTTCGCGCCAGACGCTTGCACCTTCCTCCACCCGGTCACGCGGCTGGAACAGCCAGAGCAGGGCGACGGTCAGAAGCGCTATGCCACCGACCAGCATGAAGGCGGCGCGCCAGGACAGCAGCTGGCCGAAGAAGGTGGCAAGCGGTGTGCCGAGCAGCGTGGCGATGGTGAGGCCGAGCATGACGCGGCCGACGGCGCGGGCGCGTTTATGGATCGGCGCCATAGAGGCCGCCACCAGCGCCGCGACGCCGAAATAGGCGCCATGCGGCAGGCCGGTGATGAAGCGCAGCACGGTAAAGCTCAGGAAGTCAGGTGCGACGGCGCTCAAGATATTGCCGGCCGCAAAAAGCCCCATCAGGCCGAGGAGCAAAGCGCGCCGCGTCATGCGGGCCGCAAGAACCGCGATGATCGGCGCGCCGATGACAACGCCGAGCGCATAGGCCGTGATCACGTAACCCGCCTGCGGCACCGTCACGCCATAGGTCGTGGCGACGTCGGGCAACAGGCCCATGATGGCGAATTCGCCGGTGCCGATGCCGAAGCCGCCGGCGGCCAGCGCCAGCTCGATCAGCGCGATGGCAAGCGGCGAGAGCGCCACGGCCGGAGTGTCCGTGTAAACGGTTTCATTCTCCGCTGCGGGGCGAATTTCGGAAATATTCGACTGGCTCATGGTGACCTGAGAAGGGGGGGAGGACCCCACAGAAAAAAGGGCAAGACCGTATGGGAGCGGTCTGCCCTGACTGGAGATGCGCGGTCATGAAAATGACCTTAAGTGATCCCTAACATGAAATGATGCGTTGCGGTAGAGCGATTCTCGGCAAAAGACGATCTTCACGCGATGGTGTTCGGAACTCTATATGAAGCCAGGCATTTACGCGCGGCTGTGAACGTTACGGAACCGGGTTGGACATGAAGCTCATTGCAATTTTCAATCGTGATGGCGGCACCTTTCGCACCACTGATATGGATGCCTATTGCGACCACGCCCGCGCGATCTTTTCCCGGGCCGGGCACGAGATCGATTGCCGTCTGGTTTCCGGAAAGGACATTGTCGATGAATTGGAGCGCGCTGCCGATGAGCCTGATATTGAAGGCATCATTGCCGGTGGTGGCGATGGCACCATTTCGGCTGCTGCCGGCATCGCCTGGAAACAGGGCATTGCGCTCGGCATTGTACCGGCCGGCACCATGAACCTGTTTGCCCGCTCGCTGAAACTGCCGCTCGACATTCGCCTGGCGCTGGAAACGCTGGCGACTGGCGAGATCGCCAGCGTGGATATAGCCAGCGCCAACGGCCGGCTTTTCGTTCACCAGTTTTCCGCCGGTCTGCATTCGCGCATGGTGCGCTATCGCAACAACCTTGCTTTCGCCTCCCGCCTCGGCAAGATCAAGGCGAGCATCCGCGCCGCCGTCAGCGTCATCCTCAATCCGCCGGTCTTTGAGGTGGAATATACCGTCAATGGCGAAACCCAGCACCGCAAGGTCTCGGCCATTTCCGTCTCCAACAATGAATTTGGCCAGAACTCGCTGCTGGTGGCGGATAGTGTATCCGGCGGCCATCTCGGTTTTTACCTCACCGATCCGCTGCGCCCCTCCGGTGTCGCAAGGCTTGCCTTCGACATTCTGCGCGGCAGACTGAAGGAAAACGCCGCCGTGACAGCCATGACGGTGACGGATGTGGAGTTGCATTTCCCGAAGAAGCGCCATGATGTGCGCTGCGTCATCGATGGCGAATTGCTGCCGATGGAGCGGGATGTAGCGCTGGAGGTGCATGCCGGCGAGTTGAAAGTGCTGGTGGGCCGGGCGTTTTTCGCATAACGCGAACGGAGTTCGTTTGGATTGGGAGCGCGCCGCTTGTTTCCTCTCCCCGGGGGAGGAGTCCGCGGCAGCGGGATGAGGGGGCCAGCTCTCCGTCTCTCGCTGGCGTTGCCCCCTGAAAATCACCAGCCTTGCCAAATCAAAGCCGCCCGGCCATGTTCGGCATGCGCGGTGGCGTGAGCGCCGTCGCCTTTATGGGAGTGCGATCTGTCATGAATGAAGTCTCCAAGCCGATATCCAACCTTGCCGCCATCGATGCCGCCCATCACCTCCATCCCTTTTCCGATATGGGCAAACTGAATGCCGCCGGCACCCGCATCATCGAGCGGGCCGAAGGGGTGTTCATCTATGACAGCACCGGCAAGAAATATCTCGATGCCTTTGCCGGCCTCTGGTGCGTGAATATTGGCTATGGACGCCGCGAAATCGCTGATGTCGTTCAGAGGCAGATGAACGAGTTGCCTTATTACAACGCGTTTTTCGGCACCACGACACCGCCGGCGACGCTTCTGGCGCAGAAGATCGCCTCGCGCGCCGGGCCTGACATGAACCATGTGTTCTTCACCAATTCCGGTTCGGAAGCGACCGACACCTGGTTCCGCATGGCGCGGGTCTACTGGAAGGCGCTCGGCCATCCGACGAAGACGCAGGTCATTGCCCGCCGTAACGGCTATCACGGCTCGACGGTGGCCGGCGCCTCGCTCGGCGGCATGAAATGGATGCACGAGCAGGGCAACCTGCCGATCGAGGGCGTTGCCCATATCGGCCAGCCCTATTGGTATGCCGAAGGCGGCGATCTTTCGCCCGCTGAGTTCGGCCTGAAAGTGGCGCGCGAACTGGATGCGAAAATCGATGAACTCGGCGAGGAAAACGTTGCCGCTTTCGTCGCCGAACCCATTCAGGGGGCAGGCGGCGTCATCGTGCCGCCGGAGACCTACTGGCCGGAAATCGCCCGCATCTGCAAGGCGCGCAATATCCTGCTCGTATCGGATGAGGTGATCTGCGGTTTCGGCCGTCTCGGCTCCTGGTTCGGTTACCAGCATTTCGGCGTGGAGCCGGATTTCGCCCCCGTCGCCAAGGGCCTTTCATCCGGTTATCTGCCGATCGGCGGCGTCATCGTTTCCGACCGCGTGGCGGAAGTGATGTTGTCGGAAGTCGGTGACTTCAACCACGGCTTTACCTATTCCGGCCACCCCGTCTGCGCCGCCGCCGCGCTGGAAAACCTCCGTATCATCGAGAATGAGGGTCTGGTGGAGCGGGTGCGCGATGATATCGGCCCCTATTTCTCCGAAGGCTGGAAAAGCTTGACCGACCACGAACTGGTGGGCGAGGCCGTGAATGTCGGCCTGATGGGCGGTCTGCAGATAACGGCCGACAAGGCAACCCGCCGGCGTTTCGCCAAGCCCGATGACATCGGTACCGCCGTGCGCAACCATTGCCTTGCAAACGGCCTTGTCATGCGCGCCACCGGCGACCGCATGCTGGCCTCGCCGGCGCTGACCATCAGTCGTTCGGAAGTGGATGAGATCATCGAGACGCTGCGCAAGGGGCTCGATCACCTGCGCGATACGCGAGAGCATTTCTAGGAAAAGTGGACACCGGTTTTCCGTTAGAAAATGCGAAAAAGATTCCAAGGGAGGAATAATCAGATGGCAGGACAGGAACATCGTTACGCCGTGCAGGTGAAATGGACCGGTAATCGCGGCAAAGGCACATCCGGCTACCGCGATTATGAACGCGACTACACGATTTCCACCGCAGGGAAAGCCGATATCGCCGGCTCCTCAGACCCCGCCTTCCGCGGCGATCCCTCCCGCTGGAATCCCGAAGACCTGCTGGTCGCCTCGCTCTCGGCCTGCCACAAGCTCTGGTACCTGCATTTCTGCTCGGTCAACGGCATCATCGTTGAAGACTATGTCGACAATGCCGAGGGCACGCTTGTCATGGAAAAGGACGGCGCGGGGCAATTCAGCGAAGTGGTGCTGAAACCGGTCATCACCATCTCGAAGGGCGACCCAGCCCGCGCGGACGAACTGCACCATGATGCGCATGATAAGTGCTTCATCGCCCGGTCGGTGAATTTTCCGGTGCGGGTGGAGGGGACGGTGAAGACTGTTTGATAGTCAGGCGGATTGCAGACCGAGATGATCGGCCATCGGCTGAAAGTCTCGGTCGTTGTGCAGCAGCTTGTGCCCGTACTCGATACAGTAAGTGCCGATGATGAGGTCGTTGCTTTTCCGGATCGTATAGCCGCGCGCTCGCAGGAAGCGGTAGTTGGCCGCAGCCTTGATGGCGAGTTGAGGAGACATCATTGCAACACAGGGAAATTCGCTGAGCGTCTGCTCAAGATGGCGCGCATGATGACCATCGCGAGCGCCTCTAAGCAGCTCAAGGAGAATGATGTCGCCGATCAGAATTTGGCCCTGCGCCATCAGGGCGCGAAACTTGGCGGAGAGGGCAGGCGTGTCTTTTCGAATGAAAGAAATCCAGGCAGAAGTATCTGCAACGATCATTTGGCTTTCTTTACGTCCCAATCGGTTTCAGCGTCCCAATCTGTCCGCATCTCATCCAGATCACCTTCCCAGCCCATACCCTCCAATGCGTTCATCGCCCGCATCTGACGATGAATACGCACAAGATCGCGTAATGCTTTTTCTACCGTCGCCTTTTTTGTCGAAAGACCGGTGATTTCCATCGCCTCGGCGATCAAGGCGTCATCGAGTTCAATGTTGGTACGCATGGAAAAATCCTTGGTGTATCGATTTTCGAAACAATACACCAAGGGCGTGTCGCGCGATACCGGTTTTACTGGAACGCCGTCTCGTAAAAGCTGCGAAGCTTGCGCGAGTGCAGCGTTTCCGTCGGCATGGCGGCGAGTTTCTGCACGGCGCGGATGCCGATTTGCAGATGCTGGGCGACCTGCGTGCGGTAAAACTCCGTCGCCATGCCCGGCAGTTTCAGTTCGCCATGCAGCGGCTTGTCGGAGACGCAGAGCAGGGTGCCGTAGGGCACGCGGAAGCGGAAGCCGTTGGCCGCGATGGTGGCCGATTCCATATCGAGTGCTATGGCGCGCGACTGCGACAGGCGCTTGACGGGGCCGGCCTGATCGCGAAGCTCCCAGTTGCGGTTGTCGATGGTGGCGACGGTGCCGGTGCGCATGATGCGCTTCAGCTCGAAGCCCTCGTAACCGGTGACTTCCGCCACAGCGCCTTCCAGCGCCAGCTGCACTTCGGCGAGAGCCGGGATCGGCACCCAGACCGGCAGGTCGTCATCAAGCACGTGATCCTCACGCACATAGGCATGCGCCAGAACATAGTCGCCCAGCCGCTGGCTGTTACGCAGGCCGGCGCAATGGCCAACCATCAGCCAGGCATGCGGGCGCAGTACGGCGATATGGTCGGTGATCGTCTTGGCGTTGGAAGGGCCGACGCCGATATTGACGAGCGTGATGCCGGCATGGCCCTTTTTCTTCAGGTGATAGGCAGGCATCTGCGGCAGCCGGGCAAGCACGGCGTCCGTTTCTGGCCTGTCGGAACCGGCAGGGGTGATGATATTGCCGGGCTCCACGAAGGCCGTGTAACCTTCGCCGCCATTCTTCATCATCTGCCGCGCCCATGCGGCGAATTCGTCGATATAGAACTGGTAGTTGGTGAACAGTACGAAGTTCTGGAAATGGCTGGCGCTGGTCGCCGTATAATGGCTGAGGCGCGCAAGCGAATAATCGATGCGCTGCGCGGTAAAGGGCGCCAGCGGTGCGGGTTCGCCCGGCACCTGATCATATTCGCCATTGGCGATGAGATCGTCGGTATTGTTGAGATCGGGCGTATCGAAGAGATCGCGCAGCGGCACATCGGAGAGCGACGATGCAGCCGCCGCCTCGACATAGGCGCCTTCGCCGAAGGCGAAATGCAGCGGAATGGGCGTCGCCGATTCCGAGACGGTGACCGGAACGCCGTGGTTCTTCATCAGAAGTCCCAGCTGTTCCTTCAGGTAATGGCGGAACAGCTCCGGCCGGGTGATCGTCGTCGTGTAGACGCCGGGCGCGGTGACATGGCCGTAGGAAAGGCGGGAATCGACATGACCGAAAGTTGCCGTCTCCAGGCTCACCTGCGGGTAGCAGGCGCGGTAACGGCCGGCAATCGGCGCACCCTTGGCAAGGTCGGTGAAGGAATTGATCAGGAACGCCGTATTGCGTTCGTAAAGCGCGGTCAAAGCCTCGACGGCTTCTTTCGGGTCCGTGAATGTCTGCGGCGCGAAAGGTTCGGGGCTGATGAAGGTGAGGGGCGGAATCGTTCGTTTTGCTATTGTCATGGCCCATTATAAGAGGCCAATTTCGACAGGCAAGCGACAGAAATACGAAGAAACTGAAAAGAAACGGAAAATGCGGCTCAAGGAGGAGTGGCGGCGGCGAAGATATCAGCCGAGTGCGCCACGCTGCAGGCTCATCAGCAATACGAAACCGGCGCCTTTCGAGGCGGGGCGAGGGTCGGCCTTGTAGACCGCAAGTCCCGCCACCGGGCCGAGAAAGATCGAGGCCATCAGCACCAGCCGCAGAGCGGAAAACAGGCCGTTGGAAAAGCTTGTGGTCATCGGTCAGTCCTCAAAGTACGACGGGGCAATTGGCGGCGGGTGACGGGCTGTGCTGGCAGGCGATTGCCGCGCCCGCATTCACCCGCTGGAAACTGCGGTTCGGATTGACGACGAGCGAAGCGAAGGACATGGCGAAGATCGCCATGAGAAACGCGAAGATTGCCAGCCGGCTTATCAGCTTTGCCATGTCCATTCCCCTTATTGGAGTTGATGGACAGAGTTTTGCCATACTCGGACTGAACGGACCCTGAGGCCCCGGTTCATATGGTGTTCAGGGATGTTAACGGGTGGTGACTTGGCAAATTGATGCCACAATGGCGCAGGGCACCGCGCCGACCGCGTGTTTTTTCAGGTTGGAGGGACTGCCATACGGGCGGCAAGATCGGCCACGAGGGTCTCGAATGCCTGAGGCTCGGCCACATCGACGAGCGGCACGTGGTGCTCCTGCGCCGATGCCAGCATTTCGGTGTTTTCCCGCAGCGAACGCTCGATGAAGGCATCCATGATCCGCCGCTGGTGGGCAGCGGCATCTTCATATCGGGCGTGAGAGCGCATCCGCTCAAGAAGAAAGTCATTCCCGGCATGAAGGAACACGCCGGCAACCGTGCTGCCAAGCAGGGGCGCCATGAATTCCGGGCGCAGGGCAGCACCCTCGAAGATAGCGAGGCTGCCGCCATGGGAGCTGCTGTCGATCATCGGGCGGATCAATGGCCAGATATTGTGGTGATGCACCTTGAGAAACCAGTGGATCGTTTCCGCTGACAGCTGCGTGTAATATTCCTCCACCGGTGCCGGTATGCCCGGCCACGGCCTGCCGGGGTGGCGGGCGAGACTGTCGGTCGATATCGCCTCACAGCGGAGCCTTTTACTCAAAATACCGGCAAGGGTGCTTTTGCCCACATGCGAGGTGCCGGCAATCAGGATCGTCGTAAGGCTGGGGGGCATGCATCACTCTCGTTGCTGTTCAGGCCGGCGCAACGATACATCAGCGGGGATATGTATTCCACGCGGCATCGCTCATGATGGACATGAAAGCCTGTGGATGCCTTGGCCAGCCGGACGGCGGGGAGCCTCAGGCCCGCCCGCCGCCCTTGTTACCGGCTTATCAGGCGTTACAGCCGCGTCCAGGTCTGCGATTTGCAGAGAACCTTCAGAACGCAGCCCTTCATGTTCAGCGAATTGCCGGAAACGGTGCCGGAGCCGCTATAGGTCTTGTCATTGGCGGGGTCGGTGATTTCACCCGAATAGCTGTTTCCCTTGCCGGAAAGCTTGCCGATCTGTTTTCCGGCATGTTTGCCGGTCTTCAGCGTCACGCAGAAGGCGCTGCCGCAAGGGCCGATCACCGCGGTTTCGCCGCTGGCCGTTTTCCAGTTGCCCTCGATGGCCTCTGCGGCAAAGGCAAGGTTGCTGCCCATCAACAGGGCCGCGGCAATCATCATCACACGCTTCATAAAAACTCCTCCCGAAATTTGCGCAGACCCTTCTGAACCGCACCGGTCATGAAGAAATGGAAGCGCATTAAACCCTGTTCAGCATCACCGGGGTGCACGGCCTCCTGCGAAGCGTTCACCTTTCAGGCCATGCTATCCCTTGCCTGTTTCATCCTCATCACAGGCAGGTGAATAGTATTTTACGTTAACGTAAAAGGAAACAGAAATTTGCTGTCGCGGGGCGGCGTCACGCCGTCTGCGGGACATGGGGGAAGGGCAGATTCGAAAAATGCTGTTTTGATCGTGGTGAATAAAGGGTTGAAATCCAATTCTGAAATTTTCGTAAAAATCGTCTGGAAGTCCTTAATTTCCGCACCTCCTGATATTTAACAAAAACTCAATTTTACCAATCATTTGCAGTTTGTTTGCAGCACATTAATCATGCCTTTTAAGCGCCCGTTGAAAGCCTGCTGGCATAGTGAACCCATCAAAAGCGCAGGAAAAACCTGCCGGCCGAAAGGACAAAAAAGCCGCAAAAGACGGCGGGTCCGGAAGGCAGCCTCGACAAGAAGGCGAATGATGAAACAGGCAGAAAGACAGGGATAAAAACGATGGCACGCTTTGAAATTCGCGATATCGAAATGGCTGCCGGTGGCGAAACCCGCGCCGACACCCTTTGCAATCTCGGCCTGGTCTATGCGACCGGCCGGGGCTGCAAGGTGGACCTGATCGCGGCCCACAAATGGCTCAACATCGCCGCGATCCGCGGATCGGAAAGAGCCGCTTCGCTGCGCGCCGATCTCGCCCGCAACATGACGAAGTCGGAACTGGCCGAAGCGCTGCGCGCCGCCCGCGACTGGATGACGATGCACTGATTGACCCAAGACATCATTGAGATTTCCGGTCCGGTTCCCTCCAGTCCCGATGACCGGCGCAAAGGAAAGTAAACCCGAAGGGGAACGCGGCGAGGGCTTCGGAAAGAAGCTTTTGCGCTGACACATCAAACCGCGACCGGCAGGAACAAGGCCGGCGCGGTTTTCTTATGTTTGGCGATGTCCCGTTGCCGGAAAATGATTCGCGGGCAGGGGTTTGCGGCGGGACGTTGAATCGATGCGTGTAATGCCCGGCACTTTCCAACCCTCATTCCTGCGCCTGTCACGGGAATGAGGGTGGGCTGGGAACTTACCCGAGTGCCTTGAGAACCTTTGGCAGCGCCTGCTCGAAAAGATCGAGCTTGTCCTCGGTGCCGGCGCTGACACGAATGCAGCGGTTGAGCGGGGCCACGCCCGGCATGCGGATGAAGACACCATGCTCCATCAGTCCATCGACGATGGCGCGGGCATAAGTCCCGTCGCGATGGCAGTCGATGGTCACGAAATTGGTGGCGGAGGGCAGCGGTGCAAGGCCGTTGTCGCGGGCGATTGCGGAAATCCGGTCGCGGGCATCGGAAATCCTGCCGACCACCTCATGCAGATAGGCCTGATCCTTGAGCGCTGCGAGGGCGCCGGCGACCGAAATGCGGGCCATGCCGAAATGGTTGCGGATCTTGTCGAAGGCTTCGACATTGCCAAGCGTGCCGATGGCGTAACCCACGCGCGCGCCGGCGAGCCCATAGGCTTTCGAAAAGGTGCGCATGCGCAGGATGTTCGGCTGGCCGATCAGCGCGTCGATGGCCGGCACGGCGTTGGCGGGCGCGGTCTCGCAATAGGCCTCGTCCAGAATGAGCAGGCAGGTCTCCGGCAGGGCGCGGGCAAAGGCAACGACCTCGCTCGCTTCCCACCAGCTTCCCATCGGATTATCGGGATTGGCGAAATAGACGAGCGGCGCGTTTTCCCGGATGACGAGATCGAGAAGCCCGTCGAGGTCTTCGTGATCGTCGACATAGGGCGTGGTGACGAGTCTGCCGCCAAAACCGTTCACATGGTAATTGAAGGTGGGATAACCGCCAAACGAGGTCACGACCGGGGTGCCGGGCTCGATAATCAGCCGGGCGATCTCACCCAGCAGTCCATCAACGCCGCTGCCAATGGCGATATTGCCGCGCGAGACACCGTGATGGATGGCGAGCGCTTCCTTCAGTTCGAAATTTTCCGGATCGCTATACATCCAGGTCTCCGCCGCCGCATCGCGCATGGCCAGCAGCACGGAAGGGGCGGGGCCGAAGCCGCTTTCATTGGCGCCGATTCGCGCCTCCACCTTCAAGCCGCGGTTCCGCTCGATGGCTTCCGGGCCAACGAAAGGAACGGTTGAAGGAAGCGAGACGGCAAGCGGCGTGAGGCGTGAAAAAGCGGACATTGGCTGAAAGTTCCGGTACCTGTGTTTGAAAACCCGGCTCACAATAGGTGCAAAAACACCGGAAGCAAGCCGCGCCCCATGGCCGGATGGCTGTTTTGGAACAGATTTTTCCGCAGCCGCGTCAAGCGAGGAAAACCTGCCGGATCGATGGGCGGCGCGGGCACAACAGACTCAGGCGCTGGTCTCGAAACTCAGCCGGCGCACATGGTGCAGGAATTCCGCATCGATCAGCATGTTGAAACCGATGGTGACTTTTTCTTCCTCCCGGCGGATCAGCGTGCAGCCGATCTCATCGCGAATACCCAGAATTTCCAGATAGAAATTGGCCGGCATTTCCAGGTCGGGGCTGACATCCAGCTCCGCGCCGTAGAGGGAAATGGTGCGCACCAGGCAGCGCATGGTGTCCCTGGCGCTGAGATGATGCCCGATGAAGGTGATCTTGCCGGGCCGGTCGATCTGAAATTTCTCGTACATCTCGTCCTGTGGGACGCTCTGACGGGGATCCATATGCAAAGCCATGACAACCTCCCGGATTGCCTCTTCCTGATGCTGATTTTAACGCGGTTTCCTTGCCAGCACATGAAGGAAATGCGCGCAATTGTTCGTTTTCCGTCTCGACATGGGCCATTGTCACCCTTGCAAGCCGATGTTTCCCTTGAGGGAAATGCATTGGGCTTCGTCCGGTTGCAGGCGTGCCGCAGCCAGTGCTGATAATGTGTCATGCTTGCACCGGGCTGGCGTCGCTGTGCTGTTGACGCGGGCCGTACTTGGCGTTACGCCTGATCCGGTAATATGGCTTCGCAGGGTGCGGCTGGATGGCCCCTTGTGATTCGTATCTGGGAGTGGACTGTGACGGGAAGGCTGGTAATCGTCGGGGCGGGGCAAGCCGCTTTCGCGCTGGCGGCAAAGCTCCGGGCGCTGAAGGACGACCGTCCGATCACCATCATCGGCTCCGAGGATGCCTATCCCTACCAGCGGCCGCCGCTTTCCAAGAAATACCTGCTCGGCGAGATGAGCTTCGACCGGCTGATGTTCCGCCCGGAGGAATGGTATGCGGAAAATAATGTCGATATCCGGCTCTCCACCTGGGTGGAGGAAATAGACCGCCGTGCCAAAACGGTTCGTATGCAGGATGGCAGCACGCTTGCCTATGACAAGCTGGTGCTGGCGACCGGGGCCGCGCCCCGCCCGCTGCCCGCCAGCATCGGTGGCGACCTGGAAGGGGTCTTGACCGTTCGCGACAAGCGCGACGCCGACCGTCTCATGGAAGAGATGAAACCGGGCCGCAGGCTGCTGGTGATCGGCGGCGGTTATATCGGCCTTGAAGCGGCCGCCGTTGCCCGCAAGCTCGGCCTTGAAGTGACGCTGATCGAAATGGCCGACCGCATTCTGCAGCGTGTTGCGGCGAAGGAAACCGCCGATATCATGCGTGGCATCCATCAGGCCCATGGCGTTTCCATCCGCGAAAAGACCGGCCTCGTGCGCCTTGTCGGCATGGATGGCCGGGTGGCCGCCGCCGAACTCTCCGACGGTTCGACGCTTGATGTGGATTTTGTGATTGTCGGCATCGGCGTGACGCCGAATGACCGCCTTGCCCGCGAATCGGGCCTTGATGTCGGCAATGGCATCGTGGTGGACGGTTATACCCGCAGTTCGGACAGGGACATTCATGCGGTGGGCGACTGCGCGTTATTGCCATGGCGCGGCCAGCATGTGCGTCTCGAATCGGTACAGAATGCCGTCGATCAGGCCGAGGCCGCCGCTGCCGTGCTGGCAGGCACCGAAACCGCCTATGACGCGAAACCCTGGTTCTGGTCGGATCAATATGAGGTAAAGCTGCAGATCGCCGGCTTCAATCTCGGTTACGACGAGACGGTGCTGAGACCCGGCGCCCGTGAGGGCAGCTGGTCCGTCTGGTATTTCCGCGACGGGCATTTCGTGGCGGTCGATGCCGTCAATGATGCCAAGGCCTATGTCGCTGGCAAGAAACTGCTCGATACCGGCGCGGAGCCGGATCGCGCCATCCTGGCGGATACCTCCGCCGATCTGAAATTGCTGCTCTCCTGAGGACATCATGCCCGCTCCCGAAAACCGTTTCAAAACCGCCATCCACGCCGGCAAGCCGCAGATCGGCCTCTGGCTAGACATGGGCGAGGCCATTGCCGCGGAAATCGCCGGCACGGCGGGCTTCGACTGGCTGGTGATCGATGGTGAGCACGGGCCGAACGATCTGCGCAGCATCATCGACCAGCTGCGTGCGCTTGCCACGTCACCGGCCGAGCCGGTGGTGCGCGTGCCGGTCGGCGAAAGCTGGATGATCAAGCAGCTGCTGGATGCAGGTGCACGCACGCTTCTTGTCCCGATGGTCGATTCGGCTGATCAGGCCAGAGATCTGGTCAGCGCCATGCATTATCCGCCGCGCGGCATTCGCGGCATGGGGGCCGCCGTGGCCCGTGCCTCTGCCTTCAACACGATCACCGATTATGCCGACAGCGCTTCGGACAGCGTTTGCCTGCTGGTACAGGCCGAAACGCGGGCGGCGATCAACGATCTCGACAATATTCTTGCGGTGGAAGGTGTGGACGGCGTCTTCATCGGCCCGGCGGATCTCGCCGCCGATATGGGCTATCTCGGCAGGATCGACGAGCCGGAGGTGCAGGCGGTGATCGAGGCGGCCATCGTCAAGATCGTCGCGGCGGGCAAGGCCGCCGGCATTCTGACCTTCAACGAAACCTATAATCGCCGTTACCTCGAACTCGGGGCTTCCTTCGTCGCCGTCGGCGCCGATGTCACGGAATTTGCCAACGCCCTGCGCAACCTGTCCGGCCGCTACAAGGGCGGGGCAGCGCCGGCGCCATCCAGATCGGGTTATTAAGTCTCAGTCGTCGTTGCTGGCATTCAGCTTTTCCGGCGGGATGCCCTCTTCGCCGGAGGCAAGGTAGCCGCTGTTGATGAGGGCGGCGCGGACGATACGCTGAACGGCCTCATCCCGGTCTACGCCGTGGTCTCTCGCAAAATCCGACAATGCCTCTTCAAGGTCGTCGCTGAATAGCATTTCTGGCCCCCCATTCCTGTTGTCATGAAATCAATGCAAAAAAGGCAAGGCGGAAACGTCCCGCCTTGCCCCGACTTTAATACATGCGGCGATCAGCGCCAGCGATAAAGGCCGCTGTTCGACGAGCTCTGCTGGGTGCCGGCGCCAACCGCATAACCGATCGCAAAACCGAGTGCGCCGACGATCGTCAGCAGCGACGTGGCAGTGCCGGGATTTTCCTTGACCGCTTCCACCACATTCTGGCCCTGGGCGCGCACATTATGCGCCGCCTTGCGAACCCGGCCGCGCGCCTCATCCAGAAATTCGGACGCATCCTCGCTCACGCCTTCCGCGCGGGCGGAAACGGATTTGGAGAGGGATGCGATTTGCGAGCGCAACTCGGCAATCTGATTTTCGATCGTGTCTTCGACAACATTCAGTTTGGTCTGAGCCATTAGAACACCTCTTTTGTTACCGAAGCGGAGAACGTGCCGGCTTTGAAGAAGTTCCCGCACACCCCGCAAAGTTTCACGGACTGGCGCCCGGCCAACAGGTTTTTCGGCTTCTTGGCGAAAAAGCCTTGCATTCATTTTTTTTACGCAATAATCAGGCCGCACCGGAGAGGTGGCCGAGTGGTCGAAGGCGCTCCCCTGCTAAGGGAGTATACGTCAAAAGCGTATCGTGGGTTCGAATCCCATCCTCTCCGCCATCAAACTCAGCCAGGACTTTGATATTATCGGGCAAATCGGGCTGCTGGTTTGTTTTTCCGTTTTCATCCCCATCTCGCGGCCTGAATGGCTGCAAACCCTGCCGGCAGGCGTGAACTGCATGCGGCGGTGGTGATTGGGAAGAAATCGCGTCCCCGGGGCCGTCGCTTACATCATCGAATCGCGCACGCTTCATTGCAGCCTCGCTGGCACTGTACTATCGGCGAGGGCAGGCCGCCCATGCGATCACGCTTATTTCAGAAATTCGATCGGCTCTTTTGCGCGCATGATCCTGGATACATCTCGTTCTTTGACAAAGAGCACCTATCTAAGTTTCTCACGCACACGAAGGAGATTTGATGATCGACGAATACGGCCCGCACGTGCAGATGGGCACGCTTGCAGAGCAGATGGCCGCCCGCTACCAGATGGACGCGAATCTTGAATTGGGGCCGCACCTGTCGCACTACATGGAGGAGGTCGAGGTCAACATCTCCGCTGACAGCTTTGACCATGTGGGGTTCATGAGCAGGATTTGCGGGCGACTGACGATGACGCTGGCAACAGCTGCCGCGCCCCGGCGCCGCGAGTTCCTGCAGGCCGTCGTGGTCGCGCTTCAAGAGCGCATCGATCGACATTCACTCGATGTGGCTGTGGACGGCATTTAAGGCACTGCCATCCAAGCAATAATGAGCGCCGGAAGGCCGGCCGGTCATTTGCGCCGGTTCATCCGGATCGCGGCGGCGTAACGCCTCGTGGCGGATGCGACAGGGCGACCGTGAGGCAAGGGCGTTTGTACGGCTGTCATGTCCACGGCATCCAGCATTCGCCGAAGGCAAATCAGTTTGCCAGATCGCCGGTATACCCGGCCCGTCGAATCGTTGTCCGGTGAATCAGTCCAGACCGAAACGGTTTTTCCGCCGTTTCCCGACATGCGCATCCGTGGAGTGCCGCGACACGGCATAGGTCGAAGCAAAAATTTCCCACATCTCCGCCCGACAGGGCAACGCGACGCCAAAAAGGCCGATAGTTTAGAAACACCTTGTTAACCGATCTAACTAACGGATTTTCAAGGAAATTCTTAACGCATCGTAAAAGCTTCGATTGGCTGGCATGGCGCTGTGTGTTGTTTCCGCAACAAACCGAAATGAAGCATATACGTAAATGCTATTTATCGGATGTTGGCGATTGCAAGCGGCGAAACCTTTTGTATTTTCACGACCAGAAGCGAGGCGGTGGATCGTTTGGCTTCTAAGAACACGGGAATGGGGCAGGGAATGCTGTCCTTCAGCGAAAGAACCCAGACCCTTTTAAAAACTTTGACTGGAGGTCAACCATGAACATCAAGAGCCTTCTGATCGGCTCCGCTGCGGCTCTCGCAGCAGTATCCGGCGCACAGGCCGCTGACGCTATCGTCGCTGCTGAGCCCGAGCCCCTGGAATACGTTCGCGTTTGCGACGCTTTCGGCACCGGCTTCTTCTACATCCCCGGCACCGAAACCTGCCTGAAGTTCCAGGGCTACGTTCGTTTCCAGACCGACTTCGGTCGCGACAAGTCCGGCACGTCTGACTGGAACTCCTTCACGCGCGCCCAGTTCGAAGTTGACACCCGCACCGACACCGAACTCGGTGCTCTGCGTGGCTTCATCGGCTTCCGCGGCAACGCTGACAACGGTTCGTCCTCTTCTTCGAGCGTTTTCGTTGACCAGGCCTTCATCGAACTCGGCGGCCTGAAGGTCGGTAAGTTCTACAGCTGGTGGGACGATGGTCTCTCTGGTGAAACGGACGAGCTGTCTTCCAACGCTCTGTTCAACTCCATTCGTTACACCTACGACGCTGGTTCCTTCTGGGCAGGCGTTTCGGTTGACGAACTCCAGGGCATCAACGTTCAGGGCTTCAACGAGTCTGACAACAACGTTGGCGTTGCACTCGGCGTTGGCGCCAAGCTCGGCGCAGCTTCGCTGCAGCTCATCGGCGGCTACGACACCGACCGCGAAAACGGCTCTGTACGCCTGATCGCAACGGCTGACGTTGGTCCGGGCACGCTCGGTCTGGCCGGTGTTTGGGCTTCTGGCGCAAACGCTTACTACAACGTCTCCGAGTGGGCTGTTGCTGCTGAATACGCAATCAAGGCAACCGACAAGCTGACGATCACCCCCGGCTTCCAGTACTACGGCAACTACGGCCTGGTTTCCTGGGACGACTTCTCGAACGACGACGGCTGGACAGCTGGTCTGACGCTCGACTACAAAATCACCCAGGGCCTCTCCACGAAGATCGCTGTTAACTACGTTGACATCGACAACCGTGACGACCAGGTTAAGGGTTTCGTTCGCCTTCAGCGTTCGTTCTAATCTGATCTGACATTGTCAGTGATGGAAAGCCCGGCTCTCGAGCCGGGCTTTTTCGTTTTGAGCGCGCGGAGGAACGGGGCGAAGAATCAGGTCGCCCCATGGAGGGCTGCTGGTTGGCCTGTACTGTTTGCCTGGCTAAAGGATAGTGGCGCGGGGTGAGGGCGCGATCTGGTTCATTAAAAGGCCTGATTCTGCGGTGTCGCCGACCAAATCTGGGCAATTCGCCAAGCTTCCGATATGCCGTGTATCTTGATGAATGGCTGCTTTGTCTCTCGGCTGGCTTGAGCGGCGCCACGTAAGTGTATGAAACAAATACGAATTTAACGAATTGTTAATGAATGGGGCGTCGTCCATTAGAATTGTAGCTATTTCGCAACAATGAAAAACTAAGGATACCTTACTGTCTTCCTTTCGTCATGATTACGATTGCCCACCCGCCCGGTTTTGGCTCTAATCAGCTTCATAAGCGGCACGCATTGATTTGTGTTTCCCACCCGCTGCTTAGAAGATTAAGCGTTTGACTGGAGGTCAACCATGAACATCAAGAGCCTTCTGATCGGCTCCGCTGCAGCTCTCGCAGCAGTCTCCGGCGCACAGGCCGCTGACGCTATCGTCGCTGCCGAGCCCGAGCCCCTGGAATATGTTCGCGTCTGCGACGCTTTCGGCACCGGCTTCTTCTACATCCCCGGCACCGAAACCTGCCTGAAGTTCGGCGGTTACATCCGTTTCCAGACCGACTTCGGCCGCGACGCCAAGGGTACGTCTGACTGGAACTCGTTCACGCGCGCCCAGTTCGAAGTTGACACCCGCACCGACACCGAACTCGGTGCTCTGCGTGGCTTCATCGGCTTCCGCGGCAATGCCGACAACGGCACTGCTTCTGGTTCGAGCGTCTTCGTTGACCAGGCCTTCATCGAACTCGGCGGCCTGAAGGTCGGTAAGTTCTACAGCTGGTGGGATGACGATCTGAATGGCGAAACCGACATTCTGTCGACCAACACCCTGTTCAACTCGATCAAGTACACCTACGACGCCGGTTCTTTCCAGGCTGCGATTTCGGTTGACGAACTCGAAGGCCAGTACGGTCAGTTCCAGTACGGTCCGGACAACAACGTCGGCCTCGGCGGCATGATCGGCGCCAAGTTCGGTGCTGTTACGGCTAACCTGATCGCCAGCTACGACTTCGACGCAGAAAATGTTGCGATCCGCGGCATGCTGTTTGCAGATATCGGTCCGGGCACCTTCGGTCTTGCTGGTATCTGGGCTTCTGGCGACAACGCTTACTACGCGAAGTCTGAATGGGCCGTTGCCGTTGAATACGCGATCAAGGCTACCGACCGCCTGACGCTTACCCCCGGCTTCGAATACCTCGGCAAGCTCGACGTTAACCCTGCTGACGGCGACTTCGTTGGCGACCGTGACGCCTGGACTGCTGGTCTGACGGTTGATTACAAGATCACCGACGGCCTGAGCACCAAGATCACCGCGAACTACTACGACGAAGATGGTGCTGATGACGAAGTCACCGGTTTCGTCCGCCTTCAGCGCACGTTCTAATCTGATCTGACATTGTCAGTGATGGAAAGCCCGGCTCTCGAGCCGGGCTTTTTCGTTTGAGGGTGACGCGTGTGGATATGCGCATCGTCGAATATCCGGAACACAAAAAGCACCGGGCCAGCCGATGCTTCACTGTTTGATAGGGTGATATCTGCCGATAGGTCCGGTCTTTATCCCGCGCGCCCGTGGCGCAGGTCATCGACAATATCGGCCTGTTGCCCCAGCCTGGTCTTGTAGACCTGATAATTCTCCATCACCCGCTGCACATAGTTGCGCGTTTCGGGGAAGGGGATGCGCTCGATCCAGTCGACCACTTCGTCGATAGGCTTGCCGCGCGGGTCGCCATAACGGGAAATCCATTCCGGCACGCGCTTGGGCCCGGCATTATAGGCGATGAAGGTGAGGATATAGGAGCCGCCGAAACTGTCGATCTGCTCGCCGAGATAATGGGCGCCGAGCGTGGCGTTGTAGCCCGCATCGCTGGTCAGCATCGCCTGCGTGTAGGGCAGGCCATGGCGGCCGGCCACGCCCTTGGCGGTTCCCGGCAGAAGCTGCAGCAGGCCGCGGGCATTGGCGGAGGAAACGGCGGCCGGGTTGAAGGCGCTTTCCTGCCGCGCGATGGCGTAGGCAAGTGCCTTGCCGGAACCGGCAATATTGGCGCTGGCGGGAATGACGCCGAGCGGATAGGCAAGCGCTGCCGCATCGATGCCGCGGCTGAAGGCCGTCTTGCCGATCTGCAGGGAAACCTGATGGTTGCCGTTGCCTTCCGCCCGCGCTGCCAAAATGGCAAGTTCGCCGGGGCTGTCGAGCTGGTCCGCCAGCGAGCGGTAAAGACTGTCGGCGCGCCAGCCGTAACCCGCCGCCTCCAGCCGGTCTATGGCGCGCACGGCTTCGCGGCCGGCGAAGCGTTCACGGTCGCCGGTGCTGGGGCTCGGATAGGTGACGTTCAGGGTCTTCGTGCCGATTCGCGCGGCGGCCAGCTGGCCATAAAATGTGCCGGGATGGGCAGCGGCCCTGGTGAAGAAATCACGGGCATTGCCCGGCCCGCCCGCTTCCGCCGCCCGCCCAAGCCAGTAATAGGCGCGAGAGGCCGAAAGCGGCCGGTTCGACGTCTGCAACAAGGTGTTGAAGTGGCGCGAGGCTGCCGCCGGGTCCCGCAGCGCTCTCAGCGCATACCAGCCGGCATGGAACTCCGCATCGGCAATATCGACGGCTGACGTCGCCGAATGATTGGCGACGATGCGATAGGCTTCGGCAAAATCGCCGAGATCGGCAAGACCGCGGGCGACGATACGGCGTTCGTTCCACCATTCGCCGGGATTGACGAGCTTGGCCGTTTCCTTCGGTGCCTGCCGCAGAAGCACGGCGGCTTCCGGATATTTCTGCTGGTTGCGCAGGTTCTCGATGCGCGCGAAGAGATAGGTCGGGTCATTGCGCCAGGAGGCATCGACCTTGCCCAGCAATGCGCCGGCATTGGCGGACCGCTGCAGCACCGCCGCCCAGGCATTATAAAGCGACTGCGCCTTGCCGAGATCGCCAAAACGTTTCGCCTGGCTGATGCGGCTGCGATACATCAGATAATCCATGCGCGCCTTGTGATCGGCGGGCGTCAGATAGCCTGGAAACTCGGCAAGCACACGGTCTTCCATGTCCTTGTCCATGCCTTCGCTGACCCAGAGCTGGCGAATGAGGCGCTGGGAATCCGCGCCCTTGCCGGAGGAGGCGAACGCCTTGGCGAGCACGACGGTGCCTTCAGCGGTTTCCGGCCGGCTGCTGCCGAAGGCGGCTAGCACCTGCGACGCCGGCGGATCTTCGCGGTAGAGCGCTTTTTCGGAATTGGCGCGTAGCGTCGCCGCACCCGGCCAGCCGGCCAGCTCGCGTTGGGCGGTGGCGATTTCGGCGGAAGCGACATCCTTCTGGCCGGAAACCGCGATGGCCCAGGTGAGAATATGGCGGTCGAGGCTGCCGTTCGGCATGGTGTTGCGCAGCGCGATCGCCCGCGTCGCATCGCGGCCGGAAAGCGCGTCGAGGCCCGCCTTCAGCTGGCTGGTATCGTCGGGACGGTTGAGGCGCGGAATGGCGCCGGTGATTTCGGGCGAGGCCGGCATGAAGGCAGGCACGGTCGGTGCATTCGGTTTGACATAGGGAAGGGGTGCCGCACCTTCCGGCAGCGGCCCGGCCAGCGCGTTCCACACGGTTGCGGCAAGACCCGCCGCCATCAATCCCCAGACTGTCTTTTTCATGCCGTTCTTCATCGTGTAACGGAGTTGCCGACTTTCTTGCTTGTAATATTGCTACATTGCAGCGGGATTGCCGAAAACGGTCTGATGTCCCGCCCGCAAATCTTGGGATTTCAGGCTTAATGAAATCTTAATTGCCGCCCTGCAATTCAATCAACTTTTATTCACCGGCCTGCGAGCGGCGTCTCTTTTCGGTGCGGGCCTTTTGTGCCTGCCGATCACTACCCTGCGACTGTCACACTTCCGACAATTTCGGACAAAATACGCTGCCTTTGCGCTTGTCGGCGCCAAGGGCTGGCACTAATGTGTGCCGGTTTTAACCATCGAATGCGGCCGAAGCATGAACCGGCTCGGCGCCAGGAGCTTTGCATGTTCAAGGGATCAATTCCCGCCCTCATTACCCCGTTCACGGACAATGGCGCCGTGGACGAACAGGCCTTTGCCGCCCATGTGGAATGGCAGATCGCCGAAGGCAGCAACGGCCTCGTGCCCGTGGGCACGACGGGGGAATCCCCGACGCTCTCCCACGACGAGCACAAACGGGTCGTTGAACTGTGCATCGAGGTTGCGGCGAAACGGGTTCCGGTCATTGCGGGCGCAGGCTCCAACAATACCGATGAGGCGATCGAGCTTGCTCTGCACGCGCAGGAAGCCGGTGCGGATGCGCTGCTGGTCGTCACCCCCTATTACAACAAGCCGACGCAGAAGGGCCTGTTTGCCCATTTCTCCGCTGTTGCCGAAGCGGTGAAACTGCCGATCGTCATCTACAACATCCCGCCGCGCTCGGTGGTGGATATGTCGCCTGAGACCATGGGTGCGCTGGTCAAGGCGCACAAGAACATCGTCGGCGTCAAGGATGCCACCGGCAAGCTCGACCGCGTCTCCGAACAGCGCATTTCCTGTGGCAAGGATTTCGTCCAGCTCTCGGGTGAGGATGGCACGGCACTCGGCTTCAACGCCCATGGCGGCGTCGGCTGCATCTCGGTCACCGCCAATGTCGCGCCGCGCCTCTGTTCGGAATTCCAGGCAGCGATGCTTGCCGGCGATTACGCCAAGGCGCTGGACTATCAGGATCGCCTGATGCCGCTGCACAAGGCGATCTTCATGGAGCCCGGCGTCTGCGGCACGAAATACGCGCTGTCGAAGACACGCGGCGGCAACCGCCGGGTCCGCTCGCCCTTGATGAGCACGCTGGAACCGGCAACGGAAGCAGCCATCGATGCGGCGCTGAAGCACGCCGGCCTGATGAACTGAGAGACGCCTGAAAGCCTTAAAGGCGCGCAATGGGCCCGCTTCGCGACAGAAGCGGTTCCGCGCGCCTTTTCTTTTTGCGACGACGATACTAAATAGAGGCTCGAAAACCGCTCCGGCCGGCAGGCTGCGGCGCAATAAGAAAAACAAGGGATTGAAATATCATGGCCCCCAAAGGCAGCCAGCGCGTGGTGAACAAGATCGTTGCGGAAAACCGCAAAGCTCGCTTCAACTACGAAATCATCGACACCTATGAGGCGGGCCTCGTGCTGACCGGCACCGAGGTCAAGTCGCTGCGCGAAGGCAAGGCGAATATCGCCGAATCCTATGCCTCGGACGAGGGCGATGAAATCTGGCTGATCAATTCCCACCTGCCGGAATATCTGCAGGCCAACCGGTTCAACCACGAGCCGCGCCGCCGCCGCAAGCTGCTTTTGAGCAAGCGCGAAATCAGCCGCCTGCGGGCCGGTATCAACCGCGATGGCATGACGCTGGTGCCGCTGAAGGTCTATTTCAACGAAAAGGGCCGCGCGAAGCTGGAACTGGCGCTCGCCAAGGGCAAGAAGCTGCACGACAAGCGCGAGACCGAGAAGGAACGCGACTGGAACCGGCAGAAGTCGCGGCTGCTGAAGGGCGGCAACGCCTGAGCGGCAGGAAATTTCGCGGCCTAGAGGGTAGCGGCCTTTCGCCACTTGTTCTTCCGTCATGCCGGACTTGATCCGGCACCCAGCCACAGCGCGTCCGCGCTGTGGAACGAGCCCTTTCAGCCCAAGGACTTGGGCTGGCTGGATCCCGGCTCAAGGCCGGGATGACGGGGTGAGTGTAGTCTTGTCGTAGTTCAAGCGGCCCGATACGTCCGCTCCACATGCGCCTTCGTCGTCGAAACGCTGAACCGGCTGACAAGTGCGGCCAGATTGGCGCTGACATCGCTCAGACTATGCGTTGCCGCATTGGTTTCTTCCACCATCGCCGCATTCTTCTGGGTCAGGTTGTCCATGCTGTTAATCGCGGCGCTGATTTCCTGAATGCCGACCGATTGCTCCTGCGCCGCCTTGGTCAGTGAGGCGATATGTTCCTGGATGTGATCCACCTTGTTGCCGATCGTGTTCAGGGATTCGCCGGTCTTGTTGACCAGCGAGACACCCTGCATCACATCCTCGGAAGATTTGGCGATCAACGTCTTGATTTCCTTGGCGGCGGTGGCGGAGCGCTGCGCGAGTTCCCGCACTTCCTGGGCGACGACGGCGAAACCCTTGCCGGCCTCGCCGGCGCGGGCGGCCTCCACGCCGGCATTCAGCGCCAGAAGATTGGTCTGGAACGAAATCTCGTCGATGACGGAAATGATCTGGGTAATCTTCTGCGATGAGTCCTCGATGGCGCCCATGGCCTTGACAGCGTCCGTCACCACATCGCGTGAGCGTGCGGCTTCGACGGCGGAGCTTTCGACGATGGCCTTGGCCTCCTCGGAGCGCTGCGCCGAGAGTTTGGAAATGGTGGTGATCTCCTCGACGGCGGCGGCGGTTTCCTCAAGGGCGGCGGCCTGCTGTTCGGTGCGGCGCGCCATGTCATCGGTTGCCGAGGTCAGTTCGCGCGTATTGCCGGAAATCTTGTTCGCCTCTTCGACGATCTGAGAAAACGCGCCGGAGAGATTGCCGACAGCGGCGTTGAAATTGGCGACGAGCCCTTCGAATTGCGGTGCGGTCTTTTCGCCGATGCTGGAGGTGAGGTCACCATTCGCCAGCCTGTCGAGGGCGCTGTTGAGCAGGGCGAGGACATGCTCCTGCTCCTTCTTCATCTGTGCCTGTTCGGCCTCCACCTTTTGCCGCTCGGCGGCCAGCACGTCGAGATAGACGGAAATCGAATAATCCATGTCGAGGAGGGCGGCCTTGATGGTGGCGGACAGGGCGTCCTTCACCTTTCTGGCCTTCTTTTCCATGAAAAGGCCCTTCAATTCGGACTCGATCAGGGCCTTGACGATACCGTCGAGCATCAGGGCGTAACCGCCAATATACCATCGCGGCTCCAGCCCCAGCCTTGCATGGGTGCGGCCGATGGTGGTCACGGCGTCGGTATAATCCTCGGTAAACGTCCCGGAGGCGATCCTTGCCCAGTGTTTGAGCTGCATGCTTTTGGCGTGCTGGACATGCGCATCGTTGGCGAAGAACTTCGCCGTCTCCGGCACCGAACGAACCTTCGCATAAAAACGGTCGAGAGACGCATCCAGCGAGCCGGTAATGACACCCTTCATGTCTGAGAGATTTTGCCGCTGCTCGTGGCCAAGCCCCAGAAAATTCAGTCTTTCGTCAAGTTGTTGATTGGTTTTCGCTTGGCCGTGCATGTCTGGTCATCCTGATTTGACACCCAATTCAGTTTCCGGTGTCGTTGCGTGATTTAGACACGTCTAAAATTAACCAAGATATAATTTCGAATGGCCGGATTTGATGTTTGTTAATTTAAACGGCAATTTTCCGGCGACGACGTGGCATGAGCCCAAACAAAAACGCGCCCGCCTTTGCGACGGACGCGTTCCTGTAATGTCGGCGTACAAGCCCGGATCAGATCGTCTCGGGGCTTTCGGCGTGGCGGGCAGGGCGCTCGTTCGGGTCGCGCCCGATCTCAGCCTTCAGCGTCATCAGATCGATGAAGTGATCGGCCTGCCGGCGCAGATCGTCGGCGATCATGGCGGGCTGGGTGGCCATGGTGGAGACCACGGAAACCTTGCGGCCCTTGCGCTGCAGCGCGTCCACCAGCGTGGTGAAGTCGCCGTCGCCGGAGAACAGCACCAGATGATCGACCGTCTCGGACTGTTCCATGGCATCGACCGCGAGTTCGATATCCATGTTGCCCTTGATCTTGCGGCGGCCGAGCGCGTCGGTGAATTCCTTCGCCGGCTTCGTCACGACCTTGTAGCCGTTATAATCCAGCCAGTCGATCAGCGGGCGGATCGAGGAATATTCCTGATCCTCGATCAATGCGGTGTAATAATAGGCGCGCAGCAGGTATCCACGCTTTTGAAACGCCTTCAGGAGCTTGCGGTAGTCGATATCGAATCCCAGGCTTTTCGATGCTGCATAAAGATTGGCTCCGTCTATGAAGAGCGCAATTTTCTCCCGTGGATCGAACATTCCATCCCATTCCTTTTTTTGGAAAGGCCATTATCTGGCTTTTATATCCGGTCGAGAACGCAAAAAATCATGTGGTATCAACGAGCTTTGCATACCGCCGTTGCGTTTTAAGTAAGCTACCTTCCCCCGTATTCCAAGACAATTCTTCTAGACATTTTGTTCATCAGACGCCAAACATCGGCAATAAGGTGCCAAAAGACGCCAAAGACAGGAAAAACTTGAATTCCGCGGCCAATGGCTGTATCGGAAGCTGGAAAGCTTCGTCGCGAAAAATCACAAGCGTTTTTTGCAAGGCACGAAGCGCAGATTCAATAGGTTAGAGCAACCCTTGTGCATCCCGAAGAAAGCACGGCGCTCTGATCCACGACATTACGACCCGCAAAGGACAGGCAATGGCCCGCGTCACAGTTGAAGATTGCATTGATAAAGTAGACAACCGTTTCGAGCTGGTTCTTCTCGCCAGCCATCGTGCGCGCCAGATTTCTCAAGGGTCCTCGATCACGGTTGACCGCGACAACGACAAGAACCCGGTCGTGGCGCTGCGCGAAATCGCCGACGAGACGCTGTCTCCCGACGATCTGAAGGAAGACCTCATCCATTCGCTGCAGAAGCACGTGGAAGTGGACGAGCCCGAGCCCGATCCGGTCACGCTTGCCGCCTCCGCCATTGCCGATGGCGAAGAGGACGACCAGCCGGAAACCGTTACTTTCGACCAGATGTCGGAAGAAGAACTGCTGGCCGGTATCGAAGGCCTTGTGCCGCCGGAAAAAAATGACGATTATTGATAGGATTTTATGATGCCTTTGGCAGGCGGCGGTTACCGTCTGTCAATAGTTGCCGTCATAATCTGATCCCTATTGATGCAGCATTGTGCGCCGACCCTCAGGTTGGCGCGCTTTCTTTTTGTGGAATATCGCATGATGCGGCAATACGAACTCGTCGAGCGGGTTCAAAAATATAAACCGGATGCGAATGAGGCCCTGCTGAACAAGGCCTATGTTTACGCGATGCAGAAACATGGCCAGCAGAAGCGGGCCAATGGCGACCCCTATATTTCGCATCCGCTGGAAGTTGCCGCGATCCTCACCGAAATGCATCTCGACGAATCGACCATCGCGGTGGCGCTGCTGCACGATACGATCGAGGACACCACCGCCACCCGTGCCGAAATCGACGAACTCTTCGGCGAGGATATCGGCCGGCTGGTGGAGGGGCTGACCAAGCTCAAGAAGCTCGATCTCGTTACCCGCAAGGCCAAGCAGGCGGAAAACCTGCGCAAGCTGCTGCTCGCCATTTCCGACGACGTGCGCGTTCTTCTGGTGAAGCTCGCCGACCGCCTGCACAATATGCGTACCATGGAATATATGCCGGCCGACAAGCGCAGCCGCATTTCCGAGGAGACGATGGAAATCTATGCGCCGCTCGCCGGCCGCATGGGCATGCAGGACATGCGCGACGAACTGGAGGACCTGTCCTTCCGTTATCTCAACCCGGAAGCCTATGAGACGGTGACCAACCGCCTGCAGGAACTGGAAACGCGCAATGAGGGCCTCATCAAGAAGATTGAGGACGAGCTGCGCGAACTGCTGGTGGCCAACGGCCTCATCGGCGCGGGCGTCAAGGGGCGCCAGAAGAAGCCCTATTCGGTGTTCCGCAAGATGCAGTCGAAGTCGCTCTCTTTTGAGCAGCTTTCGGATGTCTACGGTTTCCGTATTCTGGTGGACGACATTCCCTCCTGCTATCGGGCGCTTGGCATCGTGCATACCCGCTGGCGTGTCGTGCCCGGCCGTTTCAAGGACTATATCTCCACCCCGAAGCAGAACGATTATCGTTCCATCCACACCACCATCGTCGGCCCGTCGCGCCAGCGTATCGAGCTGCAGATCCGCACCAAGCGCATGCACGAGATCGCCGAATTCGGCATCGCCGCCCATGCGCTTTACAAGGATGGCGAAAACGGGGAGGGCGATCTGCTCTCGCCGGAATCGAACGCCTATTCCTGGCTGCGCCACACCATCGAATCGCTGGCCGAAGGCGACAGCCCGGAAGAATTCCTCGAGCACACCAAGCTCGAACTGTTCCAGGACCAGGTGTTCTGCTTCACGCCCAAGGGCAAGCTGATTGCCCTGCCACGCGGCGCGACGCCCATCGATTTCGCCTATGCGGTGCACACCAATATCGGTGACACCACGGTTGGCGCCAAGATCAACGGGCGGATCATGCCGCTCGTCACCCGGCTCAACAATGGCGACGAGGTGGAGATCATCCGCTCCGGTGTGCAGGTGCCGCCCGCCGCCTGGGAAGAGGTTGTCGTGACCGGCAAGGCCCGCTCGGCCATCCGCCGCGCCACCCGCATGGCCATCCGCAAGCAATATTCCGGCCTCGGTTATCGCATTCTGGAACGCACCTTCGAGCGCGCCGGCAAGGCTTTCTCCCGGGAAGCCCTGAAGCCCGTGCTGCATCGTCTGGCGCAGAAGGATGTCGAAGACGCCATCGCCGCCGTCGGTCGCGGTGAGGTCTCCTCGCTCGATGTGCTGCGCGCGGTCTATCCGGATTATCAGGATGAGCGCGTGACGGTGAAGATGACCGGCGACGATGGCTGGTTCAACATGCGCAGCGCCTCCGGCATGGTCTTCAAGATTCCCGGCAAGTCGCGCTCGGTGCTTGAGGACGATGGCGCGGCCGAGATGCTTGATGGACCCGACCCACTGCCGATCCGTGGCCTTTCCGGCAATGTCGACGTGCATTTCGGTGCCGCCGGCGCCGTTCCGGGAGACCGCATCGTCGGCATCATGGAAAAAGGCAAGGGCATCACCATCTATCCCATTCAGGCGCCGGCGCTGCAACGCTTCGACGATGAACCGGAGCGCTGGATCGATGTGCGCTGGGACCTCGATGAGGCGAACAAGTCGCGCTTCATGGCGCGGGTGATGATCAATGCGCTGAACGAGCCGGGCACGCTCGCCTCGGTGGCGCAATCGATCGCGACGCTGGATGTCAATATTCGCGGCCTGAACATGGTCCGCATCGGTACTGACTTCTCCGAGCTGGCGCTGGATGTCGAAGTCTGGGATCTCAGGCAGCTGAACCAGCTTCTGTCGCAGCTGAAGGATCTCGACTGCGTATCAACAGTGGCGCGTGCCTTCGATTGAGGCATTTTTAGACGATCCTGCAACTCAAAAGGCCGTTGTTATGCATTGAATGCATGGCAGCGGCCTTTTCCTGTCTCTGGTCGCGGAGGCGGTTTGCGACTATTTTCCTCTCAGAAATTGAAGAGAAGGAAACGCGGCGTGCCGGTGGAATAACACCGATGAGAAACGCCAGTTCCAAACCGAAAGGACCGAAAATCATGTTTACTCCGCTTCGTAAGATCGCACGCGCCGTTCGTGGCAAGACCACCCAGGAACGCGAATTCGAATATCTCAGCGGCTCGGTATCGAATGTCGACCTCGAGTTCCGCCAGCGCGAAATCGACCGCGGCCTGTTCCGCCGGTAATGCGCCCAGCGCATGGCAGCCCATCGCCATGCGTATGAGACTTGGAGGGTGCGCGGCTGTTGTTGGCACGCTCGCCCCTGTATCTTGCAAAACTATGTGAATGCGCGCTTCAAGCGGTTGTCCCAAACTGGTTGACCAATACGCCGCAAAAAATCCCGGTTCAGTCCCCTGTCGCAATAGACGACACTAAATTGGGACTGATATCGAAGGCTCGATATTCACTGTACTCGTGACATCCCGCGTCCGTCATGCCGGGCTTGATCCGGCATCCAGCCCGCCCGAGTCCTTGGGCGGGAAAGAGTCTTCTCGCCACGCGGACGCATGTCGGCTGGATTCCGGCTCAAGGCCGGAATGACGGAAGCGGAGAATACACCTGCAAAAGAAATCCCCGCGTCGTCTATGATGCTCTTGGCGCGGCCCGGGCGATGAAATAGACTGCCGCCATGCCGTTTCGCCGCCGTGAACCCATTGGTTTTTCAGAGAAGATTCGCGACCTGTTCTGGCCGCGCACGGGTTTTTCGCGTTCGCTGCGCTATATGAAGCTGCGTCTGCTCAGGCTTTCCGCCTCTCCGCATTCGGTTGCCGCTGGTGTCGCGCTTGGTATCGGCGTGGCATGGACGCCCTTTCTTGGTGTTCATATCATCATCGCCATGGCGCTCGGTTTTCTCATGCGGGTCAATCTCGTCGCCGCGGCGCTCGGCACCACCTTTGCCAATCCGCTGACATTTCCGTTCATCTGGGCGTCCACCTGGGAACTCGGGCATTTCATCCTCGGGCGGCAGCAGACGGCAAGTGCGGCGCATGTGGATTTCGTGGCGCTGTTCAGCCATCTCGAATTCCGGCAGATATGGACGCCGGTCCTGGAACCCATGACCATCGGCGCCGTGTTTCCTGCCGTCATCAGCGCGGTCATCGCCTATATCGCCGTCTACGGCCTCATCAGCGGCTTCCAGCGGCGCAAGATGGAAAATCTCGCGCAGCGTGCCGCCAACAGGAATGCTTCTCTGGAGATGTTGAAATGATCATTGGATTGGGCAGCGACCTGATCGATATTCGCCGTGTTGAAAAGTCGATCGAACGTTTTGGTGAACGCTTCACGCATCGCTGTTTCACCGATATAGAGCGCGCCAAATCCGATGGCCGCAAGAACCGCGCGGCTTCCTATGCCAAGCGTTTTGCCGCCAAGGAGGCCTGCTCCAAGGCGCTCGGAACCGGCCTTGCGAACGGTGTCTTCTGGAAGGATATGGGCGTCGTCAACCTGCCGGGCGGCAGGCCGACAATGGTGCTGACCAATGGGGCAGGGGAAAGGCTGGCGGCCATGCTGCCCGCCGGCCACCGCGCCAATATTCACCTGACGATCACGGATGACTATCCTTATGCTCAGGCATTTGTGATTATCGAAGCGCTGCCCGTGAACGGTTAAGGCCCGGGGTCGCCGCATTGGCGGTCTATTTGCACCGGTGTCATAGAAGCGCTTCCCTTCGGGCTGGAAAGGTTCTAGAGAAGTCGCAGAAATATGAAAGCGTTGCCGGCTGCGTGAAACAGCTTCACCCGCCGCAGGCGCGACGAAACAACGGCCCGGATGCTCCCTCACGATCGGAGAAGCCGGGAAACAATCAGGCAGGTCTTTAAGTGTCCGAAAAAGCTGAAAAGAAGCAGAACGCCCTCTGGGAGAACGTCAAGGTCATCATTCAGGCGCTGCTGCTGGCCATGGTCATCCGCACCGTGCTGTTTCAGCCCTTCACCATCCCGTCCGGCTCGATGATGCCGACGCTTCTGGTGGGCGACTATCTTTTCGTCAACAAGTTCTCCTACGGCTATTCGAAATATTCGCTGCCTTTCTCGCCGAACCTGTTTTCGGGTCGCATTCTCGAATTCAGCAAGCCGAAGCGCGGCGATGTCGTGGTCTTCCGCCTGCCGCCCAATCCCGAGGTCGATTACATCAAGCGTCTGGTCGGCCTGCCGGGTGATCGTGTTCAGATGATGAACGGCGTGCTGTTCATCAACGGCCAGCCGGTGCCGAAGCAGCCCGATGGCACCTTCACTTCCGATTACCGTGCCGATCCGGGCGCCAATGTGCCGGTCTTCCGCGAAACGCTCGACAATGGCGTCACCTACGACACGCTTGACCAGTCGCCCGACTCGCGCGGCGACAACACCCGGGAATTCCTGGTGCCGGAAGGCCATTATTTCATGATGGGCGACAACAGAGACAATTCGCTCGACAGCCGCTTCGATGTCGGTTTCGTGCCGGAAGAAAACCTGATCGGCCGCGCCAGCGTCATCTTCTTCTCGCTGGGCAACGACACGCCGTTCAGCCGCATTTGGGAGTGGCCGGCCAACATGCGTTGGGACCGCCTCTTCAAGGTTGTGGAATGAGCAAGACCAAGCCGCTTTCGGCGGACGAGATTTCCCGTCTGGAAGCGTTGATCGGATATGAGTTCAAGGAAAAGGCCCGGCTGGACCGGGCCTTGACCCATGCCAGCGCCCGCTCGGCGGCGGCCGGCAATTACGAGCGGCTGGAGTTTCTGGGCGACCGTGTCCTCGGTCTCTGCGTTGCCGAATTGCTGTTCTCCACCTTCCGCAACGCCACCGAAGGCGAGCTTTCGGTCCGTCTGAACCAGCTCGTCAGCGCCGAATCCTGCGCCGCGATCGGCGACGAGATGGGCCTGCATAATTTTATCCGCACCGGCTCGGATGTGAAGAAGCTGACAGGCAAGGCGATGCTCAACGTGCGCGCCGATGTGGTCGAAAGCTTGATCGCCACCATCTATCTGGATGGCGGGCTGGAGGCGTCGCGCAAATTCATCCTGAAATACTGGCAAAGCCGGGCCACAAGCGTGGATGCCGGGCGGCGTGACGCCAAGACGGAATTGCAGGAATGGGCGCATGCCAGATTTGCGACCACGCCCGCTTACCGGGTTGACGATCGCTCCGGACCGGATCACGATCCCCGCTTCACCGTGACGGTGGAAATTCCCGGCGTGAAGCCGGAAACCGGCGTGGAGCGCTCAAAGCGCGCGGCCGAACAGGTGGCGGCGACACGGTTGCTGGAGCGCGAAGGCGTCTGGCAGAAATCCTCCACCTGAGACTGAGTGCCCGAACGGGTGCTGAAATCGAGCGCATGGCGGACCCTTTTGGCCGCATGTTGAATACCTCTGACCTTGAATGGATATCATGACCGATCACGAAAACCCCGCCATCCCTGGCGAAGATGCAGCCCTTCCGACCCGCTCCGGCTTCGTCGCCCTCATCGGCCCGACCAATGCCGGCAAGTCGACGCTGGTGAACCGGCTGGTGGGCGCCAAGGTTTCGATCGTCAGCCACAAGGTGCAGACGACACGCGCGGTGATGCGCGGCATCGCCATTCACGACAATGCCCAGATCGTTTTCATGGATACGCCCGGCATCTTCAAGCCGCGCCGCCGGCTCGACCGCGCCATGGTCACCTCCGCCTGGGGCGGCGCGAAGGACGCGGACCTCATCCTGCTGCTGATCGACAGCGAACGCGGCCTGAAGGGCGATGCGGAAACCATTCTCGAAGGTCTGAAGGATGTTCCGCAGAAGAAAATCCTCTGCCTCAACAAGATCGACCAGGTGAAGCGCGAGGACCTTCTGAAGCTCGCCGCCGCCGCCAACGAGACAGTCGCTTTCGACCGCACCTTCATGATCTCGGCGACCAATGGTTCGGGCTGCGAGGACCTGATGAACTATCTGGCCGCCGAACTGCCGGAAGGCCCATGGTATTACCCGGAAGACCAGATTTCCGACCTGCCGATGCGCCAGCTCGCCGCCGAAATCACCCGCGAGAAACTGTTCCTGCGCCTGCATCAGGAGCTTCCCTACGCCTCGCATGTCGAGACGGAAAAGTGGGAAGAACGCAAGGACGGCTCCGTGCGCATCGAGCAGGTGATCTATGTCGAGCGCGACAGCCAGAAGAAGATTGCACTCGGCAAGAACGGCGATGCGATCAAGGCCATTTCCACCGCCTCGCGCAAGGAGCTGTCGGAAATCCTCGAACAGCCCGTTCATCTCTTCCTGTTCGTCAAGGTGCGCGAGAACTGGGGCGACGACCCCGAGCGCTTCCGTGAAATGGGTCTGGAGTTCCCGCGGGGGTAACGCGCAGGCGCGATATGCGCGATGCGAAAACACACCCGCTTCCGTCATTCCGGCCTTGAGCCGGAATGACGGGCGGAAATGTCGCGAACCAACGCGAACGTCGAGGTTGCCCAAGCCCTTCGTTTTTATGTGTTCGAGGGAGAACGCGACGCAATCCTTGAACGATCTGAATATCTTCACCTCCATCGGGAACCGAATAGGTTCGGGCGGGTTGTTCCAAAACAATTGGGCGCAACCTTTTTCGATGACGGATATTCATGTCGCCAAAAAAACCGAACGGAATTTCCACCACCCCGTGCCAGCAATGTCCTCTGCGCGACCTGCCGCATTTCCGGGATTTTTCCTCCTCCGAACTCGATTTCGTCTCGCGTTTCAAGACGGGCGAACTTGCGGTGGAAAGCGGCTCGGTCATCCTGATGGAAGGCTCGCACAGCGCCCATCTTTACACCGTTTTGCAGGGCTGGGCTTTCCGTTACAAAACGCTGGAGGACGGCAGGCGGCAGATACTCAACTATGTCATGCCGGGCGATCTCGTCGGTCTTCAGGGCACGGTGATGGGGGAAATGCAGCATTCGGTGGAGGCGCTCTCGCCGGTGACGCTCTGCGTCTTCGAGCGGTCCCGCCTCAACAACCTCTTCACCGATCACCCGACACTTGCCTATGACCTGACCTGGATCGCGGCAAGCGAGGAGCGCATGCTCGACAGCCATCTTCTCAGCATCGGCCGGCGCACCGCCCTGGAGCGTGCCGCCTATCTGATCGCGTTTCTTTATCGCAAGGCGAAAGCGGTCAATCTCATCCCCGGCGAAACACCGATCCCGGTCACCCAGCAGCATGTGGCAGACACACTCGGCCTCTCCATCGTTCATACCAATAAAACCCTGAGAAAGCTGGTCGATCGCGGCCTCATCCGCTGGACGGACAAGGGCTGTCTGGTGCTTGATGATGCGGGGCTTAGCCATGTGGCGGGGTGGGAGAGCGACGAGAAACGGCAAAGGCCCTTCATCTGATCTTCCTTTGACATGTCTTTTTTAAATGACGGTGGGGCCGTAATTTGCGACTCCTGTCGTGATATCTCACTGCGGAATCATTTCGGAGATCGCGGCTTCGGGCCTGACGGCTCTCTCATTTAGGAAGAAGAAAACATATGGTGCCACAACGGGTTATCATCGTTGAGGATGAATATCTGGTGGCGCTTGATGTCGAGGCGGTTCTCCAGTCCATGGGGGTGGAAACCATCACCATCGCCACGACGCTTGCGCAGGCAAGGGAGGCCGCCGGACAGGATGTTGCAGATTGCGTGCTTCTCGATGTCAGCCTCTCCGATGGCAAGAGTTACGATTTTGCCCGTGAGCTGCGCGCGGCGGGCATTCCCTTCGGTTTCGTCAGCGGTTACGGCGATACGACGGGCTTTCCGGAAGACCTGATGCATGCCCCCTTGCTTGGCAAGCCTTTCGGCGAAAACGAAATCGTCGGTTTTGTCCTTGGTCTGGTCGATACGGACAGGGATGCCGTAAAAGAATAACGTTTCGCCGCCAGATCGGTTATGGTGGGACTTGAATCGAAATTCGGACAGGTTTCATGCAGTGGCAGGATGAGGCGATCATTCTCGGTGTCAAACGCCATGGCGAGACGAGCGTCATCGCCGAGGTGATGACCCGTTCGCGTGGCCGCCATCTGGGCATGGTGCGCTCCGGTCGTTCCCGCAGCATGCAGCCGGTGCTGCAGGCGGGAAACCGGGTGGATGTCGTCTGGCGGGCGCGTCTTGACGACCATCTCGGCGAATATCGCATCGAGCCTCTGCAGTTGCGCGCCGCGCAGCTGATGGAAACGGCGACCGCCGTTTACGGCGTCCAGGCCATGGGCGCTCTTCTCAGGCTTCTGCCGGAGCGTGATCCGCACCCGCATCTCTATCAGGCGCTCGATATCATCCTCGACAATCTCCACGATCCGGCCGATGCCGGCGAATTGTTCGTGCGGTTCGAACTCGCCGTCTTGAACGATCTGGGTTTCGGGCTTGATCTCACCGAATGCGCGGCGACGGGGCTGCGCACCGATCTCATCTATGTATCACCGAAAACGGGCAGGGCGGTTTGCCGCACGGCAGGCGCGCCCTATGCCGCCCGGATGCTGTCATTGCCCGCTTTTCTCGGTGAGGGCCAGTCGAAAGCTGCCGATCCCGAAAGCCTCGCGGCGGCCTTCCGCCTGACGGCCCATTTCCTCAACCGGCATGTCTATGATCCACGTGGCCTGAGTGAAAACGCCGCCCGCGACGGTTTCGTGCAGGCGGCGTTGAAGGCGCTGCAGCGCAGGGCATCGCCGCCCGCGCTTGATGAGGCCGTGTAGTCTCAGGCCATTGCAGGCCGCGGTGCGGGGCGCTCCTGAATGGGCCAATGTACGATGGCGGCAAAGATTCCCATGCCGACGCCGAGCCACCAGACAAGATCATAGGACCCCAGCCGGTCATAAAGAAAGCCGCCGAGCCAGACGCCGAGGAACGAACCGATCTGGTGCGACAGGAACACGACGCCGCCGAGCATGCCGAGATGGCGCGTGCCGAACATGATCGCCACCAGGGCATTGGTGGGCGGTACGGTGGAAAGCCAGAGAATGCCCATGACGGCCGCAAAGAGGATGACCGAAAGCGGTGATTGCGGCAAAAGCAGGAAGGCCGTAACGGCGACCGAGCGGGCGATATAGATATAGGCCAGCATATAGGGTTTCGAATAACGCTGGGCGATGACGCCGGCGGCCAATGACCCGATGATATTGAAGAAGCCGATCAGCGCCATGGCAATGACGGCATAGCGCGGTTCGATGCCGATATCGCCGAGATAGGCCGGGAAATGCGCGGTGATGAAGGCCACCTGGAAACCGCAGACGAAAAAGCCTGTCGTCAACAGGAGATAGCTCTTGTGGCCAAGCGCTTCCCGCAACGCTTCGCCCGCCGTCTGCTGGAACTGCGTCTGTGACTGGCTGCCGGAAGAGGAGTTGCCGCGCATCGGAAAGGCGAGCAGCGGCACCAGCATCATCATCACGGCAAGCCAGACGAGGCTGTCAGACCAGCCATAGGCGGAAATCAGCCCCTGGCTGATCGGCGCGAACAGGAACATGCCGGCAGAACCCGCCGCCGTGCCGATGCCGAAGGCGAGCGAGCGCTGCTGCGGCGTGACATGGCGTGCAAAGGCAGACAGGATGACGCTGAAGGAGCCGGCGGCAATGCCAAGCCCGACAAGCACGCCGCCGCCGAAATGCAGCCAGAACGGCGAGGTGCCGAAGGACATGCAGATGAGGCCGGCGGCATAAAGAAAGCCTGAGAGCACAAGCACGCGGCCCGTGCCGTATTTATCGGCGATTGCGCCGAAGAAGGGCTGGCCGAGGCCCCAGAACAGGTTCTGCAGGGCCATGGCGAGGCCGAAGGTGGAGCGATCCCAGCCGGTGTCGGCCAGCATCGGCAGCTGAAAAAAGCCCATGGCCGAACGCGGCCCGAAGGTCATGACGGCAATCAGCGACCCGGCGGCGATAATCAGCCAGGGCATGGTCTGGCGTGTGGCTTGCGACATGAAATTCTCCTGCTGCAGCATGCGCCTTGGAGGTGGCGAAGATCTTCTGCAGATTCCCTCTGATCGGGATGAATATTAGCTTTTGTCAGCCGTCCCCACTAGCGACTTTTCTTGACCCCCATTATTCATGGGATTGATGGGATGCCCCCGTATATAGCTTCCGGGGATACCGGAGATATGACGATGAAGCAGAATATTTACGATGACCCCGGGTTTTTCGAGCGCTACAGCGCCATGCCGCGCTCCGTGGAAGGGTTGCGGCAGGCTGGCGAGTGGCACGAGCTGCGCGCCATGCTTCCGCCGCTGCAGGGCCGCAGCCTTCTCGATCTCGGCTGCGGTTTCGGCTGGCATTGCCGTTATGCGGCAGAGCAGGGGGCGGCCCGTGTCGTCGGCGTTGATCTTTCGGAAAACATGCTGCGCCGTGCCGCCGAAATAAATGGCGGCCCTGGTATCGAATATCGCCGGGCGGCAATTGAGGACATCGATTTTCCGTCGGAAAGTTTCGATGTGGTTCTGAGTTCTCTCGCCCTGCATTATGTCCGCGATATCGACCTGGCATTCGCGAAAGTTTCCGCGGTGCTGAAATCCGGCGGCGAGTTCATCTTTTCCATCGAACATCCCGTTTTCACCGCGCTGGAAAAACAGGACTGGTTCTATGACGAGAAGGGCGAAATCCTCCACTGGCCGCTCGACAATTACCAGAACGAAGGCGTGCGCCATTCCAACTGGATGGCGGATGACGTCGTCAAATATCACCGCACGGTGTCAGGCATTCTCAACAGCCTGCTTTCTGCCGGCTTTGCCCTGACGCGTCTGGCCGAGCCAAGGCCCGATCCCGCCTTGCTCGCGGAGCGACCGGAGATGAAGCACGAAGATCGCCGTCCGATCTTTCTGATCGTCAGCGCCCGCAAGCCGTGATGGCATTGCGGACGTTGCAACGCCCGTGGCTTACCGCCTCTTGATCGCCCAGCCTTCCGGCCGTTCCTCGACCACCTTGGCCACGTCGCCGAGCGATAGTTTGCCCTGACTGCGCGGCGTCACGTTCCAGCCGAACAGCGGGCCGGGCACGCGCCGATCCCCCGACATGCGGATGCGGCCCATGGCTTTCATGGGCGAGGGCACATCGCGGGAGCCGGTTATCTGGTCCTGCGTGGTCATGATGCAACGGGCGCAGGGCTTGACCAGATCAAAACGAATGCCGCCGATCTCGATGGCCGCCCAGCGATCCTCAGCCCATGGCTCGTCCGTATCCAGCACGATATTCGGCCGGAACCGCTCCATGCCGACGGCATCCTCGCCATTGGCGCGCATGTTGTCGTTCAGCGCGGCAAGCGAGGCGGTGGTGGTGACGAGGATCTGGTAGCCGTCCGCAAAGGTGACGGGCGTTTCGTTGCCGGTCCATTCGAGGCTTGCAATGCGTTTCGAGGCATCATCGAAGAATGCCAGCTTCACCTCGCGCCCCAGCCACGCCGAAAGCGTATCGTTGGTCTCGTCATCGGCGATATTAGCGCTGACGATCGATTTCCACACCGCCACATCCATGCGCGCTCCGGTCGGTCTTGCAACGATCTCGCCGTCCTTTTCCCGCGCAAGTGCCATGCCGCCATCCTCATGCCGCGCCAGAACCGTGGCGATGGCAGGCAACTCGCGCTGGGTGATGAAATGGCCGGAAGGGTCGATCAACATGGCGCGACGGTCGCCCGGCAGGCCCTCGGCCGAAACGGCGCTCTCGGAGAGGGGAATGCCGCGCGCGCTTTTCAGCGGATAGATGTTGAGTTCGGTCACACGCATCTTGGATATCCTCAAATCTCGTCGAGAAACAGCTCGAGCACCTGTTGCAGCCGCTCATGGCGGGCCTTGGCCATCTGCCGCCCCGTCCCGGTGCGAAAGCCGTCCGCCAGTTTGAAGAGCTTGGTTTCGAAATGGTCTATCGCAAAGGCGCGGTCGTCAAGCGGACGGTCCTTCGCCAGCGGATCGGCCGGATCGTAGAGCGCCGAGCCCATGCGTCCGGCAATGTAAAAGCACCGCGCCGCCCCCACCATGCCGATGGCATCCAGCCGGTCGGCATCCTGAAGGATTTTTGCCTCCAGCGTCTGCGGCTCGATATTGGCGGAAAAGCTATGGGTGGTGATGGCGTGTGTGGCGGCGTCGATATCTTTCTGCTGCCAGCCAAGCCCGGCCAGAATGCCGGATGCCTTTTCCGCCGCCAGTCGTGAGGCCTGCGCACGCAGCGGCGAGTTCTTTTCCACCGCAACGCAATCATGCAACAGCACGCTTGCCGCCAGCACGGTGCCATCGCCGCCTTCGCCCGCATGGATGCGCATGGCGTTGCGGAAGACGCGGTGAATATGGGCAAGATCATGCGAACCGTCGCCCGTATCGGCGGCGTGCGGTATCAGGTCCTGCGCAAGCGCCGCATAGGGCGCGAAAGCCTCGGCCGCGATCATGCCTGCGGCTTCCGGGTCAGGATTTTCTGGTAGAACAGGCCGATGCCGATCAGCACTGCGCCAAGCCCGATGAAGGACAGGGCTCTCAGCACGCCTTCAAGGTTGCTCATGTCGATCAGGAATGCCTTGGCAACCGAGATCAGCACGAAGGCGGCCGATGCCAGACGCAGGCTGCGGGCATTAAAGCGCGAGCCGAGCACCAGTAGCAAGACGCCGATCAGCAACCAGACCACCGAATAGCTGTAGGTCTCGCCCTGCATAAAACCCTTCCAGTCGGCGATGTTTTCGCCCTGCCAGAACCGCCGAACCGAAAGTGTGGCCCAGGCAAAACCGAGTGCCGCACCCGCCACCGCCAGCATGCTGACATAGGGCGGCGGACGTTTGCCGCGCGCATAATAGGCAAGGCCGCCATAGGCGAGCGCCGGCAGGAGGTAACCGATCAGCAGCAGATTGAGGACCGGAATGCGCCCGGTGTTTTCGCCGGTGAAATAAGGGTTGAGCGTAAAGAAATGCATCGTCAGCACGTTGATGACGGCAATCACGCCGGCAATCATCGAACCGTAACGGAAGACGGGGCTGGGGCTCTTGAGATCCAGCGTCATCAGCACGCCCGAGAAGCCGATGGTCAGCAGCGTGTAGATCGATTGTTCGCCGAGCGTCGGTACGCTGTTATCAAGCGTGCCGCCATTCATCGCGTGGCGGATGAGGATGGCGACGGCGAGAAGCCCCATGACGCTGGCAATCGCCTGCAGGAAGTTTTTCGCCCTGACCCCCGGCCAGTCGCGCAGCAGCCAGGCCGAGGCGACGGCCAGCAGTGCGGGAATGCCGTAACCCGGCAGAAGCGCGTTGAAGACTGGTCTGGTCCCAAGATTTTGCGGCCCGACAATGGTGGGTTCCCAGGCGATGCGGCCGAGAACGGCAACGCTTGCCACCGCCATGACCCAGGGCAGCACATCCCAGTTGCGGTAACGGCTGGCCAGCACATAAACAAAGCCGATAACCGAAAGCAGAACGGTTGTCGCGAGCCCTTCCGTCAGCGTGTGCAGGCTGAGCGCGAAGGCGGCAAACGAGCCGAGCACGAGAATGTTGAGCGGTTTGCGATAGGCCGCGTTGTCCTGCCGGTGCAGCCACTCCGCCCCGGCAATCAGCACCAGGCCGAGGCCGAGACCATAGGCGGCGTGCAGCCAGTCGCGGCCGAGATTGCCATATTCAACGAAGCTTGCGGTTGCCAGCCAGACCGGGAACAGCGCGGCAATACCTGCCCAGAGCTGGGCGAAATCCGCATCGTCAGCGCCCTTCCGCTTCAGGAAGGAGAAGGCGCAGAGCACGAGGACAGCGCCAAGACCAAGCGCCATGGCGATTTCAGCCGTATAGCCCGTCCCGACGGGCGGCAGTGTGATCCCGGTATCGTTTATGAGGCCGATGAAATCGATGCCCTGCCGCGACATCAGCGCAACCGCCGTCTGCGCACCGAGTGCTGCGATGATGGCCGGCCACACCGCATAGTGGCGGGCAGCACCAAGGGCCGCAAGCGCTGCGATGAGCGCCGAGACGATCAGCGCCGGGTGGGTGTCGATGCCGCCACTGGCGAACAGGAAGCCGATGGCCGGCAGGATGACGGCCATCGATACGGTGAGGTTGATGGCAAGTGACGGGCGCAACAAAAGCCGTAGCGCACGGATGGCGCGCCGCTCCGGGGCGGCGGTTTCGCCGGTTTCTGCCGGCGGCGTATCTAGGTGTTTCCCGGGCCACAGGAAGATCGTGCCGGCCAGCATGACGAGCAAAGCGAGCGTCGGTGGTTCGGCATTGATCGTCTCGGAAAAGCCGATATAGCCGAGCGCCCAGAGGCCAAGGCCGGCATTGGCAAGGGACGGAACCACGGTCCAGCCCTGCCTGCGCGCTGCGGCCGCGGTCGCCAGCCACGAGATCGTCAGGAAAACGAACAGCGCCCAGATATTTGGCGTTTCGCTGGAAATCAGCGCCGGCGTCAGCATCGAGCCGAGAAGACCGAGCCCGGCCAGCGCCTGCCCATGCAGCAGCGATAGGCCAATGGTGGCAAAGGCGACAAGCCCGAGCAGGATGAAGGCCGTTCCGGAGCCGATATAGCCGTAGATGCCATAGGCCGCATAAACCACGCCGAACAGCGTCAATGCGCCGGCCGCCGTCAGCACGCCCGGTATCATGGCGTTGGAATAAGCGGTGGCGATGCCCGGCACCGCCTTGCGGCGGATCGCTTCACCGGCAAGCCCGAGAACGAGGCCGAAAATGGCGGCAAGCGACAGCCTGACCGCTGGGCTGAGCAGCCCCGATTCGATCGAATATTTGACGAGGAAAATACCGCCCAGCGCCAGCGCCAGCCCGCCGGCCCAGACCGCCCAGCGCGCGCCGAGCAGACTTTCCAAGCTTTCATTCGTCGCCGGCGCGGATACGGCCCCGGCGGCGAGCGCAGGCTGCGCTTCCTCGCGCACGACCTCTTCCGGTACTGCTGTGGCTGCGATTTCTTCAGGCTCGGATGCGTATTCAGCCTGGGGGGCTGCCGCTTCCGGAGCGGCTTCACTTTCCTTTTCCGCTGCGAAATCCGGTTTTTCCGTGGTTTCCGCACTCTCCGCCTGCGCCGCCGCAGGAGCCACAACGCCCGCAGCCATCAGCCGCTTGAGGCTGTGAACCTCCCGTTCCAGAGACTTGATTCGGCCTGAATTGCGGATGGTCGCGACCAGCATGTAGATGAAGGCCGCGATGAGGGCGAGGATAAACAGCGGGATGTCCAAACGGGCTCTCCAATTACGAAGCTGTTTTTAAAGCTCTTTTGGCGAGTTTATGCAAGGCCCGGTTGATGAAGGTGTGGGTAACGGGGGAGCGGGCGGCGCCCACTCGGCCTATGCGCATCTATCGAAAATCAGGAAACATCCGCCAGCCAGCGCCGCGCGGCTTCGATATCGGCGAGCCCGAGATCGTGTCCGTCTTCGACCGTTTCCATCTCGGCCCTCGCGCCGCCGGCCGCAAGCTTTCCCTGCAGCTCGCTCGCCTTGTCGCGGTATTTGTCGCGTTCTCCCGCCACAAGCAGGAAATTGCGACCGGAAAGGTCGGCGTCCGGCCATGTTTCGAGAACCGGTGTCGGGCGATAGAGCAGCGCGTCTCCGGCCAACTCCGGATGGAGCGCGGCAAAGGCCGCATAGAAGTTCGCGCCATTGGAATGGCCGATAAACCGCAGCTTCGAACGATCAAGACCATAGGAGCGTATCGCGCCTTCCACGAAGGCGGCAAAGGCTTCCGCTTCGGAAACGATATCCTTCTGGTCGAAGCTGAAATCGGGATAACGGCGGAACCAGCGGGCGATATCTTCTTCCGTGCTGCGGCCGCGCACGCCAAGAAGTGTCGCGCCGGCTGCTGCCCGGTGCGCCAGCGGCATCAGGCTGGTTTCGCTGCCGCCGGAACCATGCAGCAGGATGATGGTGCTGCCATCCGGCTCCTCGGGCGTGTAAAAACGGTGTACGAAGGGCAGGTCGCGATAAACGATGCGCTCTTCGCCCGGCATCGCAAATTGCGGCAGGGCGACCCGCACATCCGCCTCGTCCTTCATGAACAGCGGCGGAATGAACAGTTTTTCGCCGAGCGTTTCCAGCGGTTCGTCCACTGTCATGCCCGGCCCGTCGGTCGCCATTTCAATCAGCACGCCGCCCGGTTCGCGGACGTAGAGCGAGTGGAAATATTTGCGGTCATGGGCGTTGGTGGTGCTGGAATTCAGCGATTTCAACCCCGCAAGAACAGCGTTCAGCTCTTCCATGTCCTCGGCGCGGAAGGCGATGTGGTCGACCGTGCCGGTGCCCGGCGCGCTGGACCAGAAGCCGGTCGCGTCGCGCACGTCGATAATGTCGCCGCCGTCGGAAACGAGCCGACGGATCGCGCCTGTCTGGCTTTCCTGCCGGTAACCGAAATGTTTCTCCAGAAACGCCACGGTCTCTTCCGGCACCTCGCTCAGCATCGTCGCACCATAGATGCGGCGAATCGCGTCCTGCGCAGAAATGTCGTCCGTCACATGCGGCGTGGCATCGGCAAAGGCATGGGTGCCGACCAGTTTGACGATCAGGCCATCAGGGTCTTTCAGCCGGATGACCGGGGCGCCGAATTCGTCGGCGGGACCTTCGGTGCGAATGCCGAATTTCAGCGCCCGCGTCAGCCAGAAACCGATGGCGGCGGGATCGATCGCCAGCGAAATCTCCAGCGTCTGGCCGTAACCGACACGCCCCTGGCCGCCGTCTTCCCAGACAAGAAATGTCAGAAGGGAGCCGGGCGAAGCGATATCGTCGCCATAGAGCAGATGCAGCTGCATGGCGTCTTCGAAGCCGGCGGTGCGCTTCGCCAGCCTTAACCCGAGGAAGCCGGCGTAAAAATCCACATTCGCCTGCACCTTCCGGGTGATCATGGTGATGTGGTGTATGCCCAGTGCAGAATTCATCTCGCCGTCCCGCTGTTTTACCCGTTATTCGTGATCCTATTTGTCCTACGCTGCCCCTGATCCGCAACCCCGGCAAATGAGAACGCTGTGTTCGTCGTGTGAACGGAATTCCACACGCTTCGTTGCATGCGCCTTGGGCAAAATTCCCGCTTTTTACTCGCCGATTGACCATTTTTGCTCTTAAAATAAGCATATAAAATTATGGCTATTTTGTATGCAGTTTTGTCTTGCCTTGAGGGATGGAATTGGCTCTTATGCAACCAATCCAACAAAACCATCAGGGGGAACAGATGATTTTAACGCGCAGGTTGTTGTCCAGGGGCCTGGCTATCGCCGTGGTCGGCGCCGCTGCCGGAATTTCGTTGCCGGCGACGGCTGTCCGTGCCGAAACGCCGGTCAAATTCACGCTCGACTGGAAATTCGAAGGCCCCGCCGCCGGCTTCCTGCTGGCGCTGGACAAGGGATACTTCAAGGCGGAAGGCCTCGACGTCACGATCGACAGCGGCAATGGCTCGGTGGAAGCGATCCCGCGCGTGGCGACGGGCGCCTACCAGATGGGGTTCGGCGATATCAACTCGGTGATGAAGTTCCTCGATGAAGATCCGAGCCAGAAGATCAAGGCCGTTTACATGGTCTATGAGCGCCCGACTTTTGCCGTCGTCGGCCGCAAGTCGCTTGGCGTCACGGGTGATCCGAAGTCGCTGGAAGGCAGGAAGCTCGGCGCGCCGCCGCCGGATGGCGCCTTTGCGCAATGGCCGGCCTTCAGGCAGGTCGCGGGTCTCGATGAGAGCAAGATCAAGATCGAATCGATCGGTTTTCCCGTGCGTGAACCGATGCTTGCCAAAGGCGATGTCGATGCCGTCTTCGGTTTTGCTTTTTCTGTCATCCTCAACCTGAAGAAGCAGGGCATTGCCGATGAGGACATCTCAACCATCCTGATGGCCGAGCACGGCTTGAATCTCTATGGCAATGCGGTGCTGGTAAATACTGATTTCGCTGAGAAAAACCCTGATGCCGTGAAGGGGTTCCTGAAAGCGCTGGCCAAGGGCTTCGCCGATTCCGTCAAGACCCCGGAAGAGGGCGTGGCGGCGGTGCTGAAGCGCAATGAGACGCTCGACAGCGCCATCGAGCTGGAACGCCTCAACATGGCCAACAGCATGAATATCAAGACGCCCTATGTGGTGGAAAACGGCATGGGCGGCGTCGATCCAGCCCGGCTTGCTGCCTCCATCGAGACGTTGAAGGTTTCCATGGGCCTGAAGGGCAATGTGAAGGCGGAACAGGTGTTCGATGCGACCTACCTGCCGGCCAAGGCAGAACGCATGCTTCCCTAAAGGATGGAGCGAGTGGGTGCCGCGCGCTTCTTCTCCCCCGCCGGGGAGAAGTCCGCGGCAGCGGGATGAGGGGCAGGGGTGCGGTCTATCGCTGGCGTCGCCCCCCTCATCCGACCCTTTCGGGCCACCTTCTCCCCGCGCAGGGAGAAGAAACAAGCGGCGATGACGGTAGCGCATCTAGCAACTGAAAATGGGGATCGCGATGTCACATCTCGTGGAAATAGACAATGTCGACATGCGTTATGGCGGGTCGGCCGGCACGCTGGCCGTATCCGGTTTGAACCTGACGGTCGACAAGGGTGAATTCGCCGCCGTGGTCGGCCCGTCGGGCTGCGGCAAGTCGACCCTGATGAAGCTGGTGACGGGGCTGCATATTCCGCAAAAGGGCAATGTCATCGTTGCCGGGCGGCAGGTCACGGAGCCGGTCTCCATCGTCGGCATGGCGTTTCAGAACCCGACGATGCTGCCCTGGCGCACCACGCTTGAGAACATCCTGCTACCGCTGGAAATCGTCGAAAAACACCGCCGCCGCCTGCGCGCCCACAGGGCGGAATATGTCGCAAAGGCCGAGCGCCTTCTGGAAATTGTCGGCCTGAAGGGATTTGGCTCGAAATATCCGTGGCAGCTTTCCGGCGGCATGCAGCAGCGTGCCAATCTCTGCCGCGCGCTGATCCATGAGCCGGAACTGCTGATGCTGGATGAGCCATTCGGCGCGCTCGACGCCTTTACCCGCGAGGAGTTGTGGTGTGTCATCCGTGACCTGCACGCCGCGCAGCGCGTGACCATCATTCTGGTAACCCACGATCTGCGCGAAGCGACCTTCCTCGCCGACAAGATTTTTGTGATGAGCGCGAGGCCGGGCCGCGTGCTGGCGGAACATCGCGTGCCCTTCGCCCGTCCGCGCCAGCTCGATCTCATGTATGACAAGGGTTTCAACGACATGGTGCAGGCACTGCATGGCGAAATCGCGCAGGCGAGGGTGGCGGCATGAGCGCGATCATGGAAAGCACCGTCACGGTCGAGCCACGCAAGCCGCTGATTGCCCGCGTCAACTGGGTGAAGGCCGCCCCCTGGCTTTATACGCTGGCGCTCTTCGCGCTGTGGGAATTGCTGGTATATGCGCTGAAAATGCCGCCCACCATCCTGCCGTCGCCGGTAAGGGTAGGTCAGGCCATCCTGCAATATTGGTCGCCGATCTGGAAGAATTCGCTGCAGACGCTTTATACGACGACTTTGGGCTTTGCCATCGCTGTTGTCGCCGGCCTTGCCATCGGCCTGTTCATCGGCTGGTCGAAAACCATTTATGCCGGGCTTTATCCATTGATGATCGGCTTTAACGCCATCCCCAAGGTGGCGCTGGTGCCAATCCTCGTCATCTGGTTCGGCATCGGCACTGTTCCCGCAGTGTTGACCGCCTTCCTGATTTCCTTCTTCCCCATCGTCGTGAATGTCGCCACCGGCCTTGCCACCATCGAGCCGGAAACCGAGGACGTGCTGCGGGCGCTGGGCGCAAAGAAGATGGATATCATGCTGAAGGTCGGCATTCCGCGTTCCATGCCCTATTTCTTCGGCTCGCTGAAAATCGCCATCACGCTCGCCTTCGTCGGCTCGGTCGTCTCGGAAACCGTCGCCTCCAATTATGGCCTCGGCAACATGATGAGTTCGGCGCAGAGCCAGTTCAACGTGCCGCTGGTCTTTGCCGGCCTCCTGATGCTCGCCGTGGAAGGCATCGTCATGTACGCCATCATGGCCTGGCTTGAAAAACGCATGACCGGCTGGGCGCATCGCTCGACCATGGGTCAGTGAGGCTTTCTTCTCCCTACCGGCGAGAATTTGGCCCGAAGGGTCGGATGAGGGGGCGACAGCAGAGATATGCGGCGAGCTTACCCCCTCAACCCGCTGCCGCGACCTTCTCCCCGGCGGGGAGAAGGCGAAAGACGTGCTAGCTCGGCATTCCTCACGCTCCGGAAAGCCGTGGGCCTGCCAGGGCTCAATGCGCCGCCATTTCCTTGACGATATCCGCGCCATCCATCAGGAAGGGATAATAGGTCGGCCAATTGGTGACTTCGTCCAGCAGGGCCTTGCGGTCATTCCCCCAGTAGAGGTGGTAATGGCCGGCCTTTACCGGAGCGATGGAGTGGTCGCTGAACTGGATGAACTGCGGAGCGGTCTCGTCGCCTGCGGTCTTCTTGAAGATGTAGCGCACGCCGCGGTTGCCCTTCGTGTAGGTCAGGATTTCCTGGCCGTCGCTGGCATATGTGCCTTCGACCGGCTTGCCTTCCTTGTAGAAAGCCACGCTGTCGCCCTTGATGACGATGCGGTTCACATCCGTCTTGTAACCGATGTCGTAATAGGCGCGATATTCTGCGGCCGTCTTGTCGCCATGGGCGGCTTTTTCGGCCATGACGGAATCAAGCGAACCGTTCAGCAGGTAAGGATAAACAGACTGCCAGTCGCCGCCCCAGTCGGAAAGCGTGCGCGGCTTTACCTGGGCATCCTCGAAATAGCCATTGTAAATCTTCTTTTCCGCCTCGGTCATCTGGTGGCTGTGATCGTGCCCGTGGTCATGGCTGTGGGCGGTGGATTTGTCGCCGCCGGCGCCCGTGGCAGCGGCTGCCACCAGCAGCATGGAACCAAGTGCGACCGCGCCGGTGACGCGGATGAGTGTCTTCTGCATTGTTTCGGCCCTCTCGTATCTGTCATGGAAGAGTAGGTTACGTAATAACATTACAATGCGACCTATAGAGATCGCGCCTGCGGGACGCAAGGCTATGTTCTGACATGCCACGATGAAAAAGCGCGATGGCCTTCCCGGCCACCGCGCTCGCAAAAGAGATGAAGAGGAGGGGCCTTTCCAGACGTCAGGCCGGCTGTGCGCTCAATTCCGCCTTGTGTTCATCGAAGGCGAGTTTCATGGCCTTCGTCACGTCGCGGGTTGTTGCGAAATAACTGTCGCTGCGTACCCAGTAACGCAAGATGAGGGTTGCGCCGTCGGCACTGACCGAATCGACAAAGGTAACAGGGGCAGGGTCCAGCAATATCCGGCTTTCTGAGCGCACCACGCGCATCAGCATATCCTGGGCGGCGGTCAGGTTATCGTCGTTGGTGACGGTCAGGCTCAGCTCGTGACGGCGGGAGGGAAAGCGGCTGTAATTGGTAATCGGCACGTTCCACAGGGTGGAGTTGGGCGCAAGGCGGTAAAGCCCGTCGCTGGTCTTGAGCTCGGTGGCAAACAGGCCGATTTCAATGACCGTGCCGCTGACCGTGCTGGTTTCGATATATTCACCGACCCGGAAGGGGCGCAGCACCAGAAGCATGATGCCGGCGGCAATGTTCTGCAGCGTGCCCTGAAGTGCCAGACCGATGGCGAGACCGGCGGCACCCAGCGCCGCGAGAATGGAGGCCGTCTGTACCCCGAACTGGCCAAGCACCATGACCAGCACCAGAATAAGCACGACGTAGCGGATCGCGCCCGCAAAGAAACCGGCAAGCGTCGCATCGAAGCCGCGAATGCGCGACAGGCCCTGAAAGGCCCATCGCTGCAGGAAGGTGGCGGCCAGCCAGCCGACGATCAGCAGCAGAAGCGCGCCGACGATCGAAAAGGAATATTGCACCGCCAGCGCGCTTGCCTGCCGCACGGCCGCCTGCGATGCGACGATGATATCCGTTGCCTGTTGTTCCATGAATTATCCCGTGATTTTCATTGCTGTTCAGGGTTGGTAACGAATGGATGCCGCAGGGGTTCCGCCAAAAATCGGGCGTCAGCCGGCAAGCGGCAACACGAAAGGCACGTTGCCGTCGGTATCTGCTCCCCTGCCGATCGCCTTGATCGCCTTGACCAGCCGGCCTTCACGCGCCAGCAGCCGGTCGCCGATGGCAATGATGCGGGCATTGGGGGTGACATAGGGCGAGACGGCGCGCAGGCGAAGCGCAAGCGCCATTTCGTCCTGATCCGGATAAAGGCAAAGTGCGGCAATGACGGCGGCGGCCGGCGAGCGCGAAATCCCCATCCAGCAATGGATGAGAAGCGGTGCTGACTGATCCCATTCCCGGGCAAAATCGATGAGCTTCAGCACATGCGCATCGTCAGGAGCGATAAGATCGCCGGTGCCCTTGAAGGCGATGTCGTTCATGGCAAGCGTCAGATGCCGGTCGGCGGCAATCACCGCCGGGCGGTGAAAGCTCTGCTCCTTGGCAATCAGCGTCACCATCTCGCGAGCCTTGTGCTTCACGGCCATTTCCGCGATCCGCGACAGCGGCGATACCACGATGGCCGTCATGTCGCGCTCCCGGTCCCGGTTGCGCGCAGCGCCTCGATTGCTTCGAAACGCTCGATGAACAGTTTCTGTGCTTCAGTCGAGGGCAGGGGCGTGATGGTGAACATGTCGCGGGTGATGCCGCGCGGCAGGCCGAAAAATTTCTGCGCCTCGGCGGTGGAAAAACCGGCAAGCTCCGTCGCCTCGAAAAAGGCGGCAACCGTGTCGGCCTTCTTGATCCGGTCCTTCAATTCGCGCGATGCATGCGGCGGCAGACCGAAGCGCAGATGCACGGCGGCCTCCAGCCGTTTTTCCACGGTCTTGTAACCGCCGCCGACCACGGATTTGAACGGCGAGATCATGTCGCCGATGACATATTCCGGCGCATCGTGCAGCAGCGCCATCAGCATGTCGCCGGGCGTCGCATCCGTGCACATGCGGCAGAAAATCGTCTCGACGATGAGGCTGTGCTGGGCGACGGAAAAGGCATGATCGCCGCGCGTCTGGCCGTTCCAGCGGGCAACGCGGGCAAGACCATGGGCGATATCGGCGATTTCCACGTCGAGCGGCGAAGGATCGAGCAGATCGAGCCGCCGCCCGGAGAGCATGCGCTGCCAGGCGCGCGGACTTTTTGCGGGCGCCACGCCTAGTCCTCCGCCCGCGCTGCCGGATCGGCGGCCGGGAAGGAAAGGCCGCTCCAGAGGGGTAGGGCCACGGTTACGGTGGCATCTTCCGCAAGAAGCGGGGTGCCGGAGGCAAGCGCATCGGCAATGCGATCGATCCGCACGATGGCGAGCGCTGTGCTGCCGCAAACGGTCCCAAGCGTGCCGACTGGTTTTCCATTGGCGGTAATCTCAGTCCCGCTGTCTGGAAGCGGACCTTCGGCCGAAACGGTAACGACGCGCCGCCTTGCGGTGCCGCGATGTTTCATGCGTGAGACGACTTCCTGCCCGACGAAGCAGCCTTTCTTGAAGGAAACGCCGTCATTCACATCCATCAGCACATCATGGGGAAATGCATCCTGCAGCGCATAATCCCGGCCGGATTCGGCAATGCCATGTTCGACGCGCAGGGCCTCATAGGCAGCAGCCTCGCCGGAGGCCGAAGCGCCCGGCAGGCGGAACAGATCAACGCCGGCCCTGGCGAAACGCCCATCCCGGATGCCTGTTTCCGGCGCATTCTCGTTCCAGAAAACGCTGACACCTTCGGTCGCTTCTGATTTCAGATCGACCGGCGCGCGCAGCTTGTACATCGTCAGGCGGCGCAGCAGCGCATCCTGCTCGGCAGCGCCTGTCTCGATCAGATAATCCGTTCCGTCGCGCGCAATCAGGAAATCGAACAGGATCTTGCCCTGCGGCGTCAGCAGCGCCGAAGCGCGGGCTTCGCCCTCGCCCAAATTTTCAACATCGGCGGTGATGAGATTATTCAGAAACTCCTCGGCGCCTGTGCCGGAAACTCTGATCAGGCGGCGGTCGGCAAGAAAGGCGGAAGGCATGGCGTCACCGTTCGGTTTATGGGAGCGTGTTCCGCCAAGCGTTTACAGCCCAAGGACTTGGGCTGGCTGGATTCCGGCTCGAGGCCGGAATGACGGGAGAAGGGAGCGTCAACCCGCAGTAAACTTTAAGCCTGCCGCACCAATCTCAAACCCAGCGTCGTTCACTCTAAAAACGAATCGCAGAACTTCTACCCAATTATTTCCATCCATTCCGGCAAAACCGCGAGGCGTTTCTGCCAAAATGCTCATTCCGCACAGTTAGGATTTTTACCGGAGAACGGCAAGCACCGGAAGGCGATCAATCGCCGGCGGTGAAGAACTTCCATTTGCCATCAGGCGAAATGCCGATGCGGTAAAAGCTGTAATTGCCATATTCCTGCATATCCGCCAGATCGCCCGCCGTGATGATGCGCAGGAGTTCCACCTTCTCCGGCGGCGTCAGCGTGTTGAGCGGCTTGCCGGCGAAATAGGGGAAGACATAGGCTTCGTCCGGCGTGCCGGCATCGATATGGGCATAACCGGTCGACAACAGGTCGATGATGATCGCCAGCACTTCCAGCCCGTCCGGATCGCCGGAATAGCTTTTCAGCGCCGCGATCGGGTCTTCGCTGTCATTGCCATCGATGCGAAATTCATTCTGCCCGGCGGCGATGAAGGGCCGCAGCTTTTCGATGTCGCCGGAGGCGGCGGCGTCGATGATCTGCTGGCGCAGCTTGCGCACGGCTTCCGGGGCCTTGGAAATATCGTGTTCGATGACCACGGACATTTCCGGCGTATTGTCGGGCTTGGAGGATTGCTGGTTGGTCTGGGCGGCGGAACGGTCGACCAGAGGGTCGGGCAGGGGAATGCCTTCCGAATCGCCTTCAACCTCGTCCGGCTCCGCAGGCTCGGCCTGCTTCGGCTGTTCGCCAGTCTGGGCCTGCGGTTGGTTTTCACCATTCTGCGCCGGCTTCAGCTCGGACAGGGCAAAGGCCGCGTCCGGCAAGCCGATTGACCCGGCGGTCAGGGCAAGCAGGATGGACAGCAGGGCGGAAGAGCGCAAAAGCCCCTTGCTCAGGCAAGACATGATAGACCCCGGCTTTACTGTATCACGCGCTGCGGAGAAAACTCGCCTTCAAGCATACGCTGGCGCAGCGATTCCAGCATTGCTTCCGCACCGGCTTCGCCATGCATGCGGATGGTTTCGCGCATGGCCAGAGCGATGGCGGCATCGGCGATGATCTCAGGCTCGATGCCGTCGGCCATGCCGTCAGCCCATGCCTCGTTCTGGTGTTCCAGAGCGACCTGCATCTTTTCATGCACGATCATATCGTCGATTTCGTTACGGCTCGTCTGCATTTTTCATCCTCGACAGGGCGGGCAAGTCCTTACCACCCTGTTAACAACACTAGCAGCCTTTTATCAAAACGGCACGGGCTGCGGCGAAAAGAGGTTAACAATCCTCTAATTTCCGAACCTGGACGCGATTTCCTGAGCGAGTGTTGCTCCCTCGTTACGGTAGTTCTCTTCTGCCATGATGGCGGCGCGCGTGCAACTGGTGTGGATGGCCGCAAAGGAGCGGTATCCACGGTTGAATGCAGCCGTCATGCGCTGGCGCCGTTCGGGTTCATTGGCCGTGTCCGCAGCCAGAAGGTCGCTCATCGATCTACGCCAGTCCTCGGGACCGGAAGAAGGGCACAGCGTCCTCAGATATTGCACCGCGCCCAGTATTTCCGAAAGCCGTGCCAGCTTGTCGTCATAGGGCGCGGGCTTGGGCGGCGTCACTTCCGCAGGGCGTGCCTCCTTGGAAGCCGCCTTTGAAGGCTGCGCATGGGCGATACCTTCCAGGCCCGCAGGTAGCATGGTCAGGAAAAGAGACAGGAAAATGGTTGGCCGTATCAAAATTCTATTCTGCCCCACACATACGCGTGAACTGCTGGCTCGTGAACATCCGGCGGGCGGACATGCCCTAAATAATCGCGATTCTGGCTGGCTGGCAATCATGCAAGCAGGCGCTCGGCGCACTCGATGACGCTTTCAGGGGCCGGCAGCCGGCGAATTTCCGCCAATGTGTACCAGCCCGCATCCGCCGCATCGTCGGCCGCCGTCACCGCCGGATCGGCATCCGTCTCCACGGTAAAGACCGACAGGAAATAATGGCTGGTCAGAACGCCTTCGGCGCTGCGCGAAGGCAGGTCGTAGGTGGCGAAGAGTTGCGGTTTGCGCGCCACGATGCCGGTTTCCTCGTGAAGTTCGCGAAGCGCCGTCTCCGCCGGCGTTTCCCCTTCTTCGCCGCGCCCGCCCGGAAAAGCGAACATGTCCTTTGACGGCGGATTGATGCGGCGCACGAGAAGCAGCCGGTCGCCATTCCTGACAATGGCGGAGGAGGCGGGGCGGGGCTTGATGCGAAGGGTCATGAACGGTTTCACTCGTTTCGGCCGTCTGAGGCCTGTCTGCATATTATGGTGCGTGAGCGCCGATGCGCCCTTTCGGATATGGCGCGGAGGCTCTAACCTGTTGCGAACAACACGCCCCATTGTGCACGCAGAAGACGGTGGAATGAAGGTCTATCTTATCTATGTATTGGCTGCGGTCGCGGAAATCGCCGGTTGCTTCTCCTTCTGGGCCTGGCTGAAACTCGGCAAGCCGGTCTGGATATTATTGCCGGGCATGCTGTCGCTTGCCGCCTTCGCCTGGTTATTGGCACTGGTGCCGACCGAAACGGCGGGCAGAGCCTATGCCGCCTATGGCGGGATTTACATCGCCGCATCGCTTCTCTGGCTCTGGGGCGTTGAAGGGCAATTGCCGGATAAATGGGATGTCGCCGGCGGCGTCGTCTGCCTGGCCGGCACGGCCATCATCCTGTTCGGCCCACGCGCCTGAGGAGAAGAAGATGTGTGGACGTTTTGTCCTGAAGGCGACGCCGGAAGAAATTGCCGATTATCTCGATCTGATCGGGCTTGATGACTTTCCCGCCCGTTTCAACATCGCGCCGACTCAACCGATTCTCGTGGTGCTGGAAGGCGAGCGGCAGGAGCGTGGCAGCAATTTGCCCAACCGCCGGGCGGTGCTGGTCCGCTGGGGTTTCCTGCCGGGCTGGGTGAAGGACCCCAAGGATTTTCCCCTGCTCATCAATGCGCGTTCGGAAACCGCCATCGGCAAGGCTTCCTTCCGCGCCGCCATGCGCCATCGCCGCGTGCTCATTCCCGCCACCGGCTTTTACGAATGGCGACGACCACCGAAGGAGGAGGGCGGCAAACCGCAGCCCTATTTCATCCGCCCGAAAAACGGCGGCATCGTCGCCTTTGCCGGTCTCATGGAAACATGGTCTTCCGCCGACGGATCGGAAGTCGATACCGGCGCCATCCTGACGACGGCCGCCAATGCCGCAATCGGCCGCATTCACGACCGGATGCCTGTCGTCATCGCGCCTGAGGATTTCAGCCGCTGGCTGGATTGCAAAACGCAGGAACCGCGCGAGGTGGCCGATCTGATGCGGCCGGCTCAGGACGATTTCTTCGAGATGATTCCGGTGTCGGACAAGGTCAACAAGGTCGCCAATGTCGGCGCCGATCTCATCGAGCCGGTGCCGGAAAGCGCGCCGCTGGCCAAGATCAAGCCGCCGAAGGACGAGGGGCAGATGTCGCTGTTCTGACGTGATTCCCAAGGCCAATGACTAGGGCCGGACGTTGCCGCATATTTCTTCTCTCCGCCGGGGAGAAGAAACAAGCGGCATCCGCTCGGCCCATGACCCTGTCTACGGAAAAACCTCAGCCGTTCAGCCCGATCTTCTGCAGGCCTTCCTGGATCATCACGTCGGAATACACCCGGTTACGGCCATTCGCCTTGGCGAGATAGAGCAACTGGTCGGCGGCATTCAGCTGGTTGTCGAAAGGTTCGCCCTTTTCGATTTCCACCACGCCGAGCGAAATCGTCAGCGCCAGGCTGCTGCCGCTGAGCTGGCGGCCATTGCTTTCAACGGCACCGCGCAGTTCCTCGCAGAACTGATAGGCGGCATGGGCATCGAGCCCGCGCAGGAACACGGCGAACTCCTCGCCGCCGAGGCGGGCGGGAATATGGCGCTGTTCGTGGCACATGTCGTGCAGCAGTTCGGCAAGCTTCTTCAGCGCCCGGTCGCCGGCATCGTGCCCGAGTGTATCGTTGATCTTCTTGAAATGGTCGATATCGAGAATGGCGACCGCGCCGTTCTCGTCATTGTCGTTGATGATATCCATCAACGCCCGGGTACGCTCGAAGAAGGAGCGGCGGTTCGGCAGGCCGGTCAGATGGTCGCGCTCGGCCAGTTCGCGCAGGCGTTTGAGCTGCTTCAGCGTTTCGATATTATTGTCGATACGGCACTGCAATTCTTCCGGCACGAAGGGGCGATAGACGAAATCCGATGCGCCTGCCTTCAGGAAACTTGCCGAAAGCAGCCGGTCCGTGGAGGACGAGATGCCGATCACCCGCAAATCTTCCGAGGAACGGCTGTCGCAGATGCGGCGTGTCAGCTCATAACCGTCCATGTCAGGCATATGATAATCGGTGATGACGAGCTGGATCGATGGGTCCTGCGACAGGATTTCCAGCGCCCGGTTGCCCGAATGGGCCTCGCTGACCCTGAAATTCTGCCGCTCCAGAATTTCCACCAGACCGGAACGCGCCGTGCGCGCATCATCGACCACCAGAACGGAAAAGCGCCGGTTGGTCAAAATCCGGTCGACGGTCTTGACCACCGCATCGACGGTGCGATGACCATCCTTGACGATATAATCGATGATCTTCTTTTCGGCGTAACGTTTGCGCGCTTCTTCATCCACCGTTGCGGTGAACACGATCGCCGGCACCTTGCGTTCGGAAAGAAGGCCCAAAATCTCGCCCTTCGGCGCGTCGGGCAGGTTGAGCCCCGTCAGCGCCAGCGTGAAATGATGGGCGCTCAGAAGGGCATCGGCGGCAGCCATGCTGTCGCAATGAATGACCTCAGCTTCGGTCTCTTCCGAGAGCCGCGACTTCAGCAGCATGGAAAGAGCAACGGAATCTTCAATCAGAAGGATCTTATCCTGCATGGCCGTCCCAAGCCCCCCTGGCCTGTCTCCGCATTCTTTCCCGAACACCGGATATTCGTCATCCGCATGTCTGCGGATTTGAAAGTCGGCTTATGCATTGTTTTGGAAAAAACTGCGAAAAATAGAAAATTCTTTGTTATTCACTAGTCTATACGTTTGCACTCGTACAGACGTTTCGTAGAGGCCGGGCTTTTTACTTCACTTTCGTTGCAGCTTCGTTACAAAAAGTTCCCGAATTTATGAATACCGATGCGTCGCGCCGCCATTCTGCAAGCCGGCGAAAAAAAACGGCGCCGTTAAAGGCGCCGCGTCATCGCTGAAATTCTGTCGGGGAATGGCGGCTCTCTACCAGATCCACCGCATGATCCGAAAAGATCAGAACCCGAAAAACCGAGTATTTTCAGGCGGTTTTGGCAGCGGGCTTGCGTTTCAGCATCAGGGCTGCGGCCGCTACGGCCTTCAGTCCGAGCGGGCGGTAGTGGCTTTTGAGGTCGGGCTTCGCCTGCGGCTGTGCCTTCGTCTCGTTCGTCATTTCTCTCTCTCCACAATTCACGCCATTCGCCTGTGCGAAGCGTGTGAGCCCTCTCTTTCGAGGGTAATCTTGACGGATTCGAGGCGAAAAAAACGAAGCTGACTTTTCGGGATGCGACATTTTGCGCCACATCCGCAAGCCAGGTCCCGCGGGAAAAATAACATCTGTGGTTTTAAATACCCCGGTCGAGGCCGTTGCCGCCATTCGCGTCATCATGCGCGTCTTCTTCGATGGTCAGCGTGCCGTAGCGGCGGTGCCAGAGCCGGGCGCTGATGGGAATGAAGACGAGATAGGCAGCAACCGTCAGAACCAGCACTTCCCATGTGAAGCTCATCAGCATCGCCACGTAGAGCACGACGACGAGGATCATTGGCAGCACCAGATCGCGGCGAATGCGGCTGGTGCCCGATTTTCCCGACCAGACCGGCAGGCGGCTGATGAGGAGATAACCGATGAGCACGGTATAGGCGGCGGCGACATAAGCGAAGGGCTTGTCCGGCGCCACGCCGAGGAAGCCGAGATAGACCGGCAGAAGCACCAGCATGGCGCCCATGGGAGCCGGAACGCCCACGAAGAATTCGTTCTGCCAGGGCGCTTTCACCGGCCGCTCGATCATCACGTTGAAGCGTGCCAGCCGCAGCCCGGCGGCAATGACATAGATGAGCGCGGCAATCCAGCCGATGGAGCGCGCCTGATCGAGCAGATAGGCATAGACCACGAGGGCAGGGGCGACGCCGAAATTGACGATGTCGGCAAGGCTGTCCATCTGTTCGCCGAATTTGGAAGTCGCCTTCATCATGCGGGCGATGCGACCGTCGATGCCGTCGAGGAAGGCGGCGAGCAGCACCATGCCGACGGCCAGCTCGAAGCGGCCCTCGATGGCGAGACGCACGCCGCTGAGACCCGCGCAGATGGCCAGAACGGTGATGAGATTGGGAACCACGAGGCGAAAGGGAATTTCCCTCAGGCGTGGCCCGCGGCCGCTATCCTTGCGGCCCTCCTGTTTTCCGTTCTGCTGCGGCTCGGCGATCGGCGTTTCCATGGCGCATGCCCTTCCTGATTGTCATCAGCCGCGGCGGCTGATGACCGGGCCCTTGGCGGAGCCGAACTCGGCAAGCACGGTTTCACCGGCAACGGCCGTCTGGCCGACGGAAACGCGCGGCTGGAAACCTTCCGGCAGGAAGATATCGAGGCGCGAACCAAAACGGATAAGGCCGAAACGCTCACCGGCATCAACTGGTTCATTCGGCTTGACCCAGCAGACGATACGGCGGGCGACCATGCCGGCGATCTGCACCACGCCGACCTTGCCATGCGCGCTTTCGATGACGAGGCCGTTGCGTTCATTGTCTTCGGAAGCCTTGTCCACTTCCGCATTGAGGAAGAGGCCGGGGCGGTAAGCGACATTGACGATGCGGCCGCGTACCGGCGCGCGGTTCACATGGCAGTTGAACACGTTCATGAACACCGAGATGCGCACCATCGGCTCCTTGCCGAGTTCCAGCTCCAGCGGCGGAACGACGGTCTGGATGGCGGAAACCTTGCCATCGGCGGGGCTGATGATCAGGTCGTCATCCTGTGGTGTAACGCGTTCGGGGTCGCGGAAGAAATAGGCGCACCAGGCCGTCAGTACGAGGCCGATCCAGAAAAGCGGTTCGGAGATCCAGCCGAGCACCAGCGATGCGACGAAGAAAGCGGCGACAAAGACGTAACCTTCCTTGTGGATCGGTACGATGGTGTTGCGAATGGTGTCGAACAGACTCATGAGATTCCTTGCTCCGGTTTCCGTTGTCGCGTCTATATGTGGTCGTGATACGACACGATCCACACGGCAATGCGACAAATTTTGCCTAGCTGGTTACAGCCAAACGCCCCGCCCGGCAATGGCCCGGTTGTCGCGCCACCCCAAGTTCCCCGGGGTTTCTGCCCGTTAGTGCGCGGGTTCGCCGCGGTCCACGACCCCGAGATCGTCGGTTTCGCGAACTTGGCGCAACATTTCTTCCGCCCGGATGGCTTCGCGCTGGCGGCTCCACATCGAGGCGTAGAGGCCGTTCTGCGCCATCAGCGAGGCGTGCGTGCCCCGCTCGGCGATCAGCCCTTCCTTCAGCACGATGATTTCGTCGGCGTGGATGACCGTCGAGAGACGATGGGCGATGACCAGTGTGGTGCGGTTCTTCGAGACGATATCGAGCGCGCTCTGGATCTCCTGCTCGGTATGCGTATCGAGCGCCGAAGTCGCCTCATCGAGAATGAGGATCGGCGGGGCCTTGAGGATGGTTCGGGCAATCGCCACGCGCTGCTTTTCACCGCCCGACAGTTTCAGACCCCGTTCGCCGACCATGGTGGCGTAACCTTCCGGCAGCTTGCCGATGAAGGCGCTGATCTGCGCCGCATCCGCTGCGGCCATGACCTCCTCCTGCGTTGCCGAGGGGCGGCCGTAACGGATGTTGTAGGCGAGCGTATCGTTGAACAGCACCGTATCCTGCGGAACCATGCCGATCACCGAACGCAGGCTCTGTTGCGTCACGTCGCGAATATCCTGCCCGTCGATTGTGACGGCACCTTCCTGAATATCGTAGAAACGATAAAGCAGCCGCGAGATCGTTGATTTTCCCGCACCCGAGGGCCCAACGATCGCCACCGTCTTGCCGGCCGGTACATCGAAGGAAACACCCTTCAAAATCGGCCTTTCGGGATCATAGGCAAAATGCACGTCGCGGAACGAGATGGCGCCCGGTCCGGCGCCAAGCGGTTTCGCATCCGCCCGGTCGGTAACCTCGGCCTCAACCTCGAGAAGGTCGAACATCTGCTCTATGTCGGTCAGACCCTGACGGATTTCGCGATAAACGAAACCGATGAAGTTCAGCGGCACGGAAAGCTGCAGCAGCAGCGCATTGACGAACACGAAATCGCCGATCGTCTGTTCGCCGCGCTGCACGGCAAGCGCCGACATCACCATCATGACGGTGGAGCCGATGCCGAAGATCACGCCCTGGCCGAAGTTCAGCCAGCCAAGCGATGTCCAGATCGAGATCGCCGATTTTTCGTAACGCTCCATGGCGACGTCGAAACGCCGCGCCTCCATCTCCTCATTGCCGAAATATTTGACGGTCTCGAAATTCAGAAGCGAGTCGATTGCCTTGGTGTTGGCGTCGGTATCGCTGTCATTCATGGCGCGGCGGATGGAGATGCGCCAATTGCTGGCCCTGACTGTGAACCAGATATAGGCCCAGACGGTGATGACCGTGACCAGCACATAGGAGAAACCGTAGGAAGCCCAGAAGATAATCGCTGTCAGCAGGAATTCGATGAAGGTCGGCGCGGTATTGAGGATGGTGAAACGGACAATGGTTTCAATGCCCTTGGTGCCGCGCTCGATAACTCGCGAAAGCCCGCCGGTCTTGCGTTCCAGATGGAAACGCAGCGAAAGCCGGTGCATGTGCACGAAGGTCCTGTAGGCGAGCTGGCGCACCGCATGCTGGCCGACGCTGGCAAACAGCGAATCGCGCAGCTGGTTGAGCCCCACCTGGATCAGCCGCGTCAGATTATAGGCGATGACCAGCGCCACGGCGCCGAGCAGGAAGGCGGGAACAAGACCCGCCATGTCCAGACGGCCGTTCAGCGCATCCGTTGCCCATTTGAAGAAATAGGGAACCGAGATCAGCACCAGCTTGGCGACAACAAGGAACACGGTGGCCCAGATCACCCGCATTTTCAGGTCCCACCGGCCCTCCGGCCACATATAGGGCCAGAGATTGATCAGGGTCTGGGTCGGATTGCTGGAATCTGCCGAAATGGTTTTTTGCTTCGTGGCCATCATTTGCTCCGGTCACTGCCGGAAGCCGACAGCAGGGCGGCGGCTTTGGTCAAGCCGCCGCGCGTGTCACAGATAGGGTCGTTGCGGGTTCACCGCAACGCTTCAAATTCAGGAACCGCCCTTCAGCCGCTTGCGGTGAAGTTCCTCCGCATTCGGCAGGGCCTCTTTCGGCACGCCGAAAATCTGGCCGGGCTCTATCAGGTCGGGATTCTTGATCTGGTCCTCATTGGCGAGGTAGATCGTCGTGTAACGCACGCCCTGTCCATAAACGCGCCGGGAAATCTGCCACAGCGTATCGCCGCGGCGGATGATGACACTGTTCTGACTTTCGGCAAGCGGTGCCTGCTCGAAGGTCTGCGGGCCGGCAGGCGCCTGCGGCGCGGGCGCGGCCGGCGCCGTAATGTGCAGTTCGGTCAGCCGGCTTGCGAGCGATGCGATGCCGTTGCCGATGGCCGCTACATCATTCGGCCATGCCTCGACCGATGCCAGCAGATCGCGCGCCTTGGCGGTGATGCCACCTGCAAAGGCAGTGAAGGCCGGTTCTGTTGCCGCGGCGGTGCGGAATTCCGAAAGCGATTTCAGGCCGATCGCCACCGCGGAGCGGCCGGCAATGGCCTGATCGAGCGCAGGTGTCGCCTGATCCTTGTAGAGATTGGACAGGATGCCGAATGCCTTGGCGACGTCGTCGCGCAGCTTTTCGAAAGCGGCGCGATCGCTCGCCGTGCTCTGGTTCTCAGCCGGTGCCGTCGTGGTGGCGGCTGGTGAAGCGGCCGGCGCCTGCATGGCGACGGTCGCCTGATCGGTCTGCGGCCGCTCGAAGGGAACGCGCACGCGCAGCTTCACGCTGCCATCGGCATTCAGTTCCTCGACGGTGATGAGGTGGCTGCCCACGGCCAGATCGACATCACCCTCGACGACGAAATGACCGGAGGCTTCCGTGACGCTCTTGCCGATCTCCCTGTCATCGACCAGCGCGCGCACCGTCGAACCGGCAGGCGCGGAACCCGCGACGAAAATCTTCGATCCTTCGAATTCGACGGCGGTGACCTGAACGCTCGAAGCCGCTGTCGGGGCTGGGGCGGAACCGGCAGCGGCGGGAGGCGTCACACCGGCGGCGGGCGCGGGTGCAGCGGCAGGATTGCCGGTTTCGCCGGCTGCGGCGGCGGGCTGTCCCGATTGTGCGGTCTGCGGGGCGGGCGGTGCCGCCTCCGGCATCGCCAGCACGCGGCTTGCTTGGCCGGGCTTGGAAACCATCGCCAGAAGTTCGCCGGCCTTGCCGTCCGGCACGGAAACGGTCGCCACTTCCTCGGATTGCGTCGCCTTGCCGCTGGTGTCGGTTGAACGCAGCACCAGCTCGTGGTCGCCGGGGGGCAGGGGATTGTCGAAGACGGCGGCGAAATCGCCGCTTCCATCGATGGTCGTCTGGGCGACGACATTGCCGTTGCTCAGAATTTCAAGTTTTGCGCCCGGCTGTGCCTTGCCGGCGATCACGGCCGAACCGTCAGGCTCGACGCGCAGCACGTCGAAGGTCGGCGCGCCGGGCGTGGCCTGGGCGGCATCACCGTTCGCAGGTGCGGCGGCGGGTTCCACAGGCTTCGGCGCACCGTCATCCGTGCCGGCGAAGACGCCGGCCAGACGGCGGATCTGTGCTGCGGCCGCGGCCGCGTTTTCAGGCAGGCCACGCAGGAAGGCGGTGGTGCGTTCGGCGGCAGCGCGCGCCGTGGTGATCAGCCGCGACGTGGTTTCGTCCAGCGTCTCGGGAATTTCGATATTGGTCAGTTCCTTCAGCGAGGCCTCGACCTTCTTGCGGGCGGCCGCGAAATCGGCGTCGGAGGGAACCTTTTCGTCGGCGAAAAGCCCTGCGAGATCCTTGATCGACTGCGTGGCCGAAGCCGCCAGACGCCCGACCTTGTCGGCGATATTGGCGGTTTCCTCGGCTGCGTCCGACAGGATGTCACCCGCCTTGTCGCCACCCATTTCGACGCTGTTCTTCACGGCGTTGCCCGCCTCGTTGATGGCGTCGCCGATCGGTTTGCCATCATTGGAAATTCTCGGCAGGACGAAAAAGATCATGAGCAGGGATGCAATCCCCAGCACGATCAGCGCCAGCAAACCGGCCTTATTGTTTTTCATCCTGGAATCTCCGGGTATTTCAAGCTTTTCACACGAGTTGAGATTGCTAGCGTCTTACCTTGCGCCAGACAAGCGGCGTGACGGCAAAAGGCCATATTTGCAAGGGATTTCCCAAATTTTCTTGACGTGCCGCATCGCACATAGTTCCTTCCCTTCATGACGGACAAAAATACAGCGATTCGATCCATCTGCGTTTATTGCGGCTCCCAGCCCGGTCGTGATCCGGCCCATATGGAAGCAGGCCGCGCGCTTGGGAAATCCATTGCCGAAAACGGCATCCGCCTCGTTTATGGCGGCGGCACCAAGGGCATCATGGGCGCAGTCGCCAGCGGTGTTCTTTCCAATGGCGGCGAAGTGACTGGCATCATACCGGAATTTCTCGTCGATATGGAGGCAACCCGCCATTCTCTCGGACAATTGAACGAGCTGGTCGTCACCAAGGACATGCATGAGCGCAAACATATGATGTTCGAGCGCTCGGACGCCTTCGTGACCCTGCCGGGCGGTGTCGGCACGCTGGAGGAGATCGTCGAGATCATGACCTGGGCGCAGCTTGGCCGCCACGCCAAGCCGATGGTCTTTGCCAATATCAACGGCTTCTGGAACCCGATGCTGGAACTGGTGCAGCATATGCGCGACCAGGGTTTCATCCATCGCGCCCATCTTTTGAACCCGCTTGTCATCGACGAGGTCAAGGACATCGTGCCCGCCATCATCGACAGGGCGCTGGCGCAGCAGAACCCGGAGGGTGACCCTTCGGTGATTTCCCGCCTCTAGTGCGGCCTGCCCGGAAGCGCGCGGCGTCTTCGGGAAAACGGCGTGCATCCGGCATCTGAAAACCGTTAATGAACCGCCCTGCGGTTCGTTACGATTTTAAATGTATATTAATACAGATTTAACAGCAGCGTCGTTCCGACCGCTCTTTTCATGGCCCCGCGACTGATCCTGTGCCAGCCTCACCAGGGCGTTGGCTGTTGCGGAATTTATTTCGCCGCCATGAGAGTGGGTGCATCGGGAAATGATAGCTTTTGTGGTGCGGCTTAAAAGCCGGGCGCATTTCATTATTCAGAGAAGCCCGCTGCGGGGCAGGGAGGCCGTTCTTGGTGCCGCCGCCCGCCGCCGGGTGGATGCCCGGATGAGGCTGGGCATCGTGATCGCCGTCTTTACCGTCATCTATGCCGTCGTGGCCGCGCGCCTCGTTCAATATGGCCTTGCGGAACCGGTTGCCACCGCCTGGATCAATACGGGTGCCACAGCCGTCGCGTCGCGGCCGGATATTGTCGACCGCAACGGTACATTGCTGGCCACCGATCTCAACATGGTGTCGCTCTACGCGGATCCGCGCCGGGTGGTCGATCCGGATGAGGTGGTGGAAAAACTCGCGACTGTCATCCCCAATCTCGACTGGCGCGAAACGCACCGCAGATTGCGCTCGGATAGCGGCTTCCAGTGGCTGCGCCGCCAGCTGACACCCCGGCAGCAGGCGGCTATCCTCAATCTCGGCATACCCGGCATCGGTTTTCGGCCGGAAAAACGGCGATTTTATCCGGGTGGCCCGACCGCCTCGCACATTATCGGCCATGTGAACGTCGACAATCAGGGCCTTGCCGGCATGGAGCGTTATCTCGACCAGCAGGGGCTCGCCGATCTGCGCGCCACCGGTCTTGCGAGCGGCATGGCGCTGGAGCCGGTGAAACTGTCGATCGATCTGCGGGTGCAGAACATCGTTCGTGAGATCGTCATGAAGGCGAAAAACGACTATCAGGCGGAAGCGGCGGGCGCGGTGATCCTCGATGTGGAGACAGGCGAGGTGCTGGCCATGGCCTCGGTGCCGGACTACGACCCCAACGAACCGTCCCGCATCCTTGCCGATGGCAGCATCGACAGGGAGTATGAAAAGGGCTGGTTCAACCGCATGAGCAATGCCACCTTCGAGATGGGCTCCACCTTCAAGAGCTTCACGCTCGCCATGGGGCTGGATGCGGGCGCGATCACGCTCAATTCGGTGGTCGACGCATCGCGGCCGATCCGCATGGGCGGCTTCACCATCAAGGATTTCTGGGGCAAGAACCGCCCGCTTTCAATCGCGGAAGTGTTTCAATATTCCTCCAACATCGGCACGGCGGCCGTCGCCGACATGGTCGGTGTCGAAGGCCACCAGCAATTCCTGACGAAACTCGGGCTGCTGTCGCGCATGGAGACCGAAATGCCCGGCGTGGCGACGCCAACCCAGCCGAGGACGTGGAAGAAGATCAATTCCGTCACCATTTCCTTCGGGCACGGTATCGCCACCACGCCGTTGCAGACGGCGGTTGCCGCCGCAGCGCTCATCAATGGCGGAAACCTGATTTCACCGACCTTCCTGTCGCGTTCAAGGGAAGAGGCGGCAACGGTTTCCCGTGCCGTCATCAAGGGAAAGACCAGCGCCGATATGCGTTATCTTTTCAACTGGAACGGTATCAAGGGCTCCGGCAGGCGTGCGCAGGTCGATGGTTTCCATGTGGGCGGCAAGACCGGAACCGCCGACAAGGTCATCAATGGCCGATACGCCAAGGATATCAATTTCAACAGTTTCGTCGCCGCCTTCCCGATGCACAGGCCGAGATATGTCGTTCTATCGATGATCGATGCGCCGAAGACGGGTGAGAACGGCGGCCGCACGGCAGCCTCCACCGCAGCGCCGATGATCCGCGAAATCGTCGCCCAGACGGCAGCGCTCCTCGGTGTCAAACCGCGTTTCGGTTACGAAGCGGAACCGCAATTGCTGATGGATTATTGACCCCCTCATTGCTGTGACGGGCACAGGAATGAGGGGAAAAGCCAGATTATCGCTTGAGCCGCATCAGGCTCGAGCCGGTATAGATCGCCAGCGCCACCCAGATCATCGCAAACGCCGCCATCCGCACCATGTCGAAGGGTTCCTTGAAGATGAAGATGGCGATGAGGAAGATCATCGTCGGCGCGATATATTGCATGATGCCGATGGTCGACAGCCGCAGCAGTTTTGCGCCATTGCCATAGAGAATGAGGGGAACGGCGGTGATCACGCCGCTTGCGGCCAGAAGCCATGTGTCTGCGGAATTGCCGCCCATGAAATGCGCCTGTCCACTGAAGGCAAGCCAGATCATGACCAGCACGGCGGGGATGGACAGCAGCATGACTTCCAGCAGGAAGCCCTGCGTCGCGCCGATCGGCAATGTCTTGCGGAAGAAAGCGTAAAAGCCCCACGAGACAGTCAGAGCGATGGAGACCCAGGGCAGGCTGCCGGCGTGCCAGGTGAGGATCGCCACCGCCACCGCCACGAGGCTGATGGCGGCAATCTGCGCCGGGTAGAGCTTTTCCTTCAGCAGCACTGCGCCAAGGAAGATGCTGAACAGCGGATTGATGAAATAGCCAAGTGCGGCGTCAAGCGCGCGGCCGGCGCCGATCGACCAGATATAGACACCCCAGTTGATGCTGATGAGGGCGGCGGTAAGGCTGGCCATGGCCAGCATTTTCGGGGTTTTCAGTGCCGTGCGGATTTCCGCCGTGCGCCCGAGCGCGATCAGCACGACCGCCGCGATCGGCACCGACCAGATGACGCGATGCACGATGACTTCGATCGGCGAAATATGCGCGACCGCCTTCATGTAAAAGGGGAGAAAGCCCCACAGCAGATAAGCGGAGAGCGCGAAAGCAAAACCGCGCGCGCTATCGCCGCCCTCTTGGGCCGGGAGCGTTTTGTCGAGTGCCATGGGAGTACCACCAATCGTTGGGATAGTTCCTTCATAGCGGATCGGCTTGACGGGAGCCAATTCATTTCCGTGAAGGGTTCATGAGAAAAACTGCATGAATAAAGGGCGTTTTGCCCGCGAAACGGGCTTCAGTCGCGACCGACAGGGGATTCACGCCGGCAGGTCCAGCGTGAATCCGGTTTGAATCATTGTCTCATCCGGCCTCTGCAACCGGTTGAACGGGCTGGTTATTTCCCCGCAAAACGATCATTTGCGCGAATCAGCTGGTCAAGAATGCCCGGCTCGCTCATCGCGTGTCCGGCTGCCTCGATGATGTGGAAATCCGCCTTCGGCCAGGCCTTGGCCAGTTGCCAGGCATATTTCAGCGGGCAGGGCATGTCATAACGTCCATGCACGATGACGCCGGGAATATCTTTCAGCTTGCCGGCGTCGCGCAGCAATTGCCCTTCCTCCAGCCAGCCGCCATTGACGAAAAAGTGGTTCTCGATGCGGGCGAAAGCGATGGCGTATTTATCCTCGCCGAAATCCTCGACACGGTCGGTATCGGTAACGAGCGCGATGGTCGCACCTTCCCACTGGCTCCATGCCTTGGCGCATTCGAGCTTCTTTGCCTCGTCGGTGCCGGTAAGATAGCGGTTATAGGCCTGCATCATCTCGCCGCGTTCGGCTTGCGGGATAGGCGCGATGAAATTTTCCCAGCGGTCGGGATACATTTCGGAAACGCCGAACTGGTAGTACCAGTCCAGTTCCGGCCTGGTGACGGTGTAGATGCCGCGCAGGACCAGTTCGCTGACGCGGTCCGGATGGGTCTCGGCATAGGCGAGCGCCAGCGTCGAACCCCAGGAACCGCCGAAAACCAGCCATTTTTCAAAACCGCAAAGCGCGCGCAGCCTTTCGATATCGGCAACGAGATGCCAGGTGGTGTTGGCTTCCAGCTCCGCATGCGGCGTGGAACGGCCGCAGCCGCGCTGGTCGAACAGGATGACGTCGTAAAGCGCGGGATCAAAAACCCGGCGATGCGTGGGATTGACCCCGCCGCCCGGGCCGCCATGCAGGAAAACCGCCGGCTTCGCACCGCGTGTGCCCACCCGTTCCCAATAGATCGTGTGGCCGTCGCCGACATCGAGCATACCGGTCTCGAAAGGTTCGATCTCGGGGTAAAAGCCGCGCAATTCTTCTGTCATGTGTCACTATCCTCTGGTGGCCATTTGGCCGTGTCGTGGTCCGGATGCTGCCGGCTGTTCACCGGCGCGGGCGCGTCATCCGTTGCAGGTTCCGGCTCGACCGGCAAGCCGTCAAGCTCGGCGAACCAGTGCATCTTGCCGGCAAGATTGGACTGCGCCTCGGGTTTTACCCGCTGCGGCTCGTCCAGCGAACCGAGGGTAATGTTGATGAAATCGGCCCCCGGCATGTCATAAAAGAGCGGCGTGCCGCAACGACCGCAGAAACCGCGGCGCACATGGTCGGAGGACTGGAACCATGATGCCTCGCCGCGGGTCATTTCGAAGAGTTCCGGGGTGCTTGCCGCAAGCGGCATGAAATAATTGCCCGACGCCTTCTGGCACATGCGGCAATGGCACAGATGCGGATAACGCAAGCCGCCCTTGATCCGGTAACGCACCGCGCCGCACTGGCATCCGCCGGAAAAGCCCGTCAGTTCGTCCATCAGCGGCCTTCTTCCGGAGGCCATACCTGCGTGTCGTGATCCGGGTGCTGATAGGAGGTGATCTCCGCCTCGTCGACGCCCTGTTCCACCGCCGGCTTGCTGAAAAGCTGCTCGATCCACGGCATGCGCTTGTGGAAATTGACCTGCACCTGCGGCTCGATACGCTCCGGCTCATCGAAAGCGCCGATGGCGATCTCCACGCCGCCGGGATAATGATAGGTCAGCGGCGTGCCGCATTTGTTGCAGAAACCGCGATGGATTTTTGCCGAGGAGCGGAAGAGGGCGGGCTGGCCGCGTGTCCAGGCCAGATGCGCCTGATCGGCGCTGACCAGCGCGCCGAAGAAATTGCCGAAATGTTTCTGGCACATGCGGCAATGGCAGATGGAGGCCCGGCCAAGCTTGCCCGCGTGAAAACGCACGGCGCCGCACTGGCAGCCGCCGGAAAAGCCCGCTTCACTCATTTTCTGTTCTCCGGTGGCCAGCTTTCGGTGTCGTGGTCGGGATGCTGATAGGAGATCAGGTTGGTGAGATAGTCCACCGAGGTCAGGTCGTCTTCCGTGGGAACGGCCGGCAGCTTGTGGATGCTGTCGACGAAATCGATCTTGCGCTCCACACCCCACTGAATGGTCGGCGGCAGTGCCGCGGGATCGTCAAACGCACCGGCGGCCACCGCCACGCCATCCGGCGCCTCATAGGTCAAAGGCGTGCCGCATTCCGGGCAGAAGCCGCGCTTGACGACGCTGGAGGACTGGAAGCGCTTCGGCTCTCCCCGGGTCCATTCAAATTCCACGCCACGCACCGAAACCAGCGGCGCGTAATAGGCCCCGAACGCTTTCTGGCACATGCGGCAATGACAGATCGAACTGTCTTTCAGATCGCCGGTAGCGCGAAAACGGATCGCGCCGCACTGGCATCCGCCGGTATGGGTGGTCATGGTTGGTTCTCCTTTACCGTTCGGATGATGTGGAGACAGACATTGTCGATGTCGCTCATGATATCGTCGTTCCAGAAGCGGAGGACGGTCCAGCCAAGTTCCTCGAGTGCCTGCGTTCTGTGCAGGTCATAGGCTGCCGCAGCGTCGTCCGCGTGCTGAAACCCGTCCAGTTCGACGACGATCTTATGCGACGGGCAGGCGAAATCAACGATGTATCCGCAAACCGGTAGCTGACGTCTGAAAGAGAGGCCGTCTAGGCGATGAGCACGGACGGCGTTCCAGAACCTCAGTTCGGCGTCGGTCATGGCCTTTCGCATCTGTCGGGCATGTGACCGATGTTGAGGATTGACCTTGGCGTGGGGCACGGGATGCTCGCGGCTTGATGGGGTACCGCGAGATTGGAGTATGGTGTGGTCGAAAGCAAGGGCGTGTCGTGGGGCTTACCCCCCTCTGCCCTGCCGGGCATCTCCCCCTCAAGGGGGGAGATCAGCAGGAGGCGCTACCGCCACTTCATTCGCAAACGTTGAGATGGGCGAGACCTTGCCGCAGATCGATCTCCCCCCTTGAGGGGGAGATGCCCGGCAGGGCAGAGGGGGGTAAACCGCAAGCCGCAGCAGCAAATTACCGCTTAATCTCCCACGTCGTCGTCCGCTCCCCGGTCTCCTTGTCCTTGCCATCCTTCAGCTGAATGCCCTTCTCGGAAAGCTCATCGCGCAAACGATCCGCCTCCGCGAAGTTCTTCGCCTTCAGCATTTCCAGACGCAGCTGCACCAGCGCATCGACAGCCGAAACGATGGCCTCGTCCACTTCCGCTTTCTTCGGCAGGACACCGAGCAGTGCGGCGCTGGCCGCAAAGGCCGGCAGTTTGGATGGATCGGTATTGGCGGCGTGGGCCAGCGCGTGCAGCGCCTGCACGGCGGCAACCGTGTTGAGATCGTCGGCAAGCGCCTCGAGCACGGTTTCATCCGGCGCGGCATCGGCGGCATCGGCCGCTGGCCACTTGGCCAGCAGGCGTTCAGCCTCTTCCAGACGCTTCACCGAAAAATCGATCGGCTCGCGGTAATGCGTCATCAGCATGGCAAGGCGCAGAACCTCGCCCGGCCATGTCCGGCCGCCGAATTTCTCCGTGTGCAGCAATTCGTAGATCGTCACGAAGTTGCCCTCGGACTTCGACATCTTGCGGCCTTCCACCTGCACGAAGCCGTTATGCATCCACACATTGGCCATGACATGCGTGCCGTTGGCGCAGCGCGATTGCGCGATCTCGTTCTCATGATGCGGGAAGATGAGGTCGAGCCCGCCGCCGTGAATGTCGAACACTTCGCCGAGGTAACGACCGGCCATGGCCGAGCATTCGATGTGCCAGCCCGGACGGCCACGGCCCCAGGGGCTTTCCCAGCCCGGTTCGTTATGCGAGGACAGTTTCCACAGCACGAAATCGCCGGGGGTCTTCTTGTGGGCTTCCACCGCCACGCGCGCACCGGCCTGCTGCTCGTCCAGCGGCCGCTTCGAAAGCTGGCCGTAATCGGCCATCGAGCGGGTGTCGAACAGCACCTCGCCGCCCGCCGTATAGGCATGGCCGCGGGCGATCAGTTTTTCGATGAGATCGATCATCTCGGCAATATAATCGGTGGCGCGCGGTTCGACCGTCGGCGGAAGGCAGCCGAGCATGGCCACATCGTCGTGGAACTGGTCGGCGGTTTTTTTCGTCACCGCGTGGATGGCCTCGTTCAGAGGCAGATGCGGATAGTCGCGCAACGCACGCGCGTTGATCTTGTCGTCGAGATCGGTGATGTTGCGGGCATAGGTCACATGGTCTTCGCCAAAGACGTGGCGCAGCAGCCGGTAGAGAACATCGAAAACGATGACCGGGCGCGCATTGCCGATATGGGCAAAATCATAGACCGTCGGGCCGCAGACATACATGCGCACATTGTCCGCGTCGATCGGCACGAACTCCGCTTTTTCGCGTGTGAGTGTATTATGAAATTTCAGGCGCAAGGACATGCGGCAGTTCCCTAAAGGCAGAATATTATCCTGGCCGGAACGTTTATCTTTCTTGACCTTGCGGGAGACGAAAACGATCTGGCCGGTGGCGAACCAGCAAAAAAAAATCTCAGCAGCAGGTGCAGATCATCGTTCTCATATCTTGCTTTATGGCGCGGCGGTGCGGCCCGGTCAAGAGCAACCGTGGTGGCCTTATCGCTGCCCGGAGCGGAAAATATTCACTCCGGCTGGCGGTAATCCACGAACTTTCCTTCGCGCACAAGGAAGAGTTTGCCGGTTTCGGTGAGATCGGGCGAGGCGAGCGGAAGAATGGCCGCGGCCACCTCCGATGGATGCGGCACGGTGGCCGGGTCTTCGCCGGGCATGGCCTGCGCACGCATCGCCGTGCGCGTCGCGCCGGGATTGATGCTGTTGACGCGAAGCGCGCTCTTCTGCGTTTCCGCCGCCCAGGTGCGGGCCAGCGCTTCGACTGCCGCCTTGGAGGTGGAATAGACACCCCAGAAGGGGCGACAGCTATGGGCGGCGCCCGAGGACAGGATCAGCGCGCGGCCGGCATCGGATTTCAACAGCAGCGGCTCGACCGAGCGGATCAGCCGCCAGGTGGCGGTGACATTGATGTTCATGACCCTTTCGAAGACTTTCGCCTCGATATGGCCAACCGGCGAGATCACGCCGAGAACGCCGGCATTGGCGACGAGAATATCGAGCTTGCCCCAGCGCTCGAAAATATTCGCACCCAGCGCATCGATGGCTTTCATGTCGGAGAGATCGAAGGGAACCAGCGTCGCGGTGCCGCCGACGGCCTTGATGGCATCGTCCAGCTCCTCAAGACCGCCCACCGTGCGGGCGCAGGCGATGACATGCGCGCCGGCCCTGGCGAGTTCCAGCGCCGTGAAATAGCCGATGCCGCGCGAAGCGCCGGTGACGAGAGCGATGCGGCCCTTGAGATCGATAGTCCCCTTGAGATCGATAGTCATTGTCTCCCCCGAAATGATTGCGCTTCCTTCTACGAAGCGCCGGCGGCCTTTCGCAAGCGATCATATCGTCGCATGCGAGGGCCTGAACAAAAGGCAAGAAAAAAGCGGCCACCGGAAGCCGGATGGCCGCTCTGTCTGGGGCGTATCAGCCGTTGCTGGCCAGCATGGAAATCTTGCTGCCCATGGCCTCGCCGTTCTTGTCGAGAAGGCGGGTCGGATAATCGCCGGTGAAATAGTGGTCCGTGAACTGCGGACGCGCCGGGTTGCGGTTTTCGCCGCCCACCGCACGGTAAAGCCCGTCGATGGACAGGAAGGCCAGCGAATCGGCACCGATATATTTCGCCATCGCCTCGACATCGGCATATTGGTTGGCGAGCAGCTTGTCTGCGTCCGGCGTGTCGATGCCGTAGAAATCCGGATGGAAGATCATCGGGCTGGCAACGCGGATATGAACTTCCTTGGCGCCGGCCTCACGGATCATCTGCACGATCTTCACCGAGGTCGTGCCGCGCACGATGGAATCATCCACCAGCACCACGCGCTTGCCTTCGATCATCGCCCGGTTGGCGGAGTGCTTCAGCTTGACGCCGAAAGCGCGGATCTGCTGCGTCGGCTCGATGAAGGTGCGGCCGACATAGTGGTTGCGGATAATGCCGTATTCGAAGGGAATACCGCTTTCCTGCGCAAAACCGAGTGCTGCCGGCGTGCCGCCATCGGGAACCGGGACCACGACGTCGGCCTCAAGCGGGGCTTCCTTGGCAAGGTTCATGCCCATGTTCTTGCGCGTCGTATAGACGTTGCGGCCGCCGACGACGGAATCGGGACGGGCGAAATAGACATATTCGAACAGGCAGAGGCGCTCCGGCTGTGGCTTTGAAGGCTTGCGCGCATCGATGGTGATCGAACCGTCAGGCTGGATTTCGCAGATGATGACTTCGCCGTTCTCAACGTCGCGCACGAATTTCGCGCCGATGATATCGAGAGCGCAGGTTTCCGAGCAGAAGATCGGCTTGCCGTCCAGTTCGCCCATGACCAGCGGGCGGATGCCGATAGGGTCACGTGCGGCGATCAGCTTGGTGCGCGTCATCGCCAGCATCGAATAACCGCCTTCCATCTGCCTGATGGCATCGATGAAACGATCGGCGGTGGAGGAGTGGCGTGAGCGGGCGATGAGGTGAAGGACGACTTCGGTATCCGACGTCGACTGACAGATGGCGCCGGTGGCGATGATCTGGCGGCGCAGCGTCAGGCCGTTGGTGAAATTGCCGTTATGGGCAATGGAAATGCCGCCTTCTTCCAGCTCGGCAAACAGCGGCTGCACGTTGCGCATCGCCACTTCGCCGGTCGTGGAGTAACGCGTGTGGCCAATGGCGATGGAGCCGGGCAGGCGGGCAAGGGTTGCGGGATCGGTATAATGATCGCCGACGAGGCCCATATGGCGTTCCTGATGGAAGCGCTTGCCATCGAAGGAGACGATGCCCGCCGCTTCCTGGCCGCGATGCTGGAGCGCATGCAGGCCGAGAGCGGTCAGCGCAGACGCATCGGCATGGCCGAGAATGCCGAACACGCCGCATTCTTCATGCAGCGTGTCGCCGTCGATCTCTTCCTTGAAAGTGGCCCCAGGGAACGGGGAATGCGAAAGCGGCTCAATCATCCGGCTTGCCCTTGCTCTCTACCGAGAAAAAAAGAAAGACCTCTCCGGTGAGTATTTCCCCCGGTCGGTCCGTCTGTGTCGTGCTTGATATTTAGCACAAATAGCGCGCCTTGCATGCATTGCAAGGCGCACCCTCGTGTCAATTATTCGTTGCTGGCGGATTTGTTGCCGGCACATCTTCCGCAGGCGCCTGCGTCGTCGTCGGTTCCTGCGGTTTTCCAAGGATACGGGCGCGGATCTGCGGCTCGATATCGTCAGGCAGAACCGCTTCCAGCTTGCCCACCAGCCCGTCGAGGAAGGGCTTGGACTTCGCCTGCGTCACCCATTCCGGCTGCGTCTTCACATCCACCAGCCAGTTCCAGAAGGCGACCGCGACGACGAGCAGCAGGATGCCGCGCGCCGCGCCGAACAGGAAACCGAGCGTGCGATCCAGCGCGCCGATGCGACTGTCGATGATGAAATCGGCAATACGCGAGGTGATGAAGGAAATCACGATCAGCGAGACGAGGAAAACGACGCCTGCCGAACCGGCAATGGCGATCTTGTCGTCATCGGTATAGTTGCGCGCATAGGGCAGCAGAACCGGATAAAGATAATAGGCGGCGGCCACCGAACCGGCCCAGCTCGCGATCGACAGAATTTCGCGGGAGAAGCCGCGGACCATCGCGAGAATGGCGGAGAAAAGAACAACGGCGATGACGATGCCGTCGAAAATTGTAATGGGCATATACCAACTCCGGAGGTGCGACGCCTTGTCAGACGCTGCCTTGCCAATTTTGCGATCCTCTTACACCACTGTTTCCCTTGGCGAAAGGATCAATATTCGTCGTCCTCAACCTGTTTGAACCGGTTGCCGGAGCCGGCGATGCGGGCCACGAGGTCCGGAAGGCTTTCGATTTCCGTCCAGCGTCCCTTGCCGCCTTTCGGCAATTCAGCCGAAGCAGAAGGCAGAAGTGCGGCGGAAAAGCCGAGTTTTTCAGCTTCTTTCAATCGCTGGCCCGTATGCGAGACGGGTCGCACCGCGCCTGACAGGCTGATTTCGCCGAAATAAACGCAATCAGCGGGCAGGGCAAGACCGGCAAGCGAGGAAACCAGCGCCGAGGCAATCGCCATATCGGCGGCCGGTTCGGAAATGCGGTAGCCGCCGGCAACATTCAGATAGACATCATGCTGGCCAAGCTTCACCCCGCAATGGGCCTCCAGCACGGCGAGAATCATCGCGAGGCGCGAACTGTCCCAGCCGACCACGGCGCGGCGCGGCGTACCCAGCGAAGTGGCAGCGACCAGCGCCTGCACTTCGACAAGCACGGGTCGCGTGCCTTCGATGCCGGCAAAAACCGCAGCGCCTGGCGATTTTTCGTTGCGCTCGCCGAGAAACAGTTCGGAGGGATTGGAGACTTCCCTGAGGCCGCGATCCGACATTTCGAACACACCAATTTCATCGGTCGGCCCGAAGCGATTCTTGACGGTGCGCAGGATGCGGTGGTGATGACCTCGGTCGCCTTCGAAATAAAGCACGGCATCGACCATGTGCTCGACCACGCGCGGACCGGCGATCTGGCCTTCCTTGGTGACATGACCGACCAGTACCATGGTCGCGCCCGTCTGCTTGGCGAAACGGATCATCGCCTGCACGCCGGTGCGCACCTGTGTCACCGTGCCGGGGGCGGAATCGGCCGTATCGCTCCACAGCGTCTGGATGGAATCGATGATGACGAGATCGGGCCGCTTGCCCTCGGAAATCGTCGCCAGAATATCCTCGACATTGGTTTCCGCCGCCAGCAGCACATCGGTTTCCGCAGCCCCGAGACGCTGGGCGCGCAGACGCACCTGCGCCACCGCCTCTTCACCCGAGACATAGATGATGCGGTGTCCGCGCCGGGAGAGGGCCGCTGCGGCCTGCATCAAAAGAGTCGATTTGCCGATGCCCGGATCACCGCCGATCAGGACGGCTGAACCGCGCACGAAACCGCCACCGGTCGCCCGGTCCAGCTCGCCGATGCCGGTCGGAATACGCGGCGCTTCCTCGATCTCGCCGGAAAGCGAGGTGAGCGTGACGGGCCGGCCCTTTTTTGGCGTCTTGCCCGGCCCGGAGCCGATGCCGCCCATCGGGTCTTCCTCGACGATGGTATTCCATTCGCCGCAGCCTTCGCATTTTCCCGCCCAGCGGGTGTGAACCGTGCCGCAGTTCTGGCACACGAATTGGGTCTTGGCTTTTGCCATCTTCTATCAGTTTTCTTCTTGTTTGAAATCTTTGGCGGAAATGTCTTGATGGCCATGCAGAACGCGCAGAACGGTAAGCTCATTCTTGTCGACACGAAAGAAAATGACGCGCTCACGATAAGCGATGCTGCGAAGCCCGGCTCCATATTCGCTTCTTGAGATACCGGATAAGCCCAGTGCCGCTATCGATTCGATTTTATTGAAGATATCGAGGGCGAAGCGATCAGCCGCAAGGGGATTCTCAGCCTCGATATAGGCGTGGTCTTCGGCAAGGTCGCGCCTTGCGCGCGTGGTCAAGGTTGGAGTCCGGATTTTAATGGCCGGTCCCCGTTTTTTGCTGCGCGGAAACTCTTTTTATATCGGCCAGAAACTCGTCCTGTGAGGCGTAACGGTGAACCCGGCCCGCCTCGGCGTCGTCGATGCCCTCCCGGATCAGCAACTGAAGCGCGGCTCTTTTACCCTCATCACTGCTCATCAATTGCAGGCTCGCATGGATAACCGCGTCCGCGTCGCTGTAAACGCCCGCCGCCACCTGCTCCTCGATGAACTTTTCGTCCTGCTCGCTCAAATGGATTTCGGGCATTTCGATCTCCTTTTGTTCTCTTTTAGCACAGGTCACGTCGGCTTTCCAAGAGCTAAAGGCAGCTCTCAGTCGTCGGCCATCAGATATTGCCGCTCGTAGCGCAGGCCAAGCCCCGTCAGCATCTCGTAGCCGATGGTGCCGGCCGCCCGTGCGGTCTCGTCGACCGGTACGTTGGGACCAAAAAGCTCGATATAGTCGCCGCTGCGAATGGCATTTGCCGGCACGTCCGTGACGTCAAAGATGGTGAGGTCCATGGTCACGCGGCCAGCCACCGGCACCCTGTGACCGTTGACCACGCCATAGGCGCCGCCATGGCCCATTTCACGCAGGGGAATGCCTGAACCCGAGAGCGAACGCTGGTATCCGTCCGCATATCCGACGGATGCGATGGCAAGCCGGCTTGCACGCTTCAGCAGGAAGCTGCCGCCATAGCTGACGGTCTGGCCTTCACCCGCCTCGCGTATCTGGATGATCCGCGCCTCGGCTCTCGCGACAGGCCGCATGGGGTTGGCCAGGTCGTTGACCGCTTCGCCGCCATAAAGGGCGATGCCGGGGCGGGTGAGGTCAAAGTGATAGTCGGGGCCGAGAAAGATGCCGGCGGAAGCCGAGAGGCTTGATTCGATGCCTTCAAAAGCGGCGCTAACCTTCCGGAATGATTCGAGCTGGGCTCTGTTCATCGGCGAGGAGGGCGTGTCGGCACAGGCGAGATGCGACAGAACCAGAACCGGATCGAAACTCGCCGGCCTTGTCACGTCGTCGGCGAGAAACAGGGCGTCGTCGAGCGGCAGCCCGAGGCGATTGAAACCGGTATCGACATGCAGCGCGCAAGGGTGGTCGCCACGCTCGGCCACCGTCGCCATCCAGAAGGACAGCTGCTCCTCGGATGCCAGCACCGGCACCAGATCATTGTCGAAGACCTGCCGTTCCTGGCCCTGCCAGATTCCTGAGAGCACGAAGATGCGCGCTTCCGGGGCATAGGAGCGCAGCGTTGCGCCCTCGGCCACCGTCGCCACGAAGAAATCCCGCGCACCGGCATGGTACAGGGTGGCGCCGCAATCCTCGATACCGAGGCCGTAAGCATCGGCCTTGACGACAGCCGCCGTCCGCGCCTTGCCAGACCGCTTCTTCATGTCCCGCCAGTTATCGGCCAGCGCGCCAAGATCGACGGTCAGCCTCAACGGTGCGTGCTCGAAAGCGTCGGTTTCTGTTTCGGCGAAAGTCTCTTCGAAGTCGTCTGTCATGCCATGCGTCCGGTTGATGGGAACTGCCGGAACCCTAGCACTTTTGTTCAAGACGGTAAGGATGGAATGCTCTAAACTTCGTTCATGCACAATGTTTCGCAGGAACAGGCCATAGATGCCATGCCGATTGCCGCGACGGAAACCACGCGTTTCTGGCGTGACGGGCGTTTCGGCGGCATGGAGTGCCTGAGTGCGACGTTTCTCACCCATGAATATTCGCCGCACGCGCATGATACCTTCTCGATCGGTGCGATCGAAAGCGGCTCGCAGATTTCCACCATCCAGGGAACCACGGAACAGACAGGGCCGGGGCATCTCTATCTCATCAATCCGGACGAGATACATGACGGCGCGCCGGGCGGCGGCGGTTATCGTTACCGGATGATCTATCCCGACACGGCGCTGCTGCGCGACGTTATCGAGGATGTGACGGGCAGGGCTTTTCACGGCACGCCGTCTTTCCCGAAATTCCTGCCGCGCGATCCGCAGATGGCCGCCGCCTTTCAGGTGGCGCATCGGCGGCTGGAGGCGAAATCCGGCGCGCTGGAAGCGGATGAGGGCATGTTTTCGGTTCTTGCCACCCTGTTCGGCCGGCACGGCAGCGCCATCATCCTGCCTGTGGAAACCCGTGAAAGAACGGCGGTCCATGCCGCCCGGGACTATCTTTACGACCACTATGAAACCGATATCGGCCTTGAGGAGCTGGCCGCCATCGCCGGCCTCAGCCGCGCGCATCTCATCCGTGCCTTTCGCAGGGAATTTCATATCACGCCGCATGCCTATCTGACGGATGTACGCATCCGCAGGGCGCGGAGCCTCCTGCGCGCCGGTGAGACACCGGCCGAGGTGGCGGCGATGTGCGGTTTTGCCGATCAGGCGCATTTCACCCGGCATTTCAAGGCGCGTACCGGCATAACGCCGGGGCAGTTCCGGGCGGCGTGATTCCGCGCACCTTTCCTTCTCGATGTCACTTTCGTTCAAGACCGGACGGCATCCCGGGCGTAATCGCTCTCTTCTGAAAGGGAGAATGCGATGTCCATATCGGAAAAACGCGCCGAATTTACCGCGGGGCTGAGGGCTGCTGCCCCATTGCTGGTCGCCATGGTGCCGATTGGCGTGGTGTTCGGTGCGGTTGCCATTGGCAAGGGCCTGTCGCCGCTCGAAGCCTCGCTGATGTCGCTCCTGGTCTTTGCCGGCGGCTCGCAATTCGTGGCGATGGATTTATGGACGCACCCGGCAAGCTGGAGCGCGCTCGGCTTTGCGGCGCTGCTGGTCAATCTGCGCCATGTGCTGATGAGCGCCTCCATTGCCGGTAAGCTGGATGACTTCAGGGGCTGGCGGAAATATGCGGCCATGCTGGTGCTGACGGATGAATCCTGGGCATTGTCAGAATTCCGCGTCATCGCCGGCAGGTTGACGGCGGCATTCTTCACCGGCGCGGCGCTGTCGATCTATCTCGTCTGGAACCTTGCGACCCTTGCCGGCGCACTACTCGGTTCTGTCGTGGGGGATATGTCGGTCATCGGTCTCGACTTTGCCTTTCCCGCGGTCTTCATCGTCCTGCTCATGGGCTTCTGGAAGGGCAGGGAAACCGGCTTCGTGCTTCTGGCAAGCGCGTCCGCTGCCTGTCTCACCCACGCGCTGGTTCCCGGCGCCTGGTACATTGCCGCCGGCGCGCTGGCCGGGCTTGCCGTCGCCGCCTTCGGCCATGGGGAGCGGGCGGAGCAGCCGGCATGACGCTCGACCCGAATACCCTGCTGACGATCCTCGCCATGATGGCGGCAACCGTCGCCACCCGGCTTGGCGGCCTGTTGCTGGTCAGTCATTTTACCCTGACGCCGCGCCTGAAAAAGGCGCTCGGCGTGGTTCCTCCCGCCGTCCTGATGGCCGTGGTCACCCCGACGGCGCTTGCCACCGGGCCGGCGGAAACCATCGCCTGCGCAATCACCGCCGTCGTGGCGCTGCGCCTCAGCCTTCTGCCCGCCGCCACGCTCGGTGTCGCGGCCGTGGCGCTGCTGCGCGGAATCGGATTGTGAGACAATCCTGTCAAAGCGTTGAAAAGATTCCGCGTCGGGAACCGGACGGGGCGCAAATTCATTCCATGCGGAATATTGAATGTGAACGGACGACGATAACCCGGACTTGAGTGAGCGCTTCCAAGCCGTTATCCAATGCCTGCCGTATCTTTCAAGCAGCGCCGGGCGGGAGAGAGTGATGACAGGCAATCGTGAAGTTGCATTCGGACCGCTTTCCCGAATCTATGCCGAAGACCTGAAGACGTCATGGCCGTCCATCACCTTTTTGCTGCTGACGATCCTGCTCGGCTCTGTTCTCGCCACCGCCGGTCCCTATGTGTTTTCCCGCCTGATCGACGATCTGCCGGACGCGCCGCTGCAATGGATGCTCGGTTTTTCGCTCTATGCGGGCCTGATGGCACTGGCGACGGGTATTCAGCGCTCCACGCAATATATGTCGGTCATCCATTCGGAACGGCTGGAATATGTCGCGACGACGCGCTTCTTCGAGCGCATCGTCCATAAACATCCGTCGTTCTTCAACGATCACAACCCGGCGGAGATTCAGGCTGCGCAGACAAGGGGCGCTTCGGCCGCCTCGGCGATCATGCAGATCGGCCTTATTTATTTCGTTCCGGGCATCGCCACGTTTCTGTTCAGCACGCTGTTGCTGGGAACTGTCCTCAGTGCGGATCTGGTCGCCATCGTCATTGTCTATGGCGCGGCCTTCATCGCGCTTACGCTTGCCTCGAACCGCCTGACCACGCCTTTTCTGGAAAAGGCCATTGAAGCCGGGCAGGGGAATGCCGGTTTTGTCGGCAATGCCATCGGCATGATCGAGCCTTTGCGGCACACGGGCAGCACTGCATGGATGAAACGCCGGTTCGCGGACAATGCAGGCTCGATCTATCGGAACTGGCGGCTTTATTCCCTGCGGCGGATCGGCTTTGTCTTCACCATCTCGCTTGCACTCGTCGTGCAGATGGTCATCGGCTTTTATCTGCTGTTGCCGCGCCATGAGGCGGGAGATCTCTCGATAGGCGATATCGTTCTCTTCAACACGCTTCTGCTTCAGCTCAACATGCCTTTTGAACTGATCGGGCAATCGATCAGCGAGGCGGTCCGATCCTTCGCCCAATTCGCGCCCTATGCCCGCATGTGGAACGAGCCAGCAGAGGAGGAATTTCCAAACACCCGCCCGCTGCAGCTGTCGGGCAAGGCGATTGAGTTTGATCAGGTGGGTTTTCGCTACGAAAACGGTCGCGGCGTCGAAGGTGTTTCTTTCACTGCAGCGCCGGGACGTCTGACCTTCATCACCGGCGAGACCGGCTCCGGAAAATCGACACTCTTCCGGCTTCTGCAGAAAACCATGGCGCCGCAATCCGGTCGCATCACCATCGATGGCACCGACCTGACCGCCATCGGCCGGGACGACTGGTTTGCCGTTGCCGGCATTGTTCCGCAGGAGGTGCAATTGCTGAACGATACGTTGCGCAGCAATATCGTGCTTGGGCGGGTGCTGGATGAGGAAAAACTGCGCCGCTCGGCCGAGCGCGCCGCCATATTCGACCGGATAGAGGCGATGCCGGAAGGTTTCGATACGATTGTCGGCGAAAGGGGGCTGAAGCTCTCCGGCGGCGAACGTCAGCGGGTTGCGATTGCCCGCGCGCTTTATGGCGAACCGTCCATTCTGCTGCTCGATGAGGCAAGTTCGGCGCTGGACGAGGAGACGGAGCGGGAAATCATGGACCAGTTAAGACGGGTCGACAGCGATATCACCATCATCGCCATCACCCACCGCCAGAGCAGCATCCGCACAGGCGATCAGGTCGTCGCTTTATCAGGCAGGGCACTGGATGAATCGGCTTCTGAGACGTCGGTGCCAAGCCATTGAAATGATTCCGCCCCATCCTGAAACCGGACGGGGCGGTGTTCTTTCAGCGATAGCCTGTGTGGCCGTGTGTCAATGCTCTTCGTACTGGCTGAAGGACGGGTCGGCCAGGTCGGCGAAGCGGGTGAATTCGGACTGGAAGGCGAGTTTCACCGTGCCGGTCGGTCCGTGACGCTGCTTGGCGATGATGACGTCGGCCGTGCCCTTCACCTTGTCGAACAGGGCTTCCCATTCGGCATATTTCGGGTCTGCGGGATCGCGCGGCTCCATGTTCTTGACGTAATATTCCTCACGGAACACGAACAGCACCACGTCGGCGTCCTGCTCGATGGAGCCGGATTCACGCAGGTCGGAAAGCTGCGGACGCTTGTCTTCGCGGCTTTCCACCGCACGGGAGAGCTGTGACAGTGCGATGATCGGGACGTTGAGTTCCTTGCCCAGCGCCTTGAGGCCCGTGGTGATCTGGGTGATTTCCTGTACGCGGTTTTCGCCGCTCTTGCCGGAGCCGGTCATCAGCTGAACGTAGTCGACAACAAGCACGTCGAGGCCGCGCTGGCGCTTCAGGCGGCGGGCGCGGGCGGACAGCTGGGCGATGGAGATGCCACCGGTCTGGTCGATGTAAAGCGGCACCTTCTGCATCATCTGGCTGCAGGCGACGAGTTTTTCGAAGTCGGACTCGGTGATGTCACCACGGCGGATTTTCGAGGAGGACACTTCCGTCTGCTCGGAGATGATACGGGTCGCCAGCTGTTCGGACGACATTTCGAGGGAGTAGAAGCCGACGACGCCGCCGTTCTTGGCCTTGTACGACCCGTCCGGCTGCACTTCCTGCTCGTAAGAGGCTGCGATGTTGTAGGCGATGTTGGTCGCAAGCGAGGTCTTGCCCATACCCGGACGACCGGCAAGCACGATAAGGTCGGAACGCTGCAACCCGCCCATGCGGGCGTCGAGCGAATGAATGCCGGTGGAAATGCCGGAGAGATTGCCGTCGCGTTCGAAGGCCGCGCCCGCCATGTCGATCGCCAGCGCCACGGCATCGTTGAAGGACTGGAAACCGCCGTCGTAACGGCCGGTTTCCGCCAGTTCGAACAGGCGGCGTTCAGTGTCTTCGATCTGCGCCTGCGGCGGCATGTCGAGCGGCGCGTCATAGGCGATGTTGACGACATCCTCGCCGATCTGGATCAGCGCGCGGCGCAGCGCCAGATCATAGATCGCGCGGCCGTAATCTTCCGCGTTGATGATCGATACGGCTTCAGCGGCCAGACGTGCGAGGTACTGCGCCACCGTCAGGTCGCCGATCTTGTCGTCGGCCGGCAGGAAGGTCTTGATCGTCACCGGATTGGCGGTCTTGCCCATGCGGATGATATCGCCCGCCACCTCGAAGATCTTGCGATGCAGGGGCTCATACAGATGCACCGGCTTCAGGAAGTCCGACACGCGATAATAGGCGTCGTTGTTGACGAGGATGGCGCCGAGCAGCGCCTGTTCGGCCTCGATATTGTTCGGCGCTTCGCGGTAGTGCGGTTCCGCCGGTTGCGCGGGGGTGATCTTTCTCACAGCGTCGTTCATGGTTTGCGCGATCTCCCTTTGCCTTGTCCTTACACTTCGGGTTTGGCTTCCTGGGGCATGGCAGTCAATGATATTGTTGCAACACTATGCGGCAGGCTGACGTCCGCTCTGTAAAGCTGGATCACATCTTCAGTTGTCCCCAGCAATCCACAGGCGGGGCGGGGACAGGGCGCCGGGATTTTCCGGCAACGTGATTCGCTGCCATGAGTTTACCGCATGGCAGACCCGGCATGAAAGAAACTTGAAAATCGTCAGGCTTGCGAATAAATAGGCAGAAAATAAGTAGTGTGCTAATTATAAGGCTTACTTGGAATGTCTCGCGAAACCGACAAGGAACAGCTTCTCGATGAGGTTTCCGCTTTTACCCGCAAGCTGCGCGCGTTTTTTGATGCGCGGGTAGGGGAAAGCGGGCTGACGCTTGCGCGTGCGCGTGCGCTTTTTGCCCTGTCGCGACGGGGGCCGCTGACGCAGACGGAGCTTGCCGAGGAAATGGAAATCGAAACCCCGACGCTGGTGCGGGTGCTCGACGGCATGGAGAAACAGAACCTCATCGAACGCCGCTCCGACGAAAACGACCGCCGCGCCAAACGCATCCACATGACGGAAGAAGGTGAGAAGACCTCCGGCACGGTGCAGGCGGTGGCAAAGACGCTGCGTTCGGAAATCACCGCCGACATCTCCTCGCAGGATCTGGCGATGGCGCTTGATGTGATGCGCCGTCTTTCGGCCAATCTGCAAAATCTCGCGGCGGGGAGGGCGCAGTCGTGAGCACTGTCTTGCCGCAGGCCACGGACGAGGCGGTTTCCGAAAAAGATGTGCCCGCCGCCGGGCCTGAAGACGCTGTAGCTGCCTCTCGGACGGTGAGCGACGCCGATGGCGATGCGACTGCGCCGGAACCTGCCGCAGCGGCTGCGCCGCAGCCGGTTGAGCGGCCGGTATGGCTGAGACTGTGTTTCATCTTTGCGGGCCTGTCATTCTTCATTACCCAGGGTCTGGGCATGAACCTCGTCATGGCCAATATCTACCAGTTGCAGGGCGAGTTCTCCGCCACGGTGGCCGAAGTGGCCTGGCTTTCCGCCGCCTATATGGCGCCCTATGCCACGTTTTCCATCGCGCTCTTCAAGATCAGGGCGCAATATGGCCTGCGGCCCTTTGCCGAACTCTCGATCATCGCCTTTGTGGTCGCTTCCTGTCTCAACCTGTTCGTGACCGACCTGCATTCGGCCATCGTCATCCGCTTCGTCAGCGGCATGGCGGCGGCGCCGATTTCCTCGCTGGGCTTTCTCTATATTCTGGAGGCCTTTCCGCCGGCACGGAAATTCTCGCTCGGTTTCAGCATCGCGCTGACCGGCACGCTGCTGTCGGCGCCGATCGCGCGTATCGTCTCGCCCTCCCTGCTGGAAATCGACGGCTGGAACGCGCTTTATTCCATGGAAGTGGGATTTGCGCTGATTTCCTTCGCGATGATCTACGTCCTCAAGGTTACGCCACCGCCGCGTGCGAAAGTCATCGAGCGTATGGATATCTTAAGCTATCTGCTGTTTGCGGGCGGCCTCGGTTGTCTCGCGGTCATGCTGACGCTCGGCCGGTTCTACTGGTGGTTCGAAACGTGGTGGCTGGGCGTGCTTCTGGCAACGTCGATCGCACTTTTGACCCTCATGGCCTTCATCGAACTGCCACGCAAGAACCCGCTGCTCGACCTGCGCTGGATTTTCTCGAAAACCAATCTGCATATCATTGCGGTGCTGCTCGTCTACCGCGCCGTTTCCTCCGAGCAATCCTCCACGGCGGTCAGCTTCTACCAGCAGCTCGGCCTGCTGAACGACCAGACCACCACGCTTTATGCGCTGGTGCTGCTGGCCACCGTGCTTGGCGGTGCGGCCTGCGCCTGGCTGATGCTGACGAAATATGTCGATACGGCCCATGTGATCGCGCTGACGCTGATTGCGGCCGGTTCGTTCATGGACAGCCAGTCCACCAATCTGACACGGCCGGCTGAGATGTATCTCAGCCAGATGATGATCGCCTTCGGCGCCGCCATGTTCCTGCCCCCGGTCATGTCCAAGGGATTTGCCGCAGCACTTGCCAGAGGCGTGCCCTATCTGGTGAACTTCATCACCATCTTCCTGTTCACGCAGATCACGGGTTCGATGTTGATGACGGGACTGCTCGGCAGCTTCGTGACCCTGCGTGAAAAGTTCCATTCCAATGTTCTGGTGGAAAATATCCTGCTCACCAATCCCCTGGTTGCCCAGCGCGTGTCGCAGCTTTCCGGCGCCTACAGCCACGTCATCACCGATCCGGCGCTGCTGAAGGCAGAAGGGCTTGCGCTGCTTGGCCAGCAGGTCAGCAGGGAAGCCTATGTGCTGGCCTATAATGACACCTTCCTGCTGATCTCAGTCGTTTCGGCGCTGGCGCTTGTCGCGCTTTTACTCCACCTTGCCTGGATGCGCATCCGTCCCTTCCTCCTCCGGAGTGACATCGATGCCGCGCCGGCACCACAGTCTTGAACCTTCCAAGAGTGACACAATGCTGAAGAAGTTTTTTACCCCCGTTTCCATTCTCGTGCTGCTCGGCGGTCTCGCCGGTGTCGCGCTGGTGCTTTATGCGTGGCGGCTGCCGCCGTTTCTCTCCACCGTCGAAATGACCGACAACGCCTTTGTGCGCGGTTACGTCACGACCATGAGCCCGCAGGTCAGCGGTTATGTCGTGGATGTCCCGGTAAAGGACTATCAGGAAGTCAAGCAGGGCACGCTGCTGGCGAAGATCGATGACCGCATCTACCGGCAGAAACAGGCGCAGGCGGCTGCCACGCTCGATACGCAGAAGGCGGCGCTGGATAATTCCCGCCAGCAGGAAAATGCCGCCAATGCCAACATCCTCTCCAGTCAGGCGGCGGTCGACAGCGCCGAAGCCTCGCTGAAGCAGGCGCAGCTTGCCTCCGACCGGCAGGATAATCTCATCAAAAGCGGGGTCGGAACCTCCAGCCTGCAGGAAGAGGCCCACGCCGCGCTTGAAAAGGCGCGGGCATCGCTGTCGCAGGCCAAAGCCGCCCTTGAGGTCTCGCGTCAGGATCTGCAGACGATCATCGTCAACCGCAGCTCCCTGCAGGCCGCTGTCGCCAACGCCGAGGCCGCGGTCGAACTCACCAAGATCGACCTCGCCAATACCGAAATCCACGCGCCCGTGGACGGCAGGCTCGGCGAAGTCGGCGTGCGCACCGGCCAATATGTCACCGCCGGAACGCAATTGATGGCCGTCGTGCCGCATGATGTCTGGGTCATCGCCAATTTCAAGGAAACCCAGCTTGCGGGCATGCAGGTCGGCCAGCCGGTGACGATCTCGGTGGATGCCCTGCATCGCCGCAAGCTTACCGGCCATGTGGAGCGGTTCTCGCCCGCCACGGGTTCGGAATTCGCCGTCATCAAGCCGGACAATGCGACGGGCAATTTCGTGAAGATCGCCCAGCGCCTCGGCGTGCGGATCGCCATCGATGCCGATCAGCCGCTCGCCGCGGATTTGTCGCCGGGCATGTCGGTGGTGGTGCATGTGGACAAGAGCGTGGCGCCGGAGGGGGCTGAGACGGCGGCGAAGTAGTCTTGTCGTCGAGTGTGCCGAGAGGCACCCCCCTCTGCCCTGCCGGGCATCTCCCCCTCAAGGGGGGAGATCGGCAAGGAGGGACTACATCGCCATAATCGCAACGTTGAGGTGGTCGAACGGTCGCCACGATTCGATCTCCCCCCTTGAGGGGGAGATGCCCGGCAGGGCAGAGGGGGGTAACCTCTCCGCATACTCTCCGCGAACCAACAAACAAAAAACCCGGATGTCTCCATCCGGGGTTTTCCTTTGACCGTTAAGCCAAATCTTATTCGTCGTCGCCGTCGCGGTCTGCTTCCGGATCGAAGAAGTCTTCCGGACGCAGCGCGTCTTCGTCAACGCCGTAGATGGCGTCGGCGGAGGTGAGGCTTTCACCCTTGGACTGGCGTTCTGCTTCTTCAGCCGAACGGGCAACGTTCAGCTCAACCTGCAGCTCGACTTCGGCATGCAGGTGAAGGGTAACGTTGTGCAGGCCGATGGTCTTGATCGGCGTGTTCAGTTCAACCTGGTTACGGCCGATGTTGAAGCCTTCTGCGCCGAGGATTTCAACGACGTCGCGGGCGGCAACAGAACCGTACAGCTGACCGGTTTCGCCAGCCGAACGGACGACGATGAAGGACTTGCCTTCCAGAGCCTCGGCAACCTTCTGGGCTTCCGACTTGCGCTCGAGGTTACGGGCTTCGAGCGTTGCGCGCTCGGTTTCGAAACGGGCCTTGTTGGCGGCGTTGGCGCGCAGCGCCTTGCCCTGCGGCAGCAGGAAGTTACGGGCGTAGCCGTCGCGAACCTTGACGGTTTCGCCCATCTGGCCGAGCTTGTTGATGCGTTCGAGAAGAATGACGTCCATCTTCTTGATCCTTTCTATGGTTTGGTTTCGTTCGTATTGTCGGTTTTCCGCGTCGGAGTAAGAGAGATCGTGCTGCGCACGTCGCTCAGGCCGAACACGAGAATGATGAACAGCGGAAAGACAAAGACCGCCGAGAGATATGCGAGAATGAGAACCGGCAGACGCCAGTCCTTGCCGCGGGCGCGCTTGTGCAGCGAGGCGTAACCCGCCATCAGGAAGCCCGCGCCGAAGGTGCCGCAGATGACCGCGCCGACCATGGCCGCGACGCCGCCGAGGAACATGGCGACGATGCCGGCCAGAAAAATGAAAATGGCGTTGCGGTGCATGCGCAGCGCGGAAGCAATATCCTCACGCGGGCGAAGGCCCTTGCCGAAGGAGCCGACCAGCCGGGTCGCGAAATAATAGGCCGCAAACAAAAGGATGACCCACAGGCCGCCCTGAACGATCGGCAGCATCAGCACCAGCAGCGATTTCGTCTGGGCGAGCGCCTCGGCATTGGGTTCGAACAGCGGCTCGCGGTTCTGCACCGAGGTCATCATGATATCGACCATGCGGGCAACGAGATCAGGACCGTAACCGATCATCCAGCCGAGAATGACAACGGCGAGGGAGACCAGAATGCACAGGTGCAGGACGATGCCGGAGAGCGGATACCAGGCGAGAAGATCGTCCGGGCCGCCGAGTTCGGAAGCCGGGCGCGCCAGATTGGCAAGATGCGAAAGCCAGCCCGCCGGGATCAGCGTGAAGATGGCGATGGTCAGCGCAAACAGCGGCGACATGACGAGAGCGCCGATGATGGCCGCGGTAATGATTGCGACGATGGCGGCGCGGTTGCCCCAGCCCATGCCTGCGATCAGGATCGGCATGGCGGAACCGGCATAGAGCAGGAAGGAAAAGGACGACTGTGCCGTTGCGCCAAGCGTCAAAAACGCGGCGCATATGCCGGCGAGAACGCCGGAAATCAGCACTGTCTGGTTCAACTTTTGCACTTCGCTGTCCTGCTGAAACGAAAGCAGTTAGAGGATCGCCCCTGAGAGCCTCATCCCCAACATGGGTTTTATGGTATCGATCCGCGCCCAACGCGGAAGGATTTGGAAACCTTCAACCTACTGCTTAGAAGGCAGTAGCTTCGAAGGAGAAAACGAGGCCGCGCCGGAACGCAGCCTCGCTTCAATTCATTACGCTACGACGTAGGGCAGCAGGCCGAGGAAGCGGGCGCGCTTGATCGCCTGGGCGAGTTCGCGCTGCTTCTTCTGGGAAACGGCCGTGATGCGGGACGGAACGATCTTGCCACGCTCGGAAATGTAGCGCTGCAGCAGACGTACGTCCTTGTAGTCGATCTTCGGAGCGTTTGCGCCGGAGAAGGGGCACGTCTTGCGACGGCGGTGGAACGGGCGGCGTGCCTGGGAAGAGGATGCGTCAGCCATTGGTCAAAACTCCTTCTTATGCACGGTCTTCGCGCGGACGGCGCGGACGGTCTTCGCGGTCGCCGAAGCCACCTTCGCGCGGTGCGCGGGGGCCACGATCTTCACGCGGGCCACGGTCCGGACGGTCGCCATCGCGGCGCGGACGGTCGTCACGGTCGCGCTTCTGCATCATCGCGGACGGGCCTTCTTCGTGTGCTTCGACGGCGATGGTCATGTAGCGAAGAACGTCTTCGTTGATGCGCATCTGGCGCTCGACTTCATGGATGGCGGCCGCCGGAGCGTCGATGTCCATGAGAGCGTAGTGAGCCTTGCGGTTCTTCTTGATGCGGTAGGTGAGGGACTTCAGACCCCAGTTCTCGATGCGTCCGACTTTGCCGCCGAACGATTCGATAACGCCCTTGTACTGCTCGACAAGTGCGTCGACCTGCTGGGCAGAAATATCCTGCCGGGCAAGGAAGATGTGTTCGTAAAGAGCCATTTAAGCTTTGCCTTTCTTGCGTTTCGTCCTTCACCCGGCAACGGCGCTAAGCCTCAACGACTGCTCTTGGGTGAGGCGGTGAAGCCTTGAAGCAAGAAAAGCGTTGTTCGAGACGGTCGAGAGCGGAGACACGGGAGGCCGGAAAAACCTTATGGTTCCTGCTGTTCCGTCACCGAAACCAGCCCTCCGTTCAGCCACCAGCCAATTGGACCGGGTGTTGTGAACAGCGCGCTTATACCCATTTTTGCCCGGAATGCAAGGGCAAGGGGCGAAAAAGCGCGCCGTCCGGTTGTCAGATCGCCATCGGATATTGCCGGTGGATCGCCGCGATCCCCTTCAGCACGTCATCCGACAGCGTCACGTCGGCGGCGGCAATATCCACCTTCAGCTGTTCCATCGTCGTCGCACCGATGATGACTGACGCCATGAACGGACGGGTGAGGCAAAACGCGATGGCGAGTTGTGCCGGGTCGATCCCATGGGCCGCGGCAAGTTCCAGATAGGCCCTGACCGGGGCTTCCTGAAGCGGTTGCAGGCGGCCGCCGAGATTGCTGTTGATGCTGCCGCGCGATCCCGCCGGGCACGCGCCATTCTGGTACTTGCCGGTGAGAAGTCCGGCCGCCAGTGGCGAATAGGCGAGCAGACCGACATCCTCGTGATGGGCGACTTCCGACATGTCCAGATCGAAGCTGCGATAGAGCAGGTTATATTCGTTCTGGATGGTGGCGACGCGCGGCAGGCCACGGGCCTCGGCGATGTCGATATATTTCTGGGTGCCCCAGGCGCTTTCGTTGGAAAGGCCGATGGCGCGGATCTTGCCGGCCTTCACCAGCTCGCCGAGCGTGTCGAGCTTTTCGGTGATTTCGGCGAGCGTGCGCTCCTTGTCCTGACCGGAGGCGTCGAAGCTCCAGACGCCGCGGAAATGATAGGTGCCGCGATTCGGCCAGTGGATCTGGTAAAGGTCGATATAATCCGTCTTCAGGCGCTTGAGGCTGGTGTCGACAGCCTCGCGGATGGCGGCGGCGTCGATATCACGGCCGCCGCGAATATAATCGCGCCCGGAACCGGCGACCTTGGTGGCCAGCACGACCTGATCGCGCCTGCCGGTCTTTTCGAACCATGTGCCGATATAATCTTCCGTCCGGCCCTGCGTTTCGGCGGAAACGGGGGTGGTGGGGTAAAGTTCTGCCGTGTCGAAGAAATTGACGCCGTTTTCGACGGCGTAATCCATCTGCGCATGCGCCTCGGCTTCGGTGTTCTGTGTGCCCCACGTCATCGTGCCAAGGCAAATTTCGGACACGGAAATACCCGTGCGGCCCAATAGTCTCTGTTTCATGGAAATGTCCCGGTGCTAGGCGAGATGGTTTGAAAGGTGGCATGAAAGTAATGGGGAATTGCCGCAGTGCAAGAAAAAATATGATGAAAAGACAGGGGAAAACAGCACGGCAAAACCCCGGAGAAGGGCCTGCCATAGGGCCTCAAGCCTTGACTTCGCTTCCGGGAATGTGAATGGAAGTCGCAGGAATAAAGGCAAGGCCAGAAAAGAAGGACCACATCCCATGGGTATTGCATTCACATTTCCCGGTCAGGGAAGCCAGGCTGTCGGCATGGGCAAGGAACTCGCCGATACCTATGTCGAGGCGCGTGCCGTGTTCGAGGAAGTGGACGAGGCGCTTGGCCAGAAGCTTTCCGATATCATGTGGAACGGCCCGGAAGAGACGCTGACGCTGACGGCCAATGCCCAGCCGGCGCTGATGGCCGTATCCATGGCGGTCATGCGGGTTCTCGAAGCGCGCGGTTTCAAGCTTTCGGATGCCGTCTCCTATGTCGCGGGCCATTCGCTCGGCGAATATTCGGCGCTCTGTGCCGCCGGCACCTTCTCGGTTGCCGATACGGCGCGTCTTCTTCGCATCCGCGGCAACGCCATGCAGGCTGCCGTGCCGGTGGGCGAGGGCGCCATGGCGGCGATCATCGGGCTGGAGCATGACGCGGTTTCGGCAATCTGCGAGGAAGCCGGCATTCTTGGCGTCTGCCAGATCGCCAACGACAATGGCGGCGGCCAGCTCGTCATTTCCGGCGGCAAGGCGGCTGTCGAAAAGGCGGCGGCAATCGCCTCCGAAAAGGGCGCCAAGCGCGCCATCATGCTGCCGGTTTCCGCCCCATTCCACTCCGCGCTGATGGCGCCGGCGGCGGAAGCGATGCGCGAGGCGCTGGCCAAGGTCGAAAAGAAGGCCCCTGTCGTGCCCGTCATCGCCAATGTGCGCGCCGCGCCGGTTTCCGATGCCGACGAGATTGCCGCCCTACTGGTCGAACAGGTGACGGGTCAGGTGCGCTGGCGCGAAACGGTTGAGTGGTTCGCCGCCAACAATGTCACGCAGCTTTACGAGATCGGCTCCGGCAAGGTGCTGACGGGCCTTGCCCGCCGTATCGACAAGACGGTGAACGGCGTTGCCGTCAACGGCGCTGCCGATATCGACCAGCTTCTTGCCACCCTCATCGGCTGAGACGGATACTCCGGCTGCCGCATTCATCGGGCGCAACAGCGCTGAACATTTTCAGTCCGAAGCTCTAAAGAAGGAATAGGACATGTTTGATCTGACAGGCCGCAAGGCTCTCGTAACCGGCGCGACCGGCGGCATCGGCGAAGAAATCGCCCGCCTTCTCCACAGCCAAGGCGCGACTGTGGGCCTGCACGGCACCCGCGTTGAAAAGCTCGAGGCGCTGGCGGCGGAACTTGGCGAGCGCGTCAAGATTTTCCCGGCGAACCTTGCGGACCGCGCCGAAGTAAAGGCTCTCGGTGAAAAGGCCGAAGCCGAGCTGGAAGGCGTCGATATTCTCGTCAACAATGCCGGCATCACCAAGGACGGCCTCTTCGTGCGCATGAGCGACGAGGACTGGGACAACGTCATCGAAGTGAACCTGACCGCGATGTTCCGCCTGACGCGTGAGCTGACGCACCCGATGATGCGCCGCCGTTTCGGCCGCATCATCAACATCACCTCCATCGTCGGCGTCACCGGCAATCCCGGCCAGGCCAACTATTGCGCCTCCAAGGCCGGCATGATCGGTTTTTCGAAGTCGCTGGCCCAGGAAATCGCCACCCGCAACGTCACCGTCAACTGCGTGGCGCCGGGCTTCATCGAAAGCGCCATGACCGGCAAGCTGAACGACAAGCAGAAGGAAGCCATCATGGGCGCCATTCCCATGAAGCGCATGGGAACCGGTGCCGAAGTGGCGTCGGCCGTTCTTTATCTGGCTTCCAATGAAGCCGCCTACATGACCGGCCAGACCCTGCACGTCAACGGCGGCATGGCAATGATCTGACGGCGCCATCAGCCGTTGTGAAAAGGATTGCGGCGCGATTTCAGTACCTTCTTGGGTAGCTGGCGCCGCAAGGCCCCGGATGCCGGTTTCCGGCGAAATAGCCTGTCATACGCTGTGCTTAGCGCGTTTTCAGGCTTTTCGACCGATTGAAACCGTGTTAAGCGGGCCAAGACTGTGAACAGTCGTCCCGGAGAGACAGGAAGCCGTTGCGATTTTGCGTGACGATGTCTAGCTTGGACCGGGTTGAACGGGTTTGCCCGCAGTGCCGGATTTGAACGGCGCATGAGGGCTTCTAACAGGGCAGGGTGCCGCGAGGCATTCCCTTCAAAATAAAGGTCGAGGAAACCGACATGAGCGATATCGCAGAACGCGTAAAGAAAATTGTAATTGATCATCTTGGCGTTGACGCCGACAAGGTTGTCGAAGGCGCCAGCTTCATTGACGATCTGGGCGCTGATTCGCTCGACACCGTTGAACTGGTCATGGCTTTCGAAGAAGAATTCGGCGTTGAAATTCCCGACGACGCAGCTGACTCGATCCTGACCGTTGGCGACGCCGTCAAGTTCATCGAAAAGGCCCAGGCCTGATCGACCTTCATCGGGAAGGTGAAATATCTTCCCGTCTTGGCCCGGCTTGTCCGGGCCAATGTTTTATAGAGAGACGGTACGCGCCCGAACGGGTGTGTGTCCCGTAGATTGCATGGATTTCCGGCCCCGAAGCGGTGCCCGGCAAATAATGCGGACATTTGAAATGCTGCAGCATTCCGTGAGCGTCACCCCTGTGATGTCCGGCGTTGCAGAAAGACCGATGATTTGGATAAGGGCGGAGCATTGGCGATGAGGCGTGTCGTTATCACCGGTACCGGCATGGTATCTCCTCTTGGATGTGGAACGGAAGTCACCTGGGAAAGGCTGCTCGCCGGCCAGAACGGTGCCCGTCTCGTAACTGAGTTCGAAGTCGAGGACCTGCCCGCAAAGATCGCCTGCCGCATTCCCGTCGGCGATGGCTCCAATGGCACCTTTAATGCCGATGACTGGATGGAGCCCAAGGAACAGCGCAAGATCGATCCTTTCATCCTGTACGGCATGGCTGCCGCCGACATGGCGCTTGCCGATGCAAACTGGCATCCGGAAACGGATGAGGACCAGATTGCCACCGGCGTGCTGATCGGCTCCGGCATCGGCGGTCTGGAAGGCATTGTCGAGGCGGGTTATACGCTGCGCGACAAGGGTCCGCGCCGCATTTCACCATTTTTCATTCCCGGCCGTCTGATCAACCTCGTATCCGGCCAGGTTTCCATTCGCCACAAGCTGCGCGGACCGAACCATGCCGTGGTGACGGCCTGCTCGACCGGCGCGCACGCCATTGGTGACGCTGCCCGGCTGATCGCGCTTGGCGATGCCGATGTCATGGTTGCCGGCGGTGCCGAATCGCCGGTCTGCCGCATCGCGCTTGCCGGTTTTGCCGCCTGCAAGGCGCTTTCCACCCAGCACAACGACAATCCGGAAAAGGCCTCGCGCCCCTATGACCGCGACCGCGACGGTTTCGTCATGGGCGAGGGTGCGGGCATCGTGGTTCTGGAAGAGCTGGACCATGCCAGGGCGCGCGGCGCGAAGATTTACGCCGAAGTCGTCGGTTATGGCCTTTCCGGTGATGCCTACCACATCACGGCGCCCTCCGAAGACGGCGAAGGCGCCTATCGCTGCATGTCGATGGCTCTGAAGCGCGCGGGTCTCACGCCTGACGATATCGACTACATCAATGCCCACGGCACCTCCACCATGGCCGATACGATCGAGCTTGGCGCGGTCGAGCGGCTTGTCGGCGAATCGGCATCGAAGATCTCCATGTCTTCCACCAAGTCGGCCACCGGCCATCTTCTCGGTGCGGCGGGTGCCATCGAGGCGATTTTCGCCATGCTTGCGATCCGTGACAACATCGTTCCGCCGACACTGAATCTCGACAATCCCGATGTCGAGACGAAGATCGATCTGGTGCCGCACAAGGCGCGCAAGCGTCAGGTTAACGTGGCGCTCTCGAACTCCTTCGGCTTCGGCGGCACCAACGCCTCCCTCGTGCTGCGCCGTTACGAAGCCTAGGCATGTCTTCCGAAACCGGGCAGCGGTTTTGGGGTGAGGACTTGCGTAAACCAGAATCCAGATCGCGACGGATTTGCCGTCGCGATGGTGCCCGCGCAGCAAACCGCCTCGGGTTGTTGCGGCTCTCTCCCGCCGGGTGCTGAAAGACAGCGCTCTTTCCTTTGAAGAACGCCTTGCGGTCTGCGAAAGCCATTTCGATTTTCGCGCCGATATTGTAGTCGTCTATGGGAGGTGGTTTGCCGGTTTCGGGATGATTTTCCCGCCACGGGCGGATTGCAGATCGCAGACGGCTTTACCTGACCGGCTCCGCCAGCAACGATGTTTCGCGGGGCCGGAAAAGAGGCATTCACAATGTCTCTATGTGGTGCAGGAAGATATTCCGAACCTGTTTTTGCCGCATTACCTGCGCAAAAAGCGCTGACAACGCCGAACTGAAAAGGACCGACGGTGAGCGACACGAACCAGAACAGCCAGGGACCATACGGACGAGACGGTGGAGGCGAGGGCAATCGCGGCCCGATCATTCCGAAATCCCCGACCGAGGCGCTGCGCCCGGAAAAGGTGCCGGCCCCGCCGAAGCGCTCCCGCAAGGCCCATGGCCAGCTGGTGATCTTCCTGAATTTTCTGATGACGCTTGCGGTCGCCGTCTGTGTGCTGGCCATCGCCGCCTTTTATTACATGATCAATGCGTTCCAGGAGCCCGGTCCGCTTCAGACGAACACCCATTTCACGGTGCGCAACGGTGCCGGCATCATCGAGATTGCCAATAATCTCGAGCGCAATGACGTCATCTCCAATGCCCGTGTTTTCCGCCTGATGACCGGCAGCTACCTGCAAAAGGACCAGACGCTGAAGGCGGGTGAATATGAGATCAAGGCCGGCGCATCGATGAAGGACATCATGATGCTGCTGGAATCCGGCAAGTCGATCCTTTATTCCGTATCGCTGCCGGAAGGTCTGACCGTCAAGCAGATGTTTGCACGTCTTGCTGCGGACGAGGTGCTGGACGGCGAATTGCCGTCGGCCCTGCCGGCGGAAGGCAGCCTGCGCCCGGATACCTATCGCTTTACCCGCGGCACCAAGCGCGAAGAGATCATCAACCAGATGAGTGCGGCGCAGGACAAGCTGATCGACATGATCTGGGAACGGCGCGATCCCGACCTGCCGATCAAGACCGTCGAGGAATTCGTGACGCTTGCCTCGATCGTCGAGAAGGAAACCGGCAAGGATGACGAGCGCGCCCACGTCGCCTCCGTTTTTTATAACCGCCTGAAGAAGGGCATGCGCCTGCAGTCCGACCCGACGATCATCTATGGTCTGTTCGGCGGCGACGGCAAACCGTCGGACCGGCCGATCTACCAGTCGGACCTGCAGAAGCAGACGCCGTTCAACACCTATGTCATCAAGGGCCTGCCGCCGTCACCCATCGCCAATCCGGGCCGCGCGGCGCTTGAAGCCGTCGCCAATCCATGGCGCACGGATGACCTTTATTTCGTTGCCGATGGCACGGGTGGCCATGTCTTTGCGAAGACGCTGGACGAACACAACGCCAATGTGCGCCGCTGGCGCAAGATCGAGGCGGAAAAGGCGGCAGCAGGCGCCAATCCCGATGTGGCCGTGGATGGCCAGCCGGGTGGCGCAGAGGCGGAAAAGCCGGCCAACAACTGATAATCGTGACCGGGCCTTGTCATCGCAAGGCCCGGTTTCGCAGGGCATGACGGGGGGAATCTGGATATGACATTGCAATCGATGACCGGCTTTGCGCGCAGCGAAGGAACCTCCGGCCGTTACCGCTGGGCGTGGGAATTGCGTTCGGTGAACGGCAAGGGGCTCGATGTGCGCCTGCGTCTGCCCAACGGTCTTGAAGCGCTGGAAACCGGCCTGCGGGAAATCGCGGGCGAGCATCTCTCCCGTGGCAATATACAGGCGGGCCTGACGCTGACGATTGCGGAAAACCGGCTGGAGGCCGTCATCAACCGCGATGCGCTCGCTGCGGTTCTGGCGCTCAAGAAGGAACTTGGTGCTGTCGTTGACGACAGGCCGTTGAGTTTCGATACGCTGCTTACGCTGCGCGGCCTTGTCGATTTCCGCGAGGCGGAAGACGACGCAGAGGCGCAGGCGAGACGCAACGGCGATGTGCTGGCCGGTTTCGCGGCCGCCGTCGAGAAGCTGAAGGATATGCGCGAGCGGGAAGGGGCTTCGCTGTTTGCCATCCTGTCCGGCCATATCGACCGGATCGAGCAGCTTGTAGACGTGATCGAGAGCGACCCTTCCCGTCAGCCGGATCAGATCGCGGCAAGGCTTGCCCAGCAGATTGCCCTGATCGGCGATGGCATGCACGGGCTTGATCGCGACCGTCTCCATGCCGAGGCGGCGCTGATCGCCACCAAGGCGGATCTGCGCGAAGAGATCGACCGCCTGCGCGCGCATGTGCAGGCGTCGCGGGAGCTTTTGACGAATGGCGGGCCTGTCGGCCGCAAGCTCGATTTTCTTGCACAGGAATTTAACCGCGAGTCGAATACAATCTGTTCCAAATCGAACGCCAGTGCGGTAACCGCAGCAGGCATAGAGCTGAAAGTGGTTATCGACCAGTTCCGCGAGCAGGTCCAAAATCTGGAGTAGACCCCATGGCCCCGGTGAATGATTCTCCCGTCACGATTGCCCGCAGAGGGCTGATGCTGGTGATTTCTTCACCATCCGGCGCGGGTAAATCCACGATTGCCCGCAACCTGCTCGACAAGGACAAGAATATTGGCCTCTCCGTCAGCGTCACGACGCGTCCGCGCCGCCAGAGCGAGATTGACGGCATCCATTACCATTTCATCTCCACGCGTGAATTCGAGCGCCTGCGCGACAGTGACGCGCTGCTGGAATGGGCGGAAGTTCACGGTAATTTTTACGGCACGCCGCGTGGGCCGGTGGAAGATGCCATGGCCGCCGGCCGTGACATGCTGTTCGATATCGACTGGCAGGGTGCCGAGCAGCTGCAGGACAAGATGAAGGCCGATGTCGTGTCGATCTTCATCCTGCCGCCGACGATGACCGAACTGCAATCGCGCCTGCACCGCCGGGCGGAGGACACCGAAGAGGTCATCAAGACGCGCCTTGTCAATTCCCGCGCCGAAATCGAGCACTGGCGCGATTATGATTATGTCATTCTCAATGACGACCTGCAGGCCGCCTTCGAAGCCGTGGAAGCCATCGTGAAGGCCGAACGCGTCCGCCGCGACCGCCGCCACGGTATGTTCGATTTCGTGCGGGCGTTGCTTGAGGAAGAGCCGAAGCTCTGATTTACGTTGCGGGTCCGCGCGCCAGCCATTGGCGGGACAGTCGCTCGTCCATCGTGTCTTCCGCCCAGCCATGGCCCGCGTCGATCGTCTCCAGGGCGATATCCGCACCGGCTGAAACCAGTTGTGCGGCCAGATGCGGAGCATCGGAGGGGTGACGCCGGTCGTCACGGGTGCCCGCCAGCAGAAGTATGGGATATCCTGCTAGATTTGGAAGAGGCTGCTCATTCCTCGGGGATAGTGGACGAAGCAGGATAGCGCCTTTTGATAGATGGCGGTTCTGACATATCGTTTCAGCCGCGATGATCGCACCATTCGAATATCCGACGAGAAAGGGTCTTTGCCCCGTCTCCTGAAAGACGAAGGTGACAAACCGGCATAGTCTGGCAGCTTGGTGTTTCAGATCGTCGATATCGAGCTGTCTGTCAGGCTTTCTGCGAAAAAATGCAAAGCCATTCTCCCATGGAACAGCCCCTCTCGGCGCATATAAGACGCCCTTAGGGAAGGTGGCACGGCCAAAGGAGACGAGGTCGTCTTCCGTTCGTCCCGATCCATGCAGCAAGACAACCGCGCAATCGGTCGTGTCGGCGGGAGTGTCGAGTTTGTAGTGAAAACCGGCATTATCCACGCGCTTGTTCCTCTATTCGCCAGGTCCACGAACCTGCGGCCCACCACCGTTCAGAACAGTGCGTCACATGGCGTATTTACAGGCAATTCGCCAATGTCACGAACTCTTCCACCGACAGCGTTTCCGCCCGTCGTGTCGGATCGATGCCCGCTTTTTCCAGCAGTGTTTCGCCGCCAAGGCTTTTCACGCTCTGGCGCAGCATCTTGCGGCGCTGGCCGAAGGCGGCCTCGGTCACTTTTTCAAGCTTGGCAACGTCGCAAGGCAGCGGCTTGTCCTTCGGCAGCAGGTGCACGACGGTGGAGGTTACTTTCGGCGGCGGGCTGAAGGCCTGCGGCGGCACGTCGAAGGCCATTTCCGATACCGTGCGCCAGCCGGCGAGAACGCCGAGGCGGCCGTAATGGTTATCGCCTTCTTCCGCCACGATGCGCTGGCCGACTTCCTTCTGGAACATCAGCGTCATGGAGAGCCAGAAGGGCGGCCATTGTTTCGGCAGCAGCCAGTTGACCAGCAATTGCGTACCGACATTATAAGGCAGGTTGGCGATGATCCGTACGGGTTCGCCGGCGGGAAGCAAGGTCTCGAAATCGGTCTTCAGCGCATCACCCTCGATGACCTCAAGACGTCCGGGATAATGTGCTTCTATTTCCGCCAGCGCCGGCAGGCAGCGGCTGTCGCGTTCGACGGCGATGACCTTTTTTGCACCAAGTGAAAGAATGGCGCGGGTAAGGCCGCCAGGTCCGGGGCCGACCTCGATCACCGTCACACCCTCAAGCGGTCCCGCCGTTCGGGCGATCTTCTGGGTGAGATTGAGGTCGAACAGGAAATTCTGCCCGAGCGATTTCTTCGCATCGAGCCCGTGGCGCTGGATGACATCGCGCAGCGGTGGCAGTCCGTCTATGGCCGCCATTATACGCCAACCCGGCTGCGGGCAGAGATTTCTGCCGCCATCTTCAGCGCCGCGACAAGGCTCGCTTCATTGGCGATACCCTGACCGGCAATGCCGAAGGCGGTGCCATGGTCGGGTGACGTGCGGATGAAGGGCAGGCCGAGCGTGACATTGACGGAATCGTCAAAGCCGAGCGCCTTGGCCGGAATGAGTGCCTGGTCATGATACATGCAGACCGCCACGTCGTAGCGCTTGCGGGCGGCATCATGGAACATGGTGTCGGCGGGCAGGGGGCCGAAGGCATCGATGCCGTCCTTGCGAAGCCGCATGGTTGCCGGATGAACCACATCGCGGTCCTCGGTGCCGAGCGCGCCATCTTCGCCCGCATGCGGATTGAGACCGGCGACAGCCAGACGCGGCGCCGCAATGCCGAATTTCTCGCGCAGATCGGTATCGATGATACGGCAGGTCTTGACGATCAGCTCTTCCGTCAGCGCCGCCGGCACGTCTTTTACCGGAATATGGATCGTTACCGGCACGACGCGGACCTTGGGGCCGGCAATCATCATCACCGGCGTTACCTGCTCGCCGGTCTGGCGCAAGGCGAGATCGGCCAGAAATTCCGTATGACCGGGAAAACCGAAACCCGCTTCGTAAAGCACGGACTTCGCAATCGGATTGGTGACGACAGCCGCAGTCTTGCCCTCAACCGTCAGGGACACGGCGGTCTCGATGGCCTTGATCGTCGCGTGCGCTGCTCCGACATGCGGCTGGCCCGCCTGTACCTCGAAACCGACGGGAAGCGGAAGCACAGGGAAAGCACGCTCGAACAGGCCTACGGCATCACCCGTTTCGCAGGTCTCGATAGTGACCGGGATACCGATCAACGCCGCACGGCTCGCCACCACATCGGGATCGCCGATGAAGATAAAGGGCGGCAGACCGTTCTCCCGGCGCTTTGCCCAGGCGGTGATGGCGATATCAGGGCCGATACCGGCTGGATCTCCCTGTGTCAGGGCAAGCGGCAGGGATGCATGTGTCACGGAAAGACCCGGCTTTCGTCTCAGTATCAGGTGTTGACGATCTGCGCCTTCTTGCGCAGCTCATCCATATATTTCTTCTCGTTGGGGTTTTCGCCGCCCTTGGCCTTCATCAGGTCTTCGGCCTTGAACACCATTTCCGCGGCATAGTCGTCGGATACCTGACGCTGCTTGCAGATTGCCAGATATTCGACGCCTTTTTCGGTCACGCGGGTGCCGGTGGTGCCGCCTTCCTTGGTCTTTTCCACCAGCGCCTTCCAGTCTTCCGGCAGTTCGGGCGCGAGAATTCGTCCAAGGTCCTTGATCGCCACGTCGCGCATGGTTGCGGCAAAGCTCATGGCCTGATCGCAGCCGGGGTAACGCTTGCGCGAGGCTTCGGCCTCGGCCTTGCGCTTGCCGGTAATGGCGTTACGCTTCGATTCCGGAATGACGAAAATGATCTGCTGCAGGAAATATTCCGTGGTGACCGGCTTGTCGCCGCGTTCCTTCAGGCGGGTAACGAGGTCCTGGGTCGACATCTTGCCACGTGCGCCATAACGGGCGTTGACAAGGCGAGGCCAGCTCATCTGTACGGCGATGAAGGCTTTGAAATGATCGGCGCCAACACCGGCCTTCGAAAGGATCTGTGTCAGCTGCTGCGGGTTCATTTTGTTATTGGCGGCAAAGCGCGCGAAAGCCGCGTCGACATCGTCCGTACTGACCGACATTTTCACGCGGCCGATTTCTTCACGCTTCAGCGCTTCGTCCACCAGCTGCTCGCGGGCCTTTTCGTTGAGATTGCCGGACTGGCGCTGCAGCTTCAGAAAGGCGACGCGCTTGGCGATATCGTCATTGGTGATCGGCGTCTTGTTGACGACGATCTTGACCGCGCTGTCGGCAAGGGCCTGGCCGGAATAGGGCACGACGGCCATGGGGACGGCGAATATCGCAAAGGCGAAAGCAGCGCCACGCAAAGCCGTCTTTCCGAAATTCATCATATCCTTCTCCCTTTCGTCGGGCCGGGTCCTGTTTCCCTGTCCCGCCAATCTGTTCGTCTGTCGCTCAGGAGTGCGGCACTCCCGGCTTTCAGAGCTGCATTTTTGTATCCGCACCACGATTTTGCCACGTATATATCATCGTGATCCGCAGGACGGCAATGTGTCGGTTTGTTGAAAGAAAACCCCGATGAAGGTTTAAACGCAGCCGACACTGGCGTGTTGTTGCGGCAAAACCGTGACTTTTACTGGCTGAATGGCAAAAAGGCAGGCCACGATGCTGTGTGACCTGCCTTTAAACTCAGTAATTGTTCGGTTTCCAGCCGATATCCATATCGGCCCAGTCTTCGTTTGCGGAGCCGACACTGATGTCGCCGAGCGTGCGGAACGCCAGACGGGCATTGATCGACCAGTCATTGGCGGACTGCCGGCTGGAATTGATGTTGCCCTCGTCGGAATAGCTGACGGTGAAGATCGTGCATTCATCCTGGTAGAGAATGCCGATCCGGCGCTCGGCGGCAAACTTGCCGTTCAGATCGTAGTTGATCGAGCCGAACAGCGACCAGTTGTCATCCATGCGCAACATGCCGGAGGCCTGAACGATGTCGCGGTCTTCGTTATAGCCATATTTCGGCTGTGCCTTCACCTGCGTATAGCTGAGCTTGCCGGTGATACGGCGGTCCGAATAGCTGAGGCCTGTCTCCGAGCGATTGATATCGAGATCGTCCTTGTCGAGACGCAGGCTCGACGACAGCGAAAGACCAATCGGCGCATCGAAGGCAGCCATGGCGACGTAATCCGAACGGTCGGATTCCAGACCGGAATTGGCGCCGACATTGGCCAGATCGTAGGAGGCGAAGGAGTTTTCACCCGCCAGATGGAAGGACTGGCCGACAATGGCACGAACACCATAACCGTTGTCGAAGGTACCATTATAGCGGAAGCCGAGATTGGCGCGGGTGCCGCCCTCGATCCGGTCGAAACCGGAGAACTTGTCGCGCTCGAACAGATTGGTCGCATCGAATACGAATGCCTGCGCATCTTCGTTTGGAAGGCGGCCGGAATATTGCTCGTTCGGGCGCACGAAAATCTGTGCGATCGGTTCGATCACGTGGCTGCTGTTGAGCGCCGTGAAGAGCCAGGGATAACGCACTTCCAGGCCGCCCGTGACCATGCCGCGAAACGCAGCATCGTCATGCATCATGCCCTCATAGGCATAGGATGTGCCGCCCGACGTGAAGCTTGACGGAGACATGTCCGTCCACAGCGCATCGCCGCGCGCAGCGAGGATAGGCGTGATCTGCAGACCGCTATCCATCGTGAAGGTGCGCTTCCACTCGGCTTCGGTGGAAAGGCGCGTATAATCGCCCTCGAGTCCGTTGAAGCGCGAATAACCTCCAAGCGCGTAGGAATCCTGCTTCAGGCGGGTGATGCTGGTCAGATTGGTGGTCAGCGAGAGCTCGCCACCATAGACCGGATCCGGCACGAAATAACGGTAATCGACAACAGGATGGACGATCGCCTGTTTGCGCTCCAGGGATTCGGTGTTGTCTGTGTCTTGAACGTTGAAATAATAACCGCGAGCTTCGAAGGTGTTACGTTCACCTGTGCCAGTCAGGTAAATCTGGTTGGTCTGGACGTCGTTCTTGTAACCCTTCAGCCCGTAGGTGCGTGAAAAGTTGTTGTCGGTCTGCACCATCGCATCCCAGCCGAAGGCCCAGCGCGGATTGATGGTGAAGTCGCCCTTGCTGGCGATCATGCCGCGATTGTCGTTCAGCGCGTCGCTGGTTCCGGCCGTGAAGGTTTCGGATTTCAGCTGGCTGATGCCGGCGATCGTGACCGTGTGCATGCCGGTTTCGAAACGCTGGCGCAGTTCCGCCTGCAACAGCAGGCCCTGCGTCGTGTAATAGGTCGGCGTAACCGTCACATCCGATGTATCGGACAGGACCTGGAAATAGGGAACGCCGATGCCGAAACCGAGATTGTCGGTAATGCTCATCTGCGGGAACAGGAAGCCGGACTTCCGCTTCACTGTATTGTCGGGAACCGTCAGGAACGGCACATAGGCAATCGAATGGCCGAAAAGCTGCAGGCGGGCTTTTTCCAGCCGGATCGTATGGGTCTTTCCGTCCTGGACGACGCGCTCGGCCTTGACCTGCCAGAGCGGCGCCTTTTCAGGCTTTGCGGCGCAGGGCAGACAGGCAGTGTAGACGCCGTTGTTGAGGACCATAAGATCGCCTTCGAGACGCTCGGCGCTCTCACCCGCGATACGGGTATTGTCCGGGGTCTCGACGCGCAGCGCGTTGACGAAGCCCTGACCGAAATCGTCAGTGACATCCATCTCGTCGGCATAGATCTTGTTGCCGCCGGGCTCGATCAGTTCGATGTTGCCATGGGCGATCACGCGACCGGTCTGCTGATTATATTCCACTTGCTGGGCCACCATGCGGTAGCCCGAATATTTCATGCGAACCACGCCCTTCGCGATGACGCGCTGGGAATCGCGATTATAGGTCAGTTCATTTGCTGTAAGCAGGAGTTTCGAATCGTCTTGGCTTGCCGACGCAAGCAAACCATCCTGGCCGAAAGCGACCGGGCTGGATGCCAAATACGCGCACACAGCGGCACCTGTCAGAAGGGCCGTCCAAAGCCGCCTGATATTCCCGCGGTCATATACCGCCACTAGCCGTCCTCCTGATGAAGCAGAATGGTTGCCCCCAAAGCCAACGCCACGATAACTGGAACCCAGACCGCAACGGTGGGAGGGACAACACCACCACTCCCGAATGCCCTTACGAGCACGGTTACTACATAAAGCACGAAGCCGGAAACGATTCCACCCAGAATCACGGAGCGCGACTGGGCGAAGCGGCTGAACTTTAATGAAACGGTCGCGGCGATCAAGGTCATCGCAACCAGAAGCAGGGGCGTCGATAGCAGGAAATGATACTGCGTCTCAAGCGCTTTTGAAGACAGTCCAAAAGACTTTGCAACTTCGATCTTGTGAGAAAGATCAAAGAAAGCAACGGTTTCCGTCTGCGTCATCCGTTCCTGCACGAATTCCCGTCTCAGATTGGTACTGATCCGCGTGCTCTCTTGCCGAACTGGCACATGTCCCGCGCGGGTTTCCGTTACGCCGTTAAGAAGCCAGTAACCATCTTCCAACTTTGCCGACTTGGCATCCTGCCGCGAGACGATGTTTCCGTCCTTGTCGAGGTGGATCAGAACCACATCGAGCAGCATCGTTCCATTGTCCTCGAAGCTCTTGGCGCCGATGATCGTGTCCTGGCCGCCGCTCGCCTGGCGCATCCACGGAATGATCTGCTGCTGGCGGCCGCCATTGGCTTCGTTGCGCCATCCCGCTTCCATCGCCAGCGACCGGTTCTGGCCCCATGCGGCGATGGGGTTCAAAACGGCGACGGACAGAATGCCGAGAAGGACCGCTCCCAGGACGAAGGGAAGGATGAATTGCCAGGCGGAAACACCTGCTGCGCGCGTGACAACCAGTTCATAACGTCGATTGAGCGAGATCAGCGTCGTCATGCCCACGAAAAGGGCGATGAAGGGAACTGTCTGCTGCAGGATCAGCGGCAGGCGAAGTGCTGTCAGGCCAAGTGCGCCCGGAACCGAATAGCCCGGCACACTGGACATGCGCCGCGCCGTCTCGCTGAAATCCGCGAGATAGATGATCGACGATACGCCGAGCACGAACCATACGGCGGTTATCAGATATCGTTTCAGGAAATACCGGGCAAGCGTGTTGAAAATCATGCGTTGCCGCTCCCCGAATTGCGTGCCAGCCGGCTGGAGAACAGACGGCGCAGGCGGCCTGCCGCATCCGCGATCACCTTCGGCATTTTCGGCTTGCGACCGGTTATCAGGATGAAGGCGGCCGCGGCGCCGCTGAGACCCGGCACGGCATAGACCAGCGGGATGAAGGCCGCGCTCTGCTTGACCTGATTGGTGACGTAAAAGCCGAGCCAGCGCAGCATGAAGGCCGTTACCAGCGCGGCGACCATCGGATGCATGCGCGCCTCGCGGTGCGAGCGGGCATCGGCGGCGATGACCAGCGAGATGAGCGCGAAGGAGAAGGCGAACATCCAGTCCGACAGCCGCTTGTGCAATTCGCTGCGGAAGTTCTCCGGCGACCGCTTGTAGCTTGCATTGTTCTCGTCAGGAGAAAGAAGGAAGCTGAGGCTGGCATCGCCGGGAGACAGCGACGGCTCGGAATCCTGCTTTTCCGACATGGTCGAGAGATCGAAGGCATAGGACAGGAACTTGACGATCGAGACCTTGCCGTCAGGCGTCTTCTGCTGCACTTCGCCGTCGCGCATGGTCAGCGACGTGCCGCTCTCATCGATCATGCCTTCCTTGGCGTAATAGATGAGATCGAAATTCGGATCGCGGCGGTCGGCGACGAACAGGCCCTTGAGAATACGGCCCTGCCGCTGCGCGATCTGCACGTAAAGACCGTCCTGAATGGTGCGGAAGGTCTTTTCCTCGATCACGGATGAGAGCAGGTCGGCATAGGCCGCAGCCACCATCTGCCGGGCGGAATTGCGCGCCGGCGGCTCGATGAAATTGGTGATTGTAAAGGAAAACGCACTCAGAACGGCGGCCAGAATGAGAACCGGGCGAAACATCACCGAACGCGGCGCCCCGGCGGCATCGATGATGGCAAGCTCGGAATCATTGTTCATCGCCGTGAAGATCTGGGTGATGCCGATGACGAGGGCGAAAGGCAGGACGACGGGAATGAGCGTCGGCAGGATCATGGTCGCAAGCGCCATGAAGGAGCCCATCGACTGGCCTGTATCGGTGACGAGATTGATTCTCTGGAGAACCTGGATGGTCCAGATGATGGCCAGCACCGGCAGCAGCGCGACCAGAAACATCTGCGTTGTCCGCCGCAGGATATAGTTCTCGAGAAGCTTCATACTGCCCTTGTCGACATTGTTTTTTCCGCACGATCGCCCGCCGGATTTCCGCCTATCTAATCGCATCGTTTGCAATTGGCTATTCCGGCGTGCTCACAAATATGTTTTGCGCGACGATTTTTCCATCGCCTGTGTCTTTTTGTGGAACAAGCTGTCGGTTTCATGACGTGATTTCCTGTTTCACAAAAATGCCTTTCCTTTAAAGACTGTAGGCCTTTAAAGAATGCAGGGTTGCGCCCAGGGCCGAAAAGGCCATGATTGTGCGCATCATGCAGGTCGTCCACGAAGAGCAGGAAAACATGTCCGCCAAATTCGATATTTCTTTCGCCAATTCCGCTTCGCTTGAAAACGCTCTGGCCGTTGTGCTGCAGGCCTCGGGTGAGACACAGGCCGTCGCCGGTGCTTCCGAGGCCGATCCGGGTGGGGTGATCGACAGGGCGGCGAAGATATCGGGCTTCTCCGCAAAGTCGATGACGACGCTCGACGTGATCGCGCCGCAGGGTTCCGCGGCCGACCGGCTGCTCGTCATCGGTCTCGGCAAGCCGTCGAAACTCGTGGCGCATGACTGGCTGCGCGCCGGCGGCACGGCTGCCGCCGGTTTCCGCAAGGCGGACAAGGTCGCCATCTATCTCGACGCTCCCGGCATTGAGGTCGGTGCCCAGGCGGCGGCGGATTTTGCTCTCGGCCTGCTGCTGCGCGCCTATAGCTTCGATGCCTACAAGACCAAGAAGAAGTCCGACGACGAAAAGACCCCGAAGAAGGTCGATGTCATCATCGTCACCGCGGCCCATCGGGAAGCGGAAAAGGCCTTCGCCGTGTCCGAAGCCGTGGCCGGCGGCGTTCTGCTGGCGCGCGATCTCGTGAACCTGCCGCCGAATGCTCTCGGTCCCGTCGAATTTGCCGAAAAGGCCGAAGAGCTGCGCAAGCTCGGCGTCGATGTGGAAATTCTCGGCGAGAAGGAACTGAAGAAACTCGGCATGAACGCGCTTCTCGGCGTGGCGCAGGGTTCGGCCCGTCCGCCCCGGCTTGCGGTCATGCAGTGGAATGGCGGCTCCAAGAAAGATGAACCCGTTGCTTTCGTCGGCAAGGGAGTGGTTTTCGATACCGGCGGCATTTCGCTGAAGCCCGGCTTGAACATGGAAGACATGAAGGGGGACATGGGCGGCGCTGCGGCCGTGACCGGCCTCATGCATGCGCTCGCCGCCCGCAAGGCCAAGGCGAATGTGATCGGCGTCATCGGCCTGGTGGAAAACATGCCCGATGGCAATGCCCAGCGCCCCGGTGACATCGTTACCTCCATGTCCGGCCAGACCATCGAGATCATCAATACCGATGCCGAGGGCCGGCTGGTTCTGGCCGATGCGCTCTGGTACACCAAGGAACGCTTCAACCCGAAATTCATGATCAATCTCGCCACCCTCACGGGCGCGATCACGGTTGCGCTCGGCAATCTGCAGGCGGGCCTCTTCTCCAATGACGATGAGCTGGCCACACGCCTTGCAGATGCGGGCGAGGTGACGGCTGAAAAGCTGTGGCGCATGCCGCTCGGCAAGGATTACGACAAGATCATCGATTCCAAATTCGCCGACATGAAGAACAGCTCGGGTCGTCTGGCCGGCTCCGTCACTGCCGCCCAGTTCCTCAAGCGTTTCGTCGGCGAAACGCCATGGGCGCATCTCGATATTGCCGGCACGGCCATGGGGTCGCCGCTCACCGAGATCAACCAGTCCTGGGGATCGGGCTATGGCGTGCGGCTTTTGAACGAACTCGTTCGCGCGCATTACGAAGATTGAGACGGCCGGAGCTCCAGGTCTGCGGATGACTGAAATTCTGTTCTACCATCTGACGGAATCGAAGCTCGAGGATGCCTTGCCGCCTTTGCTCGAAAAATCGCTGGAACGCGGCTGGAAGGTCGCGATCCAGACGGTTGACGAGGAGCGTCGCGACTTCCTCGAGACGCATCTGTGGACCTTTCGTGACGACAGCTTTCTGCCGCACGCCACGGATACGTCTTCGGCACCGCAAAGCCAGCCGATTCTCCTGACGGCCTCGGAGGCCAACGGTAACGGCGCAAATGTCCGCTTTCTGGTGGACGGCGCCGAACCGCCGGCGGTGGAAGCCTATGAGCGCATCGTCTTCATGTTTGACGGATATGATGCCTATCAGCTCGAAATGGCGCGAAATCACTGGAAGAGACTGAAGAGTGAAGGTCATGCCCTGACCTATTGGCAACAGTCGCCGGAGGGCCGCTGGCAGAAGAAGGCGTGAGCGCGGGCCGGTATCGATCTCGCCCGCCGGCATAGCCCATAAACGGACCGGCAAAAATTCGCACGTGGCGTCGCCTGCCGGTTTTTGCATTATGTGCCGGCCGGCCCGGAGGCCTCAGAGGAAGCAGCGGAAGGACATCATCATGGGACAGGCGATATTGCGGCCGGAAGCGGAAACGGAACGTCTGGTCGCGGTAAGGTCCGTCATGTCCTTCAGAAATGCGGAAATACCGGAGCTGAAGGTGCTCTCGCAGCTGGGGCAGGGCGTTTTCGGCGTGCCGCGCGCCGCCGTCCATATCGTTGACGAGGATTGGCTGCATATTGCCGAACAGGCGGGCATGCAGCTGTCGGAATGCCCGCGCGATCTGTCGATCTGCAACCGCGTCATTGACAGGCGGGATGTCGTGGCCATTTCCGATCTGACGGCGCATCCGGATTTCCACTTCATGTCCTACGTCAAAGGTGGGCCTGAACTGCGCTCCTATGCCGGTGCGCCGATCGAGCTGGAACCCGGCCTCGTCGTCGGGGCCTTTTGTCTGGTCGATACGGTGCCGAGAAAGTTTTCCCGCGCCGAAATCGACAATCTCAGACATTTTGCGATGCTGGCGGCGGCGCTCCTGCGGCTTCAGAAAGCCAATTTCACCATGATCCTTGCCGAGCGCGAGTTGCGCGACGCGGCGATGACGGACCCTCTGACCGGCTTTTATAACCGCAAGGCGCTGGAAGCGATCGTTGACGGGCAACTGGGCGCCGCACTTCAGGCGAGCGAGACCTTCGGCGTGCTTTATCTCGATCTGGATGGTTTCAAGACGATCAACGATACGTTCGGCCACCCGGCCGGTGACTGTGTGCTGACTGCCGCCGCCGGGCGCATTCGCGGTGCCATTCGCAGCGAGGATATCGCGGTGCGTATGGGCGGCGATGAATTCGCTATTTTCATACCGCGACCCGGCGCGCCGGAAGTGATGCGCGCAATGGCCGACCGGCTTTTATCCGCCTTCCGCAAACCTTTCGATGTCGAGGGCCAGGAGGTCGAGGCACGCCTCAGCATCGGCGGCGCGATTGCTCCGCAGGCGGGTGCCGATCGAGCGACGTTGCTGTGCAGCGTCGACGAGGCTCTGTATCAGGCCAAAAAATCAGGGCGCGACCGCTTCGTCAGCCGCGCCCTGTGATGTCTGCTTCTTCGAAAAGCGTTTCGGCGTCTCAGTCGTAGAAGGAATCCACGAATTTGTGGCGGCCGAGAAGGAAGGCGTCCGCCACATGGGTCAGCGGTGCCAGATCCACATCCGAACGGCCCGCCTTGATGATCTCCGCAAAACGCTCGTAAAGTGCCGGATATTCCCGCTCCGGTTCAGAGAGCTTCTCTTCGCCATTGATCGAGAGCTTCGCGCCGCCTTCCGAAAGCACCATCCGTCCGGATGAGGTTTCGGCAACGATATCCCAGCTCTGCTTGCCGGTCTGGCGCCAGTCGAATTCGGCATGAACGGGCATTTTCGTCACGTCGGAGAAATGCAGGTCGGCGGCGATCGGTGCGTCGCGGTTTTCCGGGAATTCCAGTGTCGCCTTGGTCAGGAACAGCGCGCGCGGCAGGATGTGGGTGATGATGGAGAGTGCGTTGATGCCGGGGTCGAACACGCCGAGGCCGCCCGCCTGCCAGATCCACGCCTGGTTCGGATGCCAGTGGCGCACATCTTCCTTCCAGATGATATGCACGCTGTCGATTTTTGTCGCGGCCAGAAACGCTTTGGCGGCTTCCGCTGCCGGCGCGTAACGCGAGTGCCAGCTGGCAAACAGCGAAAGGCCCTTCGAATCCGCGAGGCGCACGAGATCCTGCACTTCGGACAGCGTGGCACCCGGCGGCTTTTCGAGGAAAACATGCTTGCCGGCATTCAGCGCCGCATAGGCCGCCTCGTAGCGATATTGCGGCGGCATGCACAGCGACACGGCCTCGATTTGCGGAACCGCTTCGAGCATCGCCTCGATGGTGCCATAGGAGGCGACGCCGTCCACTGTGCCGTGACGGCTTGCCGTGGCGATCAGTTCGAAATCCGGATTGCCTGCGATGGCTGGAAGGTGCTGGTCGCGAACGATTTTGCCGACGCCGACGATGGCAAGCTTGGTGGCTGACATGGAGAGGTACCCGTTTGAGTGCTTCATGAGATAAAGTGTGACTTTACAAGTTTTTTAGCAGAAACGGCCGAAGGGGCAAGGTGATCATCCAGACCTGGAACGGCTTTTTTGGCTAACAATATCAGGCGTTGAAAACGTAAAGGCGTTATTTATGAATAAAGTAATATTCTTGAAATTAAATAATGAATTGAGAATTGATCGAAAAATTCAACTTCAGATGGTTTTAGAAGGTCGTTTTTTGATGTTCATCGTGGAAATTTAATAGTCGATTTTATTTTTTATTGTGAGTTCTTCGAATCGCGTTTGGATGATATTTTTATTTTGAGAAGAAAATCTCTTGTATTTTGTTTTACAAGATGAATTAAATCAATCATCGGTTCAATATGTATGGACCAAGTTCGGCATGGTTATCGATAGTCTGTAGCTGTGTCGATATGAATTGGGCGGGAAGTAGATTATCCGGTCGGACATTGTCCTGTGGCTTCCTGTTGTCACGCCACTCCGGTTGACTTATTTGCCTGCGCGGCATTATGCGGTGCCGGAACTTCTGGATGCGATCCCGCATGAAATACCGCGTGTGCCGGTGTGCATGCTGATCACGGCGCCACTGATGTCCGCCTTCGCCAGTGCCCGTACCGTGTCAGCGAGTGAATATTGGATACGTATCAGTGCCGTCCGCTTGTCGGCGGCCTGTCGCATCGGCGGCGTGTTATATTGTGCTCCGCAGAGACAGAAAGTGTGAAGGGCAAATGCCGGAATTACGGCTGTGAGACAAATGACAATCGGGGGGTGCAGATGATGGAATTGATCGCCATCCAGGCGGCGGCCGCTGCCGCTGAGCTTCCATTCCTGCTGCTCCAGGCAGCCGCGGTGATCGGCATGGTCTCCCTGCTGATCCTCATGCGCCGCAACATTGCCCTCGATGACCCGCGTTACAAGATTTATTATGGCGTCGTTTTCGGCGTGGCCGGTTTTCTGCTGACGCTTCTGGTGGCCGAGTTCATCAGGCTGCCCTCCAAACCCTATATCCGTTCGGATCTGCTGTTTCTCGCCGGGCTTCTGGGGTCATGGCAGGGCGGCGGCATCGCGCTGTTTCTCGTTGCGTCCGCGCGCTACCTGGTCGGTGGCCCCGTGCTGTTTCTCGCCGCTTTTCAGGACATGGCCATCATCTCGGCTTTCGGGATCATGATGTATGGCTGGATGCGCAGGCGCAGCCTCGCCGAACTGGGAATGCGGGATATTCTTGCCGTGTTCGCCGTGCGGTTTGTTGCCGTGCTGCTCGCCATTTCCGTGTCGTTCGGCCTTGGTCTTGTCGAGCAGTCGCTGTTTTTGGACGCGGTCGGCCGCCGCACTCTCGGGGCGGTCGTCGTCGGTCTGCCGATGATTGCCTGCCTGTTTCTTCTCCTGCGCAGCGAGGCGCGGGCGCGGGAAGACGTGAGGAAGCGCGAGATCGCGGCGCTGACGGACCCCCTGACCGGCCTGCCCAACCGGCGCGCGCTGAAGGATCATATCGAAACCGCGGCACGGCGGGAGCCGGCCGTTCCACGCGCGCTCCTTCTCATCGAAATCGTCAATATTGCCGATGTCGCCGCCTGCGAAGGCGAGGACTGGGCCGATCTTTTCTGGCCGCGACTGGCGCGGGAGATCTGCGAAGGCAATAGCAGCCTGCTGTCGAGTTCCAATGCGCCATGCGGTTTCATGTTCGGCGATACGACGCTTGCGGTGGTCGTCGAGGGGATTGCGCTGGAAAAATCGGAAAGCGCCAGACTCATGATGCATCTTCATGAAGGGCTGAGCGCATTTTGCCGATCCGCGGAGGCAGGGCCTGTTCCGCATCTGAAGATCGGCGCGGCCAATCTGGATATGCTTTCCCACCAGAATGTGGCGTCGTTCCTCCGGCATCTCAGCCTGGAGTTGGGAAGAAGTGAAAATCCGGTGCAGATTTTCCCGTTCTCCTTTGCCGAAAAAGCCAGCCGCGACGAAGGCGTTCGGCAGATGCTGGTCCATTGGATCAAATCCGGCAGGCCGCCCATATGTTACCAGCCGAAATTTGAAATGCACAATCGCCACATGATCGGCGCGGAGGCGCTTCTGCGGGCGACCGATGGGCGCGGGCAGGCGCTTTCACCCTATTACGTGCTGGAGATTGCCGAGCGCCACCGGTTGCTGGTGGAGTTCGAATGGTCGACGATCGAAGCGGTTGTCCGTGACCTTGCCGACCTGCGCGGCCTCGACCCCGATTTTCATCTGGCGGTGAATATTTCCGCCTCGTCTTTGGCGACCCCACGTTTCGGAAGCCGGGTCGTGGCGCTCCTCAGGGAAATGGCGGTCCCGGCGCATCGATTGTCAATCGAGGTAACGGAGATGAGCCGCATACCGGCCATCGATATCGTGCAGCAGAATTTCGACACGCTGAACGAGGCGGGCGTGCGGTTGTCGCTTGATGATTTCGGCACGGGTTATTCCGCGCTCACCCTGCTTGCGCGGTTTCCTTTCGAGGAGGTCAAGGTTGACCACTGGATGACGTCCCGGCTCGATCAGTCACGGTTCAGGGACGCCATCGCGCTCGCCTTTGAAAGCGCCGAGCGTTACGGCGCCAAGCTGGTGACGGAAGGCATAGAAACGGAAGAACAGAGCCTGCTTCTCATGCAGATGGGCATCCGCTTCGGGCAGGGTTATCTTTATTCGCCCGCGGTGCCGCTCGATCGCTTGCAGCCGCGCAGGGAATGCGCCTAGAGGGTTTCCGGCAGGACCAGGCCCGGCGTTACCTCGCCACGTTGCGGCTCCAGCGACATCGAAGCGGGCTTCGGCCGGATTGAATGTTTGGCGCGTCTGTGCTGAGGAGGTACCATGACGAACCAGTGGTCCGACCGTGCTTTCCGGTCACGCGAGCGAACCGATGCTTGAAAATAACGATGCATGGAACAGGCAGCCCGGAATATCCGGCCAGTCCCCGCCGGAAGCAAAGACGGTAAGAGCGGACGTCGCGCAGTCGCTCGGCGCCATCGCCGATGCCGAATTCGGCGCAGGACCTGTGTTGGGATATCCCAATCCTCCGGCGGCCTGGCCGCTGCTAAGGGTGTTCGCTGTCTGGGCATTGTTGATGGCTGCGGTCGTCGCCACTCTGGCGGCTTACCAATATGTCAGCCTGCTGGGTGAGCTGGAACGGCAGAGCGACGCCCTGCAGGCCGAGGCGTCGCGCCGGGCCGACCAGCACGATGCCCATGTGACGGCACTTTCGGCGGCGGCGCAGGCGCAGCAGGGACCGGGCGATAGTCTGTTGCTCGCCATTGCCGCGCCCATCCTGCAATTTTACCCGCGTATCGACGAAGTTCAGCTGGTCTCCCTCACGGAGGGAGGTCCCGTTGTCGGCACCCGGCCGCTGGAAAGCGAACTGGCCGCAGCGGTCCGCGAGGCGGCATCGGTGTTTTCAGGCCGGCCGGCTTTGCTGGCGAGTGCGCTGAGGCCCGGCCACTACCTGATCGTCAAGCGCAGCCCCAACAGCGAGACGGCGCAGCAGGCGCTTGTGCTGGCCGTCGACGCCGCGCAGCTGCTGGCCTCCGATGCTCCCTTCTGGTCGGCACAGCACGCCGTGATCCGTCTGAAAATGCCGGATGGACGCCTGTTATACGGCCCGCCGCAACTGCCCGCGCAGCCGCAATATGCTCGGCAGCTCAGCAGCGTCAGCCAGCCGCTGCTTCTGGAAGTCGCACTTCCCATCACCTGGCGGGAACTTCTGCCGGGCCGTGTCCTGTTCGCGGGGCTTGCCGGCGCCAGCGTCGTTTTTGTGTTCGGCATCGTTATGGCAAGGCAGAGGACACGTATGCGCGCCGCCGAAAGGCGGGCCGAACTGAGCGGCATGGAAGCGAGGCTGACCCATGCATCGCGGGTCAATGCGCTGGGAGAGATGGCAAGCGGCCTTGCCCATGAGCTGACCCAGCCGCTGACGGCCATCTTGGCGCAGGCGCAGGCCGGGCGGCGGCTTCTTGCCCGTCAGGATGTCGCAACGCTGTCCGGTGCTCTGGACGACATGATCGAGCAGGCGCGCTGCGCCGCCAACATGCTCGACCGGTTCCGCAACTGGTCGCTGCCGCATCGCCATCCTGCCACGGCGCATGATTTGCGCGTCGCGCTGCGCAATGTCGATGCGTTGCTGGCCGGCGAAGCCGCGCGGCAACAGGTCGTCATAGATATCCGGCAGCCGGAGGCGCCGCTTCTGGTTCGGGTTGATCCGGTGGAAATGGAGCAGGTCATGTTCAATCTGCTGCGCAATGCCCTCGATGCGCTGGCCGGTGCCGAGGGCAGGGGGGCCATCACCGCCACGCTCAGCCGCGACGGTGATCTCGCCATATTCGAAGTCGCCGATAACGGGCCCGGCGTGGCGCCGCAATTGCGCGACCGGCTCTTTACGCCCTTCGCGACCACGAAAAACAACGGCATGGGACTTGGCCTCGCGCTCAGCCAGCGGCTGGTGGAGCGCGCCGGCGGCGAAATCCTCTCCATAGAGCAGGAAAACGGCGCGTTGTTCCGTGTCGTCCTGCCGGTCATGGCGGAGGCAACGAAACCATGACGCTGCCCGTCTATCTGGTCGATGACGACGACGCCGTGCGCAAGGCGCTGATATTGCTGTTGTCCACCGTCGGCATCAAGGCGAAGGGTTTTGCCGATCCGACGGTTTTTCTCGGTCAATTGCCGGGTCTCGAGCCCGGCTGCCTGATCTTCGACATCCGCATGCCGGCCATCACCGGCCTGAAACTGCAGGAAAAACTGGTTGAGGAAGGCATCGACTGGCCGGTCATCATCATTTCCGGCCATGGAAATATCGAAGCCTGCCGCCGCGCCTTCCGCAACGGCGCCGTCGATTTTCTCTCCAAGCCGGTGGATGAGCAGGATCTCATCGATGCGATCCAGAAAGCGCACCAGACGCTTGCGCGCACGCTGGATGCCAGGGCACTGCAGGCGGAAACGATGGCGCTTCTGTCGCTTCTCACCGCGCGTGAGCGTGAGATACTCGAGCGCATCGCGCTGGGTTTCACCACCCGCCAGATCGCCGACGGGCTCGGCCTTTCACCGCGCACGGTCGACAGCCACCGCGCCGCCATCGGCCTCAAGCTCGGCACCACCTCCCAGGCGGAAATGACAAGGCTGTGGCTGGAGGCCGGCGAAGATCGGTAGAACTACCGACTGGCCGGCAAGTCTTACGGATTCGCAGTCCCGTTCCAATTGCCTAGGTTGCAGTCCTCATCAAGCAAGAGGACCTTTTCATGATCCGCAATCTTCTCATCGCTTCCGTTCTGCTCGCTCCTGCCGCCGCCTTGGCCCAGACGCTGCCAACCGCTCCCTATCTGCCGCTCGAAATGGCGGAGAAGGCGGCGAAAGCCGCGCTTCAGGCCTGTGTTGCCAAGGGTAATGCCGTCACTGTTGCCATCGTTACCCGCGACGGCGCCACCAAGGCGGTGCTGAAAGCGGACAACTCCGGCCCGCACACGGTTTCCAGCGCCACGGGTAAGGCCTTCGCGGCCGCTTCGCTTGGTCGCGACATCGGCGAGATCGCGGAATTCATCGCTTCCAAGCCAGCCAATGATGGTCTTCGCAATATGGATGAACGCATGGTCATCCAGGCGGGTGGCCTGCCGATCAAGATCGGTGAAGCGCTGGTCGGCGGCATTGGCGTTGGCGGCGCGCCGTCGGGCGCCATCGATGCCGAATGCGCCCGTGAAGGTCTCAATGCAATCGGCGCGAAATAAGCAGCGTCAATGTAATCCGGCGGCTTCGCAGAAGGCCGCCGGACCGCGTGCCGGCCTTGCACTGCCGAACATCACCCCGCCATTGCTTCCTCATATTCGCCGGAAAGCAGCAGCCATTGCTCTTCCGCGTCGGAAAGCTTTGCTGCGGCTTCACCGCGCTCCTTGACTTTCTGCGCCGCCTTGGCGGGTGCTTTTTCATAAAGGGCGGGATCGGCCAGTTCGGTGTCAAGCGCCTGAATCAGTTTCTCAAGCTTTGCCGTCAGGGATTCGATTTCGTTGATCTTTTTCTTCAGCGGCGCAAGCTGGGCGCGTTTCTCCGCGCTTGCCTTGCGCTGATCGGCCTTCGACGCCTGATCGGGAGCGGCCTCGGTCTTGTCTTCCTTTTTCCTGCCGGAAGAAACGACGATGTCGCGATATTCCTCCATATCGCCTTCGAAGGTTTTGACCGTGCCGTCGGCCACCAGCCACAGCCGGTCCACCGTCGCTTCGATGAGGTGCCGGTCGTGCGAAATGAGGATGACCGCGCCACTATAGTCATTCAGCGCCTCGATCAGTGCCCGGCGGCTGTCGATGTCGAGGTGGTTGGTTGGCTCGTCGAGGATGAGGAGGTTTGGCGCATGGAAGGCCGCAAGCCCCATCAGCAGCCGTGCCTTTTCGCCGCCGGACAGGTCCTTCGCCGCCGTTGCCATCTTTTCGGTCGCGAGACCCATCTGCGCCACGCGTGCGCGTACCTGCGCTTCTGGCGCCAGCGGCATCAGCTTGCGCACATGTTCGACCGGTGTTTCATCCGGTACGAGGTCATCCAGCTGGTGCTGCGCGAAAAAACCGATCTTCAGGCCGGGTGCCACACGAAGATCGCCCGCCTGCGGGGCAAGCCGGCCGGAAATGAATTTCGCGAAGGTGGATTTGCCGTTGCCGTTGGAACCGAGCAGCGCGATGCGGTCGTCATTGTCGATCCTGAGATTGAGCTGCTTCAGGATCGATTTGCCCGGCTCGTAACCCACAGCGCCGCCATTGATGGCGACGATGGGCGAGGCGGGCTGCTTTTCCGGCTCCGGAAAGGTGATCGGCTGGACATGGTCCTCGATCACGGCGGCAACGGTGCCCATGCGCTCCAGCGCCTTGATGCGGCTCTGCGCCTGCCGCGCCTTGGTGGCCTTGGCGCGGAAGCGGTCGATGAAACTTTGCAGATGTTTGCGTGCCGCGTCGTTTTTCGCCTTCGCCTTCATCTGCAATTCGTCGGCCTCTGCCTTCTGCCGCTCGAACTGGTCGTACCCGCCGCGATAGAAGGTCAACTTCTTCTGGTCCAGATGCACGATGGAATTGACGGCATTGTTCAAAAGATCGCGGTCATGGCTGATGATGATGACGGTATGCGGATAACGCCGGATGTAGTCCTCCAGCCAGAGCGTGCCTTCGAGGTCGAGATAGTTGGTCGGCTCGTCAAGCAGCAAAAGGTCCGGTTCGGCAAACAGCACGGAAGCGAGCGCCACGCGCATGCGCCAGCCGCCGGAGAAGGAGGAGGCGGGGCGCAGCTGCGCCTCGTGATCGAAACCGAGACCGGCGAGAATGCTCGATGCGCGCGCTTCCGCCGAATGGGCGTCGATATCGACGAGCCGCATCTGGATTTCGGCGATCCGGTGCGGATCGGTCGCGGTTTCGGCCTCTGCCAGAAGCGCGCTGCGCTCCTTGTCGGCGGAAAGCACGATGGAAATCAGCGAATCTTCCGTACCCGGTGCTTCCTGCGCGACCTGGCCGATGCGCGCCTGTTTGGGGATCGTCACCGAACCGCTTTCGGCCGAAAAATCGCCGGTGATGACCCGGAACAGGGTGGATTTGCCGGCGCCGTTGCGGCCGACAAGGCCCGCCTTCACGCCAGCAGGAAGTGTCACGCTCGCATGGTCGAGAAGCAGGCGCCCGGCGATGCGGGCGGAAAGATCGGTAATCGTAATCATGGCGTCGTTTTGGCTGAACTGGGAAGCCAAGGCAAGAGCAGCGACGACACACCAGGGCAGATATGGCGCCGGAAAAGCAGCCGGTTTGCAGGCCGCCCTCCGGGCGCATCCCATGTCTTCGGTTTCATGCGTTTTCCAGGGGGAAACAAGGGGGCCGTTTCGCTGGAGATGTTTCAGCAGCCGAGCTGGGCCAGATAGCTGCCGCGGCTGTGCTGAGCCACCTCACGGGAATAGCCGACCACGCAATTGCGCGTGCCGCAGCGTGCCGAAAGCAGGGCAAGTTCGGCATGGCTGAAAAATTCGGCGGGCGTGGCGGTGCCGTCAACGGCCGCAACGCCGATTGAAACCGTCAGGTGCTCGCCATCGCCTTCGCTGGTCACGAAACGCAGCGACCCAACGCTCTGCCGCAGGCGTTCGGCAATCGCTTCGGCCGTATGCTGTGAGACACCAGCAAACAGGAAGGCGAATTCATTGCCGCCGATGCGTGCGACGAAATCATCCTTCTTGATCGTCTTGCGGAAGAGGGCGGCAAGCCGCCGCAACGCCTTGTTGCCGGCGGTGGGGCCGTATTTGCCGTTGATTTCGCGAAAATGATCGATGTTGAGCAGCATCAGCGAGGTGGCGGATGCCGCCTGATCGCCGGCGAAGATATCTCCGAGCTTTTCAAGGAAGGCTGCACGGTTGGGGAGCGCCGTCAGCGCGTCGCGAAGGGAGCTTGCCTGCAGATCGGCCCTGCGTTGCTCAACCTCGCGGATTTTCATCAGCCCCATGGCGATGAAATGTTTCAGGCTTGTCTGTTCTTCCTGAATGTCGTCCAGCAATCCCGCCAGCCGTTCCGTTGCCGTCGAGCCGCGATGTTCGTCATCGGAGAGGCTGTCGATGAAGGTTTCGGTGCGCTGCAGGCCGGCTTCCAGCCGCGCGGAGATTTGCTTGAGGGTCTCGAAGGCCTCGCTCGCCATCTGTTCCGCCTCGATCCGGGAAAAGCCGGGCAGATTATGCCGCTGGCCGACAAGATCGATCTCATGCTGTTGCGGCGCATTGCCGAGTGCGAGGATGTCGCGGCCCATGGCCGGATTGTGTCCCGACAATATTTCGTAGATCAATTCATAATTGCGCGGCAGCGGCGCGATATTCATCTTGGCGATGAACTGCGCGATTTTTGTAAAGACAAGACTATTCCTTGCCTGTTCGCGTTTTTTATCGCCAGCAGATGCCATCGCTGTCAGCTCCAATATCGATGGTTGTATGAATTGAACGAAAAAATCGTTTTTGAATGGCGTATTCATACCGCCAACGGCTTAAAATTGGCTAAACCCTGGAGGGAGTTTGATCGCCTTCAGGTTTTATTTCCCGCCGTCGCAGCCGGCGTCTTCCGAACGGCTTTTGATCGATAATATGACAAATGCTGATTTGCTTTCGGACGGCGGGCGTTTTTATATCGTTCCATCGAGATTGCCAAAGAGGGTGCTTATCATGACGACCTCCAGAACCTTATATTCACTGTGCGGAAGCGATATCTCCCGGCCTTTTTCTCCCCATTGCTGGAAAACCGTTCTTTCGCTGGCGCATAAGGGGCTGGATTTCGAGGAGCGACCTTTGCCCTTCACCATCATTCCGACGGTTGAGGACGGGTTTTCGAAGACGGTGCCGATCCTGCGCGATGGCGACCAGCTCGTGAGCGACAGCTTCGAGATCGCGCTTTATCTGGACGACGCCTATCCGGAGCGCCCCTCGCTGTTTGACGGGGAGGGTGGCAAGGCAATGGCCCGTTTCGTCGAAAGCTGGTCGCAGACGGTGCTTCACCCGGCGATTACCCGCATCGCCGTCCTCGATATCCACAACATGCTGGATGAGCCGGATCGCCGTTATTTCCGCGACAGCCGCACGAAAGTGCTCGGCCGCCCGCTTGAGGATGTGGTGGCCAATCGCGAGACGGAAATCGCGGCCTTCCCGGCATTGCTGACACCGATCCGCCGCATGTTGAGCTTTCAGCCTTTCATCGGCGGTACGTCGCCGCTCTTTGCCGATTATATCCTGTTCGGCGCGCTGCAATGGGCAAGGATCACCACCGGGGCCGATCTGTTTTCCGACAATGACCCGGTGCGGGACTGGTTTGAAGGCTGCCTCGATCTCTATGATGCGAGAGGCCGCAGTGTGACAGCGGCGTGAAATGTCTGGCGTCATCGTCGCAATCTCGTCGATCCCCCTTGTTTTCGGGCCTTTGGGCGGGTAAAGACCGCCCACTTTCTCTGAAGGAAAAGGAAACGGACACATGGCGATTGAACGCACATTTTCGATGATCAAGCCGGACGCAACCAAGCGTAACCTGACGGGCGCGATCACCAAGGTATTTGAAGACAACGGCCTGCGCGTCGTCGCCTCCAAGCGCGTCTGGATGAGCAAGCGCGAAGCCGAAGGCTTCTACGCCGTTCACAAGGAGCGCCCCTTCTTCGGCGAGCTCGTTGAAGGCATGACCTCCGGCCCGACCATCGTTCAGGTTCTGGAAGGCGAAAACGCCATCCTCAAGAACCGCGAAATCATGGGCGCCACCAACCCGGCCCAGGCCGCTGAAGGCACCATCCGCAAGACCTTCGCGCTCTCCATCGGCGAAAACTCCGTTCACGGTTCCGACGCTCCGGAAACCGCCGCACAGGAAATCGCCTACTGGTTCGCCGAAACCGAAATCGTCGGCTGATTCAAAATATCAACGGCTTGAATCGTCCTTTCAGGCGATTGCGCGAGGCCGTTGAAAAGACTCGAGAAAACGGAGCCGAAAGGCTCCGTTTTTTGTTGGGTGACAGGTACGGGCCTCCACACTCCGTCACCCCGGACGAGATCCGGGGTCCAGCGCGATCAAGTCTTTGATCGTGAAAGACTCTTTACGTCGCGCAGACGCGCGGCTGCTGGATACCGGGTCAAGCCCGGCATGACGGATGAGAGCTTGTTATTTCGCTCCGGGAACTCAAGCACAGAAAGTCTTCACGACGCCGGGCACCCCTGAACCGGCCGCATATCCGTCGTACCATCCGGTTTGAACACCTCCGGATTGGGCGTATAGAGCGGCCCGATCACCAGCGGCTTGGCGGGAAGAAGCGACTGGTCCGTGTCGGAGCGGATCGTGGTCTCGATCGTCTGGAGAATGTCGCCCTCCGGCCCCTTGATGCGGATGGTGACCCGGTAAGGCCGGTCCTGCTTCACGCACTCGACTGGCGGACTTTGAACGGCGATCTTCTCGTCTGCCGGAAAAATCCTGTCGCTCGTCGTGAGGTCAGGGCCGCCGCGTGGATTTTCGAATGTTGCCTCAAGCTTGCTGCCGTCGCGAATGGGGGCGATGCGCTGAAGCGTGACCAGATAGGTGGCAACGGCGACGCGATAGTTGAAGACGAACATGCGGCCCGAAACCTTCGCGACTTCGCGCGGTTCGTCGCGCTGGCAAGCCGAAAGGCCGAGTGCAGCCGCAATTATCAGCAATGGCAAGGCAATTGCCTTCATTCCTGTGCCTCCTTCGTCCGGTGATAGTGCCGACTGGCTTTCCGCCGGTTGCCGCACACCGCCATGTCGCACCAGATACGGCTTCTGTTCTTGCTGCGGTCGATGAAAAGCCAGCCGCAATTGCTGCAGATCCGCAGCCTTTCCCGTGTCTGCGCCGCAAGCAGTGACAGAGCGGAATGGGCGGTGGCATTGCCGAGACTTTCGGCCAGCGGAAATGCGCGCAGTGCCGTGCCACAGGCGAAGAGAAGCCGCGCCAGCTTGCCGTCGTCATCGCCGCCATTGCTGATGGATGCGCGAAAATAATCGTCGATCGCCTCCCGCAATTCCAGAAAAACCGGCTTTTGGGCCGCTTGGGGGGCGATGAGTGCGGGAAACCTGCCGCGCTCCGCGCCAAGCCGTGTCGCCGCTTCGGCAAAGGCGACGATCTGCTCCGGCACGGCAAAACGGTCGATCGATTTTGCCGCGTCCGAGCGCAGGATCACGCTATTGGCGACATCCAGCGCCAGGGCGCCGCCTGCGAAACGATGTTCTGTCCAGCGAAAACTCATGCTGCACATTATAACTGTCAAAATGTGTTTTAACAGTTATAATAATGGCGAGAGGACGCGCATGGCCTATTTCCTGCAACAATTGCTGAATGCCGTGCCGGTCGCAGCCCTTTATGCGGTTCTGGCCTTCGGTTATGCCATCGCCTTTTCCATCACCAGGCGCGCCGATGTCACCTATGGCGCCATCTTCGCTTTTGCCGGCCAGACGTGCCTGCTGTTTGCCGATTTCGGCTGGAACCGGCTGTGGCTGGTTCTGCCGGCAACGCTCGCGCTCGGGGCAGGAGCAGGCCTGTTCGGTGGGTTGTGGGCGGCGAGCTTCGTCGGCAGGGCGGTGATGCGGCCTCTGGCGAAGGCCTCTCCCAATGCGGTGACAGTAGCCTCCGTCGGTGTGCTGATCGCGCTTACCGAAAGCGCAAGGCTTGCCGCGGGCACCCGGCAATTATGGCTGCCACCACTTTTGTCGCAGCCAGTACGCTTTTGGAGCGATGGCGGCTTTGCCGTGACCCTGACGCCGATGCAGATACTGAACACGGCGGTGTTTGGACTACTCATCCTCTCAGGGTCCATTTATCTCGGCCGTTCCGCTTTCGGCAGGCGCTGGAAGGCCGTTTGCGATGATCCGCTTGCGGCATCGTTCTGCGGCGTGAATGCGGGCAGGGTGTTCCTGCTGTCCTATTGCGCGGCGGGGTTTGTCGCCGCCATCGCCGGGGTGCTCGCCACCTTTTATTACGGCACCATGGATTTTGGCGCCGGACTTGTTTTCGGCCTCAAGGTCGTGCTGATTTCAGCGGCGGGCGGTTATGCCAGCCCGCTTATTTGCGGTTTGGGAGCTGCTGCCGTGGGATTTGCGGAAACCCTGTGGGCCGGTTATGGCCCGGTCGTCTGGCGCGATGCGGCGGTGCTGGCGCTTCTGGTCGGCTGGCTGATTATCATGCGCAGCAGGGTGGAGGCACCCTGAGGCATTTCCGGGAAAAGCGGATTGCGGTCTTCCACCCGGAAAGGCGGAAAAGGCGATGGATTACCGCCACTTGTCCTTTGCCGTATCGTCGGTTGTCTTTGCCGCAACCCAGTCGCCCGCCGTACCATCCTTGCCATGCTCCTTCTTCCAGAACGGGGCGGAGGTCTTCAGATAGTCCATCACGAAATTCGCGCCGTCAAAGGCCGCCTGCCGGTGGCTGGAAGCGGCGATGACGAGAACGATATTCTCGCCGGCAGCGATTTTGCCGTAGCGGTGGATGGCGGTAAGGCCGAGAAGGTTGAAGCGCTCTATCGCGAGTTTGGCGATGCGGCCGATTTCCGCTTCCGCCATGCCGGGGTAATGTTCGAGTTCCAGTGCCGCAAGCGTTCCACCATCGTCCCGGCAGAGCCCGGTGAAGGCGACCACCGCGCCGATGCCCTTGTCGCTTTGCGTCAGCCGTCGCGTTTCCTCAGTGGCGTCGAAATCCCCTGCCTGTACGCGGATCGTCGGCTGCACGGCTTTCTGCATCCGCTCATCCCCCGGTCATCGGCGGGAAAATACCGATCTCGCGTGCGCCGGCGATGCTCTCGTCATGCTCGACATGTTCCTGATTGACGGCGACGCGGATCACATCCGGAAATTCGAAGGCCGCCTCGTAATTCTCGCCACGGGTCGTGAGCCATGCGATCAGCTCACCGGCTGTGGTGACGGAGGAGGGGATGTCCAGCTCCTCTTCGTCCGTGCCGATCTTTTCGCGAACCCAGGCGAAATAAACGATCCGTGTCATCAGTCTTCGTCCACGATGTGCTTCAGGCCGGCCTTGAAGTAGTCATAGCCGGTATACATGGTGAGCGCCGCCGCAAGCCAGAGAAGTGTGATGCCCATCTCTGTCGTATAGGGCAGGACCTTGTCGCCCGCAGGACCGGCGAGAAGAAAGGCGATGGCGACCATCTGGATCGTCGTCTTCCACTTGGCGATGCGGGTGACGGGAACGCTGACCTTCAGCGCCGCCAGATATTCGCGCAGGCCGGAGACCAGAATTTCGCGGCAGAGAATGGTGATGGCCGCCCAGAGCGACCAGCCGGCAATGGTGCCGTCCGCGGCCATCAGGAGCAGGACGGAAGCGACCAGCAGCTTGTCGGCGATCGGGTCCAGCATCCGGCCGATATTGGAGGTCTGGTTCCAGATGCGGGCCAGATAACCATCGAGAAAATCGGTCAGCGACGCGATGATGAACAGCCAGAGCGCCGTCCAGCGCGCGAAATCAGAGCTTTCCAGCTTGCCCTCGATGAAGAAGCACAAAACGATGACAGGAACCGCCAATATGCGGCCATAGGTCAGAAGATTGGGAATGCTGTATGCGCGCGAAGCCATGGGAAACCTGTCAGTCAAAGATCAGCTGTCTTGATGCCGCCCCTGACGCATAGGGTCAACATGTGATTATGTTTTTTTAGCAGTTCGCCACGACGGTGCGGTATCAATCGCCGCCGCTCTCGTGGAAGTGATTGTAGATTTGTCGTGCCACCGTCTCGGAAATACCGGTGACGGCCATCAGATCGTTGAGGCCGGCGCGGGACACGGCCTTGGCGGTGCCGAAATGCTGCAGCAGGGAGCGCTTGCGTCCCGGGCCGATCCCTGAGATTTCGTCGAGCGGATTGCGCACCATTTCCTTCTTGCGCCGCGCCCGGTGAGAGCCGATGGCGAAACGGTGCGCCTCGTCACGCATGCGCTGAATGAAATAAAGCACGGGATCACGCGGCGGCAGCGAGAAATCGGCGCGCCCGTCGGCGAAGAAACGTTCGCGCCCGGCCTCACGGTCCACGCCTTTGGCGACACCGATCGCCGTCACGCAATCGCGAATGCCGAGTTCGTCGAGAATGGCCCGCACGGCCGTCATCTGCCCCTGACCGCCATCGATCAGGATCACGTCCGGCCAGGTGGGGAAGGGCATGTCGGCCGCTTCTTCGGCTGTCGGCGTCCGTTCGCGATCCGGTTTTCCTTCTTCCTTCAGGAGACGTGAAAAGCGCCGGGTCATCACCTCGCGCATCATGCCGAAGTCATCGCCGGGGGTGATGTCGGTCGATTTGATGTTGAACTTGCGGTACTGATTCTTCACGAAGCCTTCCGGCCCCGCCACCACCATGCCGCCAACGGCATTGGTGCCCATGATGTGGGAGTTGTCGTAAATCTCGATGCGTCGCGGCACGTAGGGCAGGCCGAAGGTTTCCGCAAAACCTTTCAGCAGCCGCGCCTGAGACGAGGTTTCCGCCAGCTTGCGGCCATGCGCCTCGCGGGCATTGGCCAGGACATGGTCGGTAATGTCCTTCTTTTCGCCGCGCTGCGGCACGCTGATGGTCACCTTGTGTCCCGCTTTTTCGCCAAGTGCCGCAGCCAGCAGTTCCTGTTCCTCGATGGTTTTGGATAGCAGAATCTGTTTCGGCACCGGCTTGTCGTCGTAAAACTGCGCGAGGAATGCATTGAGGATTTCCGAGCCGGGCAGGGAAGGGTCGGCCTTCGGGAAATAGGCGCGGTTGCCCCAGTTCTGGCCGGTGCGGAAAAAGAACACCTGAATACAGGAAATGCCGCCTTCATGATGAATGGCGAAGACATCCGCCTCCTCGATACCGGCGGGATTGATGCCCTGATGGCTCTGGACATGCGAAAGTGCGGCCAGCCGGTCGCGATAGACGGCGGCGCGTTCGAAATCGAGATCCTCCGCCGCCTCGTTCATCTGCCGCGCAATCGCGGTCTTGACGCTCTGGCTCTTGCCGGACAGGAAATCCTTGGCTTCCTTGACGAGTTCCGCATACCCCTGATCGCTGATCTCATGCGTACAGGGGCCGGAACAGCGCTTGATCTGGTACAGAAGACAGGGGCGGGTGCGGGTCTCGAAAACGCTGTCGGTGCAGGTGCGGATCAAAAACGCACGCTGCAGCGAATTGATCGTGCGGCCCACGGCGCCGGCCGACGCAAAGGGGCCGAAATAATCGCCCTTGCGTGCCCGGGCACCACGGTGCTTGAAGATCGCCGGCGCACGATTGTCGGCGGTGATGAGAATATAGGGAAACGATTTGTCGTCGCGCAAAAGCACGTTAAAGCGCGGCCGCAAGCGCTTGATGAGGTTAGCTTCCAGGAGAAGCGCCTCGGTCTCCGTGCGGGTGGTGACGAATTCCATGTGGGTGGTCAGCCGCACCATCTGGGCGATGCGGTTGGAGTGCACGCGGCCCTGCGCATAGTTGCCGACACGCTTCTTCAGCGAGCGCGCCTTGCCGACATAAAGCACGTCGCCCGCCTCGTTGAACATGCGATAGACGCCCGGCGAGTTGGGCAGATGTTTGACGAATTCGCCGATGAGGTCCATGCCCTTCAGGCCGGATTCGTTCTTCCAGCCCGCATTCCAGTCCATGCCGGCGACATCGCGCGAAGCCTCGCCCGCATCCGTCGCGGAAAGGCTGGCATCGTCGTCTTCGTCATCGGTTTCATCGAAGAGAATACCGCCATCAGGCAGCTTCTTTCCGTTCATTCAGGTATCTCCGCCACGTCAGGGGTTTCCCAGCCAAGATGCTGGCCGCCATCGAGCGCGATCATTTGTCCGGTGACCGACGGCGTGTCATAAAAAAAGCGAATCGTCCGCCCGAACTCGTCGGGTTCAGGACCACGCTTTAATATAAGGCCGTCGATCTGCGCCTGAAAGTCCTCGGGCGCCTGTCTTTCGCTTTTGAAGGAGGGACCCGGCCCGATGGCGTTGACCCTGACACGCGGCGCAAAGCTCTGCGCCATCGTTCGCGTCGCGGTCCAGAGGGCGGATTTCGAAAGCGTATAGGAATAGAAGCGTGGTGTGAGCGCCAGCACGCGCTGATCGATGATGTTGACGATGAGGCCGGATTTATCCCGCGGCAATTGTTCGACGAAGGCGGCGGCGATGAGGGACGGCGCCCGCACATGCACGGAAAAATGCGTATCGAAGATTGCCGGATCGGGTTTGTCCGCCGTGTCATCCAGAAAAACCGACGCGTTGTTGACGACCACACCGATGGGGCCGAGAGCGGAAGCGGCCTTGTCGACAAGCGCCATTGTTGGCGCGGATTGTGTCAGATCCGCCTGAACGGCAACGGCCTTGCCACCTTTTTGCCTTATTTCGTTAGCGAATTCCTCGGCCTGCGCCATCGATTCATTGGCATGAACGGCGATTGCGAAGCCGTGAGCGGCCAGATCGGTCGCGATTGCCCGCCCGAGCCGGCGGGCGGCTCCCGTTATCAAGACTGTCTTTTGTATATTTTCTTTCACGGCGGACCTGCATTTGCTCATACACGCCCTATGTGCTGGATATAAATGCAAATCGCAAGCTGTCCGTCGGCCTTAAAAGAATTGGGCGATTTTTTATTCGAAAAGAAATTTTGATTTAATTTAAATATAACTAAGTTTAAAGTTGATCTATTGCTGGTTAGGCTCCCGTTAGGGTTAATAAAACCCTTGTGGCAATTAGGCAACGTCTAATTCTAGTCACGCCTCTGCCCCAAACAATTCACATTTTGGCTCTTTGATCTCCGCATTCTCCCATCAAATTCAGTTTCCAGAGGGGCGATTAACCCGACGAGTTTACACCGCGTCTGAAAACGATGTTTTGAGTACAGAGCGGTCCTGAAAGGAGAATAGCATGCGTATTTTCGTAGCAACCCTTATGGCTTCGACCATTGCAGCCGCCGGCTTTTCGGCTGCTCACGCCGCTGATGCCGTAAATGAAGTGCCGCAGGCACCGGTGTCCTACGACCAGCCCGCACCGGTCAAGGATTGGTCTGGCGCCTACCTCGGTGGTACCGTCAACTATGACTGGGGCCGTTTCAGCTCCAGCAATGACGGTCGTGACGCCAAGGGCTTCGGTGGCGGCCTCTACGGTGGTTACAACATGCAGAGCGGCCAGATCGTTTACGGTGCTGAAGCAGACGTGAACCTGGGCGACGAGAAGGGCTCCGCCGGTACGGTTGCCGGCAATGCCATCGAAGGCAAGCAGGGCGTCAACGGCTCGCTGCGTGGCCGCGTTGGTTACGACATGAACCCGTTCCTGCTCTACGGCACGGCCGGTCTTGCTGTCTCCGACAACAAGGTTCGTGACGCGACCTCCAAGGACAGCGCCACCGCCCTCGGTTACACCGTTGGTGCCGGTGTTGAAGCCATGGTGACCGACAACATCACCGCCCGTCTGGAATATCGCTACAGCGACTACCAGAAGAAGGACTACGGTCTCGACTCCGGCGCATTCTCGCGCGGTTTCGACGATCACTCCGTCAAGGCCGGTATCGGCGTCAAGTTCTGATCCTTTCCGGATCGCTTAAAGAAAAGCCGGGGTTTGCGCCCCGGCTTTTTTGTTTTTCCGTCTGCGGCGGTCGCCCGGCGCGGAGGCCGGGCACGCTTCTGCCCTGGTGTCAGGCCGCCTTCATTTCCTCATAGGCGTCGAAGCGCTTGCCGAAAGTCTCCGGCCATTGCGAAAGCGCCTCGCGCCCTTCGGCCCATTCACCCGCGAAACGCAGGTCGAGATAACCGATCATCGCTGCCAGGGCGAAATGGCCGCCATGCAGCTTCTTGCCGGTCTTCGGCAGGTTCGCGTTCAGATGATCGAGACCCCGGACCACTTTTTTCCACTGCTTGTCGATCCACGGCTGGTGGATCTTGTCTTCCGGGCGAAAGCGGCGCTCGTAAACGATGGCCAGCAGGCAATCCATGATGCCGTCGCAGAGCGCTTCCAGAATTTCCGCTTCCGTGCGCTTGCCGTCCTTTTTCGGGTAGAGCTTGCCGCCCGAAAGACGGTGGAGATAATGCATGATCGCCACGCTGTCATAGACGGAGCCGCCGTCATCCAGAAGCAGGACAGGGATTTTGCCGAGCGGATTGTTGTCCATCAGCGTCGCGGGTTCGGCGCTGGCGTCGACGCGCACGGAGGTGATGTCGATTCCCAGATGGCGGGCGGCCATGCGCACCTTGGCGGAATAGGGGGAGGCGGGCGAATAGAGCAGTTCCATGATCGGGTCCTGTGGGTTTGATATCTGGTGATTAGCGTATCGGGATGATTTCGGCGGAGCCGGCGCGGCATCCCCTGCGGTCAAGTTCGGGGCAGTCGCGGAATGTCAGGTCCCTGTTGAGGCAGATGCGTACTTCCTCCAGGCGCTTGCCGTCGCAGCTGATTGAAATGCCGCGTTTCGACAGGCCCGGATTGGCGTCGGTGAAGGCGGTTTCTATGGCATCGGCGGAAAGGGTGGTGGCCCGGGCGCCCGAAGCGATCGTCTCAGGCAGCTTCACGGCCTCGAAGGCAGCCCGCGTCGCCGAGAAATAATCCTTCTGCGACAGGCCGGAACAGGAGCCGTGCTTGCGCCACTGATGGCCGATGAGGCCCATGGACGGCATGATGTCGAACATTGTCCGTCCGATCGCATCCGGAACACGGTCGGGTTCGCGGCTCTGGCAGAATTCGGGATAGCCGTTTTCGTTCTGCGGCCACAGCCCGTGCACCACAAAACCGTAGCGCCTGTCGCTGCCGCATTGCTGGCGGTTGCCGGAACCTTCGGAACTGGCGCAGAAGGCCGGAGACCAGGACAGGGACAGAACATAAAAATCGAATCCCGTTCCCTTGAACGCAGGATTATTGCCCGCATCGCGCCGGGACATTTCCGGCCCGGGACGTCCTGCGGGTTGCGACGGGGCCTGCGTCTGCCGGTTGTTCACGGAAGCGTTCGGTGTCGGATTTTCCTGCGCAAACCACAGCGCTGCAAGCGACAGAAGACCCAAGGCGATGAAACCCGCATAACGCTTCATTCCGTGCTCGTTTCCCGGAAAGTGGACGACCTCATATCGCCGTCGGCGACAAATCGGTCTTACATAAATTTGTGAACGAGGCAAACGGGCAAAAAGGTTGAAAGCTTCGCCGCATAACGAATAGAGTCGAACGAATCTTCCGCGAAAGACGGAAGCCGGGCAGGGGTGAATCTGGAGGAAATAGGCGGCATGACCGCATGAAATTCAAAAAATACATCTGGCCTGTCGTTGGTTTCGCGACGATCGGTTTTTCCGCTTGGCTGCTTTTCCACGAACTGCGTGGCCTGTCGCTCGATGACCTCTGGGACAGTCTGAAGGCAATCCGCGTGCGTGACTGGCTGTGTTCCGGTCTTGCCACTCTGCTGGCCTATGCCGCGCTTGCCGGTTACGACCGCATCGCGCTGCAGCATCTCGGCCGCAAGGTGAACTGGTTCTTCATCACGCTCACCTCTTTCACCACCTATGCGCTGTCCCACAATGTCGGGGCGTCCGTATTCTCGGGCGCCGTGGTGCGATACCGGGCCTATACATCCAAGGGGCTGAGCGTGGCGGAAGTGGGCGTCCTCGTCGGCCTCTGCTCCTTCACCTTCCTCATCGGTACCATCATGCTGATCGGTCTGGTGCTGCTGTACGAGCCCGACATCACCGAACGGTTTACCGGAATCCTGCCGGTCGAAGCCTCCACGACCACGGGCGTTCTGCTGCTTCTTTTCGTCGGCCTGTATGTTCTCGGCAGCCTGCTCAGGCTGAAGCCTCTGAAAATCGGTTCCTTCGTGCTGCCTTACCCCGCACCGAAGCTGGTGGCGCAACAGCTCGTCATCGGCCCGATCGAATTGATCGGCGCAGCGGGCATAATCTATTTTGCGCTGCCGGAAGCCGGAAATCCCGGCTACATGGTCATTCTCGGCATTTTTCTGGTGTCTTTTTCGGCGGCTCTCATCTCGCACGCGCCGGGCGGGCTCGGCGTGCTGGAGCTGGTTTTCGTCACAGGCCTGCCGGACATGAACCCCGCGGATGTGATTGCGGCGCTGCTGGTCTTCCGGCTGTTCTACCTCATCATTCCCTTTATCATGGCCCTGTTCGTGATCCTGTTCTTCGAACGGTCACAGCTTGCGGCGGCACAGAGGCGGGAAGGGTTGAGGTAGCCCTCAATCCTCTTCATGCTTTTCCTCGCCGCGCAGCCAGAAGGCGCGGTGGGAAGCATATCTGTCCTGCGCCATCACCGTCTTCAGGAAGGGCAGGAGCGTGTGCAGCTCGTCCTTCAGCGTGTAGGGCGGGTTGACGATGATGAGGCCGGAGCCGCTCAGGCCATCCAGCCGGTCGCTTTTGACGGAAAGCTCGGCGCACAGCATCTTCGGAATGTCGAAGGATTGCAGCCGCTCATGGAAATCCTTGATCGGGGCGCCCTTTTTTAGCGGATACCACAGGCAATAGGTGCCGGTGGAGAAACGCCGATAGGCCTTGTTCAGGCCGTCCGCCAGCCGCTGATATTCGTTTTCAAGCTCGAATGGCGGATCGACAAGGATGAGACCACGCTTTTCCTTCGGCGGCAGATGCGCGCCGAGCGACAGCCAGCCGTCCAGTTCGGTGACACGCACCTGATAATCCCCCTCGAACAGGCGCGACAGCGCGCGGCTGTCATCCGGATGCAGCTCCATGGCCGAAAGCCGGTCCTGCGGGCGGAACAGCATACGCGCCAGTTTCGGCGAGCCGGGATAGAATTGAATGCCGCCCTCCGGATTGAGTTCCTTCACGGCGGCAAGATAGGGCTCGAGCAGTTCGGCGATGGGGGCGGGCAGGTCGGCCTCCACCAGCTTGCCTATGCCGGTCTGCCACTCGCCGGTCTTCTGCGCCTCTTCCGAGGTCAGGTCGTAAAGCCCGATGCCGGCATGGGTATCCAGCACCCGAAATGCCTTGTCCTTGTTCTGCAGGTAGCGCACGAGGCGGGCGAGAACCGCGTGTTTGAGAACATCCGCGAAATTGCCGGCGTGATAGATGTGGCGGTAGTTCATGGATGTGTCTCGCTTGCCGTTTATCCGGATGAATGGTCAGGATGAATATTCTTGATGGACGTCACTTCGGCCTTTTTGCCGCATCATTGATGCAATATACAAAAGCCATGAACGTTGCGACCCCGATTTCCGCTGAAAAAGCCGCCACCAAGGCCGAACTCCGTATCGGTCATACGGTCTGCCCGCATGACTGTCCGAGCGCCTGCGCGCTGGAGGTCGATATCAATGCGGAAGGCCGTATCGGCCGCGTGCGCGGTGCCAATAGCAATACATACACCGCCGGCGTGATCTGCGCCAAGGTGGCGCGGTATTCCGAGCGCATCTATCATCCCGGCCGTTTGCTGACCCCGAAACGCCGCAAGGGCGAAAAAGGCGCGGGCGACTGGCAGGAGATTTCCTGGGAAGCGGCGCTGGATGAGGTGGCCGATGCTTTCGTAAAGGCGGAAGCCCGCCATGGCGCCGAGGCCGTCTGGCCCTATTTTTATGCCGGAACCATGGGGCAGGTGCAGCGCGATTCCATCGAGCGGCTGCGCCATGCCAAGAAATATTCCGGCTTCTTCGGCTCGATCTGCACCAACATGGCCTGGACGGGCTACGTGATGGGCACCGGTGCGCTGCGTGGCCCCGATCCGCGCGAGATCGGCAAGGCCGATGTCGTCGTTATCTGGGGCACCAATGCGGTCGCCACGCAGGTCAACGTCATGACCCATGCGGTCAAGGCCCGCAAGGAACGCGGCGCAAAGATCGTCGTCGTCGATATCTACGACAATCCGACCATGAAACAGGCGGACATGCGCATCGTCCTTCGCCCCGGCACGGATGCCGCGCTCGCCTGCGCCATCATGCACATCGCCTTCCGCGATGGTTATGCCGACCGCGATTACATGGCGCGCTTCGCCGACGATCCGGCAGGGCTGGAAGCACATCTGAAAACGAAGACGCCGCAATGGGCCTCCGGGATAACAGGTCTTTCCGTTGACGAGATCGAGGCTTTCGCGCGGCTGGTCGGCACCACGAAAAAGACCTTCTTCCGGCTGGGTTACGGTTTTGCCCGCCAGCGCAACGGCGCAGCCTCCATGCACGCGGCCCTGTCCATCGCCACCGTTCTCGGCTCCTGGCAATATGAGGGTGGTGGCGCCTTTCACAACAACGGCGACATTTTCCGGCTCAACAAGGCGGAGCTGATGGGCACTGCCTATGCCGATCCTGACGTGCGCCAGCTCGACCAGTCGCAGATCGGCCGCGTGCTGACGGGTGACGCGGAAGCGCTGCGCCACGGCGGGCCGGTGACGGCGCTGCTCATCCAGAACACCAATCCCGTCAATGTTGCGCCCGAACAAAGGCTGGTAAAGCAGGGCTTCCTGCGAGACGATCTTTTCGTCGCCGTGCATGAGCAGTTCATGACGGAGACGGCCGACGTTGCCGATATCGTGCTGCCGGCCACCATGTTCCTCGAACATGACGATATCTACCGTGCCGGCGGCCAGAACCATATTCTGCTCGGGCCCAAACTGGTGGAGCCGCCGGAAACGGTGCGTACCAACCTCTTCGTCATCGAGGAACTGGCGAAACGCCTCGGCATCGACCACATGCCGGGCTTCGGCCTTTCGGCCCGCGACCATGTCGACCGTCTGCTGAAAGTCAGCGGCTGGGGCGATTTCGATAGGCTGGCCGAAGAGAAATGGATCGATGCGCAGCCGTCTTTCGAAGTGGCGCATTATCTCGAAGGCTTCGGTTACGCCGACGGCAAATTCCGTTTCAGCCCGGATTGGGCGAGCGGACCGTCTCCGAACAAACCGCCGAAGAACATCGGTGTCATGGGACCGGTATCCGAATTTCCCAAATTCCCTGACCAGGTCGATGTCATCGAGGCTGCTGATGAGGAGCACCCGTTCCGGCTGGCGACATCGCCGGCGCGCAATTTCCTGAACTCCACCTTCGCGGAAACCAAAACCTCCGTGCAGAAGGAAGGGCGCCCGGAATTGATGATCTGTCCCGTGGATGCCGCCGGTCACGGTGTCGTCGATGGGGATATCGTCCGTATCGGCAACGGACGCGGCGAAGTGCGTCTCCACGCGAAGATCGTGGAGGGCGCAAGGCCGGGCGTATTGATCGCCGAAGGGCTGTGGCCCAACAAGGCGCATCTGGACGGTGAGGGCATCAATGTTCTTACCGGCGCCGATGCCGTTGCCCCCTATGGCGGCGCGGCTTTCCATGACAACAAGGTGTGGCTGCGAAGAGACTGACAGGACATGGAATGAGCAGGTTCGATAATGTGAAGATCGAGATTCTCAAGGACGAGACGCTCTCGAAGAACTGGTATCATCTCCGCAACATCACCTATAATTACACCAATTCGAAGGGTGAGACGAAGGTCATCAGGCGCGAAGCCTATGATCGCGGCAATGGCGCCGCCATCCTGCTTTATGATCCGCGCCGCGACACTGTTGTCCTTGTGCGGCAGTTCCGCATGCCGACCTATGTGAACGGCTATCACGGCTGGCTTCTGGAAGCGCCTGCCGGCCTTCTGGATGGTGACGACCCGGCCGAGGCCATTCGCCGTGAAGTGATGGAGGAAACCGGATATGTCGTGAGAGACGTCCGGTTTCTGTTCAAGTCCTTCATGTCGCCCGGCTCCGTGACCGAAATTCTCCACTTTTTTGCTGCCGTCATCGATTCATCGGATAGGCTGGAGGAGGGTGGCGGTGCCGCCCATGAGGACGAGGATATTGAGGTTCTGGAGTTTTCACTGGCGGATGCCATGAAGATGATAGAAACCGGCGATATCTGCGATGGAAAGACGATCATGCTGCTGCAATGGGCGGCCCTGAACAAATCGTCCCTCACCCTGTGACGGGATTGCCTGCGGAGTGATTATGGACCGTTCACTGAAAATGGCTTCCACCGGCGACGCGGACAGGATCCGGCTGGTGGAAAAAGAGACGGTCTGGAGGGGCTTCGTGCATATGCAGAAGCTCGTTTTCGACCAGCGTATGCCGGATGGCAGGACGATCCGCATCGTGCGCGAAGTGCACGATCACGGCAGCGCCGCCGCAATCCTGCTTTATGATAAAAAGCGCGACAGCGTGGTGATGGTGCGCCAGTTCCGCCCCGCGGCCTTCGTGAACGGAGACCAAAGCTTCATGATCGAGGTGCCGGCGGGGCTTCTCGATGATGACAATGCCGCCGATGCCATCCGCCGCGAGGCGATGGAAGAATCCGGCTACGCGGTCGAGAAGGTCGACTATCTCTTCGACATGTATGCCAGCCCCGGAACCTTGACGGAGAAGGTCAGCCTCTTCGTTGCGCACATCGATCTCGATGTGCAGGCCGGCAGCGGTGGCGGGCTGGAAAGCGAGGGCGAGGATATCGAGGTTCTGACTTACGGCCTCGACGAAGCCTTCGCGATGATCACGTCCGGTGAGATTACCGACTCCAAGACGATCATTCTTTTGCAATGGGCGATGCTGAACCGCACCCGGCTTTAAGGGCAGGGGGCAATCTCCGCAATCAGAAGCGCCCTTTGACGCCCAGCCCCACGAAAATAGACTGCAAGTCACCGCCGCCGGCGTTCTTTTCCGATGACAGGCCTCCCGCACCCGCGCCGCTGTAGTGCGTGTCGCCGCGCCCCAGGCTGGTATATTCATAGGCGCCGTCGAGATAGATCGAGGCATTCTCGGTCAGGTCATAGGCAACACCCGCCTTTACCCCGAACATGCCGGCTACGTCGAATTTGTCGGTAAAGCGCATGTCGCGCATCCAGTGATCGTCCGTCGCCTTGGCAAATACCATCGCGCCGCCTTCAAGGCCGGCATTGAGCGACCAGTTGCCGAACCTCTGGCCGCCCGTCAGGTTGCCGTAGAAGACCGGAATTTGCTGGCGGTAGGTAATGCCTTTCTCACCGTCCTCGAACCGGATGTTCAGATCTCTTCGTGAGAAAAGACTATAGACGGCGCTGCCGCCATAGGCCGACCATTGCACATCCGTGTAGCGAAAGCCGACACCGGCGCTGAGATATTGCTGGGGATCATCCAGCAACATGCGATTGAGTTCCAAGCTTCCCGCGAAATAGTGATCAAGCCGCGTATCGTCATGCTGGGAGCGATGGCTCCAGTTCTCTTTGGATGAGTCTCTGGAAAACGGCCACACCCAGTCGTAATCGGTCATGTAGCCATCGCCCTCAAAACCGACGCGGCCTTCCGCCTTCACCCGCCAGCCGGGCGCAAGTTCAAGCCCCAGCGAGCCGCGCAGCGCCATGGCGTTTTTGGTTTCCCATTCGAGTTCGCTGATCTTGCTGCCGCCGATATGAACGGTTTCCGTCGCCCGAAGATTGAGAACGCCCGCGTCCAGCGAAGCGGTAATACCACCCTGTTCGGCGGCGAGCGGACCTGCGCTCATCAGCATGACCGCAAAAAGCGGCAGGGAAAATCTCGAAAATAGCATAATCGCTCCTGAATGACCGGAGGGCCTGAAATACGGGGCCGTTGCGGGCATTAGAGATGATTATGGTAAATGATCGGTTTATTTTACGAAAAATACCACATTAAGTGCGGGTGTACTTTAGTGATTTCTTTATCAGAAGGCGGAAATCAGGGTGGAATACTCTGCTTTACTGTCGTGGCCTGTGAAGACGGCCTTGCTGCCTTCCATCCGCACCTTGCCCTCTGCGAGCCGTTTCAGGGTGAGCGGATAAAGCTGGTGCTCGACGGTCAGGATGCGGGCCGCGAGTGTCTCGGCCGTGTCGTCCGGAAGAACCGGTACGGCGCCCTGGGCGATTGTCGGGCCTTCATCCATGCCTTCGGTGACGAAATGCACGGTGCAGCCGGAAATCTTCATGCCGCTGTCAATGGCGCGCTGATGGGTGTGCAGGCCGGGGAAAAGCGGCAGCAGGGAAGGGTGGATATTGATGATGCGGCCTTCATAGGGAGCGATGAAATCCCCCGATATCAACCGCATGTAACCGGCAAGGCAGATGATATCCGGCGCGATTTCGCCAAGTGCGGCCAGAATGGCGCCCTCATGCTCGGCCTTGCTGGCATAGGTCTTGCGCTCGAAGACGAGCGTTGGAATGCCGAGTTCCCGGGCTTTTTCCAGCCCGCCCGCAGAAGCCTTGTCCGAGATCACACAGGCGATTTCAGCCGGAAAATCCGCTGCCTGACAGGCCTTGGCCAGCGACACCATGTTGGAGCCGCCGCCGGAGATGAAAACGACGACACGCTTGCGGCCGGACGACAGGGCGGCGCGCATCATAGGCCAAGCGCGCCCTTGTAGATCGTGCCATGCGCGCCTTCTGCACGGGCGACCATGCGGCCGAGCGGGAAAACCGTTTCGCCTTCCGCCGTCAGCGCATCGGTGACCTTGCCGGCATTTTCAGCCGAAACGACCACGATCATGCCGACGCCGCAGTTGAAGGTGCGCAGCATTTCCTTCGCTTCAACGCCGCCGGTTTTCGCCAGCCATGAGAAGACGGCGGGAACCTTGATCGCATCGAGATCGATTTCGGCAGCGAGATGCTTTGGCAGAACGCGCGGAATATTCTCCGGGAAACCGCCGCCGGTAATATGCGCCAGCGCCTTCAGCGCGCCGGTTTCGCGGATCGCCTTTAAAAGCGGCTTCACATAGATGCGGGTCGGTGTCAGCAACGCTTCGCCAAGTTTCTTGCCCTCGGCGAAGGGGGCAGGCGCGTCCCAGTCGAGGCCGGAGACCGATACGATCTTGCGCACCAGCGAAAAGCCGTTGGAGTGAACGCCGGAGGAGGAGAGGCCGAGAATGACGTCGCCTTCGGCAATGTCGCCGGCCGGCAGAAGCTGGCCGCGTTCGGCCGCACCCACGGCAAAGCCCGCGAGATCGTAGTCACCATCGGAATACATGCCGGGCATTTCGGCGGTTTCGCCGCCGATCAGTGCACAGCCGGATTCGCGGCAGCCGGCGGCGATGCCGGAAACGATGGCCGCACCCTGGTCGGGGTCGAGCTTTCCGGTTGCGAAATAATCGAGGAAGAACAGCGGCTCCGCGCCCTGAACGACGAGGTCGTTGACGCACATGGCGACGAGGTCGATGCCGACGGTATCGTGATAGTTGGCGTCGATGGCGATCTTCAGCTTGGTGCCGACGCCGTCATTGGCGGCCACCAGAACCGGATCGGTGAAGCCTGCGGCCTTCAGGTCGAACAGGCCGCCGAAGCCGCCGATTTCGCCATCCGCACCGGGGCGTCGTGTCGAGCGCACCGCCGGTTTGATCTTCTCGACCATCAGATTGCCGGCGTCGATATCCACACCCGCGTCACTATAGGTAAGACCGTTCTTGCCCGACTGGCTCATGGCTCTCGTCTCCGCTGGTTCCGTTCGCGTCGCCATTCGCACGGGACGGGGCCTGATGCAAGGGTTTGAGTGGCAAAAGCTCCGGTTTTTAACGGCTTTGGCGGGGCTTGCCGGATTGGGCCGTCACGATGGCCGCGGCGCGGCGCGACAGACCAGATTGAGCAGGCCGTCATTGGAGGTATCGGAATTTTCCGCGATCGGCCGACCGTTTTCACCGTAGCGCCCGACAATCTCGAAGCCCGCCGCCTCCAGCTGGCGGGTCTGGGCGGCAAGGTCGATGAAATAGAACAGGCCGCTCCAGCGGTGCGCCTGATCGGCCAGAATTGCATATTCCGGTGTCCGCCGTGTCGAAGGCTGCAGGCGCAGATAGTTGATCCAGCTTTGCGGATGCAGCGAATTCACCACCTCGCGCGGGTGCCAGGAACGCCGATGCAGCGGCATGCCGCCGGCCCGCCTCCATTGCCGGTTATGAAACGAAAAGATGAAGTAACCGCCCGGTGACAGGATGTTTCGGACGGCTTGGATGATGGCAAGCCGGTCCTCATGGCCGAAGGCGCTCAAGATCGCGAGCGCGCCGAGCACGCAATCGAAACGCTCCGCGCCGAACTGGCCGATTGCCCGCACATCCATATCGAGAAACGTGGCGGCGGGAAAATTGCGCCGCGCGAGCGCCAGCATGGGTTGGGAACGGTCGATACCGATATATTCACCCACCAGCGGCAGAAGCGGCTTTGTCGTCCGGCCGGTGCCGACGCCGAGGTCAAGCAGCCGCTTGTCCGCATAGGCATGGCGAAACTGGTCGAGAATGATGCGTTCGGCAGGGTAAAGCTGCTGGTTGTCGTACCATTCGGCAACTTCGGGGTTGTCGAAAAGACCGGCATTATATTCCGCGATGCCATTTTCACTGGTGCCTTGCATCGTGCCTCCGGCCATCGGGCATGACAGAGCGTAGCGGGCTCGCCCGATAATATTTGATATTTGTCCAAGACTATCCGCCCGTCAACCTGCCGTTGCGGCGGAAGGTCCCGGAAAGGCGGTTTTTTGCGCGCGGGAGGCTTTCGCGCCAAAAAACGCCGGTGAACCTGCGGGGCGCAGCCGCCTGTGCGCTGCAAGGCCGGTCTTGACCATATGCATATGGGCGTCCTATCTCCATCATGGGCGGTGACGGCACGGCGACAAGAGGATGAATGAATGCAACCCCATGTGAGCGGTACGAACCTGCGCCGGCAGGTGTTTTTCTGGATCGGCGTGCTCGCCGTCTTTGTCCTTTTCCTGATGGTCTTCAGTTCCATTCTCCTGCCCTTCGTGGCGGGCATGGCGCTTGCCTATTTTCTCGATCCGGTTGCCGACTGGCTGGAGCGGCGAGGCCTGAGCCGGTTGATGGCCACCGTCGTCATCCTCGTCTCCTTCGTGCTGATTTTCGCCCTGTCGCTCATCATCATCATTCCTTTGATCGCCGCCCAGGCCTCGGAATTCATAACGCGCATCCCGCAATATATCTCGTCGCTGCAGCAGCTGATCGCCGGTGCCGATACCAACCTCCTGCCGGACTGGGTCAGCAACCAGATCGATGCGGTGAAGGAGAACTTCTCCAAGCTCCTGACCGAAGGTGCCGGCTTCATCGGCACCCTGCTGACGCAGATATGGAACTCCGGCAAATCGCTGGTTGATGTCGTGTCGCTTCTGGTGGTCACGCCCGTTGTGGCCTTTTACCTGCTGCTCGACTGGGACCGCATGATCGACAAGGTCGACAGCTGGATACCGCGCGACTACGTGCATACCGTTCGCCAGATCGCCCGCGACATGGACAAGACCATCGCCGGCTTCGTGCGCGGGCAGGGGTCGCTCTGCATCATTCTCGGTGTTTATTACGCCGTCGGCCTGTCGCTGGTGGGCTTGAATTTCGGCCTGCTGATCGGTCTTTTCTCCGGCCTCATCAGCTTCATTCCCTATATCGGTTCCATGGTCGGTCTCATCCTCGCCGTCGGCGTCGCCATCGTGCAGTTCTGGCCGGACTATATCTATGTGTTTCTGACGCTCGTCGTGTTCTTTTCCGGCCAGTTCATCGAAGGCAACATCCTGCAGCCGAAGCTTGTCGGCAAAAGCGTCGGCCTGCATCCGGTGTGGCTGATGTTCGCCCTGTTCGCCTTTGGCGCGCTGTTCGGTTTCGTCGGCCTGCTGGTCGCGGTGCCGGCGGCGGCCGCTGTCGGTGTGCTTGTCCGCTTCGCCCTGTCGCGGTATCTTGAAAGCGATCTTTACCACGGGCATGCCGCCAACCTTCCCTGGGACACCAATTCTGCCCTGGAAGAAGGGGAAACGTCCTCCGGCAAGGTTGACTCTCAGAGCTGACGATGACTGACCAAATCAAAACCGACAACGCCCGGTCGAAGGCCGAGCAGCTGCCGCTCGCATTCTCGCACCAGCCCGCCTCCGGCAGGGACGATCTTCTCGTGTCCGCATCGCTTGAGGCCGCCGTCAGCCTCGTCGATGAATGGCCGAACTGGCGCGCGCCGGTCGTCGTGCTGGCCGGGCCGCCGGGCTCGGGAAAGTCGCACCTTGCCAATATCTGGAAGAACATCGCCGGCGCCCGCGATATCCACCCGCAGGCCGGCGCGGACGCCGCACGCGTGGCCGAGAGCGGAGCCGTTCTTTTCGAGGATGCCGACCGCCGCGGTTTTGACGATACCGAACTGTTCCATGTCATCAACAGCGTGCGCCAGCACGGCACGACGCTTTTGATGACAAGCCGGCAATGGCCGGCCGCATGGCCGGTAACGCTGCCGGACCTGCGTTCGCGCCTGAAGGCCGTGACGGTGGTGGAGACCGGTGAGCCGGACGAGGGGCTGCTGGCGCAGGTGCTGGTAAAACTCTTCGCCGACCGGCAGCTTTACATGGATGACAAACTCATAGGTTACATCGTCAACAGAATGGAGCGTTCGCTCGATACGGCGCAGACGATCGTGGAGCGGATCGACAGGCTGGCGCTGGCGCGCGGAACGAGAATAACACGCCCGCTGGCGGCGGAGGTCCTCAATGCGATGGACAGCGCAGCGGCAGGCCCCGGGCTGGACGTCGATTGACTGTCACAGTTCCGTCGTCAAACTGTTATACGGGCAAGAAGGACGATCACGCGATGCAACAGGATCACGGATTGGAAATTGGTCAGGGGATGGAACAGGGCATGGACGCTATCGCGCAGGAAGACTTCAACAAGGTTCAGCCGGTGACCGAGGGCGAGAGCCTGTGGGACAGCCCTGCACGTTTCGTCAACCGCGAATTCTCCTGGCTCCAGTTCAATCGCCGCGTTCTCGAGGAAACGCTGAACACGGATCATCCGCTGCTGGAGCGGCTGCGCTTCCTGTCCATTTCTGCCGCCAACCTCGATGAATTCTTCATGGTCCGCGTCGCCGGCCTCGAAGGCCAGGTGCGCCAGAAGATCACCGTCAAGACGCCCGACGGCAAGACGCCGGCCGAGCAGCTGGAAGACATTCTGAAGGAAATCGACAACCTGCAGATGGAGCAGCAGGCCTCGCTTGCCGTTCTGCAGCAATATCTCGCCAAGGAAGAAATCTTCATCGTGCGCCCCGCCGCGCTGTCGGATGCGGACCGCACCTGGCTGGAAACGGAGTTCGAGGAACGTATGTTCCCGGTGCTGACGCCGCTCTCCATCGACCCGGCGCACCCGTTCCCCTTCATTCCCAATCTCGGCTTTTCCATGGGCCTGCAGCTCGACAGCGTCAACGGCCGCGAGCCGATGACGGCACTCCTGCGCCTGCCGCCGGCGCTCGACCGTTTCGTGCGCCTGCCGGATGACAAGAACGCCATCCGCTACATTACGCTCGAAGACGTGGTCGGCCTGTTCATTCACCGGCTCTATCCCGGTTACACCGTGCGCGGTTCCGGCACGTTCCGCATCATCCGCGACAGCGATATCGAGGTGGAGGAAGAGGCGGAAGATCTGGTCCGTTTCTTCGAAAGCGCGCTGAAGCGCCGCCGCCGCGGTTCCGTCATCCGCATCGAGACCGACAGCGAAATGCCGCAGTCGCTGCGCCAGTTCGTCGTGCATGAGCTTGGCGTGCCCGACAATCGTGTCGCCGTTCTGCCCGGTCTTCTGGCGCTCAACACCATCTCGGAAATCGTGCGTGCGCCGCGCGACGACCTGAAGTTCGAACCCTATAACGCCCGTTTCCCCGAGCGTGTGCGCGAACATGCCGGCGATTGCCTCGCCGCCATCCGCGAAAAGGACATGGTGGTTCACCACCCCTATGAGAGCTTCGACGTTGTCGTGCAGTTCCTGCTGCAGGCGGCGCGCGACCCCGATGTGCTCGCCATCAAGCAGACGCTCTACCGCACCTCCAATGACAGCCCGATCGTTCGCGCGCTGATCGATGCGGCCGAAGCCGGCAAGTCCGTCACCGCGCTGGTCGAACTGAAGGCACGCTTCGACGAAGAGGCGAATATCCGCTGGGCGCGCGACCTGGAGCGCGCCGGCGTGCAGGTCGTCTTCGGCTTCATCGAACTCAAGACCCATGCCAAGATGTCGATGGTGGTGCGCCGTGAAGACGGCAAGCTCAGAACCTATTGCCACCTCGGCACCGGCAATTATCACCCGATCACGGCCAAGATTTACACCGACCTGTCCTTCTTCACCTGCAACCCGAAGATCGCCCATGACATGGCGAATATCTTCAACTTCATCACGGGTTACGGCGAGCCGGAAGAGGGCATGAAGCTGGCCGTTTCGCCCTATACGCTGCGCGCCCGCATCGTGAAGCACATCAATGAAGAGATCGAGCATGCCAAGCGCGGCGCGCCGGCGGCGATCTGGATGAAGATGAATTCGCTGGTCGATCCCGAGATCATCGACACGCTCTACCGCGCCAGCGCGGCGGGTGTGGAGATCGATCTCGTCGTGCGCGGCATCTGCTGCCTGCGCCCGCAGGTGCCCGGCCTGTCGGACAATATCCGCGTCAAATCGATCGTCGGCCGCTTCCTCGAGCACAGCCGTATCTTCTGCTTCGGCAACGGTTTCGGCCTGCCGTCGGACAAGGCGCTGGTCTATATCGGCTCGGCCGACATGATGCCGCGCAACCTTGATCGGCGTGTCGAAACGCTGGTACCGCTTACCAATCCCACCGTGCATGAGCAGGTTCTTTCACAGATTATGCTGGGCAATCTCATTGACAACCAGCAGAGCTACGAGATACTTGCGGACGGAACGTCGAGGCGCATCGAGGTGCGTAAAGGCGAAGAACCGTTCAACGCGCAGCACTATTTCATGACCAATCCCAGCCTTTCCGGACGTGGTGAAGCCCTGAAATCCAGTGCGCCCAAATTGATTGCCGGGTTGATTTCTTCCCGCAAGAAACAGGCTGAATGACTCGATCAGAAGCACAGGGGCGGCTGACCGGCCTTGCCCCCGTTTCCGTCATAGATATTGGTTCGAACTCCGTTCGTCTCGTCGTATATGAAGGTCTCTCCCGCGCGCCCGCCGTGCTGTTCAACGAAAAGGTCCTCTGCGGTCTCGGCAAAGGGCTGGCGCTTACGGGCAGGATGCATGAAGAAGGTGTCAGCCGGGCGCTGATGGCGCTGAGACGCTTTCATGCGCTTTCCGAACAGGCGCAGGCGCAGGAGCTCTACGTGCTGGCGACCGCCGCGGCGCGTGAAGCGGAAAACGGCCCGGATTTCATCCGCGAGGCCGAAGCCATTCTCGGTTGTGAAATCGAGGTATTGTCCGGCGAGAAGGAAGCGCTTTATTCCGCCTATGGGGTGATCAGCGGTTTCCACGATCCGGACGGCATCGCGGGCGATCTGGGCGGTGGTTCGCTCGAACTCATCGACATCAAGGGCAAGAACTGCGGCGAGGGCATTACCCTGCCGCTCGGTGGCCTGAGGCTTTCCGAACAATCCGATGGCTCGCTGGAAAAAGCAGCCACCATTGCCAGGAAACACGTCAAATCCTTCGCAAAGCTGTTGACGGCGGGCGAGGGACGCACCTTTTATGCGGTGGGCGGCACCTGGCGAAACATCGCCAAGCTGCACATGGAAATCACCGGTTATCCGTTGCATATGATGCAGGGATATGAATTGCCGCTGGAGGAAATGCTGAATTTTCTGGAAGAGGTCATTCTCTCCAGGGACAGCAAGGACCCGGCGTGGCAGGCGGTTTCCAAGAGCCGCCGCTCGCTTCTGCCTTTCGGCGCCATCGCCATGCGCGAGGTTCTGAAGGTGATGAAACCGGCGAAGATTGCCTTCTCCGCGCAGGGTGTGCGCGAAGGTTATCTCTATTCGCTGCTGACGGAAGCGGAACGGGATCTGGACCCGCTGCTGGTCACCGCCGATGAGCTTGCCATTCTGCGTGCCCGTTCGCCCGAACATGCGCGTGAACTGGCGGACTGGAGCGGCCGCACCTTTCCGGTCTTCGGTATCAACGAGACGGAAGAAGAGAGCCGTTACCGGCAGGCGGCCTGCCTGCTGGCCGATATCAGCTGGCGCGCCCATCCGGACTATCGCGGCCTGCAGGCGCTGAACATCATCGCCCATTCCTCCTTCGTCGCAATCACCCATCCGGGCCGGGCCTATATCGCGCTTGCCAATTATTACCGTTTTGAGGGACTGAACGACAACGGCACCACGGAGCCGCTTGCGGCCATGGCGGGGGAGCGCCTGCTCGAACTCGGCAAGTTGCTCGGCGGCCTGCTGCGTGTCGTTTACCTCTTCTCGGCCTCGATGCCGGGCGTCGTTGATCACCTGAAATTCCGCAAGTCCGATAATCCGGATCTCGATCTGGAATTTGTGGTGCCGCACGAATATTGCGATTTTGCCGGTGAGCGTCTGGATGGGCGTTTGCAGCAGCTGGCGAAGCTGACGGGCAAGCGGCTGGCATTCGTGTTCGAATAACGCAACGGCACGGTGTTATTGTGCGATGAAAAGGGTCGTGGGCGCAGGCTAGGACCAGCGCTCGCAAAAGGCTTCGATATCGTTTGACTGAAAATCGGCAAGACGCGCCATGATCGTCTCGAATGGCCAGTCCCACCAGGCGATGGAAGCAAGCTTCTCCGCGATCGATCTTGAAAAGCGCTCACGAATGATTTTCGCGGGAACACCGCCGACGATGGTGTAGGGCTGCACGTCCCTGCTGACGACGGCGCCCGCTGCGAGTACGGCACCGTCGCCAATTTTTACGCCGGGCAAGACAATAACCCCGTGTCCGATCCAGACATCGTTCCCGATGACGGTGCGGTCCTGCTTTCGCTGGGCGAAAAAGGCATCGTCACGCACGGCAGTCGCGGAATAATATTCAGGACAATAGCTGAAACGATGCATGGATGGCCGGTCCATCGGATGGTTCGGCGCACCGATCCTGACCTCCGCCGCGATGGCGCAGAACTTTCCGATGGTGGCGTCACCTGCCATGCAACGGGGGCCAAGATAGGAGTAATCGCCAAGCTCGACATTGTGCAGCGAGCTATCCGCCAGAATTTCGCAGCATCTGCCGATGTTTGAATCTCTGATGCTGGCCGTCGCGTGGACAACGGTTTCTGCGATTTTCGGGCGATTGAGTTGCGCGGTCGAATCCATTTCTGCCTCCGGATTTGCGCCTGCGTAACCGGGGATGATGAAGGGCCTGTGACGGCTGGGACAGCACAGGAGCCCGGTCCCGCCGGTTGCTCCATTTGAAGATGAATCGTGGGCGTCACGTCGTGCCGTGCAAAACCCTGCCTTCAGGCAGAAACGTTGGCAGAAGGAAGGCCGTCAGTCGCTCGAGGCATCCGTCTGGTTTTTGCGCCAATAATGGTCGGATATGTTCTGAGCATTCCGGATGATGTGGGCGGCGATTTCAGGGTCTCCGCCCTCGAATGTTTCCCGGTCGGCTCCGCATAATAGCAGGAAGAGCTGCTGATGCGCCGTGGCGACAAGATATTCATAGGCTGGCGGCTCGATCTCTGAACCAATGGCCTGGAGTTCTTCCGCGGCCTTCCTGCTGGCCTGCTCAAGCGCCGCGTAAATTGCAGCCATCATTGCTTCTTGTGTCTGTTCAAATATGTCCTGCGCTTGCCGTTCGGCCGGTGTCAGGATGGGGCAGCTTTCATTCACGGGGCAATTCTCCTCTTGGTGCGCCTCGTTTCGCTGACCGATCATATGTCATGGATTGTGTCCGCATTGCGGGAAAAGCCGGGATCAATACATTTTTAAGTGGATTAACCGTGCCCCAGCGCCTTTCTGATGCAGGCGCTGAGATAGGCATATTGCAGGGGCGTGATCTTCGCCATCGCTTCCACGCGGGTGGAGGGTCTGTCCTGGTAACCGACCGGAGTATCGAACTGGGCGAAGGTGAAATCCCAGCGGATCCCCTCAACGATATTATAGAAGTGGTCGGCGCCGCTGATTGCGGTCTTGGCAATCTCGCCACCGAAAATATCCTGAACCACCAGTGCGGTGACGCCACCCTGTCCCCGGGCGGGGTTTTCGCGCGACCACAGGCTGCTGGTTTCGTCAGACCAGCTTTTCCTCAGCGCGTAATAAAGTCGTTCGGCATGATCCTGCATAGGGGGTCTTTCCTGTTACGGAGCCGGGGTCCGGGTCAGGTATGATCTGAAGAGAAACGGAGCGCCGCGCCTTCTCCAGAGGCTGCGAGAACGCTCCGTCCTGTCGAACCTGCGCAGGGCGCAGGAGGACGCCGGAACGAATTCCGGCGCCACTATGCTTACTTGGCGTCGAGCAGGTCCTTGACTTCCAGCAGGACGAACTCGTTGTCGTCAGCCTTGTCCAGCGCACGGCCAGCCGAGAAGGGCAGGTTGTTGTCGTTGCCGACGATGATATGGGTGGCATCGACGCGGTCGACATTCTCGATGGTGACGAAAGGCATGTCATAGTAGCCGTCGCCGCCGCCCTGACGCTTCTTGTTATCAGGGTCGGAGATTTTCAGAAGATCGATATAGCCGATCTTGCGTGCGGCTTTGCCGACATTGGCGTCGTTGAACTCGATCTTGTAGATGCGCTTGACCTTGGAAGGCACGGCAAAGCAGTTTGCTTCCGGCTTCTTCGGATCGGCGCACGCCTTGTCGGCGGTGCCGGCGCCATTGTCACGTTCGATGACCAGCGCCGTGCTGTCGTCCAGCATGTTGAAGTCGCCGATGGCTTCGCCGCCCTGCGCCAGGGGATAGAGCCAGGTGCGGCCGGTCCATTCCTTCCTGGCGGTGTCGAGTTCGATGATGCGCAGCGCGGTCGCGCCGTCTTCGGTCTTTTCCACCTGGCCATCGGCCATGTAAAGCGGGCCTTCGAGAAGGCCGTAGAGCTTCGAGCCGTCCTTGGAAAGCGCCATGCCCTCATAACCGCCCGATCGCTTCAGGTTGAAGGCCGGCATTTTCTGCGTCGGGTTGCCGGGCAGGGCCAGGGTGGGGTGATCCGGAGACTTCACCTCGATGTCGCCAGCCTTGGTGGCGATGACGTCCGTCAGCTTGCCGTCGCGGGTGAATTTCAGGATGTAGGGGCCGAATTCCTCGCCCACCCAGAAACCGTCGGCGACGGGCTGAATGGATTCGACGTCGAAATCCGCGCCCGTCAGGTAACGCTTCTCGGTGCCTTCCAGAACGATGGGGAAGGGTGCCTTCATGTCCGGATCGGAGAGGAACACGGTTTCAAGCGCGTTGACCTTGCCGGCGTCCCAGTCGAATTTCAGGTGGTGAAGCATCAGCATGGCGTCGCTGGAATTGAGCTTGGAACCGAAGCCGTTGTCGGAAAGGCTCCAGAAGCTGCCGTCGGGCATCGCCTTGATGCCGGAAAAGCCCTGCATCGCCTGGCCGTTGAACGGCATGGAAAGTCCGGTCAGGCGCACGCCATCCTTGCCGGGAACGGTGCCGGTACCTTCCGCGCGCTTGCGGTCGGCCGTCGTGAACTTGGCGGAGGTCTTGAGGTGTTCCGGCGCATCGGCGGGCGCCGCGATAATGGTGTTGGCCGGCAGGATGGCGTGGGAGACCAGCTTCGCCGGAAACTCCTTCTCAGCCGCGTAAGACGTGGTGGCAAGCGCGAGAACCGCGCAGGAGGCGAAAAGAATGTGCTTCATGATGGAGACCCCTCGATACCTGTTGAAGACAGGATTGAGGCGATAGGGTCGTCGCATGACAGGCAGGTGATTGTCGTTTGAAGCTTTGATGAATTTTGATGACGGCCGCCGGCGACAGCGGAATAGCATGGCCTTTTCCGGCGTATCGCCTCAGGCGGCGGAGGCCTGATACTGGCTGAGCGTACACACGCCCAGCGTCTGGCCCCGGCCCTTGACCGCATGTTCACCCAGATATTCGCTGCGCACGCCCTTGGGAAACACCAGCTGATGGGCAAGGTCGGCGGAAATCAGCACCGGGTGGCCGAGCATCTTGCTCAGTGATTCGAGCCGCGAGGTCGTGTTCACCGTATCGCCGAAATAGGTGATCTTGTGGTGATCGACGCCTATTTCCGCTGTTATGACCGGCCCGCCATGGATGGCGAAGCGCAGGCGCGGCATTTCGCCGAAACGCGAGAGCCACATGTCACGCTTTTCCTCGATGGTCGCCTGAATGTCGAAAACGCAGCGCACGCAGGCGGCCCGCCGGATCGCCATGTGATAGGGCCAGGTGATGATGGCGGCATCGCCGATATAATCGTCGATGACACCGCCGTGTTTTCTCACCGGCGCGGCATAGCTCGCAAAGATTTCGCCGAGAAATTCCTGGGCCTTCAGGTCGCCATGCGTCTCGGCGAATGAGGTGGAGCCGACGAGATCGATGAAGATGAAGACGCGGTCCTCGCTGACAGGCCGGCGATAGCGCCCGAGAATGAGATCGATGAAGATGTCGCGCCCGAGAAGCTCACGCACGCGCATGATGAAGACGATGATGCCGCAGACGATGAGGGTGAAGACGAGCGTCTGCACCTCGGCATGCACCGCCCGTTTCCAGGTACCGGGAAATATCCCGCTCAGCCACAGGATGGTGCCGCCAAGCCCGAAGCCGCAGAAGACGAGAACGGCATAGATGATGAGGCCGACGGCGATATAGACCGGCGTCGGCAGGGCGCTGACCCGCCGCGACAGGCCGGGCATGATGTAACCGCGCTCAAAAGCGAGGATGGGCGCGCAGGCAAACAGCGCATAGGTCGCGCCGATCAGCGCGCCGCCGCCATATTCCAGAAAGGCGTAGGCCACGCCGCTGCCGGCCACGGCAACGAAGAGCACCACGTAATCCAGAATGGGCAGCAATTTTCTCATGTCGGTTCTTGATCTCGGGAAGGGAAGGTCCGCCGCTCCCGTCGGCGAAGCTTCTATTGTGGTCATATGCGACATTAATGCGGAAAAAGCGCTGCAAAAAGTGACCTTTCGGTAAGGTCACATGAAGGATTGGAAAGGTTGTTGCCCTGTTGCCGCAAAACCGGCGCAGAGACGCTGCTACGTCTAATATGATGTTCTGTAATAGACCGTTTCAAGCGGGGATTGCGGCCGGTCGTCCGGTGAGCGGTTCGACCATTTGAGTGGAAAGGCGGCGAAACGCAGCCGGTTGCCATCAATCCAGGCCCGGTCGAACAGCGTTTCCCCCTTGCGGGCGAAGGTGATGGCGGCGCAGGTCCGCCCGTCGACGTCGAATGGAATATTCTCCTTCCAGCCGCTCAAGCCGCAGCCGGTGCCTTTCGGGTCACCATTATAGTGCGCGACAACGTCGCCATCATTCGGCGTCATGGTGATGGCGCTAACGGTATGGGCAAAGAGCAGGCTGCCATGGTCTTTCAGCCCGCCATCCAGCGTGCCTTCGTAACGCACCTGCACCGTTGGCTGCTGGCAGCCATTGCGGGCATAGATCTGTGAAATGGCGTGCATGCGGCCGCCGTGTATCGTGATGCGGGTGACGATGCCGTGCCGGTCGTTCCTGCCGATTGTCAGGCAATCGGTCGTCCATTCGCCCTGCAGGTCCACCTTGCCGTCATCGGCGCGCGCCAGGAAAGGGGCCGGAGTGGGAAGAAAGCCTGCGGCCGCCAGAAGGGCGGCCAGCAGCAGGGTGCGGGCAGGTTTCATGCGAAGACCCTCAAAGCGCAACTGTCTTGAGACAGATGGACCGCGATGCGGGCAAAATTGGGGTGAAGGGCGGGGGATTACGACCCGCTCACCTCAACCGCCTCGACCTTCTTGCCGGCAAAACGCAGCGCCACTTCGCCATTGATGAGTTTCAGCGCCACATCACCGAAAAGTTCGCGCCGCCAGCCGGTCAAAGCCGCCACGGTGGCGTTTTCACCTTCGGCGGCGATCTTGTCCAGATCGTCACTGTTGGCGATGACCTTGGCGGCGACGCCGTGTTTGTCCGCCGTCAGTTTCAGGAGAACCTTGAGCAGTTCCACGGCAGCGCCGGAGCCTTCCGGCGCATGGCTGTGGCGTGGCGCCTTGGGCATTTCCTCTTTCGGCAATGCCAGCGCCGCATTCACCGTTTCGACGATGGCGGTGCCGGAGGCGGAGCGCTCCCAACCCTTCGGAATGGTGCGAAGCCGCGACAGCGCCTCGGCGTCCTTCGGCTGCTGCTGGGCGATTTCGAAGATCGCATCGTCCTTCAGGACACGTGAGCGCGGCACGTTGCGCGACCGCGCCTCCCGCTCGCGCCAGGCGGCGACGAATTTGAGAATGGCGAGTTCCGTCGGCTTGCGCAGACGCGACTTCAGCCGCAGCCACGCATCGTCCGGGTGCATGTCATAGGTATCGCGCGATTCCAGAATATCCATCTCTTCGGTCAGCCACAGCGAGCGGCCTTCGCGCTCGAGCTGGGCTTTCAGCGAGAGATAGACATCGCGCAGATGGGTCACGTCGGCCAGCGCGTAGTCCAGCTGTTTTTCGGTCAGCGGGCGGCGGCTCCAGTCGGTGAAACGCGAGGATTTGTCGATCTGCACGTTCTTGATCTTCTGCACCAGCTGGTCGTAGGAGATCGAATCGCCGAAACCGCAGACCATGGCAGCGACCTGCGTGTCGAAGATCGGGTGTGGAATGAGCCCGCCGAGATGATAAATGATTTCGATATCCTGCCGCGCGGCGTGGAAAACCTTCACGACGGCAGGATTGGCCATCAGCTCGAACAGCGGGGTGAGATCGAGACCCTTGGCGAGCGGATCGACCAGCACTTCAAGCGTCGGGCTTGCCATCTGCACGAGACAAAGCTCCGGCCAGAAGGTCGTTTCGCGCAGAAACTCGGTGTCGATGGTGATGAATTCCGATTTCGCCAGTTCCGTGCAGGCCTCGGCGAGGGCGGCAGTCGTTTCAATCATTGCAAATGGCCACTCGTGAAAATTATTCGTCTTACTTTCCCTTTGACGGGCGCATGTCAATACAAAGCCCGCTTTTGAAGGCTTATGGATCGTTTTTCTCGGGCGGATTGGGTTCCGGCCCGTCCTTTTTGGGTGCCGCGGGCGCGGCGAGCTTCTGAAAATAGGCGGATGTGCGCAAAAGCGAGCGGAACCGCCAGTTCCTCTCCTCCACGGGCACACCCTCGCGCACCTGCAGGCGATAGATGGTGTAGGCAATGAAAACGACCTGTATCGCGGCCGTATAGCTGAACAGTGCTTTGGGGCCGAACTGGTCGATCAGGAGCGAGGCGAGAAGCGGTCCCACCGTTGCGCCCACGGACCAGAAGAACAGAAGCCCGGCCGACATCATCGCATGTTCGCCTTCCCTGGCATGGTCGTTGCCGTGCGCTGAACTCAGCGAATAGAGCGGCAGGGCGAAGGCGCCGAAGACGAAGACGCCGATGATGTTGCTCCATTCATCCGTGCCGGCGAAAAAGGCGAGAAACAGACCGACGATGACCGAGCCGGCCGTGGTGGCGAGAATGATGATGCGCCGGTCATAGCGATCGGAATAGACGCCGAGCGGGTATTGCAGCACCACGCCGCCGATGATGCCGGCGCTCATGAAGGTGGCGATGGCCGTCACCGAAAGGCCGATCTGTTCGGCGTAGATCGGTCCGATATTGCGGAAGGCCGCCATGCTGAGGCCGACGGCCACGCAGCCGACGACGGCAAGCGGCGAGATGCGCCAGACGGCGAAAAGATTGAAGGGAATCTGCTTCGGCGGCGCGGGATTGGATTTGTCGGCAAGCGAGATCGGCACAAGCGACAGCGAGAGCGCCATGGCGATCAGCGAAAACACGACGGGCCCGCCAATGCCGGCGATGGGAATGATATATTGCGCAAGCGTGACGGAGCCGAGGTCGACGAAGCGATAGATGGACAGGGTGCGCGCCCGGTTGGAATTCGTCACTTGCGCATTGATCCAGCTTTCGATCACGGCGAAAAGACAGGCGACCGCAATGCCGATGACAAAACGCATCAGCATCCAGAACACGGGGTGAATGACAAGCGGCATGGCGATGGAGGCCGCGGAGGCTACCGCCGCCATGGTGGCGAAGGTACGGATATGGCCGATCCGGCGCATGAGCTGCGTCACCGAAATGCAGCCGAGCGCGAATCCGACGCTGTAGGCAGCGCTGATGAGGCCGATGGTGCTGGCCGAAAATCCCTCGGAAATGCCACGCAGAGCGATGTAAGTTCCCTGCAGGCCATTGCCGCCGATCAGAATGCCGGCGGTAACGAGAAGCGGGATAAGAGGTCTGATCTGGCTCATTGCGGGCCGACTCGGTTTGGCGGGCTGAATAAGCACTATCTAAAGCGAAGGCGGGGGAAAGGACAGCCAGGAGGCGACATTGTTGCGCTTTGCCTTGACAAATCGGGCTGGCCATGCGCTTTTCCGGCCAATTTCGACAGTGCGGCCCATCTGGCCCGCAGCACGTTCCAGGATATAAAAATGCATCGTTACCGCAGCCACACCTGTGCCGCTCTCCGCAAGTCCGACGTCGGCGCGACCGTTCGCCTTTCCGGTTGGGTTCATCGCGTGCGAGATCATGGCGGCGTTCTCTTCATCGACCTTCGCGACCATTACGGCATCACCCAGGTGGTGGCCGATCCCGATAGCCCGGCCTTCAAGGTTGCCGAAACCGTGCGCGGCGAATGGGTCATCCGCATCGACGGCCTCGTCAAGGCACGCTCGGAAGACACCGTCAACAAGGGCATGGCGACCGGCGAGATCGAGCTTTATGCGCAGGAGATCGAAGTTCTCGGCGTTGCCAAGGAATTGCCGCTGCCGGTCTTCGGCGAGCCTGACTATCCTGAAGACGTTCGCCTGAAATATCGCTTCCTCGACCTTCGCCGCGAAACGCTGCACAGGAACATCGTCAAGCGCACGCAGATCATCTCCGCCATGCGCACCGGCATGGCCGATGCCGGCTTTGCCGAATATACCACGCCGATCCTGACGGCCTCTTCGCCGGAAGGCGCGCGCGACTTCCTCGTGCCGTCGCGCATCCACGAAGGCAAGTTCTTCGCCCTGCCGCAGGCGCCGCAGCAGTACAAGCAGCTTCTGATGGTGGCCGGTTTCGACCGTTATTTCCAGATCGCGCCGTGCTTCCGCGATGAAGACCCGCGCGCCGACCGCCTGCCGGGCGAATTCTACCAGCTCGACGTCGAAATGAGCTTCGTGACCCAGGAAGATGTCTGGACCACGATGGAGCCGATGATGACGGCCGTGTTCGAAAAGTTCGCCGAAGGCAAGCCGGTTACCAAAGAGTGGCCGCGCATTCCCTATGACGAGGCGATCCGCAAGTATGGTTCCGACAAGCCCGACCTGCGCAACCCGATCGTCATGGAAGCCGTGACTGAACATTTCGACGGTTCGGGCTTCAAGGTCTTTGCCAACATGATCGCCTCCAACCCCAAGGTTCAGGTCTGGGCGATCCCGGCGAAAACCGGTGGTTCGCGCGCTTTCTGCGACCGCATGAACGCATGGGCACAGTCTCAGGGCCAGCCCGGCCTCGGCTACATCTTCTGGAAGGAAGAGGACGGCAAGGTCGGCGGTTCCGGTCCGCTTGCCAAGAACATCGGCGAGGAGCGCACCGAGGCGCTGCGCCAGCAGCTCGGCCTCGAGGCGGGTGATGCCTGCTTCTTTGTCGCCGGCGATCCCGCCAAGTTCTACAAGTTTGCCGGCGAGGCGCGCACCCGCGCCGCCGACGAGCTGAACCTGATCGACCGCGACCGTTTCGAAATGTGCTGGATCGTCGATTTCCCCTTCTTCGAATATAACGAAGAGGAAAAGAAGATCGACTTCGCCCACAACCCCTTCTCCATGCCGCAGGGCGGTCTGGAGGCGCTGGAAGGGCAGGACCCGCTCTCCATCAAGGCGTTCCAGTATGATGCGGTTTGCAACGGCTTCGAAATCGCCTCCGGCTCGATCCGTAACCAGTCGCCCGAGCTGATGGTCAAGGCCTTTGAAAAAGTGGGTCTCAGCCAGACGGACGTGGAAGAGCGCTTCGGCGGTCTCTATCGCGCCTTCCAGTACGGCGCGCCTCCGCATGGCGGTTGCGCATTCGGCATCGACCGTGTGGTCATGCTGCTGGTCGGCGCCAAGAACCTGCGCGAAATCACGCTGTTCCCGATGAACCAGCAAGCGCAGGATCTCCTGATGAACGCGCCGTCGTCGGCAACGCCGACGCAGCTTCGCGAACTGGCGCTGCGGGTGGTTCCGTCCAAGAAAGACTGATCTGGATTATTCAGGTTCAAACAAAGGGCTGGCGGCGACGCCGGCCCTTTTTGTTTTTGCAACGAACGCGGCAAAGTCACAATTTTACCGCGCGTTAAACCGAATTCCGCGCACAATCAGCCGAAATCCGCTTCCAGTATAGGCTCCGCGTTCACCTGGGGGACGCAAGACTATTCGGGGTTTTAAACTTGGGACAGCGCCGGCCGAACCTCGCTTTCGGTTTCGGCGCGATCATATTTATAAGGATTTCAGAATGGTACATGAAACGGAAAAAGATATCGCGCCGGCGGGTGGATATGCATCTCCAGCCCCGCCGCGCAGCAATTTCGCCGTCAGCCTGCGTTCGCCGGGCGCCAAGTTCCTGATGATCGGCTTCATATCGATGGTTCTGCTCGTGCCGCTCCTGCTTGTGTGGGGATTGACGGAAGAGCGTGCCTCGCGGGCGGAAGATGTCTCGGGGCGGATCGCCAATGGCTGGGGTGGGGATCAGGTGGTGAACGGCCCCTATCTTGCCGTGCCTTTCGACGTGGAGCGCCGCCGCGAGGTGGATGGCCGCAGCATCGTCGATCGCACGACGGAATGGGTGCTGGTCATGCCGGAAACGCTTGATGTCACGGCCGACCTGAAGACGGAGGAAAAGCAGCTGTCGATCTACAGCCTGCCGGTCTACAACGGCAACCTCGTGCTGAAAGGCCGCTTCGGTTCCGGTATCCTGCAGGATCTCGCACGCTTTTCCGGCACGCCGCGACTGGAGAACGCCATTCTCGTCCTCAGCATACAGGATATTACCGGCATTCGCTCCAGCGCCGGCGTCAAGATCGATGGCGGCCCGGTTCTGCCTTTCGATCCCGGCATGCGGGATATTTCGGTGATGACCAACCGCGCCGGTCCGGAAATCGCCATCAGGTCCGATGCCGGTGTGCACAGGCCGATTGAGAGAAACCTCATCGAAACCGGATTCGCCTTCGATATCGCCTTTTCCCTGAATGGCTCAGGCAGTTTCGCCGTTGCGCCGGCTGGCCAGACGACGAGCTTTGCGGCGAACGCCGATTGGCCGCATCCGGGCTTTGAAGGCCTGTTCCTGCCCGAACAGAAGACCGTCACCGCCACGGATTTCAAGGCCAGCTGGACCATCCCCTATCTTGCCAGGGGCATAGACCGGGTGGTGGAGGGCACGCGCCTGCCACTGTCGGGCAGCCTGATGACGATCAATCTCGTCGAACCCGTGAAGTTCTACCAGATCATCGCCCGGACGCTGAAATATTCGATCGGCTTCATCTCGCTGGTTTTCCTCGCCGTCTTCATCGTCGAACTCAAGGGCGGCAAAGTCGTGCACTGGATACAATACGTGCTGACGGGGCTGGCTCTGGTCATATTCTATGTTCTGCTGCTCGCGCTCTCCGAACATACGGGCTTCACGATCGCCTATGCCGCTGCATCGGCGTCGACGGCGGCGCTGATCGCATCTTATCTCGGCAGTGCAACCAATAGTCGTAAAAGCGGTATGGCGCTGTTTATGGTTTTGGCGATCGCCTATGGCGTCATGTATCTGGTTCTGAATGAGGATGAATACGCGCTGCTGGCCGGCGCGGTGATTTCCTTCATTGCCATTGCGGCAACCATGTATGCCACCCGGCAGGTCGACTGGTCGGGCGCCGGATCCTCACGCGCAGGCAACGCCACGGACAATATGGCATAGTTTCCGTCCGCTCCGAGAGCATCCGTCCTGATGACCGCAACGCCCGCCTTTCCTTATCCGGCTTGGCATCCGGCGTGAAGGACGGGACAGCGCGCAAGACGGGAAAGCATTGCTTTCCCGTCTCTTATCCGCTCTTTTCTACTGCAGGCATCTTGGCCGTACAGGCCTGTTGCTTGCAGGAAACGTCGGCTTCTTCCGATTTGACCTGTGGATTGTCATAAAAACTTAATCGAACTGACAAATCCGGTAGAGGACTTCTTAAGCCTTGTCGATCATTCATCGCCCCCATGAAATTTCACAAACGAGGGTTGAATGTTTTCGCTGGTCTCGACGTTCAAAATAGCGCATCGCGTGTCTATGCTGGCGCTGGCCGCGCTATGCGGTATCGCCGTCATCGCGGGCATGCTGCTGTGGCAAAGGCAGATGGAGGCGCGTTATCGCGTCGCTGAAGATACGCTGATCCAGAGGGACGGCGTGTTGACGACGCTGGTGGATGCCCTGCATGAAAGCCGCCTGCACCAGAAGGACTTCCTGCTGTCGAGGGATATGAATTCCGTCGCGCAGTTCGACCAGACGATGGGCAAGGTCGAGCAGTCCATCGCTTCCCTCGATAGCGGCGCGGCGGCGCAGACGCGTGCGAAACTCGAGGCGCTGTCGCAGGGCGTCGTTGCCTATAGTGACCGCATGAAGACGCTGGTTGCCAGGAACCGGGAGCTGGGTCTCACGCCCGCGGACGGTCTTGAAGGCGCCATGCGCAATGGTGTGCACTCCATCGAGAAACTCATCGACGCCGTCGCCAATGCCGAAATCCGCGCCAGCATGCTGATGATGCGCCGGCACGAAAAGGACTTCATCCTGCGGCGCGACGAAACCTATGCGACGAAACACGCCGCCGAGGTGGAAACCTTCAAGGCGCTGGTGAAGCTTGAATACCGGCCGGGAGTGGAGCGCCAGCGCATCATGGACGCCCTGGAAATCTACACCGCATCCTTCCGCTTCTACGCGCAGGCGGTGCTGGAGGAGCAGAAGGCACGCGAAACGGTCGTCACCGCCTATACGGCGCTGCTGCCCGTCGTCGCGGATATTTCCTCGACCTATCGGCAGGAGCGGGAGGCCAGCGCGCTCGAGAATAAAAATGCGGCGGAAAGCACGGTTTCGATCGTTGTCGCCCTCATTGCCCTGACCGTTCTGGTCCTTTTTGCCGGTGTCTATCTCATTGGCCGCTCGATAACACGACCCGCGACGGCAATAACCGGCGCGATGCGCCGCCTTGCCGAAGGCGAGACCGATTTTGCCGTTCCCGGTCTGCGCCGCAAGGACGAATTTGGTGCCATGGCCCATGCGCTGGAAATTTTCCGGCAGGCCGCCATCGCCAAGATCGAGCTGGAAAACCAGGCGCTTGCGGCCCGACAGCAGGCCGAAGCGGAAAAGGCGCGTTTCCAGCGCGAGGCGGAAGCCGAGGCGCAGGCGCGGCTGATGCAGGCAACGACCGGCCTTGCGGCAGCGCTGCATCGTCTTGCCGCCGGCGATCTCTCCTTTGAACTGAACGAGCCTTTCGCCCCGGATTTCGAGGCGTTGCGGCACGATCTCAATCGCACCATCCGCCAGCTGGATGCGGCCATGTCCGGCGTCGTGCAGTCCAGCGTGGCCATTGATGGCGGCAGCCAGGAAATCAGCCAGAGCGCCGCCGATCTTGCCCGGCGCACCGAGCAGCAGGCCGCCTCGCTGGAGGAAACCGCCGCGGCCCTCGATGAGCTGACGGCCAATATCCGCATCTCGGCGGAACGCGCGGTGGAAGCCCGCACGGTTGCCCATTCCGCGGATGAGGATGCCAGCCGCACGGCCGATCTCGTCGTCGATACGATCGCGGCCATGGAAAAGATCGAGCAGTCATCCGGCCGGATCGGCAGCATCATCAGCGTCATTGATGAAATTGCCTTCCAGACCAATCTTCTCGCGCTCAATGCCGGCGTCGAGGCCGCGCGTGCTGGCGAGGCGGGTCGCGGTTTCGCCGTCGTGGCGCAGGAGGTGCGCGAACTGGCGCAGCGCTCCGCAAGGGCGGCGGCCGAGATCAAGGTGCTCATCCAGACCTCCGGCGCCGAGGTGAAGGACGGGGCGCGTTTCGTGCGGGAAACCGGCGCGGCCCTGTCGCGCATCGGCGGTTCGGTGAAGACGATCAACGACCATATCGAAGCCATCGCCGCCGCCACGAAGGAACAGTCGGTCGGGCTTTCCGAGATCAACACCACCGTCAATCATCTGGATCAGGGCACGCAGCAGAACGCCGCCATGGTGGAAGAAAACAATGCCGCCAGCGCCATGCTGGCGGGCGAGACCACACGCCTCAAGGAACTGGTCTGCCAGTTCCGGCTGAGCGAGGTGGAGATGCTGGATTATCACGGACGCGAAGCGGCCTGAGACGCCATCGACGCCATCGAAAAGCGGGCGCGCAACTTGCCGCCCGCTTTTTTGCCGTTTATAGGTGGGCCACTCACCACGGACCCGGTGAAATTCCGGGTGGCTCTTCTGGCCGCCGATCCGCCAGACAACGCAAAGCACCGACATTCCTTTTCAATCTACCGGACATGGCTCCGGCCGGTGCGTCATTCTTTGCGAAAAAATCAGATGAACAGATTTCAGACTTACAGACGTGAGTGGTTTTCCAATATTCGCGGCGATCTTCTTTCCGGCATCGTCGTGGCACTTGCCCTCATTCCCGAAGCCATAGGCTTTTCCGTCATAGCCGGCGTCGATCCGAAGGTGGGATTGTTCGCCTCCTTCGCCATTGCCTGCGTCTCCGCCTTCACCGGCGGCCGACCGGGCATGATTTCGGCGGCCACCGCCGCCACCGCCGTCCTGATGGTCACGCTCGTCAAGGAACACGGGCTGCAATATCTCTTTGCTGCCACCATCCTCATGGGCGTGCTGCAAATCGCTGCGGGCTTTGCGAAACTCGGCCGGGTGATGCGTTTCGTGTCACGCTCGGTCATGACCGGTTTCGTTAATGCGCTGGCGATCCTGATCTTCATGGCGCAATTGCCCGAACTGATCGGCGTGCCCGTCGAAACCTATGTCATGATCGCGGCCGGTCTTGCGATCATCTATCTCTTCCCGCTGGTCACGAAGGTCATTCCCTCGCCGCTGGTCGCTATCGTCGCCCTGACCTGCGTGGCGGTTTTCTCCGGCATGGATATCCGCACGGTCGGCGATCTCGGCGAGTTGCCCTCGACATTGCCGATATTCGCCCTGCCGCAGGTGCCTCTGACTTTCGAGACGTTGCAGATCATCTTTCCCTATTCCGTGGCGCTCGCCGCCGTCGGCCTGCTGGAATCGCTGCTAACAGCCCAGATCGTCGATGACATGACGGATACGGGCAGTAACAAGAGCCAGGAATGCATCGGGCAGGGGACGAGCAATATCGCGTCTGCCCTCATCGGCGGCATGGGCGGCTGCGCCATGATCGGCCAGTCCGTCATCAATGTCAGCTCCGGCGGTCGTGGCCGCTTGTCCACTTTTGTGGCAGGCGCTTTCCTGCTGTTCCTCATTCTGGTGCTGGACGATCTCGTGCGCATCATACCGATGGCGGCGCTGGTGGCTGTCATGATCATGGTGTCCATCGGCACCTTCTCATGGCGCTCCATCATCGATCTCCGCCGCAACCCGCCATCGTCAAGCATCGTCATGCTGGTAACCGTCGGCACGGTGCTTGCCACCCATGACCTTGCAAAGGGTGTGCTGGCGGGCGTGCTTCTTTCCGGCGTGTTTTTCGCAGGCAAGGTTTCCAAGCTTTTCCACGTCAGACCGGAGCTTTCAGCCGATGGTCGCGAGCGGATCTACCGCGTCGACGGCCAGATTTTCTTCGCCTCGACGGAAAGCTTCATCGCCGCCTTCGATTTCGCCGAAGAGGTGGAGGCGGTAACGATTGATGTGACGGAGGCGCATCTGTGGGATATTTCCGCGGTCGGGGCGCTGGACAAGGTGGTCCTGAAGTTCCGTAGAGTTGGCAGGCGGGTCGAGGTGATCGGCGTCAACGAGGCGAGCGCCCATATGATCGACCGTTTCGCCCTGCACGACAAGCAGGATGCGGCGGCAGCGCCGCTGCATTAAGCGCAAAAGAAAAGCCCCGGAAAAACCGGGGCTTTTTTGTTTATTCGTTTGCCGTCACCGTCACGCCGAGCATTTTCGGCAGGGTGTTCGGCGCGCCCATCGCAGCGCCCATGATCATCGGGAACGGGACCGGCTTTTCCGGCTCCGCGGTGATCGAGAAGTTCTTCGGATTGTCGATATAGGCGTTGACGGCCGCCGAGACCATGTTCTGCAGGTCCGGAACGTTGAGCGAGGCCATCATGATCGGGGCCATGCCCTTGATGGTCTGGGCAAGCTGATCGCCCGTCATGCCCTGCTGGCTAGCCGCATAATCGATGGCGCGCTTGGTGATGCTGGCGTCTTCGAAGCTGATTTCAGCGTTGACGAAGGAGAGCTGCTGCATCAGGCCGAGCATGGCGAGGCTTGCTGCCTGGTCCGCCTGTTCCTTGTTCGGGTTGGCGGCCTGCGCCTTTACCGTCTCCTGCATCGACTTGATGAAGTCGAGCGTGTAGCCGGAGAAGCCGAACGACATGTTGAGGCGGCCGACATTGTCGAGATTGATGGCATATTCCTCGACGTCGACGGTGCCGGAGGCAACTTCCCAGCTGCCGCTCATGGTCATGTCGCCGGAAAGGGCCTTGAGTTCGAGCTTCTCGATCGCGTCCTTCGTGGCCGGGTCGGTGACTTCGCTAAGATCGGCCTTGAAGCCGGATGCATCCAGTTCGAAACCGATCGAGGCCTTGTCGTCGCTGACGGACATCGTCGCGGTGCTTTCCTCAAGCGAGAAAGCCTGCTTGCCGTCGATGGAAACCGAAACCGGACCGCTATGGGCTTCGTCATAGAACATCAGAGCATCGACGGTGCCCGTGGTCGCATCGGCGGGAATGACGAGGCCCGACATGTAGATGTCGCTTGCCTTGATTTCCACGTTTTCCTGCTTGTAGTCGATATTGTCGAAACGGGCGTTCTTGATCGTGTAACCGCCGTTGTTTTCCTCGACGCCTTCAAGCGTGATATTGCCGACCGGAATTTTCTTGGCCGGATCTGCGGCCGCGTTGAAGGTCACGCCGTTCAGTGTCACCGTCGTACCGTTGACGGCAACGGAGCCGGCGGCGATCTCACCGCCCTGCGCGGCATAGGCGGCGTTGATCTTCTTCAGCACATCCCCGCCGTCCAGCGCGAAGGCGGGCGCCGAAAGCGTGAGAAGCGCGGCACTCGCAAAAAGAACCTGCCGGGTGGATTTCAGTCTCATGATGTTTCTTCCCTCAACGTACGGCTGTGTACCGTGTTCGAATTCGAATGCTGATACTTATATTCGCGATTATTCAAAGGTCTATAGGATTTAGATCGATTCCCATGACGGCGGCATTGCGGCATTTGCAACGCGGTTAACAAAAAAGCGCATGAAAGGGGTGCTTTCATCCACAGGGCAGACCCCTGAATTTCTTGCCGGGAATCGGCATTTCCGCTAGTCAAGCACCATGGGAAAAAATCTTGTACCTCCGTCCGGCGGAGACGATAACATTCATCCGGTCGATTTGAAGGCGGCGCTTGAAGAGCGCTACCTCGCTTACGCCTTGTCCACGATCATGCATCGTGCGCTGCCGGATGTGCGCGACGGCCTGAAGCCGGTTCACCGCCGCATCATTCACGCCATGAGTGAAATGGGCATTCGCCCCAACTCGGCCTTCAAGAAATGCGCCCGTATCGTCGGTGACGTGATCGGTAAATTCCACCCGCATGGCGACCAGTCCGTTTATGACGCGCTGGTGCGCCTCGCGCAGGATTTCTCGCAGCGTTATCCGATCGTCGACGGGCAGGGCAATTTCGGCAATATCGATGGCGACGGCGCCGCCGCCTATCGTTACACCGAAGCGCGCATGACCGAGGTTGCGGCGCTGCTGCTCGAGGGCATCGGCGAAGATGCGGTGGATTTCCGCGCCACCTATAACGAGGAAGACGAGGAACCCGTCGTCCTGCCGGGCGCTTTCCCCAATCTGCTCGCCAACGGCGCCTCCGGCATCGCGGTGGGCATGGCGACATCGATCCCGCCGCACAACGCGCATGAACTTTGCGACGCGGCGCTTTATCTCATCAAGCACCCCGATGCGACGGTGGAAAAGCTGGTGGAGTTCATTCCCGGCCCCGATCTGCCGACCGGCGGCGTGATCGTCGAAAGCCGCGAGAATATTCTCGATGCCTATAAGACCGGCCGCGGCGGTTTCCGCGTGCGCGCCAAATGGGAGACGGAAGATCTCGGCCGCGGCGGTTACCAGATCGTCATCACCGAAATCCCCTTCCAGGTGCAGAAATCGCGTCTGATCGAGAAGATCGCCGAGCTGCTGATTGCCCGCAAGCTGCCGCTTCTTGAGGATATTCGCGACGAATCGGCCGAAGATGTGCGCATTGTGCTGGTGCCGAAGAGCCGTACCGTCGATGCGACGCTGCTGATGGAATCGCTGTTCCGTCTGTCCGACCTCGAAAGCCGCCTGCCGCTCAACATGAACGTGTTGTCGCTCGGCAAGGTGCCGAAGGTGATGGCGCTGAACGAGGTGCTGAGCGAGTGGCTGGCGCACCGCAAGGATGTGCTGGTCCGCCGCTCCCGTCATCGTCTGGCCGCCATCGACCGCAGGCTGGAGATTCTGGGTGGCCTGCTCGTCGCCTATCTCAATCTCGATGAAGTGATCCGCATCATCCGCGAGGAGGATGAGCCGAAACAGGTGATGATGGCCAAGTGGTCGCTCACCGACACGCAGGCCGAAGCCATCCTCAACATGCGGCTGCGCAACCTGCGCAAGCTCGAGGAATTCGAAATCCGCAAGGAGTTCGATGAACTCAGCAGCGAAAAGGCCGAGATCGAGGCGCTGCTCGCGTCCGATGAGAAGCAGTGGCAGACCGTCGCCTGGGAAATCGGCGAGGTCAAAAAGAAATATGCCAAGGCAACCGAGATCGGCCGCCGCCGCACGCAGTTCGCGGATGCGCCGGATGCCGATATCGAGGCCATCCAGCAGGCGATGATCGAAAAGGAACCGGTCACCATCGTCATCTCGCAGAAGGGCTGGATCCGGGCGCTGAAGGGACACATGTCCGACACGTCCTCGCTCACCTTCAAGGAAGGCGACGGCCCGAAACTGGCTTTCCCCGCGCAGACCACCGACAAGCTGCTGATGCTGACGACAGGCGGCAAGGCCTATACGCTCGGCGCCGACAAGCTGCCGGGCGGGCGCGGCCATGGCGAGCCGATCCGCATCATGGTGGACATGGAAAACGATCAGGATATCCTGACCGCCTTCGTACACGATCCGTCGCGCAAGCTGCTGCTCGTCTCCACGGCCGGCAACGGTTTCATCGTACCCGAGAGCGAAATGGTCGCGAATACCCGCAAGGGCAAGCAGATCATGAATGTCTCGATGCCCGATGAAGCCAAGCTCGCCGTGCCGGTCACGGGCGACCATGTCGCGGTCGTCGGCGAAAACCGCAAGCTCCTGGCCTTCCCGCTGGCGCAGGTGCCGGAAATGTCGCGCGGCAAGGGCGTGCGCCTGCAGCGTTACAAGGATGGCGGCGTTGTCGACGTGAAATGTTTCGCGCTTGCCGAAGGCTTGTCTTGGTCCGACACGGCCGGGCGCCTCTTCAACAAGGTGGGCGAAGAACTGCGCGAATGGCTGGCCGACCGCGCAACGGCGGGCCGCACCGTGCCGAAGGGCTTTCCGCGCAGCGGGAAGTTTGGCGGATAATATGTGAATGATGTTCCCGGCGGCAAAGCCGGGACGTCTTTCCTGGTCTTACTTACAAGAACTCAGCATTCGCTGAGGCTTTGACGACAGCTCATTTTTCTTCCGGCGTATAAACCTCCCACCCGCGCGGCGTCAGATGCTCCTGCGGATGGTAGCGGGTCTTGTAGCCCATCTTTTCCGAGCCATCGACCCAGTAGCCTAGATAGACATGCGGCAGGCCAAGTGCGCGGGTGCGGGTGATGTGATCGAGGATCATGAAGGTGCCGAGTGAGCGCTTCTCAAGGTCGGGATTGAAGAAGGAATAGACCATCGACAGGCCGTCGCTCATCACGTCGCTGAGCGCCACGGCCAGAAGTTCGCCGCGCTTGCTGGAATCGATGCCGGAGCCGGGTTCGCGCACACGATATTCGATGATGCGGGTGTTCACATGCGTGTCTTCCACCATGATCGCATAGTCCAGCGCCGACATGTCGGACATGCCGCCCGACTGGTGGCGGTGGTCGAGATAACGGCGAAACAGGGCAAATTGTTCGGTGGAGGGCTCGGCGGCGTGTACCGTGGCGACGACATCCCTGTTGGCTGCGAGAACACGCCGCATTGATTTTGTCGGCTGGAACTGCTCGGTCAGGATGCGCACGGAGACACAGGCACGGCAGTTTTCGCAGGCCGGTCGATAGGCGATGTTCTGCGAGCGCCTGAAACCGCCCTGGGTCAGAAGATCGTTCATTTCCGAAGCGCGCGGGCCGACCAGATGGGTAAAAACCTTCCGCTCCATCTGGTTCGGCAGATAGGGGCATGTGGCCGGCGCCGTAAGATAAAATTGAGGAGAGGGCGTCGCCTGCGTGTTCATCGAACCGTGATCGCCTCCTGCGTCTGTTATGAAAGCGCGCCGCGATTTCACGGGGTTGGCGGCGACGCTTCAAGCGACATGCATAATGTCACAGAATGGCAAAATGCCGGAAAACGTCAACTGCGAGATGCGGTATTTGCCTGATATGAAAGCCACGTTTGCGTGGCTTTCTTCGATATCAGCGCGTTCTGACGATGACGGTGCCGAGCAGGAAGTCGTGAACGAGGCGCGAGCGCTCGGTAAACAGGCCTGCGAGTAGAATCAGCGGCGTCAAAACCGAGTTGATGACCCAGAAAAGCACGATGTGAACGGTCGAAAGCAGGAAATCGATTCGCCGTCCGTCCATGCGCGCCATGGCTATCCCCATCGCCCGCATGCCGGGGGTCGCCTGCGAGGGGCCGCCGAGCGTCATGCCGAAATAAAGCACCGCGACGATGACGAACAGTGCCGGATAGAGGAAAAAGCCGAGGCCGAGCGTGATCACACCAAGAAAGAAGACGATCACTGCGGCCGGAATGCACAACAGGAGAACGATCGCGTAATCGATCAGGAACGCGAAGACGCGCCGGCTCAGGACGCCGCTATAGGCGCGCCAGTCATCCGGTGCGATATAGGTGGGGTTCTGGTCGAGGCTCATTGGTCGTTTTCTCCTGAGAGGGTCTGACAGCTCGGCAAACCTGCCGTGTCAGCAGACAATATGGGAAGAAAACGACCGAATACAATAAGCGCTGGCCTCAGCCCTTTGCGAGTTTGCGTGCCGCCTCGATGGCGAAGTAGCTCAGAATGCCATCGCAACCCGCACGCTTGAAACAGAGAAGCGTTTCCATCATCACCCGCTCGCCGTCGATCCAGCCATTCATGGCGGCAGCCTTGATCTGGGTATATTCGCCGGACACCTGATAGGCGAAGGTCGGCAGGCCGAAATTCTCCTTCAGTCGCCAGCAGATGTCGAGATAGGGCAGGCCGGGCTTGACCATCAGCATATCCGCACCTTCCTCCACGTCGAGTGCGGCATCGCGGATCGCCTCCATGCCGTTGGCAGGGCTGATGTAATAGCTGTTCTTGTCGCCCTTCAGCAGGCCGGCCGTGGAGATGGCCTCGCGATAGGGACCGTAATAGCCGGAGGCGAATTTCGTCGCATAGGCCATGATGCCGACATTCTGGTGCCCGGCGGCATCGAGACCGCGACGAATGGCGCCGATGCGGCCATCCATCATCTCCGATGGAGAGATAATGTCGGAGCCGGCTTCGGCCTGCAGGATCGCCGCCCTGACGACCTGTTCGACGGTCTCGTCATTGACGATCTCGTCGCCGCGCAGAATGCCGTCATGCCCGTGGCTGGTGAAAGGGTCGAGCGCGACATCCGTGATCATGCCGATATCAGGAACGGCTTTCTTGACCGCGATAGTCGCCTGATTGATGAGGTTGTTGGCCTCGAGCGCGTTCGAACCGGTCTCGTCGCGCAGCTCCATCTCGATATTCGGGAAGGTGGCGATCGCCGGAATGCCGAGATCGGCGGCTTCTTTTGCGGCTTCCACCAGTTTGTCGACGCTCATCCGGTTGACGCCGGGCATCGCTGGAATGGGATCGAGAATATTGCTGCCCGGCACGATGAAGACCGGCCAGATGAGATCGTCGACGGTGAGGCGGCTTTCCTGCACCAGACGGCGCGTCCAATCCGCCTTGCGATTGCGCCGCATGCGGCGATGGCCGGTGATCTCGTCGACCAGATGCGTTTTGTCCTGCATGTAAGAATGTCCTTCGATCAAATTTGGAACGCTGCATAACATGAAGAGTCGCCCGTGCGAATGCGACAATCTTCCCTCATTGGCGTCCCGCGCCGCGATGATGCTTTGACAAGGCAGGTGGCGAAATTCAATATGGACTGGTCGCCCGCCCGTCGAGACCGTATCTTCCGGCCATGGAACCTGATTCTCAACCTCTGCCGAAACGTCCGCTTACGGAAATCCTCTTTCTGGTCTTCATGAGGCTGGTTGCGGTCTCCTGTTTCTGGTTCGGCCTGCAATATTGGGCGATGCTGACGGGGTATTCGCTGGGCGGGCAGGGGCGGTTCGATATGCTGAACCTGCCCTGGCGGGTGGCGGGCAGCGCGCTGGCGGTCATTTTCCCCGTCGCGGCACTCGGTCTCTGGCTTGGCGCCTCCTGGGGCGCGGTCATGTGGGTCATGGGGGCAGGCGCGCAGATCGCCATGTATAAGGTATGGCCACATATCTTCGGCGCCAACACGCTGGTACCCGTCATGCACGGCCTTGTGGCAACCATTTATATACTATTCCTGGTCGCTTTCTGGCTGGATCACCGCCAGAATGAAGAACGCGCAAGAATTGATTTACCATAAGAATAAAGCAATTCGGCCTGTTTTCAGGCCGTTTTTTATCGCTAAGCTATTGATTTATAATGCATGGCCTCTGGCCATTCCCGCTTCGCCACAAGTTGGGCCCTCCAGGGAAAATGCAGGTAACCATTTGTTAATCGTAGCTTTTAAGTAGAATTTTATGCGCATTGATTAGGTTCTCACTCAAGGCGGGAGACAAACAAACACACCGCCAAACAAAACAGTGAGGCAGTCATGATCAATAGCAAAGTTAAGCCGCAGGCCGTTGTTGCCGATGCACATGAAGATACCATCCGCTCGCTCTACATGGAGTCGCTGCACCTGGTGGAACGTCTCCACCGCCGCCTCCTCGATGTCATCAAGGATGAGTTCGACCGTCAGGGTCGCGATGACGTCAACGCCGTTCAGGCCCTGCTGCTGTTCAACATCGGCAATTCCGAACTGACGGCCGGCGAGCTTCGTTCGCGTGGTTATTACCTCGGCTCGAACGTCTCCTACAACGTCAAGAAGCTGGTCGATCTCGGCCTCATCAACCACCAGCGCTCGCGTGTCGACCGCCGTTCGGTCCGCATCAGCCTGACGGAAAAGGGCCAGGAAATTGCCGAAACGGTTGCCCGCCTTTATGAACGCCACGTCGGCTCGATCGAAAAGGTCGGCGGCATCGGCACCGGCGAGTTCTCCGAAATGAACAAGCTGCTGCAGCGCCTCGATCGCTTCTGGAACGACTCGATCGCTTATCGTCTCTAATATCCGCGACGGTTTCACTGTTTAAGCCGGGGGCATCGCTTTGCCTCCGGCTTGCGGATTCCGAGCAGCGCCGGCCCACATTTTTCATGTCAAGCCCGGTCCATTATCTGAGCCTTCGCCTTCATTTTCAGGCAACACAGCTTTGTGAGAAAAGGCTCGTGACACGAATTGGCCATATTGATATGGGACCGGCAAGGATGAGGGAGCCGGCTGTTTCTCCTGCTGTCGCGGCAAGTCCCGACTGTTCTGCCAGACTGTAGCGCCCAGACCCTGGGCCTCGAGCATTACCGGCCGGCAGGCACGTTGTACGTGTTTGTTAATCATATTGATTTAGGCATTGTTGAGAATGCCGAAGAGAGTGGCTGGTAGGTAGAATGACAAAGAAATCCGTTTCCGATTCCGTATCGCGCCGCGCGCTTCTGCGTTCGGCCGTTTCCGTTGGTGCTGCCGCGCTTGCCGCGCCCGCCTTTGCGCAGAACGCGCTCAACGATCTCATGGGCTCGTCGCGCCGCGGCAACTGGGATGACCAGTTCGACGCCAATACGTCGCGTTCGGCCGTGGGCGTCGTTTCCAACAATCCGGTTCTCGGACGCGAAGCGCCTGTCTACATGCAGCAGGCGATCATGCAATATCAGCAGATCGTGCAGAATGGCGGCTGGCCGGAAGTGCCTGCTTCCCAGCAGCGTCTGCAGATCGGCGTCTCCGATCCTTCCGTACAGGCGCTTCGCCAGCGACTGATGGTATCCGGCGACCTGCCGCGCGAAGCCGGCATTTCCAGCGCCTTCGATAGCTACGTCGATGGCGCGCTGAAACGCTTCCAGGCCCGCCATGGCCTTCCGGCAGATGGTGTCAGCGGTGAATACACTACCAAGGCGCTCAATGTTTCCGCGCAGATCCGTCTGGCGCAGTTGCAGACCAACCTCGTGCGCATCCAGTCCATGTCGGGCGATCTCGGCCCGCGTCACCTGATGGTCAATATTCCGGCCGCCGCCATCGAAGCCGTTGAAAATGAACGCGTCGTCCTGCGCAACACGGCCGTCGTCGGCCGCGCCAGCCGCCCGACGCATGTCATCAACTCCAAGATTTACGAGGTCATCCTCAATCCTTACTGGACCGCGCCGCGCTCGATCATCGAGAAGGATATCGTGCCGCTGATGCAGAAGGACCCGACCTATCTGGAGCGGAACAATATCCGCCTCATCGATGGCAAGGGACAGGAAGTGCCGCCGACTGCGGTCGACTGGTTCGCGCCGAAGGCCCCGAACCTGATGTTCCGTCAGGACCCCGGCAAGATCAACGCCATGTCGTCCACGAAGATCAACTTCCACAATCCGAACAACGAATATATGCACGATACGCCGCAGCAGGGCCTGTTCAACAAGCTGATGCGGTTTGAATCCTCCGGCTGCGTGCGCGTGCAGAATGTGCGCGACCTCACAAGCTGGCTGCTGCGCGACACGCCCGGCTGGTCGCGTCAGGAAATGGAACGTGTCATCGCCACCCGCGTCAACACGCCGATCAAGCTCGCGCAGGAAGTGCCTGTTTATTTCGTCTACATCACCGCATGGTCGGCGAAGGACGGCGTGGTGCAGTTCCGCGATGACATCTATGAAAAGGATGGCAATGCCGAACTGGCGCTCAACACCACGAGCGGCATGGAGCAGCCGGCCGGCCCTGTTGATGACGATCTTCTGCCGCGCAACTGATCCACGCTTTCATCGATGAAAACAGGCCGCATCTTCGGGTGCGGCTTTTTTCTTGGCGATTTTCTGAAAACAGCTGCTGTTTTTTGTCGCAACGTCGCAGTTTGACAGGCAAATCTCGCACCCCGTATTGCTCTTGTCCGGGCGGAACGCTAAGACGCCATCGCATTACTGTTTCAGGAGCCTTCACCATGTCGAACACAGATGCTTTCTTCTCCCGTCCGCTTGCCGATGTCGATCCGGAAATTTTCGGCGCGATCGAGAAGGAACTGGGTCGCCAGCGCCACGAGATCGAACTGATCGCCTCGGAAAACATCGTTTCCCGCGCCGTGCTTGAAGCGCAGGGTTCGATCATGACCAACAAATATGCGGAAGGTTATCCGGGCAAGCGTTATTACGGCGGCTGCCAGTTCGTCGACATCGCTGAAGAACTCGCCATCGAGCGCGCCAAGAAGCTGTTCGGCGTCAACTTCGCCAACGTCCAGCCGAATTCCGGTTCGCAGATGAACCAGGCCGTGTTCCTCGCGCTGCTGCAGCCGGGCGATACCTTCATGGGTCTCGACCTGAACTCGGGCGGTCACCTGACGCATGGTTCGCCGGTCAACATGTCCGGCAAATGGTTCAACGTCGTGTCTTACGGCGTGCGCGAAGGCGACAACCTGCTCGACATGGACGAAGTTGAGCGCAAGGCCAAGGAAACCCGGCCGAAGCTGATCCTCGCCGGCGGCACCGCCTATTCGCGCGTCTGGGACTGGAAGCGTTTCCGCGAGATCGCCGATGAAGTCGGCGCTTACCTGATGGTCGACATGGCCCACATCGCCGGTCTCGTTGCTGGTGGCCAGCACCCGTCGCCGTTCCCGCATTGCCATGTTGCAACGACGACGACGCACAAGTCGCTGCGCGGCCCGCGTGGCGGCATGATCCTCACCAATGAAGAGGATCTGGCCAAGAAGTTCAATTCGGCCGTGTTCCCCGGCCTGCAGGGCGGCCCGCTGATGCATGTCATCGCCGCCAAGGCCGTTGCTTTCGGTGAAGCGCTGCAGCCGGAGTTCAAGGACTACGCCGCACAGGTCGTCAAGAACGCCAAGGCGCTGGCTGAAACGCTGGTCGAAGGCGGTCTGGATGTCGTCTCCGGCGGCACCGACAACCACCTGATGCTGGTCGACCTTCGCAAGAAGAACGCCACCGGCAAGCGCGCGGAAGCAGCTCTCGGCCGCGCCTACATCACCTGCAACAAGAACGGCATTCCTTTCGATCCGGAAAAGCCCTTCGTCACCTCTGGTGTCCGTCTTGGCACGCCGGCCGGCACGACGCGCGGTTTCAAGGAAGCGGAATTCCGCGAAATCGGCAAGCTGATCGTCGAGGTTCTCGACGGCCTGAAGGTCGCCAATTCGGACGAGGGCAACGCCTCCGTCGAAGCTGCGGTGCGTGAAAAGGTCGTCGGCCTGACCGACCGTTTCCCGATGTACCCGTACATGTAAGGAAAAAAGACGATGCGCTGCCCCTTTTGCGGTTCCGAAGACACACAGGTCAAGGACTCGCGTCCGGCGGAGGACAACACCTCCATCCGCCGGCGGCGCATCTGCCCCGATTGCGGCGGCCGCTTCACGACCTATGAGCGCGTGCAACTGCGCGAGCTGATGGTCATCAAGAAAAGCGGCCGCAAGCTGCCTTTCGACCGGGAAAAGCTGGTGCGATCCTTCGAGATCGCGCTGCGCAAGCGCCCGGTTGATCGCGACCGGATCGAGCGTGCCGTTTCCGGCATCGTTCGTCGCCTCGAAAGCTCCGGCGAGACGGAAATTCCCTCGGAAGAAATCGGCCTGCAGGTTCTCGAAGCGCTGAAGAGCCTCGATGACGTGGCCTTTGTGCGTTACGCCTCGGTCTATCGCGATTTCAGCCATGCCGAGGATTTTGAAAACGTGATTGCCGAAATCAACGCCAAGATCGCCCGCGACACGGACGCCGGAGTCTAGCCGTGACGAGCCGTGCCGATGACGAAAGGTTCATGGCAAGGGCAATCGAGGTTTCGCTTCGCCACCAGGGCCAGACGCTGACCAACCCCTCGGTCGGCTGTGTTCTCGTCAAGGACGGGAAAATCATCGCCGAAGCGGTGACTGCCATTGGCGGCCGCCCCCATGCCGAACGGCAGGCGCTGGAAATCGCCGGCGATGCGGCTCGTGGTGCTACCGCTTATGTGACGCTCGAACCATGCTCGCACTGGGGCAAGACCCCGCCCTGCGCCAATGCCCTGGTGGAATACGGCGTCGCCCGTGTCGTGGTGGCGGTGGATGATCCGGATGAGCGTGTGTCCGGCCGTGGTTATATGATTTTGCGCGATGCCGGCATTGTCGTGGAAACCGGCCTGCTGCGTGATGAGGGTAAGAGGGCGCTTGCCGGTTATCTCACGCGCCAGATGAAAAAACGCCCGCATGTGATTCTGAAGCTTGCCGTTTCCGCCGATGGCATGATCGGCAGGAAAGGCGAGGGGCAGGTGGCGATCACCGGTCCCGAGGCTCGCCATGCCGTGCATGAGCTGCGGGCGCGTTGCGATTGCATCCTTGTGGGGATTGGCACGGCGATTGCGGATGATCCGGAACTGACGGTGCGCATTGCCGGAATGGAACAGCGTTCGCCGGTGCGCGTCGTGCTGGATCGGCAGTTTGAATTGCCGCTGACGTCGAAGCTGGTGCGGAGTGCGCGGGAGGTGCCGGTAGTGGTTGCGGCTTTACCCCCCTCTGCCCTGCCGGGCATCTCCCCCTCAAGGGGGGAGATCGGCAAGGGGCTGTCCGCTCGCTCAAATTTTGAGCCGGGGTCTCATTCGCCAGCTGTTGATGTCGGGCAACACGCCGCTCCTTCGATCTCCCCCCTTGAGGGGGAGATGCCCGGCAGGGCAGAGGGGGGTAACCGCGAGTCAAAGCGCCAACTCCTCACCAACGCCGGCGTCCAGATCCTCGAAGCCACAACCCTCGAAAACCTCCTCCACATCCTTGCCGATAGCGGCATGTCGGAACTTCTGGTCGAAGGCGGTGCCTTTGCCGCAAAATCATTCCTTGAAGCCGGGCTGGTGGACCGTATCATGCTGTTCGAAAGCCCTGTCGTGATCGGTGAGGGCGGCATTGAAACGCCGCTCCGCCGTGCCGATATCAAGGGCGATTATGCTTTGGTCAGCGAAACCGCCTATGGGCCGGATCGCTGCTTCGATTATGAAAGGCCGATTTGATGTTTACCGGAATTGTCACCGACGTTGGAACCGTTTCCGAGCTGGAAGCCCTGGCGGAAGGCATTCGTCTGCGGGTGGCGACCAATTACGATCCCAAGACCATCGATATGGGTGCATCCATCTCCCATGGCGGCATTTGCCTGACGGTGACGAGGCTGCCGGAAGGCGGCAGCAACGAGCGCTGGTATGAGGTCGAGGCCTGGGAAGAGGCGTTGCGCCTGACGACGATCGCCGGCTGGAAACAGGGCACCCATGTCAATCTGGAGCGGGCGCTGAAGATCGGCGACGAGCTTGGCGGTCACATCGTATCCGGCCATGTCGATGGCAAGGCGGAAATCCTGGCCGTAGAGCCGGAAGGCGAAGCTGTACGTATCCGCCTGCGCGCGCCGGACCATCTGGCGAAATTCGTGGCACCCAAGGGTTCCGTGGCGCTCGACGGCACCTCGCTGACCGTCAACGCCGTCGAAGGCACGGATTTCGACGTGCTGCTGATCCGCCACACGCTCACTGTCACCACATGGGGCGAACGCCAGCCGGGCGATTTTGTCAATTTCGAAGTCGACACCATGGCGCGCTACGCCGCAAGGCTTGCGGAGTTTCCTTCGGCGTAAGCTGGGGAGGCTCGGCGCTTTATTATGTTCGCGGACTCTTCCTTCTCCCGTCATTCCGGCCTTGAGCCGGAATCCAGCCAGCCCAAGTCCTTGGGCTGAAAAGACTCCTTTCGCCGCACAGACGCGCGTCGGCTGGATGCCGGATCAAGTCCGGCATGACGGAGGAGGAGCAGCGAGTTTGATCGTGATCGGTGCTGGTCGCGACTGCGCTTCCGGTCGAACCGGAAAGATTGTACAGACGTCATTCGGCCGTTTGAGATCGACTGCGCGCCAAACAGGATAGGGGAAACACATCATGCCGTCTTTTGAACTGCTGACAGCCTTTTTCATCACCACCGCCCTGTTTGCCTATATTCCCGGTCCAGCCATGCTTTACGCGGCGGCACAGACCATGGCACGGGGTCGGTTTGCCGGGCTGATGGCGGTACTCGGCATCCATGTCGGCTGCTATTTTCATATCTTCGCCGCTGCGGCCGGTCTCTCCGTGCTGTTTCAGGCGGTTCCATGGCTTTACCTTGCGGTGAAGCTGTGCGGTGCGCTTTATCTCATCTGGCTGGGTTTCTCGATGCTGCGCAGCAAGCTGGAAGGCGAGGCGGTCAATCTCACCATCGAGCCGAAATCGGCGCGTCGGGCTTTCATCGACAGTATCATCGTTGATGTCCTCAATCCGAAGACGGCGCTGTTCTTCTTGGCCTTCCTGCCGCAATTCGTCGATCCGGCGGCTGCTTTCCCGGTCTGGCTGCAGTTCCTGATCCTCGGCATCGCCGTCAATTTCATTTTCTCCTCCGCCGATCTCGTCGGCGTGCTTCTGGCGGGCGCCATGGTCGGGCGTCTGAAGCGGTCGAGCGCCGTGCAGGCTCTGGCCCGGCGCGCCGCCGGAACGGTGCTGATGGGGCTTGGCGTGCATCTGGCTTTCCAGAAAAGCTGATTTCTCAGCCGCGCCGCAGAGACATCAAGCCTTGCGGGATACCCCGCAAACGGGCCATGCTGCGTGGGTAATGCATGAAAATACTTGCCAAGAACGGCCAGCCGTGGTTTGACCGCCGCAAAAGCCGGTATGATCCGGCGTAAAGCTTTTCGGGAAAATCCCCAGGAACCCTCACATGTCCAAACCCCATCTTCTTATCGTGGAAGCACGTTTTTACGACGATATGGCGGATGCCCTTCTCGAAGGCGCGAAGTTCGCGCTCGATGAGGCCGGCGCCACCTATGACGTCATCACCGTTCCCGGCGCGCTGGAAATCCCCGCCGCCATCGCCATGGCGCTTGACGGTGCCGACAATGACGGCACGGAATATGACGGTTTCGTCGCACTCGGCATGGTCATTCGCGGCGAGACCTATCACTTCGATATCGTCTCCAACGAATCCTCCCGCGCCCTGATGGATCTCGCCGTCAGCGAATCGCTGCCGATCGGCAACGGCATCCTCACCGTTGAGAACGACGAGCAGGCCTGGGCGCGCGTGCGCCGTTCCGACAAGGACAAGGGCGGTTTTGCCGCCCGTGCGGCGCTGACCATGATCGAGCTGAAGAAGAAACTGGGTGGCTGAGCGCATGTCGAATGTTGATAATGGCGGCGAACCGCGCCAGCCTTCGGTAAAGCCCGCCAACCAGCGCGGCGCGGCCCGCCTTGCGGCCGTGCAGGCGCTCTACCAGATGGATGTCGGCGGAACCGGCGTGATGGAAGTGGTGGCCGAATATGAGGCGCACCGTCTCGGTCAGGAAGTCGATGGCGATACCTATCTGAAGGCCGATCCGTCGTGGTTCCGCTCCATCGTCTCCGGCGTCGTCCGTGACCAGACGAAGATCGACCCCCTGGTGCGTTCCGCCCTTCTGGAAGACTGGCCGCTGTCGCGTCTCGATGCCACCGTGCGCGCCATTCTTCGCGCCGGCACCTTCGAGATCCTCGAGCGTAATGACGTGCCGGTCGCCGTCATCGTCACGGAATATGTCGAAATCGCCCGTGCTTTCTTCGAACACGACGAGCCGAAGCTGGTGAATGCGGTACTTGACCGCATTGCCAAGCAGGTGCGCGGCGAGGCAAAACGCTAAAAAACCTTAGGTGAGGAAGACATGAGCGCCGTTTCCGTCCCCGGACTTGAAGTTCAACTGGACGAGGCCAAGCGCAACGTCTTCCTCCTCACCATGGCGCAGGCGATCATGGGATCGGCCGCGCCTTTGAGCTTTTCGGTCGGCGCGCTTGCCGGCTATCAGCTGCTCGGCGCCGACAAGTCATTGGCGACCGCGCCGCTCACCGGCTTCAATATCGGCGTGGCGCTCGGCGCCATCTGCGTTGCTGCGGCATCCCGTTTTCTCGGGCGCAAGGCCGGTTTCATGGTCGGCGCGCTGATGTGCTCGATCGGTGGCGGCATTGCCGCAGTCGCGCTCTTCCGTTCCGATTTCTGGCTGTTCGCCGTCGGCTTGCTGCTGATCGGCATTTCAGGCGGCTTCACACAGAAAATCCGCTTCGCCGCCGCCGATGCATCGCCATCCTTCTACAAGCCGAAGGCAATCTCGTGGATTCTCGCGGGCGGCATCATCTCCGCCATCGTCGGGCCGCAGCTGGCTATTCTCGGCAAGGACCTGCTGGCGCCGGTCACCTTCGCCGGCGCTTTCATTGCGCTGGTGCCGCTGGGCATCATCTCGATCGCCATTCTGGCATTCCTGAAATTGCCCGATCCAAAGGCCGCCTCCACCCATACGGAGGCCGTCAGACCCCTGTCGGAAATCGTTCGCACGCAGCGTTTCGTCACCGGCATGATCTGCGGCATCGGCTCCTACGCATTGATGACCTTCATGATGACCGGCGCGCCGCTTGCCATGGTGGTCGGTTGCGGTTTCCCCACCGAACTTGCCACGCTCGGCATCCAGTGGCACGTTCTGGCCATGTTCGGCCCGAGCTTTTTCACGGGCATGCTGATTTCCCGATTCGGTGCTGAAAAAATCGTGGCGGCTGGCCTTGTCGTCCTGATGGCCTGCGCCATCGTCGCCCATATGGGCATCGAGCTGTGGAATTTCTGGGCGGCGCTCATCCTGCTCGGTCTCGGCTGGAATTTCGGCTTCATCGGCGCAACCGCCATCATCACCTCCAGTTACCGCCCGCATGAGGCGGACAAGGTGCAGGGCTTCCACGATATCGTGCTGTTCGGCACGGTGGCGCTGTCATCCTTCTCTTCCGGCAAGGTGTTTACGGCCTGGGGCTGGTCGGTGATGAACCTCGTCATCTGGCCGGTTGCGGGGCTTTGCCTCCTGCTCGTCCTGTCGCTGATGCTGAAGCCGCGCAAAAACACCGCATAGGGCGGCGTCCGTCTTCTAGCCCTTTCATGTTTCAGGCGAATTTGTGGGCTTGACGCCGCGCCTTTCGCCAACGCAATCTTGCCGCGCAGGTCGTTTTTCCTTGGGAGGGGAACAAATGGCCACGACAGGACCTGGAGTGCGTGCCATCGCCCCTGTCCTTGCACATGGTTCGCCACGCCGGGGAGGGAGTGAGACCCGGCCTTTTGGGAGGTAAGTGCGCATGACCGTAATACCCATAGTGATTTTATGCGGTGTCCTGTCCGTGGTTTACGCGGTATGGGCGACCAAGAGCGTTCTCGATGCCGATCAGGGCAACGAGCGTATGCGTGAAATAGCAGGTTTTATCCGTGAAGGTGCGCAGGCTTATCTCACCCGTCAATATCTCACCATCGCCATCGTCGGACTGATCGTCGCCATTCTGGCCTGGTATCTTCTGTCCTCCATGGCGGCCATCGGCTTCCTCGTCGGCGCGGTGCTTTCAGGCGTCGCCGGTTTCGTCGGCATGCACGTCTCCGTGCGCGCCAATCTGCGCACCGCGCAGGCCGCCTCGCACAGCCTGTCAGCCGGTCTCGATATCGCCTTCAAGTCGGGCGCCATCACCGGCATGCTGGTGGCGGGGCTCGCGCTGCTCGGCGTATCCATCTATTATTTCATCCTCACCTCGGTGATGGGCCATCCGGCCGGCTCGCGTGAGGTGATTGACGCGCTGGTGTCGCTCGGCTTCGGCGCGTCGCTGATTTCCATCTTCGCCCGTCTCGGCGGCGGCATCTTCACCAAAGGCGCCGATGTCGGCGGCGATCTCGTCGGCAAGGTCGAGGCCGGAATTCCAGAGGACGACCCCCGCAACCCCGCGACGATCGCCGATAATGTCGGTGATAATGTCGGCGATTGCGCCGGCATGGCGGCCGACCTGTTCGAAACCTATGCCGTCTCTGTTGTGGCGACCATGGTTCTCGCCGCGATCTTCTTTGCCGGAACACCGATACTGGAAAGCGCCATGGTCTATCCACTGGCGATCTGCGGCGCCTGCATTCTGACTTCGATTGCCGGCACCTTCTTCGTCAAGCTCGGTACCAACAATTCCATCATGGGCGCGCTCTACAAGGGGCTCATCGCCACCGGCGTCTTTTCGGTCGTCGGTCTTGCGGTCGCCACCTATGCGACGGTGGGCTGGGGAACGGTGGGTACGGTGGCCGGCATGGAGATCACCGGCACCAATCTCTTCTTCTGCGGATTGGTCGGCCTTGTCGTGACGGCGCTGATCGTCGTCATCACTGAATATTATACCGGCACCAACAAGCGGCCGGTCAATTCCATCGCCCAGGCATCGGTCACCGGCCACGGCACCAACGTCATCCAGGGGCTTGCCGTCTCCCTGGAATCGACGGCGCTGCCGGCCATTGTCATCGTCGGTGGCATCATCGGCACATACCAGCTCGGCGGCCTGTTCGGCACCGGCATCGCGGTCACCGCCATGCTTGGCCTTGCCGGCATGATCGTCGCGCTCGACGCCTTCGGTCCGGTCACGGACAATGCCGGCGGCATCGCCGAAATGGCCGGTCTTGATCCCGATGTGCGCAAGGCGACCGACGCGCTGGACGCCGTCGGCAACACCACCAAGGCGGTGACCAAGGGTTATGCCATCGGTTCTGCCGGCCTCGGTGCGCTGGTGCTGTTTGCCGCCTATGCCAACGACCTGTCCTACTTCGCCGCCAATGGCGATACCTATCCCTACTTCAAGGACATGGGCGAGATTTCCTTCAGCCTCGCCAACCCCTACGTGGTGGCTGGCCTGCTGTTCGGCGGCCTCATTCCCTACCTCTTCGGCGGCATCGCCATGACGGCGGTGGGCAAGGCGGCAGGTGCCATCGTCGAGGAAGTACGCCGCCAGTTCCGTGAAAAACCCGGCATCATGGCGGGCACGGAAAAGCCTGACTACGGCAGGGCGGTCGATCTGCTGACGAAAGCGGCGATCCGGGAAATGATCATCCCTTCGCTTCTGCCGGTTCTCGCTCCTCTCGTCGTTTATTTTGGCGTGCTGCTGATCTCGGGCTCCAAGGCGTCAGCCTTTGCCGCACTCGGGGCATCGCTGCTCGGCGTTATCATCAACGGCCTGTTCGTGGCGATTTCCATGACGTCAGGCGGCGGTGCATGGGATAATGCCAAGAAGAGCTTCGAGGATGGTTTCATCGACAAGGACGGCGTGCGCCACGTCAAGGGTTCGGACGCCCACAAGGCGTCGGTGACGGGTGATACGGTTGGCGATCCTTATAAGGACACCGCCGGTCCCGCCGTCAACCCGGCGATCAAGATCACCAATATCGTGGCGCTGCTGCTGCTGGCGGTTCTTGCCCACTGAAGGCTTTAGGTTTCGGCAAACGAAAAAGGCCCGGGGAGCGATCCCCGGGCCTTTGAATTTATTGTCTTTTTCCGATCAGGGCGTGTTATTGCCCTGGCCGAGAATGCTCTTGGCAATATTGGCGCCCGAGGTGCCGCCGGAGAGCAGCTGCTGCAGGAAGGTGAGATCCTTGCCGCCCGTCGGGGTGGTGCGCGAAATCGTGTCGAAGACCTTGCCGTCCTGCAGCGCGTAATTGGCCTTGCGCTCGATGACGCCGTCCTTGTTGAAATAGATCGCAAGAATGTTCTGCTCGACCAGCGTCGGCTTCATGAAGGCGGCGCGGCGCACACGCTTCTGCGAGATGTAATAGAACACTTCGTTGCCGAAGGTCGCGGTGGTGGAAGGCGTGCCCATGGTCAGCAGAACCTGCTCACGGCTGGAGCCTTCCGGGATCAGCTGCAGCGATTGCTCGTCCATGACATAGCCGTTGTGGAATACGTCTGTCGTGCTGGTGCAGGCGGAAAGCAGGCCGGATGCGAGCACGATTGCGATGGCGGTCTTGCTCAGAATTTTGCCGTGACTTGCGGATTTCTGCTTGCTCAACTGCTTTTCCCCGACTGCGATCATGAATGGCACCTTCCGGCATTGCGTGGTGCACAGTGTCTGTGCACATGATTGTGTCAATCCGGGGACGGAAAATCCCGATCACCCCCCAAATTCAATGCTTTCCCGGTCTTTTGGAACTCCTCCGGTTCTCTTCGACTGTTTCAGCGCAAAGACGAACGTGACCGCGACAGCATTGCAATTCGTGGATGCTTCGGTAAACCAGCTTTGACGATCATGCAACAAGTGCGAGGGGCGGTAAGTGAATTCACCGGCCCCGTTCGGAAAAAAACGATGATATTCGGGCTGTTCAAGAAGAAAAACAACAATCGCGCCATAGTCGACAGGCAATACGAGACCTTGACGGCTGCTGCCCGCACGCCGGCCTTTTATCTCGATCTTGGTGTTCCCGATACCGTGATGGGCCGCTTCGAGATGTTGTCGGTCATCATGATTCTCTATTTCCGCCGTACCAAGTCCTCCGGCGTCAGCGGCCAGGAGATCGCACAGGAGATCGTCGACGCCTTTTTTCAGGATATCGATCATTCCATCCGTGAGCTCGGCATCGGTGACCAGGGCGTGCCGAAACGCATGAAGAAATTCGCCGGCATGTTTTATGGACGACTCGAATCCTATGCGGCGGCGCTGGATGCGTCGGACGCCGTTGCCCTTGCCGCAGCGCTCCGGCGCAATATATATCCGCAGACAGACGAGACCGCACCGGCGCTGGACGGGCTGGCGGGCTGGATGATGGAAGCCTCCCTGGCCCTTTCCGCCTGCTCCGAAGAAACAATCGCAACCGGAAGCCTGACGCTGCCCTTGCCTGGACGATGAGGTTTACGATGAACACGCGACACGCCGCAAATGACGACCTGCCTTTTTCCTATCCCGTAAAGGTAGGCCATATTTCCGCCAATCCCGTCAGGATTGGTCTTGAGGCCGACGCCGAGGAACTGAAGGCGCTGGCGAAATTCTGGGATGTGCTTTCCGTCGATTATCTTAAGGCGGAGCTGCAGGTATCCCGCTGGAAGAAGGATGGCTTGAAGATCAAGGGTGAGGTGCATGCGGCCGTGACCCAGTCCTGCGTTGTGACGCTGGAGCCGGTCTCGAGCAGGATCGAAGAGACGCTCGAGCAGATTTTCGTTCCGGAAGGTTCGAAGCTGGCGCGGATGGTCACAAATGAGGAAGGCGAGATCGTGCTCGATCCCGATGGTCCTGATATTCCCGACCAGTTCACGGGTGACAGCATCGATGTCGGCGCCGTCGTCGTGGAATTTGCCGCCCTTGCGATCGACCCCTATCCGCGCAAACCGGATGCCGAATTTGTTGATACCGGCGACATGGAGCGCGAAGAGGAAAAGCGCCCGTCGCCTTTCGCCGCGCTGAAAGATTGGAAAAAAGACTGAATGGCCCCGCCGGGCTGAAATAATTTTATTGTAACAAAAGCCGGAAAAGGTATTTTCGCGCAAAATCCGCTGGAGTGGCGGCAAAAAGGATAAGGGACGAGTGATCAGAATTGCAATTGACGTCATGGGTGGCGATTTCGGCCCAGATGTTGCCATACCCGGTGCCGCCAAGGCGCTTGAACGGCACAACGATGTAACTTTTCTGCTCTATGGGCAGAAGAGCAAATGCGAGCCCATTCTGGCACAATATCCCGCGCTTCGGGAAAAGTCGGTCTTTCACGATTGTGAAGTCTCGGTCGGTATGGACGAAAAGCCGAGCCAGGCGCTGCGGCGCGGCCGCTATGTCTCCAGCATGTGGCGTGCCATCGAAGCCGTGAAGCTCGGCGAGGCGGATGTTGTCGTCTCTGCCGGCAATACCGGCGCGCTGATGGCCATGGCCAAATTCTGTTTGCGCACCATGGCGCGGGTGGAGCGGCCGGCCATTGCCGGCATCTGGCCGACGCTGAAAGGCGAAAGCATCGTTCTCGATATCGGCGCGACGATCGGCGCCGATTCCCAGCAGCTTCTGGATTTCGCCCTGATGGGCGGCGCCATGGCGCGTGCGCTTTTCGATATTGATCGGCCGACCGTCGGCCTGCTCAATGTCGGGGTCGAGGAGGTCAAGGGTCAGGAAGAAGTGCGGGAAGCCGGACGGCTGATCCGCGAGGCTGACCTCGGCACCATCGATTATCGCGGTTTCGTCGAAGGCGACGATATCGGCAAGGGCACAGTGGATGTGGTGGTGACCGAAGGTTTCACCGGCAACATCGCGCTGAAAGCCGCCGAAGGCACGGCGCGTCAGATCACCACGCTGCTGCGCGAGGCGATCTCCCGCAGCTTCTTCGCCAAGATCGGCTATGTTCTGGCGAAAAGCGCCTTTGATGTGCTGCGGGAGAAAATGGACCCGCGCAAGGTCAATGGCGGCGTGTTTCTCGGCCTGAACGGCATTGTCATCAAGAGCCATGGCGGCACTGATGCCATCGGTTTTGCCTCCGCCGTCGATGTCGGCTACGACATGGTTCACAACGGCCTGACCGCCAAGATTGAAAACGATCTGAAGATTTACCACGCAAGACGGCTTCCGCCCCCGGCGCCCGAAGCTCTCGTGGCTGACGAGGAATAAGGGAATGATCCGCTCTATAGTCCGTGGTTTCGGGGCAGCGCTTCCGAAGCGTGTCATGACCAACAGCGAAATCGAAGGTGTCGTCGAGACATCAGACGAATGGATCGTGCAGCGCACCGGCATCAGGCAGCGCTATATCGCCGGCGAGGGTGAAACCACCGCGTCTCTCGGCGAGGCGGCGGCCCGTGCCGCGCTCGACAATGCCGGCCTGACCCCTGATGATATCGACCTTATCATTCTGGCGACGTCCACTCCGGACAACACCTTTCCGGCAACGGCGGTGAATATCCAGAACCGGCTGGGCATGACCCATGGCTTCGCCTTCGACATGCAGGCCGTTTGTTCCGGTTTCGTCTATGCCGTATCGACCGCCGATCTTTATATTCGCGGTGGCATGGCCAAGCGCGTTCTGGTGATCGGCTCCGAGACATTCTCGCGCATTCTCGACTGGAAGGACCGCACCACCTGCGTCCTGTTCGGCGATGGCGCCGGCGCGCTTGTTCTGGAAGCGGGTGAAGGCGAGGGCACCTCCGCCGATCGCGGCATCCTGACCGCGCAGCTGCGTTCCGACGGTTCGCACAAGGAAAAGCTCTATGTCGACGGCGGACCTTCCACAACCGGCACGGTCGGCCATCTGCGCATGGAAGGCCGGGAAGTCTTCAAACATGCCGTTGGCATGATTACCGACGTCATCGAACAGGCTTTCGAAGCGACAGGCACGACGGCGGATGATCTCGACTGGCTCGTTCCGCATCAGGCCAACAAGCGCATCATCGACGGCTCGGCGAAGAAGCTCAACATCGACCCGGAAAAGGTCGTGATCACCGTCGATCAGCACGGCAATACCTCGGCCGCCTCCATTCCGCTGGCGCTTGCCGTTGCCGCCGGTGACGGGCGTATCAAGAAGGGCGACCTGGTCATGCTGGAGGCCATGGGCGGCGGTTTCACCTGGGGCGCAGTGCTGCTGCGCTGGTAGCGATGAATTTATTCTGCGGGAAGGCGGCGGCGCGAAATCGGTTGTGTTTTTCGCAGCCGAAGCCTGATCCGTCGCGCCTGAGCGCCCGGCTATTGCGGCAAAACCGCGCCGGGTGCTCTAAGCCCTTGCACTGATTGCCGAAAGCCTCAAATGAATCTGGAACAATCCCTTGACCGGTCGCCACAAGGGAAATAATCTCGGCGGCTCCTAGAGAAGAGTTCAGACACGGTTTGTGGGGAAAAATGGCCGGGAAGACAGTGACACGCGCAGATCTTGCAGAATCTGTGTTTCGTAAAGTCGGGCTGTCCCGCACCGAATCCGCCGAACTGGTCGAAACGATCATCGACGAAATATGTAACGCGATCACCCGCGGCGAGGTCGTCAAGCTCTCGTCCTTCGCGACTTTCCAGATCAGGGAAAAGAACGAGCGCATCGGCCGCAACCCGAAGACGGGTGAGGAAGTTCCGATTTCGCCGCGCCGTGTCATGACCTTCAAGGCGTCAAACGTGCTGAAGCAGCGCATCCTGAAGGCGCATACGGCCCGCAAGGCCAAGCAGAAGGGCCAGAAGGCCGGGGCATAAGCCCGACCTGAAGCCGCAGCGACACGCCTTTTTTGCCGTATCGCAAGCCCTTTTCCCCATTCTTCTTGTGAACATGCTTGAATTTCAACGTGCAAGCCGTTGAAATCCTGTCGACTCACATCATAATCAATTTTAGTGATTTGTATCTCGCCGCAACGGGTATCGGCGCGAGGGTCGGAAGACGGCTTTCGCATGGTGTCTGGACCGGTGGAGGAAAAGCGTTCTCGTTCAGTGTCCGGCCGGATGCATGGCGCTCCGGTTCGGATGGGAGTGGAAATTTGGACAAAAGCCCCGACGCGTTTCGGACGATCAGTGAAGTGGCGGATGAGCTGAACCTGCCGCAGCATGTGCTGCGTTTCTGGGAAACACGCTTCCCGCAGATCAAGCCGATGAAACGGGGCGGGGGCCGCCGTTATTACCGCCCTGACGACATCGATCTCCTGAAGGGCATTCGCCATCTTCTTTACGACCATGGCTACACCATCAAGGGTGTCCAGAAGCTGCTGAAAGCCAATGGCAACCGCTTCGTGGCCGCGATTGCCTCGGGTGATCTCGCGACCATGGAAGCGATCATGGCGGCGAGCGGCGAAAAGGAAGTCGCCGAACCACGCGTCATCGATACCGATGGGGACGAGGTCGTCGGCCGTCCGAAGGCCAGGCCGAGCGGTCGTTTTTTCGGCTTCGGCGGCGGCAACAGCGATGCGGAAATATCGGTCGGCAAGTCGGGCATCGGCAAGGACGATCAGGCGCTGTTGCAGGAAGCCCTGTTCGATCTGCTCGAATGCAAGCGCCTGCTCGATCAGGTTCGCTGACGGTTTATCCACAGCTGTTTTGAGCGGTTCCCATCGGGGAATTCGAAAAAACAAGGGGTTAGAGCGTTTCCCGATTCCGGGAAAAACGAAAACGCTTGGGAATGCCAACTTTTCGGAAACTCCTTTGGCCGATAATGCGGCTCCGTAAAAAGGAGTCCGATCGTGAGCAATCGAAAATCGACAGCACGACGCCGCACGGCGAAGAAATCGGGTGGCGGAAGCGTTTGGCCCTGGGTGCTGATGCTGGGCGTTGTTGCCGGCGGCATTCAGGCTTACGAGCACCGCGACAGTCTTCTGCCGCAGCGGCATGTTGCGAAGGCCACATCGTCGGCCACGAATTCTCCGAAAGTCGCGACAGCGGCCAGGCGCGATTCCGTCACGCCGGAGAAAGTCGCATCCATTCGCCCGGCATCGCCCGCTCTGCCCGGTAATGGCCCGGTGCCGCCACGCCCGATTGCCATGCCGTCCACGGCACAGCAGAGCCAGGTCGCCGCTATCCTGCCGGAAACGCGCCCTTCGGTCGAAAAAATCTCGCTCGGAGAAAAAAGCGGCACTTTTGCCTTCTGTGGTCGTTCCGGTCTCAACAATTGCGTGGCCGATGGCAACACCTTCTGGATGAAGGGTGTGAAAATGCAGCTTGCCGGCATCGAAGTCCCGCAGATCGACCGGGCGCGCTGCATGGAAGAGCGCCAGCGCGGTTTCGTTGCGAAGGTAAGGCTTCGCGACATGCTGAATGCCGGCGCCTTCGACGTGGCTTCTTCCGCTGTTACGGGCGGACAAACCACGGAACGCAAACGGCTTTCTCGTTCGGGCGTATCCTTTGCCGACCAGCTGGTGCGGGAAGGGCTCGCGCATCCCGCATCGGCAAAAAATCAGTCATGGTGTGGCTGAGGCCCCGTTGACCGAAACGGCCCGGCCTGTGTAGATGGGGCTAAGTTGTGTTTGGGATCGGCCCCTGCGCCGGGCGCCCGAAGCATGACGATTTTTTGCAGCGCCCCGGCCGGAACGGTACGCGGCGTGGCAATGCGGACGTGGCGAAATCGGTAGACGCAGCAGACTTAAAATCTGCCGACCATTGGTCTTGCGGGTTCAAGTCCCGCCGTCCGCACCAGTTTTCCTTTGATCTATCCGATGTCGCAAGTTCTGAACCGACATAAAACGCCCGTTCACGCGCGCGCCATCCCTTCTTGAAAATCATCAAAAAGAACCTATTGACCTTGCCACGATGGGAAGCCCTATCTTTTTTTTAATACAAGAAAAGAGGGGTCATACGCATGTCACAAATGGAGATTCGCGCGAGTCATCAGATTGCGATCGATGGCATGACATGCGCCTCCTGCGTTGGCCGGGTGGAGAAGGCCATTGCCAGAGTGCCGGGGGTTCTCAAGGCCTCGGTCAATCTCGCCACCGAACGCGCCGATATCGCCTTTTCCGGGCCGCCCGACGTCCTGGCCGTTATCGCGGCCGTGCGGAATGCCGGTTATGGCGTCGATGAGAAAACCATCGAACTCGATATTGAGGGCATGACCTGCGCCTCCTGCGTCGGACGTGTCGAAAAAGCACTGAAAGCGGTCGCCGGTGTTTCCGATGCGAGCGTCAATCTGGCAACGGAACGCGCCACTGTCCGCGTCGCGGGCAATGCCGTCTCCGCCGCCGGGCTGGCCGAAGCAATCAGGCAGGTCGGTTATAAGGCAAGCGAGATCGCCACGGACAAAGCCAAGGGCGAGGAGCCGGACCGGCGTGAGGCCGAGTTGCGTGGCCTGAAAGTCAGCCTGGCCGCCGCCGCTATTCTGACGCTGCCGGTTTTCGTCCTGGAAATGGGTTCGCATCTTGTGCCCGCCATCCATGATTTTGTGATGGACACGATCGGCATGCGGGAAAGCTGGTATCTGCAATTTGCGCTGACCACGCTGGTCCTGTTCGGACCCGGCCTGCGCTTCTTCAGGAAGGGCATACCCGCCCTTCTGCGGCTGGCGCCGGACATGAATTCACTGGTGGTGCTGGGCACTTCCGCTGCATGGGGATTTTCGGTGGTCGCGACCTTCCTGCCGGAAATCCTGCCGAGAGGCACGGCCAATGTCTATTATGAGGCGGCGGCCGTTATCGTCACCCTCATTCTGCTCGGTCGTTTTCTCGAGGCGCGCGCCAAGGGGCGCACCAGCGAGGCGATAAAGCGGCTGGTCGGCCTGCAGGCCAAGTCGGCCCGCGTGCTGCGCGATGGCGAAACCATCGATGTGCCGTTGCAGGATGTGCAGACGGGCGACGTTATCGTCGTTCGTCCCGGTGAGAAGGTGCCCGTCGACGGGCTGGTGCTCGATGGTTCCTCTTATGTCGACGAATCGATGATCACGGGTGAACCGATCCCGGTAACGAAGGCGGCGGGTTCCGAAGTCGTCGGCGGTACGGTGAACCGCAACGGCTCCTTCACCTTCCGCGCCACCAAGGTGGGCGCCGATACGCTGATCGCGCAGATCATCCGCATGGTCGAGGAGGCGCAGGCCGACAAGCTGCCGATACAGGCGCTGGTGGACAAGGTGACCAACTGGTTCGTGCCGGCGGTGATGCTCGCCGCGCTCGCCACCTTCATCGTCTGGTTCGTGTTCGGGCCGGACCCGGCCTTGACCTTCGCGCTCGTCAACGCTGTTGCAGTCCTCATCATCGCCTGTCCCTGCGCCATGGGCCTTGCCACGCCCACCTCTATCATGGTCGGCACCGGCCGCGCCGCCGAAATGGGCGTGCTGTTCCGGCGCGGCGATGCGCTCCAGACCCTGCGCGACGCCGATGTTATTGCGGTCGACAAGACCGGCACGCTGACGCTCGGCAAGCCGAAACTGGTCCATTTCACCACGACGGAGGGGTTCGACGCGGATGCGGTGCTGCGCCTCGTCGCCTCGCTTGAGGACCGTTCCGAACATCCGATCGCCGAGGCGATCGTCGAGGCTGCGAAACATGGCGGCCTGACGCTTGCCGATGCGGAGAGCTTTGAGGCCACCCCCGGTTACGGCGTGGCGGCGATAGTCGATGGCCATAAGGTCGAAGCGGGCGCGGATCGCTTCATGACGAAGCTCGGTTACGATGTCGCGATGTTTGCCGGTGATGCAGAGCGGCTGGGCAGGGAAGGGCAGTCGCCGCTTTATGCCGCCGTCGATGGCAGGCTGGCCGCGATCATCGCCGTTGCCGATCCGGTGAAACCAACGACGCCGGAAGCGATTGCGGCGCTGCATGCGCTTGGCCTCAAGGTCACGATGATCACGGGCGACAATCGCCGCACAGCCGAAGCCATCGCTCGCCGCCTTGGCATCGATGAGGTGGTGGCGGAAGTGCTGCCGGACGGCAAGGTCGAGGCCGTGAAGAGACTGGCGGCCGGCGGACGGCGCGTCGCCTTTGTCGGCGATGGCATCAACGATGCGCCGGCGCTCGCGGCGGCCGATGTCGGCCTTGCCATCGGCACGGGCACGGATGTCGCCATTGAAAGCGCCGATGTGGTTCTGATGTCGGGCGATCTTCGTGGCGTTGCCAATGCCATAGCGCTCTCCAAGGCGACGATCCGTAATATCGGCCAGAACCTGTTCTGGGCCTTTGCCTACAACGCCGCGCTCGTTCCCGTGGCAGCCGGAATATTGTATCCTGTCAACGGCGTTCTGCTGTCGCCTGTCCTTGCCGCCGGAGCCATGACGCTCTCCAGCGTATTCGTCCTGACAAACGCGCTGCGCCTCAAAAGCTTCCACGCGCCGCTGGCGGACAAAGCGGCTGGCATGCAGCTCGCAGCGGCCGAATAGGAGGGCGGATATGATGACGCCTGGCAACACAATCTATCTGCCGCAGATCGGACGCAGCATCATGGCGGCGCAAGGCGAGACCGTGCTTCAGGCCGCGCTTGCGGCAGGCATCACCTATCCGCACGGCTGTCGCATGGGCCGCTGCGGGGCCTGCAAATCGCACCTCGTTTCGGGCGAGATCGATCTTCTCAAGCACACGCCCTTTTCATTGACCGAAGAGGAAAAGGCGGAAGGCCTGACGCTCGCCTGCCGCGCCGTGCCGCTGAGCGACGTGACGATCGGCTGGCTCAACGGTGAGGACGAATTTGCCGATATTCCGACCGGCCGCTTCGAGGGCGTGGTGGCGGAAGCCGTGGATGCGACACATGATATCAAGCTCATCCGCATCAGGCTTGACGATCGCGCGCAGTTTACCTTCAAACCCGGTCAATATGTGCGCCTGCTTTACCCGGACTGTTCGCCGCGCGACTATTCCATCGCCAGCCGGATCGACGAGGAGTTGATCGAATTCCACATCCGGCACGTGCCGGGCGGCCTGACAAGCGGCCATATATTCGCGCAGGCCAAGGCGGGCGATCCTGTCACTTTGGTGGGGCCTTTCGGCTCGTCATTCCTGCGGGAAAAACATTGTGGGCCAATCCTTGGCATTGCCGGCGGCTCGGGTCTGGCACCGGTCAAGGCGGTTGTCGAGGCTGCTCTCGCAGCGGGGCAAATGACGGGCCGGGATCGTCCTGTCCATGTCTATTTCGGCGCCCGCGCCCTGCGCGATCTTTATATGGTCGAGCATTTCGAAGCGCTTACCGCGCGCCACGGCAATCTGAGCTTCGTTCCGGTTCTCTCCAATGAGCCACATGCGCAGATGCGGTGCGGTTATGTCGGCAACGCGGTGGCGGATGATTTCGACGACCTTGACGGCTGGAAAGCCTATCTCGCGGGCCCGCCGGCGATGATCGAGGCAACCGTGCCGCAACTGGTGGCGCGTGGCATGCGCACCGCCGACATTCATGCAGACGTGTTTTTCACCCCGGACAGATAGGAGCAGGATCCATGAATATCGGCACAGCCGCCACCGCGTCAGGCGTTTCTGCGAAGATGATCCGTCATTACGAAATGATCGGCCTGATCAAATCGGCAAACCGCACGGATTCCGGATACCGGGTCTATACGGCCAACGATCTGGAAACGCTGCGCTTCATAAGGCGCGGACGCGACCTTGGTTTCTCGATCGAAAAGATCAGGCAGCTCATGACGCTGTGGCGTGATCCGGGCGGCGCGTCCTGTGATGTCAAGCGCATCGTCATGGAACATGTCGTCGACCTCGAGGCGAAGATGCATACGCTTCGGGACATGGCCGATACGCTGCGAAACCTCGCAACCTATTGCCCCGATAATGGCGAGCCGGATTGCCCGATCATTCAGGATCTGGCGCAATCCGAAGATCCCGATTTTGTTCCGGTAGCGGTTGTGCCCAAGCGTTCGGGAATGCTGAAGGGCACTTCCGGGGCGGTGACGGAATTGCCGCGCCTCATGAAATAACCAGCCGTTCCCATCGGGAACGGATCGTTGATTGCAGCAAACGCCAATTGCGGTGAAGGAAACCGGGCCATGTGGATACAGATATTGCAACGCTTCCTTATCCTGTGCCTGATGCTGGCCATCGTTTCCGTCATCGCGTTTCTTTTGCCCTATATGGCGGGTGGCGATCCGGCCCGCACCATCCTGTTTTCGCGCATGCGCGATACCGCTCTCGATCCGCATGCGGTGGAGGCGCTGAGGGTGAGCCTCGGTCTCGACCGGCCGCTTTACGTGCAATATTTCGCCTGGCTGTCCAGTGCGCTGCGCGGCGATCTCGGCTTCTCCTTCACCAGTAGCCAGCCCGTGGCCGGCGAGCTTTTGCGCTCGCTCGGCGTATCGGTGACACTGGCATTGACGGCGCTGGCAATCGCGGTCGCCGTCGCCCTGCCGCTCGGCACGCTGGCCGCGATGCGCCCGGGCGGACGGCTCGACAATTTCGCGACGCTGATGATCCAGACATTCGTCGCAACGCCGGAATACTGGTTTGCGCCGATGTCGGCGCTGGTCTTTGCGCTTTATCTCGGCTGGCTGCCGTCAGCGGGATGGGAAAGCTGGCGTTCCCTGGTGCTTCCGGCTCTCACCCTGACGCTGCGCCCGCTCGCTTATTTCACGCAGGTGACGCGTGCCGCCATGGCCGAGGTTCTGCGTGCGCCTTATATCACGGCGGCACGCAGCCGCGGGCTCGGCATGCATGGCACGGTCATGCGCCACGGCATCCGCAACGGCTCGCTGCCGGTGGTCACCTTCTTCGCCCTGTGGCTTGCCGGCCTCCTGGGCGGATCGGTGGTCGTGGAGGTGATCTTCGCCATCCCCGGCATGGGCCGGCTTCTTTATGACGCGGTGGTCAATCGGGACATCCCGATGCTGCAGGGCGGGTTCATCTGCATCGTCGCCCTGTCCATCCTGATCAATACCCTGGCCGATGGCCTCTATGTCCTGATCAATCCAGCCATGCGAGGTCACCATGACCATTAGTCACTTTCCAGCCGCGACAGCCGCCGCCTTGCCGATGACCACGCCCAAGCGCCCCTCGACGCTCTCCCGTTTCACCGACTTCATCCGTCGGCGACACTGGACCTTCTATGCGGGATCGGCGATCTTTCTCGCCATCATCCTGCTATTGGTCGTCGCCCCGTGGATTTCGCCCTACAATCCCGCACAGCAGAACCTGCGCCTGCGACTGAATGCGCCAAGCGCCACCTATTGGCTGGGAACGGACCATCTGGGGCGCGACGTGCTCAGCCGGCTGCTGATCGGCGGTCGTTTCACGGTCACGATTGCCGCCATCACCGTCATTCTCTCGGTCGCCATCGGCACCTTCGTCGGCATCATCAGCGGCCGCAGCCGCGGCATTCTCGATGAGGTCCTGATGCGCGTGGTCGACCTGCTCATCGCCATACCGGACGTGGTGATCGCCATCTTCCTCGTCGCCATCTTCGGCCCGGGATATGGAACGCTCATCGCGTCGCTGACAATCGTTGGCTGGACGCCCTTTGCGCGGCTGGCGCGCGGGCTGACATTGTCGATCAATTCACGCGAATATATCCGCGCGGCGGAAGTGCTCGGCTGCACGCGGCGCTTCATCATCTTCCGGCATATCATCCCGAACACGATCTGGCCGATTGCGGCCGTGGCGTTCCTGCGCTTCGGCCACAAGCTGATCACGGTGGGCGGCCTGTCGTTTCTGGGCCTCGGCGTCCAGCCGCCTGCCGCCGACTGGGCATTGATGCTGGCCGATGCGCAGGCCTATGCGGAACGCATGCCCGTTCTCGTCATCGCCCCCGGTCTGGCGATTTTCCTGTCGGCGCTCAGCGTGACATGGATTGGCCACGGGCTGAACCTGGAGACCAAAAAACAGAATGGTCATTGACGCCTGCCGACAGGCAATGACCGGCTTGATCATCGTCAAACATGGCTGAGGCGAATGAACTGGAAGGAGAGTAATATCGTCTGAAGCCGCATGAAAATACGCAAATGCCTCCGATTCAATAAAAATAAGGGGAACTCTTATGAATATCGAAGGACAGACGCATGCCAATACGGCCATGTCTCCCGACTGCGCACCGCTTCTGGAGATTGAGGACCTGCACGTTTCGGTGCCGGCGCAAAATGGCCGTAAATTTGTCATTTCGGGCCTCACCCTTTCCGTCAATGCGGGGGAAGTTGTCGCTCTCGTCGGCGAATCCGGTTCCGGCAAGAGCATGACGGCCCTGTCACTGATGCGGCTTTTGCCGCAGGGCGCGGAAATCAATTCCGGCCGCATTTCCTTTGCCGGGCGCGATATCCTCGCACTTTCATCCTCCGAACTCGATGCGCTGCGTGGCGCCGATATCGGCATGCTGTTCCAGCAGCCACAGGCGATGCTCGACCCGACCAGCCGGGTGAGGACGCAGGTTGCCGAGCCGCTGTGGATTCACCGCAAGATGAGCCGGCACGCCGCACTCAACCGGGTTGTCGGCCTTTTGTCAGATGTCGGCATCCCGGACCCTTCGGCGCGGGCGCAATGTTTCGCGCATGAGCTTTCCGGCGGCATGGCGCAGCGTGTCATGATTGCCGCGGCACTCTCGGGCAATCCGCAACTGCTGATCGCCGATGAGCCGACGACGGCTCTCGATGTCACCGTCCAGGCACAGATATTGCGCCTGCTCGATGACGAGCGCCGCAAGCGTCGGCTTGCAACCCTGCTCATCACCCACGATCTGTCGGTCGTCGCCGCTTTCGCCGACAGGATCGCGGTCATGTATGCCGGCCGCATTGTTGAGGAAGGGCCGACGCAGGCGATCCTCAAGGCGCCGCAACATCCCTATACCAAGGCGCTGATCAGCTGCTCGCTTCTGACCACCGACAGCGACGGGCAATTGCTGACGATCCCCGGATCGAGTTCGCAGGCCCATGACATGTCCTGCGGCTGCCGTTTTCATCCGCGCTGTTCGCTCGCCAAGGCGGCCGGCATGGGCAGCCGGTGCATGGCGTCCGAACCGGACCTGAATGCCTTGCCGGAGGGCCGCAAGGCGCGGTGCTGGGCAGTTGGCGAGGACCACGCCGGTCATGATCATGCCAGCCATGCGGTCTGCTGAAGGAGAGGGCGTCATGTTATCGACAGCGATGAGAGAGAACCCGCCAATGGCTGGCAGCGAGAGCCGGCCTTACGTGGTTGCGAAGAATCTCTGCAAATATTATCCGATATCCGGCCTTGGTCACCGGGTGGTGAAATCCGTCGACGATGTGTCCCTGACCATCGGCGAGGGTGAGGTGCTCGGCCTCGTCGGCGAATCCGGATGCGGCAAAAGCACCGTCGCCGGGCTGATCACCCGGATGACCCACGCCACCAAAGGCGAAGTCAGCATCGGCGAACACGACATATTGCACATGCAGGGCGAGACGCTGCGGCGCATGCGCCGTGTCGTGCAACTGGTGTTTCAGGATCCGTATTCCGCGCTCGATCCGCGCATGCGTATCGGGCAGAGCATGGAGGCGCCGCTTGCCCAGCATGGTATCGGCACGCGTGAGGAGCGCACGGCGCGCGTTTTCAGGATGCTGGAAGAGGTCGGCCTCGACTCATCGTTTTTCGACCGTTACCCGAGCCAGTGTTCCGGCGGACAGTTACAGCGTGTGGTCATCGGCCGCGCTCTGCTTCTCAATCCGAGCTTCCTTGTCTGTGACGAGCCGACATCGGCGCTTGACGCCTCCATGCGCACGCAGATTCTTAACCTGCTGATGGACATGAAACGCCGTCATGGCCTGACCGTTCTGATGATTTCCCATGACCTGCGCGTGGTGCGTTATCTCTGCGATCGCATCGCGGTGATGTATCTCGGGCGGATCGTTGAAATCGCTGACCGGGAAGAGCTTTTTCGTGCGCCGAAACATCCCTACACCAAGGCTTTGATCGCCTCGTCGATGTTGGATGAAACCGGGCTTTATGCGCCGGAAATGCTGCTGGATGGTGATCTGCCGAGCCCCCTGAACCCTCCCGGCGGCTGCAAATTTCACACCCGCTGCAAATATGCGACGCCGATCTGCGGCGAAAAGGAGCCGGTTCTGGAGGGTGTTGCGGGTGAGCATTTCGCACGCTGCCACCACTGGCGCGAATGGGGCTGAAGCATGAAGCAGTTACAGTTCTGCGCCTTGGTAAAAACAGATGAATCGTGCGTCTGAGATTTAATATCAGAATTATATTTCGAGTATAGAAACGTAAAATGAATGATATTCGGATGGATATTCTTTTGTCTTGCGACTTAAGGATATTTAATCGGAAAATTCGTGAAGATAAATGGATTGTGAGCATTATCATCAAAAATAAAAGGGGAATATTCTATGATGAAGCACGCACTTTGGGCGACATGCGCCATCGTGGCCTCGTTTGGAGCCGATGCGGCAAAGGCCGCGACAATTACCTATGACGATAATTTCGGGGTGAAGACCGGCTGGCAGATGGCGTCCGACGACGCTTATCTCGGCTCGCGGGCAGGATGTTTCGAGAGCCTGATACGTGTCGGTTACGACATGAAACTGGAGCCGAGTCTGGCTGAATCCTGGACGCAGACCGACCCCAAGGTGTGGGAATTCAAACTGCGCAAGGGCGTCAAATTCCAGAACGGCGAAGCGCTCGATGCCAGGGCCGCAGTCAATGCTCTTACCAATCTTTTGGAGGCTCCGGTTCCGGCCCGCGCCTTTTCGCCCAAACTGATCGCCTCGGTCGAGGCCGGCGGCGATGATATCGTCCGGATAACGACGATCGAGCCCTCGGTGTTGCTGCCGGCACAGATGGCGAGCCCCGCCACCTCCATTCTCGCACCCGCCGCCTACAAGGACGGCAAGGTCGATCCGGTCGGAACCTGCACCGGACCTTTCAAGATCACGGAAGTTGATCCCAGCCAACATATGATACTGACCGCCAATCACGATTACTGGGGCGGAATGCCGAAGCTTGCGGGTGGCCGCGTGAACTTCGTTCCCGATGCCGACACCCGTGCCACCCAGGCCCGAACCGGAGAAGCGCAGATTTCGCGCCTCGTTCCGCCATGGACCGTCAAGACAATCGAATCCACCGACGGCGTCAAGGTCGCGCCGATCCCGTCGCCCCGCATCACGGAACTGCTGCTGAACAATTCCAGGCCGCCTTTCGACAATCTCAAGGTGCGTCAGGCAATCCAGGCCGCCATCGATACGGGCGGCATCGCCGACAGCATCTATGAAGGCGCAGTCAAGGGTGCGGCCATGCCCTTTGCGGCGGGTGAGCCCTGGGCCGCCGAAGAAAACAAGCCCGCCTATGACGTGGAAAAGGCCAAGGACCTGCTGAAGGAAGCGGGAGTGGCTCCCGGCAGCCTGAAGGTCACGCTGCTCGCCTACACGGCAAAAACGGAACTGAAGGATGTCGCGGCGATCATTCAGGCGCAGCTGCAGGAACTCGGCATCAAGGTTGATGTCCGCGTGGCTGACTATAGCGCGATCGAACCCGACCTTCTGGCCGGCAAGTTCGACATGGCACTGCTGTCGCGCGGTTATGCCACCGATGTCGCCGAACCGGCCGGTTTCCTCAATGCGGACTATACCTGCGGCGGCAGTTACAATATCTCGCATTATTGCAACGAGGCGACGGACAAGCTGATCAAATCCGCCTATGCCACGGCCGAACCCGCCGGTCGCTACGCCATATACAGCGAAGCGGCGAAGAAGATTTACGACGAAGCCGTCTCCGTCTTCCTCATCCATGAGACCGTGTTCGACGCCTATTCGGCCAAGCTCGAAAACTACAGGCCCCATCCGCTCAACTATTTTGTCATGACCAAGGATCTCGCAACGAAATAAGCTGGCGCGATATTGTCGATAACAGGGAGACCCGGCTTTGAAAGAGCCGGGTCTTTTTATGGCAAATCGGAGAGCCTCTCCTCGGTCATGACGTCCGTGAGGCCGCGTCCAGCCATGGCACCTCCGCGCCGTGAAAAGGATTTCCCGCGATCAGGAACCTGATCACGCGGTAGCTGGAAGGTGGAGAACTGGCGAAAGGAGAGGGCATCTGCTGTCTGCGAAGACAGGAGGGACGAGCGCAGGCATCGTCCAAAATCCGTCACACAAATTCAGCGTGACGCGGGGCAGGCAGGATGATCCGGCGGCTGCGGGGATACGCGCCGCCGGCATTTCTTTCGATCAGGCGCGTGCTTCCGGCGTGTAGCCTGCGGCGGTGATGATTTCGGCAATACGGGCCGCGTCGGAAACGCCGCCGACGACGACGGTGCGGCTTGCGGGATCGGCATGCACGGCGGCACCGGGAACGGTCTTTTCGATCGCGCCCTTGATCACCCCGGCGCAGTGACCACAGGTCATGTCTTCAACATGGAAAGAAAGGTCTGCATCAACCGGTGCCGTGGTGGTTTCGGCATGATGCTGGTGAGCGGTGCACATGGGGTGGTTCTCCTTGGTTGGGAATTCGTAACCGGGAGAGCCTGGACTATTCCAACGTGGGAAGGTCAAGCGCTTTATTCACGCAGGTGAGGCGATCTCAGTTCTTCCAGAAAATCGGCATCAGCAGCACCAGAACCGTCAGGATTTCCAGGCGGCCGAGCAGCATCAGGACCGACAGGAGATAAAGCGCGGGGTCGCTGATGGTGGAGAAATTGCCCGCCGGTCCGATGATCGGCCCGATGCCGGGGCCGACATTGGCAAGCGAGGTCGCCACCGCCGAGGTGGCGGTGAGGAAATCATAACCCATCAGGCTCATGGCAAGGCTGCCGCCGATCCACAGCGCGATGAAACAGCTGACGAACAGGAAGATCGTCCTGATCGTATCGGGATCGACCACCTGTTGGCCATAACGCACCGAATAGACGGCGTTCGGATAGATCAGCTTCTTCAGACCGGCGCGCACGACGTTGAAGATGATGAGAAAACGGTAGGCCTTGATGCCGCCCGCCGTCGAGCCGGAACAGCCGCCCATGAAGGTGGCGAAAAAGGCGACGACGACAACGAAAGGCCCCCAGAGCGTGTAGTCATCGCTGGCGAAGCCGCCGGTCGACAGGATCGACGTCATGTTGAAGAAGGAATGGCTGAGCGCGTCGTCCAGCGGCACGCCGTTCCTGAAATGATGGTAGACGCCGACCGCAATCGAGATGGCGCAGAGATAGCCGAGAAAGACGGCGATCTGCGGGTCGCGCAGCGTCTCCAGCCGGCGGCGCACCGCAAGCAGGATCATGACCGAAAAGGGCAGACTGCCGAAGATCAGGAAGATGGTGGCGATCCACAGCAGCGCGGTATTGTTGAAATAGGCGAAAGAGGCGTCGTGGGTAGAAAACCCGCCGGTCGCGACCGTCGACATGGCATGGTTCAGCGCATCGAAATGCGACATGCCGGCAAAATCATAAGCGATGGTGCAGGCCAGCGTCATGATAATGTAGATCGCCACGAAGGCCCGGGTAAAGCTTGCCAGCCGCGCGAAGGGCCGGTCATTGCCCGTGTCGGAGGATTCCATGCGGAAGAAGGTCATGCCGCCGACACGCAGGAGCGGCAGGATGAAGAGACCGAGCGCGACGATACCGATGCCGCCCAGCCAGCACAGAAGCGACCGCCACAGAAGAATGCCCTGCGGCGCGTTGTCGAGGCCCGAAATCGCGGTCGATCCCGTCGTGGTGATGGCGGAGACGGATTCGAACAGCGCCTGGCCGGGCGTCAGGTCGAGTTGTGACAGGTAGAGCGGAACCGCACCGACGATGGAAAACACCAGCCAGAGAATATTGACGAGCAGGAAGCCGAAACGCTTGTTGAAGGACGCGATCGGCCCGCGGGTGGCGAGCGCGCAGGCGAGAGCGAAGCCGCCGCACATAAAGCCGGACAGCGCAAACACCATCCAGTCGTCATTGCCGTAATAAAGATCCGTCAGCGCGGGCAGGAACATGGCCGTCGCGAGATAGAGCCCGAAGATGGACGCCACATAAATGACCGAGCGCAGAAGGTTGCTGTTCAAGAAATGAAACCCAGAGTTCGTGGCCGCGCTGAAATGAGTCTTTGTCTCCGACGCCTTCCTATGGCATAGCGGGTGCCATTATGAATTTCAATGGATTGACAATCGTGGACAAGCAGCTTGTGGAGGCAGCGCGGCGGGAAGTGCGGGAGATATTCCCGGAAACGCCGTTGCAGTTGAATGAACATCTCAGCCGTCGGTATGGCGCGTCGATTTGGCTGAAGCGTGAGGATCTGTCCCCGGTTCGTTCCTACAAGATTAGAGGCGCATTCAACTTTCTCCGCAAGGCGGTGGCGAAGGCTGGCAAGGACAAGGTTTTCGTCTGTGCTTCCGCCGGCAACCATGCCCAGGGCTTTGCTTTCGCCTGCCGTCATTTCGGCGTTCACGGTGTCGTTTTCATGCCGGTGACGACGCCGCAGCAGAAGATCGACAAGACCCGTATCTTCGGTGGCGAATTCATCAGCATCCGTCTGGTGGGCGATATATTCGACCAGTGTTATGCGGCTGCGCGCAAGCATGTCGAGGATAATGACGGCTATATGGTGCCGCCTTTCGACCATGAGGATATCATCGAGGGACAGGCGACTGTCGCCGCCGAGATCATGGACCAGCTGCCGGAAGGCACGAAGCCTGACATCGTCGTCATGCCGGTCGGCGGCGGCGGTCTCTCGGCCGGCCTTTCGGGTTTTCTGGCCGGCACGGTCGACAGGGAAAACTTCGTGTTCTGCGAGCCGGAAGGCGCGCCCAGCCTGAAGAAGAGCCTTGAACGCGGCGAGCCGGTGACGCTCACCAAGGTCGACAATTTTGTCGATGGCGCAGCCGTTGCCCGCATCGGCGACCTGAACTTCAAGGCACTGAAGGATTTCCCGGCCGAGCAGGTGATGCTCATCGCGGAAAACGCCATCTGTGTCACGATCATCGAGATGCTGAACCTCGAGGGCGTGGTGCTGGAGCCGGCGGGGGCGCTCGCCATCGCCGCGCTGGAAAAGCTCGGTCGCGAGAGGCTGGAAGGCAAGACGGTCATCGCCGTCGTCTCCGGTGGCAATTTCGATTTCGAGCGCCTGCCGGATGTGAAGGAACGCGCCATGCGTTACACCGGCGTGAAGAAATATTTCATCCTGCGCCTGCCGCAGCGCCCCGGCGCGCTGCGCGATTTCCTCAACCTGCTCGGTCCGGACGATGATATCGCCCGTTTCGAATATCTGAAGAAATCGGCCCGCAACTTCGGCTCGATCCTGATCGGCATTGAAACCAGCGCCAAGGAGAATTTCGCAGGACTGCTGGAGCGTTTCGAGGCCGCCGGTCTCGGTTATGAGGATATTACCGAAAACGAAATCCTGTCGAACCTGATCATCTGATCGGAAAGCGAACGGCAGGGAAGGGCGGATCACCTCCGCCCTTCAAACGTGACAAGATTGAGGGAGTGAAAGCCATGGCATCGTTTTTTTCCAAAATCCTCTCGGCCTTCGGCTCGGGGCAACCATCTTCCGATGCGCCGCAGAAGACCGCTCAGGTGGAGCCGCATGCGCATGGCGACTATCTGATCTACGCGACGCCGATCAAGGAAGGCGGCCAGTTCCGTCTCGCGGGCCGCATCGAGAAAAAGGCCGGGGAGGAAGTGCTGGTGCATGAATTCGTCCGTGCCGATGTCTTCACCAGCCTGGACGATGCGGTGGAGTTCACGATCCGCAAGGCGAAACTGATCATCGACCAGAACGGTTCATCGCTTTTCCCAGGAAAATGATGACGTTTTCTTCCCTCGGACATTAAGATTCCGTTGGTTGCTTGGGCCTATCGTCCTTGAAGGGCATGGAGTCGCGCCGATAGACCGGCGCGGTGTGGATCGACGGGGCGTGCGCCGATGCAATGGGCAAATCTGGCCCTCTTTCTGACGGAGGCCATCGTCTATTTTTCGGTAATGACGGCATTCCTTCATTACCGGCATATTCTCGGCATCGGTGTCTTTCTCACCGCGCTGGGCGTCATGCATTTCATGGAAACCTATCTGGCCGCCGTCTTTTATGTCGGCCTGCCGTTCGGCGTCGCTTCGCCCGGTTCCTCCATCCTTTTTGCCGGCAAGCTGATGATGATCCTCATGCTCTATATGCGCGAGGATGCGGCCGTTGTGCGCCAGCCGATCTACGGCCTGTTTCTCGGCAATATATTGACCGTCATCATGGCGCAGATCATCCATTTTCATCAGACGGAGGCGATCGTTCCCGGACAGTCGGTCAGTGCCGGCTTTCTCGATGAGATGGGCGCGCTGATGGTCTGGGGAACCAGCCTGCTTTACATTGACGCCATCGCCATCATCCTGCTTTACGAAAAGCTGGGGCGTTATCTGCAGCGCCATATCGTCCTGCGCTTCGCGCTCTGCGGCGTCGTCATCCTCAGCTTCGACCAGGCCGGTTTTTACGGGGTTCTGCGATTCCTGTTCAATGCGCCGGTCGATGTCTTCTACGACGGCTGGAAGGCGAAGATGGCGGCGGTTGCGATCTATTCGCTGCTCTTTGCCATCTATCTCTGGCTGACCTCGGCCAAGGGACGTTTTCTGACACGCCGCAGCGTTGCCGATGTCTTCAATGATTTGACTTTCAGGGAGCGCTACGAGGAGCTCTTGTCCCGCTCGGGCCGCGACATGCTGACGGGTGTGTCGGACCGCGCCCGCATGGAGCTCGATGCGCCCTCGGTCGTCGTGGAATGTCTGGAGAAACAACGGCCGGTCAGTGTGCTGATCGTCGACATCGATCACTTCAAGACCGTCAACGATACCTTCGGGCATTTGCAGGGCGACGAGATATTGCGGGAATTCGCCGCCGTGCTGAAACGCACGGTGCATCCGCACGGCCATCTGTATCGCTTTGGTGGTGAGGAGTTCGTGGCGCTCCTGCCGGCGATGGCGCATGAGGCGGCCCTTGCCTTTTCGGCCAGTCTCAGGGCTGCGATCCTTGCGGACCTGCAGCGGCCGGATGGTTCGCCGCTGACCGTCAGCATTGGTGTCGCCACGGCCTTCGAGGACGGGCAGCTTTTCCGCGCGCTTCTGTCAGAAGCCGATGCGCGGCTTTATGCGGCAAAAAACAACGGCCGGGACCAGGTCCACGGCCGTTTTGGCATGTGGGAAGGCTGATACCGGCAATCCCGCCGGCATCAGCCTTCCGTTCAATGTGCCTCAGGCGGCCTGTGCCAGTTCGGCAACCTTGGCGCCAGCGGCGGCAATGGCCTTCTCGACGGCTTCCGGGCCGAACGCCAGACCTTCCACGTAGATGACTTCCACATCCGTCATGCCCATGAAACCAAGAACGGTCTTGAGGTAGGGAACGGCATGGTTCATCGAAACGGCTGGGCCTTCGGAATAAACGCCTGCAGCGGCAAGCACGATGTAGACCTTCTTGCCGGTGGCGAGGCCGACCGGACCCGTCTCGGTGTATTTGAAGGTCTGGCCGGCGCGGGCGACGTTGTCGATCCACGACTTCAGGCCGGAATAGATGTTGAAGTTGATGAGGCCGGTGCCGATGACGACGGTGTCGGCGGCCATAAGCTCGGCAACCAGCTTGTCGGAATATTCAGCCGCAACCGCTTCTTCAGCGGTACGCTGGTCGGCCGGCTTGCGGATTGCAGCCGTCTTGACGGTGTCGAGGTGCGGAATGGGATCGGCGGCGAGATCGCGGTGGACAAGGGTGTTGGAAGCAGACTTGGCCTTCAGCTTGCTCGCGAGTTCACCGGAAAACTTGTTCGAAACCGATTCGTCGCCACGCGGGCTGGAGGTGATGAGAAGAATGTTGGACATGGTCTTTCCTTGCATATGCGATGAATTGACGGGCGCCTTGGGAGGGCGGGAGAGCACGATGCCCTTCCTTTGCGCTCTATATGAAAAATTACTGCCATCAAGAAAACTGTGATAATATGGAAACAATCTATCGATGAAATGGATGGGACATGGACGCGAACCCGACGCTCGATCAATTGCAGGTATTTTTGACGGTTGCCGAGACCGGCAGTTTTTCGGCCGCGTCGCGGGCGCTCAATCGCGCCCAGTCGGTCGTCAGCTACACCATCGCCAATCTCGAGGCGCAGCTTGAAGTGACGCTGTTCGAGCGCAGCGGCGTGCGCCAGCCGAAGCTGACGGATGAGGGCCGCGCCATGCTGGAGGATGCGAGGCGCATTGTCGCCGGCCTGCAGGAAATGCGCGCCCGCGCCAAGGGGCTGAAGCAGGGGCTTGAAGCGGAACTGTCCGTCGCCATCAGCACCATGGTTCCGGCGGAAGCCGTCGTTGCGGTTCTGCGGGATTTTCGCGAACAATTCCCCACTGTCACCCTCAGCCTCAATGTCGGTGAGCTGGGTATGGTGATGGAGATGGTGCTCTCCCGCAAGGCGGGCATCGGCATCGGCGGGGCGCTGATGCGCCAGGATGATGAACTGGTCGTCGAAAAAGTCGGCCATTCCTTCATGCTGCCGGTCGTCGCTGCGGATCATCCACTGGCGCAGATCGAGCGGCCGCTGGCCCTGGCGGATGTGCGTGAGGAAGTCCAACTCGTGGTCACCGATGCTTCGGGCCTCACGAAAGGACGCGATTTTAATGTGCTTTCCTACAAGACATGGCGGGTGAGCGATATCGCCACGAAATACCAGCTGATCAAGGGCGGTCTGGGGTGGGGCGGCCTGCCCGCATCGATCGTCCGCAACGACCTGACCAATGGCAGCCTGAAGGCCCTTGAACTCGAAGCCTATGAACAGGGCGAATATCCACTCTTTGCACTGCGGCGGGTGGATTCACCCGCAGGTCCCGCAGGTCAGTGGCTCGCCGAAGCTTTCCAGCAGCGCCTGTCAGCCTGCCCGAACCACAAGGATTTCAGTGGGATGCTGGAGGCGAACAAGCAGAGGAATATTGCTGTCGCCGCAGAGTGACATCGGCTGTCGGCACGACAATCACGCATGGTCTGGAAGAGTGCCGCTTGTTTCTTTTCCCCGCCGGGAAGACGAAATGGGCGGCAACCTCGTGTTACACCACTACAGGGCCAATTGACGGCAGCGAACGGTCTGCCTATACCTGACCACGGTCAGCAGTTCACCGAGGCATCGCCGTCCCGCAAGGGAAGCTAAACCTGCATCTCGAATAATTGACAGCACTTATCCCGTGCCTTGTCGGAAGCCGGCGATCAGCGACACCTTTCGGAATGGCACGTGAGGATAAGTCATGCCACGTTCGATCCTTTCCATTGATATCGCCGACCTCTCGACTTTTGCAAAATCGCTGCGCGAACAGATCGGCAGGCTGGAGCGCCAGCCAAGCCATGTGGAGATGCTCAATCTTCTGAGCCGGGCCGCAGGCTTCCGCAATTTCCAGCATCTGCGCGCATCCCGCACGGTGCCGCCCGCCGAAGGTGGGCCTGCGACGCCCGAGACGATGCCGGCCGTCAACGAGGGCAGGGTGCTGAAGACCGCGCGAATTTTTGATGCCGCCGGCAGGTTGGCGCAATGGCCTTCCCGCCGCGCGCAGCAGGAGCTGTGCCTCTGGTATCTATGGGCGAAAATTCCCGCCGGACGGAGCTTTTCCGAACGCGAGTTCAGCAGTTTTCTGGATGGCCTGCACCGGTTTGGGGACGCCGCGATGCTGAGGCGCGACATGGTCGGCCTGAAGCTCATCCGTCGCAACCGCGATGGCAGCGATTATCGGCGCATCGAGCAGAAGCCACCATTGGAACTGCCGCTTCTGCTGCGAACGCTCGGTGGGCGCGATTGAGGGGATAGCCCTCGGTATTGCCGATGGTTTCCATCAAACTCGGCGTCATCATCGGGCTTGTCCCGAGGATCTGCTACGGATTGATTTTGTTGACCTGGTTAGATCCTTGGGACAAGCCCAAGGATGGCGGCAGAGCTTCCCCCCTGCCGCCAGCAGCAGAACGGCCGAAGCCCTCAAAGAACCAGACGGAACTTCGCGAAACCTTCAGCGCCGTCACCGGCATCCTCGATTTTCGCGCCCTTGATATCCGCCGCATAGTGGCGGCCCTTGGGGCCGGTCTCGAAGATTGCCGTGGTATTGGCAACCGGTGCGAACGACCAGTTGGCATCCGCCGAAGGGTTGATGGTGCCCTGGTCGACGATATAGCGCACGATCACGTCGCGGTTGGTGTCGGGGGCCACGAAGATCACCTTGTCGGCGGCGATATCCGGGAACTTGCCACCGCCGCCGGCGCGGTAATTATTGGTGGCCACCACGAATTTCTGCTCGGGATCGATCGGCTTGCCTTCAAATTGCAGATTGACGATGCGGTTGCTGTCGGGATTGACCGCATTGCCGTCCTTGTCGAATTTCGCCGGCTTGGAAATGTCGATCTGATAGGTGACGCCGTCGATGACATCGAAATTATAGGACGGGAAATCGGCGTTCAGCAGCGGCGCGTCCTTCGCACCGGCCTCGACCGTATTGAACATGCCAGCCGACATTTCCAGCCAGTTCTTCACCTGCGCACCGTTGACCAGCACCGCCTGCACCGTGTTGGGGTAGAGGTAAAGATCGGCGACGTTCTTGATGGCGATGTCACCGGCGGGGACATCGGTATAATAATCAGCGCCGCCGCGACCGCCGGACTTGAAGGGCGCCGCCGCCGAAAGCACCGGCAGGTCCTTGTATTGTCCTTCCTTCAGCATGTCCTTGATGTACCAGGTCTGGGCATTGGAGACGATCTGCACGGAGGGGTCATCGGCCACCAGCGCGAAATAGGAATAGAGCGGGGCGGATGTCTTGCCGACGGGGCGGCGCACATAGGCAAGGGCTGCTTCGTGATCGGCCTTGGCGGCGGCGAGCACCTCTGCCTTGTCGGTGAAATCGGCGACGATCTTGCGGTTTTCGTCGCGGTGATAGATCGGCCGGGCTTCGGAGGTGAAATCGACGATCTTCCAGCTCTTGCCATCCTTTTCGAGCAGCAGGTCGATGAGGCCCATATGCGAGCCCCAGAAACCGGCCATGACCGCCGGCTTGCCCATCAGCGTGCCCTTGACGGCATCCGCACCCTCGATGCCGTCCCAGGTCTTCGGACCGGGGAAGACGAGATGCTGGTGGCCGGTGAAGATGGCGTCGATGCCTTCGACACCTGCCAGATAAAGCGAGGCGTTTTCCATGCGCTCGGTCTGGCCCTTGCCGTCGATACCGGAATGGGAGAGGGCGATGACGATATCGGCGCCTTCTTCCTTCATGACAGGCACCCATGCTTTCGCCGCCTCGACGATGTCACGGGTCTGCGCCTTGCCTTCGAGGTTCTTGGAATCCCACATCATGATCTGCGGTGGCACGAAGCCGATAATGCCGACCTTGACCGGGCTCGTCACGCCACCGCCGTCGCGGATCTGCTTTTCCAGAATGACGTAGGGCTTGAAGAACAGCTCGTCGTTTTTCGGATCGGAAGCCAGCTGACCCTTGGTGAGGTTGGCGCAGACGTAAGGGAAACCGGCGCCGGCCAGCGTGTTCGACATGTAGTCGAGGCCGTAATTGAATTCGTGGTTGCCGAGCGTGCCGCAATCATAACCCAGCACGTTCATGGCGTTAATGACGGGGTGCTTGTCGCCGGCCTTCATGCCGCGCTCATAGGCTATATAGTCGCCGAGCGGATTGCCCTGCAGGAAGTCGCCATTATCCACCAGCATCGAGTTTCCGGCTTCGGCGCGGATCTTGTCGATGATCGAGGCCGTGCGCGAAAGCCCCATCGTGTCGTTCGGCTTGTCGGCATAATAATCGTAGGGAAAGACGTGAACATGGATATCAGTCGTTTCCATGATGCGCAGATGCGCCTGATTGGCGGCGGCGCGGGCGGCGAAGGGATGCAGCATCACCAGCGCCGAGGAGGCCGCAATGCCGCCGAGAAGCGAACGGCGGGTGATAGGGTGGAGAGCGAGAAGCGACGACATGGGAACTCCTTGGGATGAAGCTTGCGCTGTCATGGAAAGCGACAGGGTAGAAGCAATCGCCGAGGAGTCCATCACCAAAATGACAGGGCGGTGACAGACGGACCCGTTTTCAACCGTTTGATAAATTTTTTGTCATTGCAGCACGGCGCGCAGGTTGCCATTGCGGGAATGCGCTCCGTTCGGCCGGCGCATTCCGGTTTTCGGCACTTGCCGGATCAGCGGGCGAGCGTCGGTTTCACTTCCTCGTGGAAGAAGCGGAAATAGGAGGAGAGCTGCGCCAGCGTGTTGGTGGAAAGCTTAAGCTGCAGGCCGAGACGGTTCTGGTGCTGCCACTGCACGACGCCTTCGATGAAGCCCAGATCCTCGCTCTGCACCTTGACCCGGCTACCCTTGGCAGCCGCGAAAGGCCCGTCCAGCTCGAGTGCCATCCCCGTCGCGGAAAGATCGACGACGCGGCCCCTGGTCGACTGGCTGAAATAGTGCACGGTCGCGAAGATTCTCGTCTTGCTGCGCGGTGCGCTGCGGGTCGCCATGTTGAGGTTGTTTGTCATTTTGCTGCTCAAATAAATTGTTTCCGATAGCTGCATCATGGTGCGGAAAGCTTGAGAGCCGTTTAGTGCTTTGCTTAAAATTGCAGATAATAGCCGATTATTCTGTGTCGATACGGCACTGATAGCAATTGTTGCGGGCAGAACGCACATGCACATAGGCAACATCCGTGCGTTCGAGAAGGCGCCGTGCGCGTGACACGATTTCGCCCGTCGCCGTCACCGCGCCGGTGCCGTAAACGATGCGGTCGTCGGCGCCATATCCGCGGATGATGTAATCCGGGCTGTTCAGCATCGGTGGAACGGTCTGCGTTTGCGGATAGCGCGCGCAGGCATCTGCATGCAGAAATATGGGCCCCGTTTCCGCATAGGGTTGCAGCGAAGGAAAGGGCCGGTAGGCGAGGATCAGCATTCTTTCCCCTTCACCGATCTGTGAAAGACAATGGCGGCAGGGCATGCCGCCCGGTGAAACGGCCTGTTCCGGCGGGTTGCCATAGGCGTCGGGCGCTCCCGCCCGGAAGGCCTCGGCTTCGTTAGCCGGCATTGCAGTAAAGACGAGATTGGCCATGACAGGCTCCTTCCGGTTCGGGATCGGCGTTGCTTGTTTGCAGCTATGATCCCGAAATGGAGCACTATCCACCCGATTCTTGACAGGCGATGCAACCAGCCCATTGCGTCATTCGTTAGCTTCGGGAATCAGTGACGCTCCTCGTTTCCGGAAGGTCTGATTTTATGTTGCGTCGTTTTCTGGCCGCCGTTCCGCTGGCTTTCGTTTCGTTGACGGCTCCGATCGAGGCGAAGGCACAGCTTGCCTCCGGTCTTGATGGCCTGTCCGACGACCAGCTGCAGCAGGCGGTCAATTTCGTCATCGGCAACGCGATCTTCTCGCTCTATCACGAGGGCGCGCGCATGCTGATTTCGGATTTCGGCACGCCGCATACCGGCAGCGCGCAGGCCCCGGCCGACCAGCTGGCGGGCACGCTCATCCTTCAGGCCAATGAGGAGTGGCTCGATACCGCGCTCGTCAACGCCACAGACAGCTGGTATCTGGCGCGGGAAGCAGAGACCTTGCCCGAGCACGAAGCACCGGTCTTTTCCGCGCTGGTGCCGGACAGGAGCCGCGACCGCAACATGGCCTGTCTGATGGTCGGCCGCGACAAGGACGGTTATGGCGATCTGGCCGCCATGATGGGGCTGGACAATGCACAGTTCGGCAAATGCGCTGCCGCCTATCCGGGCGTTGCTTCGGCCTGGGAGAATTTTCTCGCGCCCTACCGCAGCCAGACGTCGTCCAAATTCACCATCAGCTACGTGCCGCCGCGCGATCCCGAGCTTGAACCCTATGCCATCATGGTCAGGGAATCGAAGGTCCTCGATCTCATCAGCCGCAGCTTCGGCGCTTATGCCCTGAAGGGGGACGTCAAGCTGACGGCCAAATCCTGCGGCCGTCCCGATGTCTACTGGTCGGCGGAAAAACGCGAAATCACCTATTGCTACGAGCTTGGCAAGTTTCAGGCGGAACTGATTGCCGATCACCTGCTGAACACCGTCACGGAAGACAAAGGTGCCGCCGGCGGGCAAATCCCGACGGCCGCTGTTAATCTGGAACGGGAAATCTGAGGCCGGTCGCCCGACGCTGGTGATCTGCCTCCTGAAATGGGAGGAGAGTGCCATGCCGAAGGTTGTCGTTCGCAATTTCGCCATTTCGCTTGACGGATATGGCGCAGGACCGGACCAAAGCCTGCGGAACCCGTTGGGTGTGAACGGCGAAGAGCTGCACCAATGGGCCTTCAAGACCCGTACCTTTCACCGCATGTTCGGCAAGGACGGCGGTTCGACCGGCACGGACGAGGATTTTTCCGAAAAGAGCTTCGAGAATATCGGCGCGTGGATTCTGGGGCGTAACATGTTCGGTCCGGTGCGCGGCGCATGGCCGGATGAAAGCTGGAAGGGCTGGTGGGGCGAGGAGCCGCCCTATCACGTTCCGGTTTTCGTCCTGACGCATCATGCGCGCCCGTCCTTCACGATGAAGGGCGGCACCGTGTTTCATTTCGTCACCGACGGCATCGAGGCGGCCCTCGACAGGGCGCTGGCGGCGGCGAACGGCAAGGATGTCCGTATCGGCGGTGGCGTTTCCACCATCCGGCAATATATGGCGGTGGGCATGATCGATGAGCTGCACTTGGCGCTCGCGCCGGTTTTTCTCGGCAAGGGGGAGTTGCTTTTCGAAGGGCTGGACTTGCCCGCGCTCGGTTACCGCTGCACGGGAACGGTGGCGGGCGAGGGCGCGACGCACCTGATTATCGACAAGGCGTGAGGGCTGCGCCGTTCAAGGTATCCTCACCAACACCGTGTGGCTGTTTCCTGCGCTGACATTTTCCGCACCCTTATTCCTGTGCTGGTCACAGAAATAAGGGGAGTGAAGTGATCGGGAACGGCACATGCGGCACCCGATCAGCCGAAACCTCAATTGCGCAGCGAAATTTCCAGAAGCTCGGTATCGGCAAGCGGCTCCACCCAGGCCTCGTAGGTGCCGACGGGTGAAAAGCCCATCATCTGGTAAAGCTGCAATGCGCGCGGATGGTCGAGCGTGTTGGTGGTCACCGTCACTCGCTGCGGATTGTCCTGCCAGGCGGCGTAAAGCGCCTGCAACAGGAACCACTTGCCGACGCCTGCACCGATCGCCTCTTCGAGCAGCCCGAAATAGGAAAGCTCGGTCACATCGTCGCTCGCCTTGTGCAGTTCGAAGAAACCGGCGGGCGCGCCGTTCATGTAGAGAACCGTGACGCTGTTTTTCGGATCGCGCAGGATGGCGGAAAGCTCGGCATCGCTCATCCGCATGCGCTTTTGCCAGTGCCAGCGTTTCCCCACCCGCCAGTAGAGATAGCGGTAGAAATGCAGGGGAATATTGTTGACGCGCATCAGTGCCGTCTGGATGTTGACGGGGATCGGCAGGCTGACCTTCGGTGGCGCGGTCATTTCCAGCTGCGTCACATGCGCTTTCAGGGGGCCGTGCGAAATGGCGGGCAGGGGATCGGCAGCGCCGGTCACAACAGGCGTATCCTGCAATCCACCCCATTCCGACCAGGAACCGTCATAAAGCGAGTTGTCGGAATGGCCGAGCGATTCCAGCGCCAGCGTGATGACCGCGGCTGTGACGCCCGAGCCGCAACTGGTGACGACGGGCTTCGAAAGATCGATGCCGGCATCGGTCACCATCTTGCGGATGGCGGTGAGGTCCTTGAAGTGGCCGTTTTCGGAAAAGGCTGTCGCGGGCAGGCTGCGTGCGCCGGGCATATGGCCGGAACGCATGCCGGCACGCGGCTCGGCCTCGTCACCGGTGAAGCGGCCTGCGCCGCGGGCATCGGCGATCTGCTTTTCGCCGCTGTCGACAATGCCGCGCATGGCGCCAAGCGAGGTTACGCGCTTCTCGTTGAAATCAGGCGTAAAGGTTGCGGGTTCGATTTCCGGCGTGCCGGTTTCAAGCGAGCGGCCTTCGTGTTTCCAGCCATCGAGGCCGCCATCCAGCACATAGGCCTTGCGCACGCCCATCACCCGCAGCATCCACCACACGCGCGGCGCGGAAAAGAAGCCGGGGCCGTCATAGACCACGATCGTATCGGCATCGCTGAGGCCAAGCGCGCCGGCCTGTTCCGCGAAGAATTCCGGCGAGGGCAGGGAGTGCGGCAGGCCGGTCGTATGATCGGCGATCTTGTCCTGATCGAAGAAAACGGCGCCGGGCAGGTGACCGGCCGCATATTCTTCCGCGCCGTTGCGCTTGTGCGCCGGCAGATACCAAGAGGCATCAACGACACGAAACCCTGATGTGCCGAGCTGCTTTTCCACCCAGTCCGCCGAAACGACGAAACGGCTCTTATCCGTGCTCACGATGTCTCTCCCGATCTCAGGCAACAGCTTCAGGCGCGCCGAAACGAATGCGGAAGCGCCTGTTCTCCTTGCCCTTCTTTTCTATCTTGGCAATGTGAATATCGCCCACTTCCTGCGTTTCGGAAACATGGGTGCCGCCGCAGGGCTGGCTGTCGATGCTGGAGTTTTCACCGATGCAGACGAGGCTGACCCGGCCAAGGCCCATTGGCGGGCGCACATTCTTGGATTTGACGATGCCCGGATTGGCAGCCAACTCCTCGTCGGTGATCCATTGCAGGAAGACGGGATGGTTGGCTTTCACCAGCTCCATCAGCTTGGCCGTCACCTCATCCTTGTCGATGGTTTCCGACATGTCGAAATCGACACGCGATTCGTCCTCGCCGACGGCAGCGCCGGTGATCGGCCACTGGCAGACGACGGAGAGCAGATGGCAGGCGGTGTGCATGCGCATCAGCTTGTAGCGGCGCGGCCAGTCCACATGCAGGGTCAGCTTTTCGCCGATTTCAGGCGAGGGCTGGCCTTCAAGCGGCACATGGACGATTACGCTCTTGTCGGCACCGTTTCTGGTGATGCCGAGTTCGATGCGCGAACCATCCGCCCGCTCGAGAAAACCGCTATCGCCCGGCTGGCCGCCGGAGGTCGCATAAAAGCAGGTCTGGTCGAATTCTATGCCGCCATCCTCATGCACCGCCGTGACGATCGCTTCTGCGGTGGAAAGATAAAAATCGTCACGGAACAGGGCATTCACAGGCATTTCGGCATGTCCTCAAACGGTTTCGTACGGAACCGCAATCTCGCTTTTCGTCGCCAGCCACTGCGGAACGGGAAGGCCCTTGGAGCGCAGGAAATCCGGATTGAACAGCTTCGACTGATAACGATTGCCGTAGTCGCACAGTATCGTCACGATTGTATGCCCCGGACCGAGCTCGCGGGCAAGGCGGATTGCGCCGGCAATGTTGATGCCGGAAGAACCGCCGAGGCAAAGCCCTTCCTTCGTGACGAGATCAAACAGTACCGGCAGCGCTTCCGCATCCGAGACGCGATAGGAGAAATCCGGGGTGAAGCCTTCCAGATTGGCGGTGATGCGACCCTGTCCGATACCTTCGGTGATGGAGGAACCTTCGGATTTCAGCACGCCGTTCTTGTAATATTCGTAGAGCGCGGCGCCTTCAGGGTCGGCAAGGCCGATCTTGATATCAGGGTTGAAATCGCGCAGGCCATCGGCCACACCCGCCAGCGTTCCGCCTGAACCGACCGAGCATATGAAACCATCGACCTTGCCATCCGTCTGGTCCCAGATTTCCGGTGCGGTGGTTTCGATATGGGCCTGACGGTTGGCGATATTGTCGAACTGGTTGGCCCAGATCGCGCCGTTCTCATCGGTCGCGGCAAGCTGTTTTGCCAGCCGGCCGGAAACCTTCACGTAATTGTTCGGGTTGGAATAGGGGGCTGCCGGAACTTCGACCAGCTTTGCGCCGAGAAGCTTCAGCGCGTCCTTCTTTTCCTGGCTCTGCGTCTCGGGAATGACGATGACAGTCTTGTAGCCCAGCGCATTGGCGACCAGCGACAGGCCGATGCCGGTATTGCCTGCCGTGCCTTCCACGATGGTGCCGCCCGGGCGCAATTGCCCGCGCCGTTCGGCGTCGCGGATGATATAGAGCGCGGCGCGATCCTTCACCGACTGGCCGGGATTGAGGAATTCCGCCTTGCCGAGGATTTCGCACCCCGTCGCTTCAGAAGCGGCTTTCAGACGGATGAGCGGCGTATTGCCGATGGCACTGAGCGCAGAGGGATGAATGGTCATGATCGAGCCTTCTTGTCTGAGCGGAAATTAGGTGCCGTTATGTCCCGTTACAACCGCCTTTAGGCAAGAAATTATCTTCCCGGCTTTGGCTTCGCCACGCAAAATTTTGCCGATACCCAATTTTATGCGGTCTTCTTCAGCGCGGCATAGGCGGCAAGCGCTCTTTCCCGCGCCTTTGCATGGTCGACGATCGGTAACGGATAGGTCTTGCCAAGCTCGACGCCTGCCTTCTTCAGCACCTCCTTCGGTGCTTCGAATGGCTTGTGAATATATTTCCGCTCAAGCTTTTCAAGCTCCGGTACAAAACGGCGCACGTAGTCGCCATCACCGTCGAATTTCTCACCCTGCAGGATCGGGTTGAAAATGCGGAAGAATGGCGAGGCATCCGCCCCCGAACCCGCCACCCATTGCCAGTTGGCGGCATTGGAGGCCGGGTCGGCATCGACAAGCGTATCGCGGAACCATTTCTCGCCTTTCCTCCAGTCGATCAACAGATGTTTGATGAGAAAGGAGGCCACGATCATGCGCACCCGGTTGTGCATGGTGCCGTGTTTCCATAATTGCCGCATCCCGGCATCGACGATGGGATAGCCCGTCATGCCGCGCGTCCAGGCTTTGAAGGATTTCTCATCGTCGCGCCAGCCGAAGGCATCGAAACTGTCGTTCCAGTTTTTCTCGTCCAGTTCGGGGAAATGAAACAGCAGGTGATAGCAGAATTCCCGCCAGGCGATTTCCTTGCGGAAACGGCTGATATCGTTTGAGGCGATGTGGCGGGAAAGCCCCTTCGTCGCGTACCAGACGGTGGCGGGTGAAATTTCACCCAAGGCCAGATGCGGCGAGAGCATGGAAGTCGCATCCCTTGCCGGAAAATCGCGACCCTCTTCATAACCCTTCAGGGCGCCATCGATGAAGTCGTCGAGTTTCTCCTGCGCGCCGTCTTCTCCGGGCGCCCAGACCTCGCTGAAGTGCTTCGCCCAGTCCGGCTTGACCGGCAGCAGCTTCCAGTCATCGAGCTTTTCCGATTTCGGCCATATCTTCGGTGCCTTCAGGCTCTTTGGCGTCTGCGCCGGGGCATGCGGCTCCTCGCCACCCTCCAGTGCACGCCAGAAGGGCGTATAGACCCGGTAAGGCCCGCCGGACTTCGTCTGCAGCCGCGACGGCTCGTGCAGCAGGTGGCCGGAAAAGCTGCGGACCGTCAGGCCGTTGTCGTGCAGTTTCTGCTTCAGCGCCCCGTCGGTGGCCACGCCAGCCGGATCGTAACGCCGGTTCCAGAAAACGGCATCAGCGCCGGTATCGGATATCAGTTGCAGAAGTGTCTTTTCGGCCTCGCCGCTTAGAAACAGAAGACGGCTGCCGCTTTTTTCCAGCGCGGCGGAAAACGAGGCAAGCGAATGGTGAAGCCACCACTCCTGAGCACCGCCCAGCGGGCCAGAGGATTTTTCCCTGACATACACGGGAATGATGGGTCCGCCGTGCTCGACAGCGGCAAGCAAAGCAAGATTGTCCGAAAGGCGCAAATCCCTACGGAACCAGACGATGGCGGGGGAGGCTGTTGTCGGCATGAAGGGACCCGGTTCACTTCCGCTTGAACGAGTGTTGAAACGCTTTGTTCCGCAAATCGGCTAGAATGGAAAGATGGGGCACATGGTTTCTCGAGGGTTATTTTTTCGCTCTTGAAACCGCAGGTGAAGGGAACCAACTGGAGGAGCCGGCGTTTGTCGCGGGTTAATAGAGCATGGAAGTGCAATCAATGTTGCTGAATGACGTTAAGTGGGAAAAGCCCGTTACCATCTCCCTTGAAAACGGCGCTCCCCGGATTTTCAACGGCGTTTACGAAGCCTTCGATTTTTTGCAGCACGAATGGCCCGAACGGGGCGACAAGGTGCATGAACAGGCGCTGCGTCTGTGCCGCGCTTCGCTGATGGGCGACGTGGCGGGCGAAATCGCCCGCACGGCCTTCGTAGCGGCCAGCCGGCAGGCGCAATGCCTGATGGAGGACAAGGCGGAAGCGCAGAACAGGATCGCATCCTGAACCGGTTGAGGACTGATGCATTGGGAGGCCACCCGGCAAAATCGGGTGGTCTTGTTTTTTGGAGGTCAGGAATCGGGTTGTTTCGGACGCGGGATATGGCATCGTGTGCGACCGAAAGCGGATGAATGAATGCGATGACCAACCACTACGGCTATATTGTTTTTCCCACGGCGCTTGGCCATTGCGGCCTTGCATGGGCGGGGCGCGGCATCGCCCGCCTGCAATTGCCCGGCGCCGATGCCGGCGAAACCGAAAAGCTTCTCCTGAAACGTCTGCCGTCATCCACAATTGCGGTTCCCGAAACACGCACGCGTGAGGTGATCGCGATGATCACCCGTTATTTCAGCGGTGAACCGATCGATTTTGCCACCGTCGAACTCGATCTTGCCGGGCAGGATCGTTTCTTTCTCGATGTCTACGCGGTTGCCCGGCAGATCGGCTGGGGCCGCACGACGACCTATGGCGGTATCGTGAAGGATCTTGGCCTCGGCATGGAGAAGGCCCGCGACGTTGGCCAGGCCATGGCGAAAAACCCGGTGCCGCTGATCATTCCCTGCCACCGGGTTCTGGCCGCTGGCGGCCGACTGGGCGGCTTTTCCGCACCCGGCGGAACCACCACCAAACTGCGCATGCTTGATCTCGAAAATGCCGGCCGCAGCCGCGCCGATGAGGCGCAGGGCAGCCTGTTTTGAAGCAATGACAGATCAGGTCGCATGAATAGGCGTCTGATTTCTGCCCATTTCTCGTCAAATTGTCGCTAAATTGTCACAATACACGGACGCCCTCTAACATAAGGGCGAGACGTTTGAGAGTATCCGCGTTAATTCTATCCGCTGCCTTGGCTTTTACAGTCGTGGCGCCGGCCTCCGCCGGCATGCTGAACCAGGCAGAAAAATACACCGGGCTGCACGAGTCCAGAAACAACAAGAGCCTGAAGAACATTCTGGGGGCCAATCCCCGCAGCACCCCGTGGTGTGGTCTCTTCCTGCATGCCGTCGCCAGCAAGGCCGGCCGGCAGTCTCCCAAATCCTACGGATTTGCGAAATCCTGGAGTTCCTTCGGTTATGCCGTGCCGGTGGGCGAAGCCAAGCCGGGTGACGTCGTCGTCATTCGCAACGGCCGCGGCTACCACGCCGGTATCCTGAAGAGCATGAGCGGCAAGACCGCCAAAATCCTCGGTGGCAATCAGTCCGGCCGGGTGCAGGTTTCCAACTTCAGCCGCAAGGCCATCGTTTCCGTCCGCCGCTGACGGCCGACAGCAGCATATGTCTTATAAAGGCGGGCCATGACCCGCCTTATCTGTTTCAGGAAGCCTATGGCTGCTCCCTGACGCCCGGTGCAGCCTCTCGCTGGTCGTCGTCCTCCAGATCAGTGGCGACGATAAAAGCGTCCTCATGCTGGCGTGCGGCCTGTCGACGGGCGCGCAGGCTCATGATCTCGTCCGGATAAATCTCGCCCTCCCTGTCCTTGAGTTCGCTGTCGGTTTCAAAACGCGCCACGTCGTCGTCGCGAATGTCGAGCGGTTCGGTTTTCGGCTTTTGCGGGGTGCTCATGGAAGATTCTCCTGCGGGTTCCTGCAGACAAAACGATCCTCACTCGATGTCGGTTCCCTTTTGCAAGGAAAAGCGCGTTCACAGACGGCTGCGCGGAACAAAGTCTGGCTTTTTCTGTTTTTTCAGTGGCACAATAAAACAGCTGCAACACGAAGAGGGAGGCCCGTTATGAGCCAGGATCGCGAAGCCGCAATCCGTGAAAAAGCGCGCGCAATATGGGAGAGGGAGGGAAGGCCGGACGGGCACCACGAACGACACTGGATCGAAGCGGAGCGGGAACTCTCGGCAGGTGCGGAAACCGCAAAGACCAGCGGCAGGAACGGCGTGAAGAAATCCGCTGCCGCCAAGGCTTCGGCCGAAAAAGCGCCCGCGAAGAAGATGCCGGCAAAAAAGCCTACGGCGGCAAAAGCCAAATCCCCGGCGGTCAAATCGCTTGAGAAGGAACAGAAAGCCGCAGGTAACAGAAAAGAAGACGATCTGACCGAGAGCCTTGAGGAGAGCTTCCCGGCAAGTGATCCGCCAGCGCTTACCAACGCCACGAAGGCCACCAAGCGGGCGGTCAGGAAGAGCTGATTGGCTGGAGCCCGCCATCCGGCGGGCGGGAAAATGCCATGAGCCGGATCGGGCGAATGCAGCTGCACTTCGCTCTTCAAAACATGTTTTTGAGAGAAATGGCTCCCCGGGCCGGATTCGAACCGGCGACCTGTCGATTAACAGTCGAATGCTCTACCGCTGAGCTACCAGGGAACGTGCGCTGCTTGGCGCGGTGTGAGCGGGGTAATACAAATGCTTTTCCGATTTGCCAAGCGCTTTTTTCAAAAAAAACGCATTCCTCTTGTTTTATCTCGCCGGAGTCCCGATTTTCCGGGCTTATCGGCACTGAAAAAATTATCCACAGGCCGAATGCAAAAGGGCAGGATGGCATGAAATTCGGTATGGACCACAAGACGGGTCGTCTCAATGTCGGGAAATGGAGTCTTGCCATGCCACGTTCGCGTGTCGGCAGGATCGCCACCGGCTCCGCTCTGGTGGTTGGCGGAACGCTGGGTTTTTTACCCGTCCTCGGTTTCTGGATGATTCCGCTCGGTCTCGTCGTTCTCTCGCATGATCTGCCGGCGGTGCGCCGCAGGCGACGGCGGCTGGCGGTGTGGTGGGCCTCGCGACAGAACCGCCGGGAAACCCGCAGCAGGGACCGCCAGTAGGCCTTATCCGGCAATCGAGCTGCTGATGCCCTGTCCGGCCCAGAAGGCGGCATAGGCGAGCGCTGCGAAATAAATCGCCGTCAGGCCGAGAAACAGGTAGCCGCCAAGCACGGTGACGCCGTCCCTCTGGATCATGCCGGCCGAAAACAGCAGGATGGCAACCCCCGGCAGGGTGTTGGAAAAGGGAATGAAGCCGAGCGGCATCATCAGCAGCACACCCGCCGTCATCAGCGCGAGCCCGTTTATCCTGTTGGCGACGATGCCCGTCGTCAGCGCCGGAATACGCGGACGAATGAAACGGTCGAGCTTGGAGACGATGGCGACACCCTTCCGGAGCGCCGGCACCAGCTTTGCCGTTTCCATCTGCCGGTCGAGAATCTTCGCCGGCAGCCAGGGCAGGCGGTTCAGTGTGATCGCGAGGCTGACAAGGATGATCGCCGCGCCGAAAACGGTGCTGACGCCGGGAATGGAGACCGGAATGAGAAAGGGCAGGGAGGCAATGGCGCAGATGAGCAACAGGCCCTGTTCGCCGATCGCTTCCATCAGTTCGCGCAACGTGATCGTCTGGCCCTGCAGCTTGCCTATCAGCTTTTCCAGCGTGGTGCTGAGCTTTTCAGACGTATCAGTGAATGCGAATTCGTTCGTCATGCCGCTTCCCGGAAGTTGTTTTAACTCCGGGTTTGATACCATTCATCCTGCCTGATGCCTATCACCGATAGAAAAGGAACATCCGGCTTCCGGTGGCGTCATTCGTCTCGCTAGTGGGAAACCCAGCTGCTGTAGGCCCCGGCAAGAAGAACCACCAGCAGGATAACGAGTATGACCGGATTGATCGACGTAATGAAGTTTACATAGTCCATGATAACTTCCTCCTCTTTCCTCCGGGTTCCATTCTACAGCAAAAAGGCGAGTTCATCTACCTCAGGGTGAAATTTCGCATCGCAGCAACCGATGGCCTGTGCCGACTGGAATTGTTCGTCTTTCTCATTTTTCGCGATGCAAAAATAAATCTTCCAACATTTGCCATTCTCTTGCGTTGTGTCTAATCCTGCTGCGGTGTCGGCTCTTCTCGGTCCGCCGCGCGCCATCGCAAATCGCGTGAATAACGGTCGATATGCCTTGGCTTTCCTGCCCGCCTTCGCTCCGAAACACTTTTCCCGGGGACATGAAATGCTGAAAAACATCTATGCCTGGACGATGGCGCTTGCGGCGCGCAAAACCGCCGTGTGGTGGCTGGCGATCGTCGCTTTCGTGGAAAGCTCGGTTTTCGTCGTGCCGGCGGATGTGCTTTTCCTGCCCATGGTGCTGGCCAAGCCGAAAAAGGCGATGTTTTATGCGCTTGTGGCCACGGTCGCCTCGGTTCTCGGCGGCATCGCCGGCTGGTTCCTCGGTCATTATGCCTTTGAAAGCATCGCGCGGCCCATTCTGGAATTTTACGGCAAGCTCGACAGTTTCGAACACCTGAAGAACTCGGTGGACTACGAGACCATCGTTCTCCTGCTGGTGACATCGGGGCTCGCGCACCTGCCGCCGATCAAGGTGGTGACGATCCTCTCCGGTGCGGCCAATATCAGCCTCGGCCTGTTCATTTTCTCAGCCGTCGTCACGCGCGGCGCACGCTTTTTCATCCTTGCCGGATTGCTGCAGAAATACGGTGAACCGGTGCGCCATTTCATCGAAAAACGCCTCGGCGCCATCACGGCGGCGGCGGCCGCAGCGCTCATCGCGGTCTACGCGGTCTATGTTTTTGTGCGCTGATCGAACGCAATTTTTCTACTCTTACAATACTGTCGCATAACTTTCAGCCTGCTGTCAGAATCCGTCTGTATCGGTTCTCCTGTCGAGTAAGGGAACCGTTTTATTATGCGAAGATTTTGGAAGTGCTCCTTTTGGGGCATGGGCGTTGCTGTGCTTGCGGCAGGCGGATATCTTTATGCCATCCAGCTCCTCGGGAATTTTCACGAGGTGGTTGCCGGCCAGCTTTACCGCTCCAACCAGCCGAGCAACGAAGAGCTTGTCCGCTACACCAGGGATCACGGTATCAAGACGGTCATCAATCTGCGCGGGCCGAACGAATCCAAGGCCTGGTATCGCGACGAGGTCGAAACCGCGCGCGAACTCGGGTTGCGGCATATTGATTTCGGCATGTCCGCCAGTCAGGAACTCGACATGAGCAGGGTGAACGAGCTGGTCGCGATCATGCGCGATGCGCCGAAACCCATTCTCATCCATTGCAAGGCCGGCGCCGACCGCACGGGCCTCGCTACCGCCCTTTATCTCAGCCGCGTCGCGCGTCTCGGCGAAAAGGAAGCGGAGAGCCAGCTTTCGGTGCGTTACGGCCACATCGGCATTCCCTATCTCTCCGCGACCTATGCCATGGACCAGACCTGGGAAAATGTGGAGCACATGCCGATTACCGACGACTTCGCCATAGCGTCGAACGAGTTCTGAAGGCGCTAGGGTCAAGCTTCTCCAAAATCGTGGATCGTCTCCCGCAAAGGGATTGCGTTCGTCCTGGTTGCTGATGTGATCGGGGCGGGCGCACCTCCGTTTTTTCCAGTCTAGCGCACGGGCGCGTGATGACGTGACGGTGGATCGGGATCTGGCCCGCAAGGCAGACGATCAGCCAGATATAAGCGCGTCACATATAGCTTGATAAAGCATATGGCTGGCAGGTGCAGTGCGCTCACCCGCGTCCGGCTTCACGCGACTGCAGGCGAACCCAATTGGTGGCAAACGGCCGGTTCAGTCGCTTCCGAGATCCGGTTTCCAGCCGCGTGTATATCCCTTTCCCATGATGGCAACCGCAAGGGAGAGCTGTTCCTGCAAATGTTCGATTTCACCAAGCAGTGTTTCCACGGCCGCCTTCGCATCGCCGTCATGGCACTGGATGATGAAGCCAGCTATGTCGTCAGGCCGTACAGGAGTGATTTTCGCAGCGTCGGACATATTAGTGACCTCTCTTTTGTTCACTAAATGTTCTAATTTTGGCGGAGAGTCAATAAAGCAATGCCACCCGTCCTTCTCTTTGATGAAAGACGGGTGGCACGAACAGGGAGGACAAATCCTGAACCTGTTCATTCGAGCGGTATTCATCGATAGCGGCTTGCCCTTCAGTCTTCGGCTTGAGCAACTCTAGGCGGCGTGGTTTGCGCCGGCGGCGCCGACCGAAGAGGATCAGCGGATGAGACGGACCGGCGAGGGCTGCGTCAAAAAGCCCGTGCCTGAATGTATGAATGAAGTTGCTGAAACAGCAGCTTTGACGTAGCTCTTCCATGAGAAGTCGTACAAATAATAGCCTGGAAATATTCAAAATGACGGATTGGAATTGGGTAGACTTGTTCCCTTTGGTCTTCTTCCCGTTCAAGATTCTCGTGTTGGGCACGGGCATGTTCTTCGCCATCAAATGGCATCATGATCAGGCGAAGAAGGACAACAAAACCGGCGGGTCGTAAGCGTCCACCGAATACTCACCTGACGCCTCGGATTAGTCTGTTGGATATCCGGTAATACGGAAGCAATTCGCCCGGCAGGCGGCGGAATCCGACGCGCTTGCCCTATGGGCTCTGTCGTGCCGGACGATGGTGTGATCAGCCGGATCGGCTTCCGCCTCTCCATATTCTCGGTGCAGCTTCTCATTCTCCGGTTCAGGAGTTCGAATCGTCCCTGATCTTTCCGATAGCGACACGCCGCCATACCAGGCGATGTTCTCGTTTGGGGAGGAGGTAGCGCGTATCAGGAAATGATTTTTTAGGGGAGGGATGAGGGCGCATTATGCGGGCGAAAAGAACCGTTGGCACAACGCCAACTGTAACCGGCTCTTTTGTGTAAACTGCTTGAGGGTGGGGGATGCCTCAAGTCTTTGAATTTAATGGTCGGAGCGGCGGGATTCGAACCCACGACCCCTTGACCCCCAGTCAAGTGCGCTACCGGGCTGCGCTACGCTCCGAACCTGAAAGCCGTTTATATATAAGCCTGTTAGGGTGCAAGCGGAAAATCGCCTTTTCTCAAAAAAACGAACAAAGTGTGTGGACGGCGGGCAGGTGCGGGACTCCGGTTACCGTGTTGCGCCCACATGCTTCCGTCAAACGCATGACACATCCTCTTTCCATCATTGTCGGAACCTGCCGTGATCTTCAGCGTTCAATGGCAGCGGAACTGAAACTCAGGGAGATAAAACATGTCCGAACTCGTCGTTGTCGGTTTTGATGGAACGGAAGAAGCCGACCGGGTGCTTCTGAAGCTTGCGGGCCTGAAAAAGGAATATCTGGTCGATCTGGAAGACGCCGTGGTTGTTGTTCGCGATGAAAACGGCAAGGTGCATCTGAAGCAGAGCGTCAATCTGACGGCAATCGGCGCAAGCTCCGGCTTCCTGTCCGGCGGCCTGTGGGGTGGCCTTGTCGGCCTGCTGTTCCTCAATCCCCTGGCAGGATTTGCGATCGGCGGCGCGATCGGCGCCGGCACCGGTGCATTGGCCGGTTCGCTGACGGACTATGGAATCGATGACGATTTCATCAAATCGCTCGGCGAAACCATTCCGAATGGGTCCTCGGCGCTGTTCGTGCTGATCCGCAAGGTGCAGCCGGAAAAGGTTATGGCGGAACTGGAAGGGCTGCGCGGGCGCGTCATCAAGACATCGCTGTCACCGGAACAGGAAGCGGAGCTGCAGAAGGCGCTCTCGGGCGGAACCGGGCAAGCCGCCGCGCCCGTCGCCTGAGCGGGGCGCCCAAAATGCGCTGCGGCATGATCCATGTCGCAGCGTTTCCCTCAGACTGGCCGGACGTGGCGGCTCACACCGTCAGCGTGCCTGTCTTCGGTTGTGGCCAGGTCAGATAATAATAACGGCTGCCGACGCTGCCGAAAAATGCGTTGTCGCCGGAAATGCTGTCGACATAGGCGCCGCTGGCGGTCTTGGCATAGGCCGATCCGTCGCGCTTGAGGTGGTCCTTCAGAAAATCGCTCCAGCCGGTCGTGGCGATCTCCGTTGCCGGTTTCGAGGTGGTTTTCGAATCGGACTTCACGTCCCAGGCCAAGACCTGCGCCCCTTCCGACGGATCCGATACGGTCAGCGTGCCGGCGGCCAGCGCGTCCAGCATCGCTTTTGCCTGTGAGGCCTTGGCCGGGTCCTTGGAGAGGTCTTCCAGCATCGCCTTCAGATCCTTCATGAAGCCGGCCTGCGTTATGTCGCCGGAAGATGTCTGCTCTGTCGTCTCACTTGCCGTTTCCTCGCTGGAGCTTTGCGCATATTGCGCCAGAAGCTGCGTCAGCCTCGTATTGGTGGAGGAAGAGGACGTATCGACCCCATAGGTGCCGAGAAGAGAGGACCGCGATGAGGACGATGAGGTTGCGGCGGAATTGTCCTCCTGCTCCCTGATGGCCTTGAGGGCCAGTTTGGTGGCGGTGAGGCGTGTGGAGAGGTCGATGGAGGAGACCATTGCGTCAATATTTCCATGATCAGGCCCGATACGCATCATTCGCATCGAACCGGCACGGCGGGAGCGCGGTCCCGCCTTTCGTCCTCTCTCATAAGAGGACCGGGCGCGTCCCGACCGTTGTTCAGGCAGGAACGCACCCGGTCTTAATGGCCGTAGTTTGCGCGACGCTTGCGGCTTAATTTTCCTGAACGGAAACGCCGTTCGGGCCGATGTTCATCTCGATCCCCTTCGGCTTGCTTTCCTCATGCCAGACATAGGCGCCAAGGCCGGCGATGACCACGACGAGCGCGCCGATGATGAGGTAGAGATTATTGGTCTGCGTCATAGGATGTCTCCCCGTTGCACAATCGAAATCGGGAGCTAAACGCATGAAATCGCGAAAGGTTCCGTAAGGGTAAGCATCTAGGCCCTGCTTGTGCGACGACGCAGGCTTTCGCGTTTTTCCAGCGCCATGCAGCCCCACAATATACCGAGCAGCAGGAAGAAATGCCGCCAGTGATCGGTGTCGATAACGGCGCCGATCATTACGTGGCCGACGAAGGTCACCCAGGAAATGATCAGGAACGGTTGCCAGGGCCGCGGGCGCAGCAGATGCCTGAAACCGGCGGCGATGGTCCAGCAGATCAGGACAAGATAGATGACGAAGCCGAACCAGCCATGTGTGGTCAGGCTTTTCAGCCAGATATTATGTTCGGCGGCGGGAAAGATATCGTCAAAGACCAGCGGGCCGATGCCGAGCGGATGTTCCATCGCCAGCAGGAAACCGAGATAGTGACGGGCAAAACGCCCGAGATGCCCGCCATCATAGGATTGCACCGCCGAGGCGCGGCTGGAGAACAGATCGGCCACCTGCTTGAATTGCAGTGCGATGATGACCGCCGCCACCATGAGCGCCACCGCGACGAGAAACAGCACGAGGATCTTCAGGCGAAATGCCGCTGTGCGCTCCTTCAGCAGCATGACGAAAACGAGCAGGACCGCGGCGAACAGAAACAGGCCCCAGGCTGCGCGCGAGAATGACAGGAACACGCCAAGCGACAGGATCAGCAGTCCGAGGATGCGCCAGGGCGCATGCATCGCCTTGCCGGAAAGCAGGCCGTAGATCAGGTAAAGCGACGGTGTCACCAGAAAGGGACCAAAGACGTTCGGGTCCTGAAATGCTCCCTTGGCGCGGTCGTAGAGGGTAAATACCTCGAAGCCCGGAAGGGCATGGAAATAGCCGATGATGCCGAGCAGGGAGGTGATCAGTGCCGCCGCCAGCCAGGCCCGGAAAATCAGCAGCAGCCGCTGGAACTTGTCTTCGATGATCGCGGCATAAAAAACCGAGGTGAGTGCCAGAAAGGTCGATACCGCAAGATAAAGCGGTCCCTCATCCAGATCGGCCATGGTGGTCAGCGACAGATAGCCGCCGATATTGAAGGCGAGCAGCAGGCACAGAAGCAGCACGACGGTGCGTGAAAGGCGCAGGCCAAGCAGAAACCAGAGCGCGACCTGTCCCACCATCATCAGCTCGTAAGGCGCCGGTTCGGAAATGACGAAGCCGGAGAGAAACACGCCGAAGGCGATGAAGAACGAGCCGATGAGCCGCATGGTGGCCAACGGCGCATCGAAACCCGGAGCGTGCTGGTAACCGGTGTGGGTCAATAGGCGTTTTCCGATTTGAGCAGCCGGATCGGCGTCAGGAACAGGATCTTGAGATCGAGAAACAGCGACCAGTTCTCGATGTAATAAAGATCGTATTCGGTGCGGAACTTGATCTTGTCGCCGTGGTCGATCTCGCCGCGCCAGCCATTGATCTGCGCCCATCCGGTCACGCCGGGCTTGACCTTGTGGCGCGCGAAATAATGCTCCACCACCTCGGTATATTTCAGATCGCCGGTCTGGGCGTGGACGGCGTGCGGCCGCGGCCCGACGAGAGACAGATCACCGTAGAGAACGTTGAAAAGCTGCGGCAGCTCATCCATCGAGGATTTGCGCAGGAAACGCCCGACCGGCGTGACGCGCGGGTCGTTCTTGGTGACGGCCTTCTTGGCGGTTGGGTCGCTGAGTTCCGTATACATGGAGCGGAACTTCCAGACATTGATCGTTTCATTGTTGAAGCCGTGACGCTTCTGCTTGAAGAGGACGGGACCTTTCGACGTCGTTTTCACGGCAATGCCAGCACCCACCATCACGGGCCACAGAAGGGCTATGCCGATGAGGCTGAAGGTGATGTCGAATATGCGCTTCGCCACCGAATCCCAGTCGCGGATCGGCTTGTCGAACACGTCGAGCATCGGCACGGTGCCGACATGGGAATAGGCGCGGGGACGGAAACGCAGCTTGTTGGCATGGGCCGCGATGCGGATATCGACCGGCAGCACCCAGAGCTTGCGCAGAAGCTGGAGAATGCGTGCCTCGGCGCTGAGCGGCAGGGCGATGATCAGCATATCGAGTTTCGTCAGACGGGCGAATTCCACCAGTTCCGCAAAGGTGCCAAGCTTCGGATAACCGGCGACAACCTCGGGAGAGCGCTCGCTCTTCCGGTCGTCGAAAATCCCGCAGATACGGATATCATTGTCCGATTGCTGCTCCAGCGAGCGGATGAGGTCTCTGGCAGAATCGCCGCCGCCGACGATGACGGCGCGGCGTTCCATCACGCCGTTGCGGCTCCAGTGGCGAATGGCGAAGCCGAGCAGCAGCCGACCGGTGAAAATGGCAACCGCGCTTATCGCGTACCATATGCCGAATGCCGGCCAGGAATGCAGGGCCTCAGGGAAAAAGAGGAGAAGGAAACAGGCGGCGCCAACGAAGGACAGGCAGACGGCGCCCTGAATGCGGGCGAACATCTTCAGAGGCGTCCGCAGCGTCGGAAGCTGGTAGCAATCGCCTGCCTGCAGCAGGAAAACGCAGAGGGCCGCACCCAGCACGCCGCTGCCGAAAACCGCAAGAAAGATTTCGAGCCCGCGATCGGCGGCAATGCCGTTGATGATGGCGGCAATGACCACGAGCATCGCAAATTCCAGCAGCCGCAGCTGCCCGATCACCATATTCGGCGAATGGTTGCCGGCACGCAGCTGGTTGGCGATCTGTCGTGCAAGCGGATTGAGGACGACGGTTTCGGATGCCGAAAGCTCACGGGCTTCGTGCTCGGAGATTTTCTTGCGCAACGACGCCAGATCGAATTGCGGTCTTTCCTTGTCAGCCTTGGTCATTGCTTTGGTCCGCACCCTCCAGCGCCTCGACCCGAAAATCAGATATGATTTTCGAAGGGAACGATGCGCAACTTCAAAGTGGTAAAGCCTCCCTTGTCCGCCGGAACGGGCGCACGTGCTCCACGAGCAGGAAGCTAGCCGAAACATGCTAAGAAACGTTTATGATGAATTTCTACAGGATTGTGGAATATACAATCAAAAATCGTGTTTTTGAAATGTCTTTAGAGCAACAGCAGGTCACGATAGAGCTTCATCATGTCATCAGCCATGACCGGCGTTGAAAATTTCGCCCTGAAGCTGTCGGGCCGTGGCATGACCCTTGTTGCCCAGCCGGCGTCCTCAATATCCCTGACCATGATTTTCGCGAGAGCATCTGCGTCTCCGGCCGGAACGAGGGCCTCGCTGTCCTCGCCCAGAACCTCGGGAATACCCCCGACATGCGAAGCGATGACCGTCTTGCCCGCTGCGAGCGCTTCGAGCACGATATAGGGCATCGCTTCGGCGCGTGAGGGAACCACCACGGTCGTCGCCAGTTCAAAAGCCTGTCTGGCGGGCATGGCTGCATGCATGGAAATCCGCCGGGACAGCCCGGCCTGGTCGATCATCGCCGCATATTTGTCCCTGTCGGGGCCGTCGCCGACGATGACGCCGGACATGGGCTGACCAATGCTGCGCTCCATCCTGGCAAAGGCCCTGATGAAAACGTCGGGTCCCTTGAGGTCGCGCAACATGCCGATATAGAGGAAATGCGCGGCGCCTTCACGGGGCGGCACGGTCTCGAATTCGCTTTCCTGCACGCCGTTATAGATCATTGCCGTGCGGGTGCGCGGTTTGCCGACCTTGGTTTCATAAGCCGTCTGTTCGTATTTGCAGACGAAGCAGAGCGCGTCGGTGAAGCGTTCCTGAAACCGCTCGAGCCGCAGGAACAGCTGGCCCTTCACGCTGTTGCGGTCATAGTGCAGGCTGCCGCCATGCGGCGAATAGAGGCGGGCTACGCGATACCTGTTCGCCCGCAGCAATGAGCCGATCAGCCGGGCAAGAGCGCCACCCTTGGCGCTGTGCCCGTGCAGGATGTCCGGCCGCAAACTTTTGATGTGCTTGTAGGATTTCCACAGCGCCATAAGGTCGCCGGGGCTGATGGACCGTCGGATGGGCAGGCGGGTGAGGCCAAGCTCCAGCATCGGGGTGATCTGCGCGAAAAGCCGCTCCTCATGCGCGCCGCCGGTCGAGCTGTCGCAAACGATGCCGACCTTGTGGCCCTGTTTGACATGTTCTTCGATCAGGTCGCGGACATGGCGGAAGACGCCGCCGACGGGGGAGCGGAAACAGTGAATGATGCGCAGGGGAGGGCCGTCATCCGACACGTGTGCCACTCCGGCGTTCAGAAGAAGCGTTCACGCACATAGACCGTATCGCCCGCCAGAATGGGTGCGGTGATTCCGATCCGGCCGGTCATCACCTCGGCGTTGATCTTGCGGGTAATGTCGACATCGGCTTGGTTGGCGCGCGGCGTGAAGCCGCCGGCAATGGCGATGGCGTTTTGCACCGTCATGCCCGGCACATAGGAATACTGGCCGGGACGACCCACTTCACCCATGATGAAGACGGGGCGATAACGGTCGATCTCGATTGTCACATCGGGATCGCGCAGATAACCCTGGCGCAGCTTGGCGGCGATGGCGGCTTCGAGCTGCGGCAGCGTCTTGCCGCGGGCGGGAACCTGACCGACGAGCGGGAAGGCGACGTAACCGGCCTGATCGACCGTATAGGTGTTGGTCAGTCCGGCCTGCTCGAAGACGTTGATGCGCAGCCGGTCGCCGCTGTCGACGTGATAGGGCTGCAAGGCGGCCTCATTGAACGACCTTGGCGCGGGTTGATATGCCGCGCAACCGGAAAGGGCCGTCAGGACGGCAAGTGTCAGTGCGGTGACATGTCGTGATCCGGCGAGCGGCATCTGATCTGGCTCCGAGTCGATCTATGAGCTTTCTTATCGTTCTGTTAGGGTTAATGCACGGTAAACGGTCGATCCCGAGAGTCACAATATCTGCTTTATTTCGTCGGATTCGCAGCAATTAACTGTTGTGTTACCGGAAAGACTTAAACTTCGCCAAAATTGGCCATCTATATTTGAATTTGAGCGCCCGAGGTTTGTCTCGGTTACGGAGCCCGCATGAACGGCGATCGCATTGACGACAGGGATGTGGATATCGATCTTGCGGAGCTTGTCGCGGCCATATGGCGGCGCAGGGGCCGCATCGCAGCCGTCACGCTTCTGGCCGGAGGCGCCGCCTTCATCGCCGCCAGCATGATGTCGCCTGCCTACAAGGGCGAGGCGCGGGTCCTCATCGAATCCCGCGCGGCTTCCTTCGGCGCTTCCCAGCAGTCCAACGCGCCGGCTGAGCCCGTGCTCGACGAACTGACGGTTTCGAGCCAGGTGCAGATCCTGCAGTCGGTGGACCTCATCAAGCAGGTCGCCAAAGACATGAAGCTTTACGAGCTGGATGAGTTCGATCCGGAGGCGCATCCGTCGCTCGTCTCGCGGCTGCTGGTTGCGCTCGGGGCCAAGAAGGACCCGCTTCAGGTGTTGCCTGAAGAACGGGTGCTGAAGGCGTTCCGGGAAAAATTGCAGGTCTATCAGGTCGAAAGCTCGCGCGTCATCACGGTCGAATTCTCTTCCGAGGACCCGAAGCTCGCGGCCGCCATCCCCAATGAGATGATGAAGGCCTATATCGCGCTGCAAAGCGGCGCGAAACTGGACACCAGCACGGAAGCGGCCCGCTGGCTTGAGCCGGAAATCGCCAATCTGCGCGAAAAGGTGCGCGAGGCGGACAAGAAGGTCGCGGATTATCGTGCTTCGTCCGATCTTCTGTCCGCGGGGCAGGGCGAAACGCTTGCCACACGGCAACTCGGCGATATCTCCACCGAACTCGGCCGTATCCGTGGCGAGCGCGCCAATGCGGAAGCGCGGGCGGAAGGCGTGCGTAGCGCGCTGGCAAGCGGCCGTCCTCTGGATACTTTCCCGGATGTCGTCGGCTCTCCGACGATCCAGCGGCTGAAGGAAAACGAGACCACCATTCGCAGCCAGATTTCCGATCTGTCGTCCTCGCTGCTGGAAGGCCATCCGCGCATCCGGGCCTTGCGTAACCAGCTTGACGGCATACAGCGGCAAATCCAGGAAGAAACCCGCAAGGTGCTCGCAAGCCTTGAAAACGAGGCCAATGTTTCGCGTCTGCGGGAGCGCCAGCTGGTCCAGCAGTTGAATGTGCTGAAATCGGAAAGCGTGCGCGCCGGCGAGCAACAGGTCGGCCTGAACGATCTGGAACGGGAAGCCTCTGCGCAGAGGCAGCTTCTGGAAACCTATCTTGCCCGTTACCGCGAGGCGACATCGCGTGCCGGTTCGGCCGACTCCACGCCCGCCGATGCGCGCGTGATTTCGACGGCGGTGGAGCCGCGTGAACCCTATTTCCCCAAGACCGGTGCCATCACCATCGTCGTCACCCTGGCGGCGTTTCTGCTTTCCTGCATCGTTGTCATGCTGGTGGAACTCTTCACCGGCCGGGCCTTGAAGCCGGTGGGCAGGAGTGAGGCTCCGCCGCTCTCCGATCCGCCGCCCCCGCCTGCGCGCGCGCCGGTCGCTGCGGATGAGACCACAAATGCGCCGGAACAGCCGGTTGCCGCGCGCCACGAGAATATACCGCCGCCCTCCGCCGGAGCGATCCCGGCCGCCGCATACCAGCCCGTTTCCGAAGAGGAACGGCAGATGCCGGTCGCGGCCACGGCCGCCATACCAGCCTTGCCCGGAGAAGACGTGGTTGCCGCGAAAGAAGTGGCTGCGAAAGAGGTTGTGACGGAAGAGGGTGCCGACACGTCCGACGATTTCTCGATCGACGCCGTTGCGGGCTTCCTTGCCACGCGTCTTGCCAAACCGGTCGCTGCGGTCATATCGCCGGCCGGCGACAGCGGTTCGACCACGACCGTCATGCTCGCACGTGCCCTGTCTGAGATGGGCCGTTCGGTCGTTCTCGTCGACATGACGGCCTCGGCCTGTCCCACGCGTCTGATGGTGCCCGAGGCCGGGCTGCCGGGTGTCATGGACCTTCTGGCGGGTGCTGCCGCCTTTGGCGAAACCATTCACGGTGACCGGCTTTCCGACGCCCATATCGTGCCGCGTGGCAATGCGCAGCCGCGCGAGGCGATGCGCGCCATAGACCGCCTGACAATGATCCTCGGCGCCCTGTCGGATGCTTATGACACGGTTCTGGTCGAGTGCGGTGCGGTGCAGATTTCGAGCCTTGAAAAAATGCTGCGCAACCTGCCGGCCGAAATCATCGTCTCCGTGCCCGGCAAGGATGGCGAAATGCTGGAAAAGACGCTCGATGAGCTGGTGGCGCATGGTTACGAACAGGCATTGCCGATGACCGGCATGCGCAAGCCGGGACATTTGAGCGCCGCCTGACCGGCGCACCCCCCGCTCAGTCCGTGACGTCTGTCCTTGGCCGCCCGGCTCGGAAACGCTGTATCAGCGCATAGAGTGCCGGATTGGACTTGATCAGGCTCTTCGTCCGGGCGATGGCGACATAGGCGGACGCCGCTGCGCGGCCCTTCAGCGTCACCGGCAGGAATATATCGTGCTGCGATGTGGAAAGCGGGCACCAGCTGCGTTTGTAAAGCTGGTCGCCGACACCGAAATCGAAGATCGCGGCTCTTTCGCGACAGGCCCGCTCGATCATCAGCCAGAACAGCAACTCACCGGGACTGAGTTCCGAAACCGCCTCATCGATCGATCCGAACTGGCAGATGATGTGATCCTGCTTGCGCGAAAGACCGGATATGGCCGCAATGACCCCCTCGTTTTCACCATGCAGGCGAATGGCGTGCAGTTCTAGAAGACTGTCCGTGCCCGTCTCGGGAAAATTGGCGAGATCGTAGAAGAAATCCCTCACCGATTGGTGCCGGAAAACATCCGGAATGCCCTGAGATGCGAAGCGGGCGGCCTTCTGCCGGAAAAAAGCCTGCAGCAATTCGCATTTTTCCTGCGGTGAACGGGCGATCACATGGCTGTAACCGCCCATTTCCTCGGCCCTTCGGCTCTGGATACGGAATTTCTTCCGTCTTCTTTTGGCGTTGACCTGCCGCAGGGTGGTTTCAAAACTCTCCAGCAGCGGCAGTTGAAAGGCCGGGTTCTGGTTTTCGACGGAAGCGAGATACGAGAGCGGGTTGGTCCTGCCGCGCCAGGCGAGCGGTATGTTCTGCAGGGCAAGGATATCCGCGCGGCCATGCAGCAGTTTTCGTGCTTCTCGCGCGATGGCGTCTGCGGTTTTCTGGCTGGCCTGTTCGGCAAAAGCCGGATCGAAGAGGCCGGTATTGATATTGTTGAAACGGCCACCCGGAAAACGCGCCTTGCGGATGCCGCCTTCCTTCACGATTTCGAGAGGCAGCAGGAAGACCGTCTTTCCACCCTGACTGCCGCGAATGACCAGCAGCGGGCTCCCATGAGTCTGCGCCCAGATGGAGCACCAGCCGAAACCCTGATGCAGTGAATTGAGCGGGTCGCTTTCCATCTGCTCCCAGTCGGAACGGATGGCGGAAATATCGTCGACGAGATCGATCGCCAAACGGTCAGCGCCCCGCCGTTCGTCCTGAACGGTGGCCGGTGCCTTGCTCTGGCTTGTTATGACCGGCCCCGCAGCCGCCATTCACTCTCTCCGGTTGTTTCAGGCGCACTATAGCGTTGAGCGGCAAACAATCGGTTTATAAAATTTCGACCTGCGGATGTCCCGCGGCAGGGACGCTCATCCCTGTTTTTTGGGGCCAGCCATCCATTTGATGATGAGCATGGCCGGCAGGATCCACAAAAGCCCGCTCAGCACGAAATAGGCGAGATGCACCCACCAGGGCGATTGCGCCAGTGTCGCCGAGGCGATGGCCGTCGCCGCCACCGCGTAGATGACGACGAGGCAGATGATGACGATGGTGCCGATAAGCGATCTGAGGCGAGGGGGCATGAAATCTTCCATCATTAAATGTCTGCGCGGACTATACCGCCGCGACCGCATGCCGCAAACCCTGAGGCCTTGTTTTGTGGTGCCGGTTGAGGCTAATCAACATGACTGTATGAGGGAGACGTGAAAGATGCGTTCGAGCGGCATGACGATGGCAAACGGTTCTGCGGACATGGTGGTGGAGGCTGCCCTGCAGAAACAGGAGAAGAACCGCCGCCTGCTGCGCATCTGGCTGCGCGTCGTTCTCTTCACGCTCTTCTGTCTGGTCCTCGTCGGCGGCGCCACGCGGCTTACCGAATCCGGCCTTTCGATCACTGAATGGAAGCCGATCCACGGTGCCATTCCGCCGCTTTCCGTCGCCGAATGGGAGGAGGAATTCCAGCTCTACAAGCGCATTCCCCAATATCAGGAAATCAACAAGGGCATGTCGCTCGACGAGTTCAAGACGATATTCTGGTGGGAATGGGCGCATCGCCTGCTTGCCCGCGCCATCGGCGTCATCTTCGCCCTGCCGCTCGCGTTCTTCTGGCTCACCGGCCGCGTCGAAAAGCGCCTGCGCCTGCCGCTGGTGGGCCTTCTGGGGCTCGGCGGCTTCCAGGGCTTCATCGGCTGGTGGATGGTCTCTTCCGGTCTCGTCAACCGCACGGATGTCTCGCAATATCGCCTTGCCACGCATCTGACCATCGCCTGCCTCATCTTCGCGGGCTGCATGTGGATATTGCGCGGCCTGTCGCATCATTCCCCCGAGGCCGCCGACGAAAAGACGGGCAGGGGTTTTGCCGCACTGCTGACGGTGCTCTGTCTCTTCCAGATCTATCTCGGCGCATTGGTGGCGGGGCTGAATGCCGGTCTTTCCTATAATACCTGGCCGCTGATGGATGGCTCGCTGGTGCCGGGTGATCTCTTCCTGCAGCAGCCCTGGTGGATCAATCTTTTCGAAAACCCCAAGACGGTGCAATTCGTCCACCGCCTCGGTGCCTATACGCTGTTTGCCGCCACGCTGTGGCATATGGTGTCTATGGCCCGCGCCTTGCCCAATACACCCCATGCCCGCCGCGCGGTGCTGTTCTTCGTGCTCGTCTCCATTCAGGCGGCGCTCGGCATTACCACGCTGCTCATGCATGTGGATATTCATGTCGCGCTCGCCCATCAGGGCATGGCGCTGATCGTGCTTGGTTTCGCCGTCGCCCATTGGCGCGGATTCATCGGCGAATATCCGGCGCCCGTTGCGGTCGAAGTCAGGGACTGAGGCGGCTTAGAACTGCGCAAGCACCGTTTTGATGGTCGCCGCGACAGCGAGTTCGTTGTCGCGTTCCTCCGCATTGCCGTCCTCTTCGTGCCACGCGGCAGAAAGGCAGCCATAGGCAAAGGCATATTGCAGCAATAGCCGTTCGTCCTGTTGCAAAGCCTTTGCAAAAATCGCCGCCATGGAGGCGATGCGCGCCTCGCTGCGGGTGAGGTCGAAACGGTCGAGCGGATTGGAGAACATGTTGGCGACATCGAGCGCCGCATCGCCGATCAGGCCGGCCGGATCGATGATGATCCAGCCGCGTTCACCGCGCATGATGTTCTCGTGGTGCAGATCGCCGTGCAGGGGTTTCACATTCCGCTGCTGGCCGATCAGTTCCTGCGCCAGCGTGGCCGCTTCGATATAGGGGCTATCCACGCCGTCAGTACGGTCCCGTTCGGCCTTGCGGAACAAGCTCTCGAAATAGAGCGGCAGCGTCAGCAGGCTTGAAGGCGGCTGCTGCTGCGATGGTTGATGATATTTGAGAAGGACATCTGCGGCGATTTCCGTGGTGGCGTCGTCATTGCCGTCGCGGAACAGCACGTCGCGCAGGGTCTCCGTGCCGGCATGTTCCATCAGCAGAATATCGTCGGAACGCTCGAGCAGTTCCACGCAGCCGATGCCGGCACGCCATTCGATGAAATCGGCGCCGCGCAGGCTGTCTTTCAGCACCTTCTTTTTAAGGACCTTGGCGACGGCCAGAGAACCATCGCCAAGCGTTACCTCGTAGACCACCCCGGCCGGCGTATCGGCAATCTGTCTTGCGACCTCGATATTCCACGAGGCCGGAAAGGAGGGGATGGACCGACTCATGCGGAAAGCCTCATGCCGACAGCATCAGCTCCATGTTCTGCACAGCCGCGCCGGATGCGCCCTTGCCGAGATTGTCGAGCAGCGCGACGAGATTGATATGCTCGCCGCCCGGCGTACCGAAGACGAAGAGCTTCATCGTGTCCTTGCCGGCCAGTTCCTCGGCATCGATACGGTTGAGGCCCTTACTTTCGGCAAGCGCAACGACACTGACGATGTCCTGCCCCGCATAATGGGCAGTCAATGCCGCATGGACCGTCTCGATGCTCGTGCCTTCCTTGAGGTCGGCGGCAAACAGTGGCACCTGCACGATCATGCCCTGCGGGAAACGTCCGACGGAAGGCGCAAACAGCGGCGCGCGGTCAAGCTGGCCGTGAATGGTCATTTCCGGCACGTGCTTGTGCGTGAGCGTCAGGCCGTAGAGGAAATTATTGGCGCTGATCGCGTCGTCGCGGCTCTGGTCTTCCATCTGCGCGATCATCTGCTTGCCGCCGCCGGTATAGCCAGAGACCGCATTGACGCTGACTGGATAACCGTCGGGCAGGATGCCGGCGGCACGCAGCGGGCGGATGAGGCCGATCGCGCCCGTCGGATAGCAGCCCGGATTGGCGACGAAACGGGCGGAACGGACCTTGTCACCCTGTTCCCGGTCCATTTCGGCAAAACCGTAAGCCCAGTCCTTGTGGACGCGATAGGCGGTCGAGGTATCGATGATGCGGACATTGTTGTTGCCGGCCACCATGGAGACGGCTTCCCGGGAAGCATCGTCAGGCAGGCAGAGGATGGAAATGTCGGCACTGTTGAGCATATCCTCGCGCATCGCCGCATTACGACGCTCGGCTTCGGGAATGGACAGCAGGTCAATATCGCGGCGACCGGCAAGGCGCGTGCGGATCTGCAGACCCGTGGTGCCGTGTTCGCCATCGATGAAGATCTTCGCTGTCATGTCCTTGTCCTGACTTTTCAAAGGGTTGCGAGTGTACTCGGAATCAGTTTGGCAAGCGCCGTTTTCTCTCCTAGCCGGCCTTGGCCAGCCGTTCGGCGCGCAGGCCAAGCATATACATTGCAACGGTCGCTCCGGCAATGGCGGTAATATCCGCATGATCGTAAGCGGGTGCCACCTCCACTACATCGGAGCCGCGAATATCAAGCTGGCCGAGCCCGCGCAGAACAGACAATATCTTGGCGCTGGTCGGTCCGCCGGCGACAGGCGTGCCGGTTCCGGGTGCAAAGGCCGGGTCAAGACAGTCGATATCGAAAGTCAGGTAGGCCGGCATGCCGCCCGTGTGCTTGACGATCAGTGAGGCGATATCGCCCGCCCGCATTTCCTCAACCTCGTAACCGTGGAGAATGCGGATGCCGAAATCGTCGGGCGCATGGGTGCGGATGCCGATCTGGATCGAGCGGTCCGCATCGATCAGCCCGTCGCGCACGGCACGGGCCACGAAGGAGCCATGGTCTATGCGCTTGCCATCATCGAACCATGTGTCCTGATGCGCATCGAACTGCACCAGCGCCAACGGCCCGTGCCTGGCCACATGCGCCTTCAAAAGCGGCCAGGTAATGAAGTGGTCGCCGCCGAGCGTCAGCAGATAATCCGTCTTGGAGATGATGCTGCGAGCTTCCTTCTCGATCGTGTCAGGCGTCTTCCAGTGGTTGCCGTAGTCAAGCAGGCAGTCGCCATAATCGACGGTCGGCATATGGGCGAAGAGATCGCGCGCGAAGGGATATTGCGGGTCGTTATCGAAAATCGCCGAGGCCCGGCGGATGGCCTGCGGCCCGAAGCGTGCACCCGGCCGGTTGGACGTCGCCGCATCGAAGGGAATGCCCCAGATGGCCGTCGATACGCCCTTGAGGTTCTTGGTATATTTGCGCCGCATGAAGGAAAGGACACCCGCATGGGTCGGATCGGTGGCGGCCGATGTCAGGGTCGTTGCGGTGAAGGCATGGTCGATGGTTTTGGACGGCATTGATCACCCCATTGCGATTTGCGCCGAGGTTGCTGTCTTCCTGTTGAAAAAACAAGGGAGGAAACCATGAAAAAAAAGGCGGAACCGAAGTCCCGCCTTTCGAAGTTCTGAACGAACCGTTCGTAGAAGCGATTAGCGCTTGGAGAACTGGAACGAACGGCGGGCCTTGGCCTTACCGTACTTCTTACGCTCGACGACGCGGCTGTCGCGGGTCAGGAAGCCACCCTTCTTCAGAACGGAGCGCAGGCCCGGTTCGAAGTAGGTGAGGGCCTTGGACAGACCGTGACGAACGGCACCGGCCTGACCGGACAGACCACCACCGGCAACGGTGGCGATGATGTCGAACTGACCCGTGCGGGCAGCGGCGACGATCGGCTGCTGAAGGATCATCTGCAGAACCGGACGTGCGAAATACGTGGTGAAATCGCGGCCGTTGATGATGATCTTGCCAGAACCGGCCTTGACCCATACGCGGGCTACGGCGTTCTTGCGCTTGCCGGTCGCGTAGGAGCGGCCGAGGGTGTCAACCTTGCGGACATGCACGGGAGCCGAAGCTTCCGAAGCCGGGGCGAGGTCTTTCAGAGAGGAAAGATCGGCCATTATCAGGCGCTCCTTACGTTCTTCTTGTTGAGCGCGGCAACGTCGAGAACGACCGGCTGCTGTGCTTCGTGCGGGTGGTTGGAACCAGCGTAAACGCGCAGGTTCTTCATCTGGCGACGGCCGAGCGGGCCGCGCGGGATCATGCGCTCGACGGCCTTTTCAACGACGCGCTCCGGGAAGCGGCCTTCGATGATCTGGCGAGCCGTACGCTCCTTGATGCCACCCGGGTGACCGGTGTGCCAGTAGTACTTCTTGTCGGAATACTTCTTGCCGGTGAGGGCAACCTTTTCCGCGTTGATGACGATGACGTTGTCGCCATCATCGACGTGGGGGGTGTAGGTGGCCTTGTGCTTGCCGCGCAGGCGGGTTGCAACGATGGTGGCGAGGCGACCAACAACGAGGCCTTCGGCGTCGATGATGACCCACTTCTTCTCCACCTCAGCAGGCTTCTGAACGAAAGTAGACATGGATTTCACTTTCTAACGTGGACCCGTCATCCTCCTGTTTGAAAGAGCATACGGGCGTTTCTTGTTGCTTGGTTTGGTTGCCGTTAACGACAACCGCAAATGACCCTATTCCGGCTGGAATCCGATCTGGCGCGCTTATACGGTGCGGCGGCAGATGCGTCAATATGACGTTTTTGGCAGGCTGTAAAAATAACTATGCAAAAACAAATACTTATTGATGTGGTATTATTTTACCCCATCAAGCCTGTCCGTTTTACCCCAGTCGCATGACCAGAACGCCTGCCGCGATGATGCCGCCGGCAAGATAACGCCAGAGGCTGGCGCGTTCCTTCAGTATCACGACGGAAATCACCAGCGCAAAGAGAATGGAGGTTTCCCTGAGTGCCGCGACGACGGCGACGGGGGCCTTGGTCATGGCGTAGAGGGCCAGTCCGTAGGAGAGAATGGAGCCTCCGCCACCGACCAGGCCGCGCCACCAGTTGCGCCGCACATGGCCCATGACGGCGCTCGTCCCGCGCTGGTAGAAGGCGAAGCCGAAAAGCAGCACGGGCGGCAGCAGCGACATCCATAGCGTATAGGAGATGGCGTTGCCGGAAAGCCTGGCGCCGACGCCATCCACGAAAGTGTAGGAAGCGATGACGAAGGCGTTGATGAGGGCGACGAGGATCGCTTTTCCGCCGCCGCGCCGGGCCTCGAAGGCAAGCGTGAGGATGCCGGCGGAAATGATTGATATCCCTGCCAGCGCAAGCGGGCTCAGAACCTCGCTCAGGAAAAGGCTGCTTGTCGCGGCGACGATCAAGGGTGCCACACCGCGCATGACGGGATAGACAAGGCCGATATCGCCGATCGTGTAGGCGGCGGCGACAAGGCGAAAATAGGCGAATTGCAGGATGGCTGAAGCGATCAGGAAGGGAATGGCGACCGGAGCGGGCAGCGGCAGAAAGGGCAGGAAGGGTAACGAGCACGCCGCCGCCCCGGCGGCAATCAGTGAGGCGTCCAGTGACTTGTCTGATCCGGATTTGACCAGCGCATTCCATCCGGCATGCAGAATTGCGCCCAGGAGAACCAGAAGAAGAATGTCGATTGTCACAATAGAGACTCGCTCGCGGGCTACTTTGGGCAACCTATAGCATCGGCCAGCAAACCGGAATCCATTTTCGACGGGACGTGAAGCCTTGCGGTCGCCGGCTATCCTGCCCGACGTTCGGCCCTTCCGCGGAAGATGACATGCGTTAAATTTCGGCTTTGTGCATGTCGCGAAGCCTCGCGCTTCGATGGTCCTGCTGCTGTGCTCATGATTTCATCCATAAGATTGCCACGCAGGTGCCGGACGCACGGCTTCCGGTTTCGTATTGGCATATATTCTGAGGCAAAAACGCGGCAATTTTACCGGATATTCGCGCTGGATTTCCGTTTCCGGCGCGTTAGTTGGGTGTATCAATTCGGATGCCGGCTTCTTTCACCGTTATGAAAATTAATTTCATATCCATGTAAAATGATAAACTGCAACGTTACAGATTTACAAATGGATTGATTTACAGAATAACTTTCTGAAAATTAGATATGTCTAATTCACCGGTGAACGGAATGAAAACAAACAGGAGACGAAGGGCGCATGAAATGCACGTTAATGTTGATTGAGCCGGCATTTCCCCGCATATGGGCCATTTTTGAAAACTGGATGAAAATACTCAATACAGCTGTGCCCGGGCTGGTTTCGTGAAATCATTTTGCGTGGACGAAATCGACCGTGGCAGGCCGGCGAAGGTGTCGGCAGCATGTTTTAAAGACGGGGCAGGGGGTTCAAGAGTGCGATGCGCCTCCCTAAATGAAGGAGAGGACAAGGGGCGGCAATGCGCAAATGCGCCTGCACACGCATGCAGGAAATGCGAGGCTGGCACCGGTCTTTCACGGGCGGCGTCCGTCGGCGTTTCCCAAACTGCGTGACGTGCCAAAGGGACAAGTTGACATGCAGCATGATACTTACGAACCGGACTATCTCAGAAAAATCCTCACCGATGTCAGGACCATCGCCCTGCTTGGCGCCTCACCCAATCCGGACCGACCGAGCCATGGCGTCATGCGGTTCCTGCTGTCGAAGGGCTATCGGGTATTTCCCGTCAATCCCGGTCAGGCGGGCAAGGAGATATTGGGGCAGAAGGTCTATGCCCGGCTCGCGGATATTCCGGAACCGGTGGATATGGTCGATGTCTTCCGGGCGGCGGAATATCTGCCCGCGGTCGTCGAGGAGGCTATCCTGTTGCCGCAGCGACCGAAAGTGATCTGGGGTCAGCTATCCGTGCGGGACGACAACGCCGCCGCCAAGGCGGAGGCCTATGGCGTGAACGTGGTGATGGATCGTTGCCCCGCAATTGAGTATCCGCGTCTCAATATTATGCGATAGTTGGTACAGATCGGACTTATCATTTGGCGGCAAGGCATTATGATCCCTCCAAAATTTAATTGGAGGAAATACCATGCCGAGCAGCAATCCCGGTTTCTCAACGTTGGCCGTCCATGCCGGTGCGCAGGCTGATCCGACCACCGGCGCGCGCGCGACGCCCATCTACCAGACGACCGCTTACGCTTTCCGTGATGCCGATCACGCCGCGGCGCTGTTCGGGCTGAAGGAATTCGGCAATATCTATACCCGCATCATGAACCCCACCCAGGCGGTTCTGGAAGAGCGTGTCGCGGCGCTTGAAGGCGGCACGGCGGCGCTTGCCGTCGCATCCGGCCACGCCGCGCAACTGCTGGTCTTTCACACGCTGCTGCAGCATGGCGACAATTTCGTCGCTGCCCGCCAGCTTTATGGCGGCTCGATCAACCAGTTCGGCCACGCCTTCAAGGGCTTCGACTGGCAGGTGCGCTGGGCGGATGCGACCGATCCGGAAAGTTTCGAGGCGCAGATCGATGACCGCACGCGCGCCGTCTTCATCGAAAGCCTCGCCAATCCCGGCGGGACTTTCGTGGATATTGCCGCAATTGCCGACATTGCCCACCGGCACGGCCTGCCGCTCATCGTCGACAATACCATGGCGAGCCCGTACCTGTTGCGGCCGCTCGAACATGGTGCGGATATCGTGCTGCATTCGCTGACGAAATTTCTCGGTGGCCACGGCAATTCCATGGGCGGCATCATCGTTGACGGCGGCACCTTCGACTGGTCGGCGACCGACAGATATCCGGCGCTGTCGCAGCCGCGGCCGGAATATTCGGGCGTCGTGCTGCACCAGACCTTCGGCAATTTCGCTTTCGCCATCGCCTGCCGTGTGCTTGGTCTGCGTGATCTGGGGCCGGCCATCTCGCCCTTCAACGCCTTTCTCATTTTGACCGGCATAGAGACCCTGCCGCTGCGCGTTCAGCGTCATTCGGACAACGCGCTCGCCGTCGCCAAATGGCTGAAGGCGCATCCGAAAGTTGGCTGGGTGCATTATGCCGGGCTGGAGGACAGCGATAACCACGCCCTGCAGCAGCATTATTCGCCGAAAGGGGCAGGTTCCGTCTTCACCTTCGGGGTCAGGGGCGGCTATGCCGCCGGCAAGGCGCTGGTGGAAGGGTTGCAGCTTTTTTCACATCTCGCCAATATCGGCGATACGCGCTCGCTCGTCATCCATCCGGCCTCCACCACCCATGCGCAGCTGACGCCGGAACAGCAGACGGCGGCCGGCGCCGGGGCGGATGTGGTGCGCCTCTCCGTCGGCATTGAGGACGTCAAGGACATCATCGCCGATCTTGAACAGTCCCTTGCGAAGATCTGAGAGGCTGGCCTCATCATGACAAATTTGCTGACATTCGAAGATGGGCCGGTTGAGGCGGAGCACGGTGCGCCTGCGCCGGAAAGACTGATTTCCGGCGATCCGAAATTCACCACATGGAATCTGGAGGAAGCGCCGGGCGGCATCTATGCCGGCATCTGGCAATCCACGCCCGGAAAATGGCGGGTGATCTATGACGAATGGGAATATTTCAGCATTCTCGAAGGCCATTCCATCCTGACGGAGGATGGCGGAGCGCCACGCGACCTGAGGCCGGGCGACAGGGTGGTCCTGCGCCCCGGCTTCACGGGGACATGGGAGGTCGTGGAGACGACGCGGAAGGATTATGTCATCCGGCTGTGACCGGAACTACCGGCGCGTCATGACGCCCGGCGAGGGAATTTTCTCGTCGATGGATATCAGCGCCATGTTTTCGAAGATCGCCTGAGCCGCGAGAATCCGGTCGAACGGATTGCGGTGATCCCCGGTAGCATGGCGCTGCGAACCATATGCGCGCTGCTGATGGGAAGTTCCTGAAAGCCTTCCCGCCTTATGTTGCTCATGGTCGCTTAGCCACCAGAGCAAAGCATGAGTATCCAGAGGATATTTCATTCGCCTGAGAACTTTTTAAGTTCATCCTCCGGCGGGGTTCAAAAAACCGCGCCGATGACCAGCGTTTCCTTGAAGCGCCCGGGAACGCGCTTTTTCTTCGACTTGGTTGCCAAGGCATTTGCCTCATCACCGTTGGACGAAAATACCATAGCGCATCGGGCACAAAAAACGACTTCACCACGCCAGATCGAGCCGTTCCAGACCATGGAAATGATAGACGTCCTTGACCTTTGGCGGCTGGGCGATCCTGAGACCCGGCAGGCGTCTGAACAGCAGCGGCAGGGCAAGATTAAGCTCCAGCCTTGCCAGCGGTGCGCCGATGCAGAAATGGATACCGGCGCCGAAGGAAACATTGACGCCCTCGTTCCGGTCAGGCCGGAAGGCCAGTGGATCGGAAAACTTTGCCGGATCGAGATTGGCCGCGGCCAGAATGAGGCTGACCTTGTCACCGCGTTTGAACGCCACACCGTCGATCTCGACCGGTTCCAGAACCCAGCGCTGGAAAATATGGACCGGCGCGCAGATACGCAGCGTCTCTTCAACCGTGCGCTCTGTGGTCGTCTCGTCGCTGAACAGGGTGTCAGGCGAGATGCCGCTTTCCAGGATGATGCGAACGGAATTGCCGATCTGGTGCACGGTCGCCTCGTGCCCGGCGTTCAGCAGCACGATGGTGGTGGAGACCAGCTCGTCGTCGGTCAAATACTGGCCCTTGTGTTCCGTATGGATCATGTGGCTCAAGAGATCGTCTTGCGGCTCCGCCCGCCGTTCCGCGATCACGCTGCGCACATAGTCTGAAAATTCCCTGGCTGCTGTGTCGGCAAGAAGCTCGTCCCCGGCAGTGCGTTTGAACATGTACATGCCGACATAGGCATGTGACCATTTCAGGAGCTGCGGCCCCATCTCTTCGGGAATGCCGATCATGCGGGCGATCATCGTCACTGGAATGATGTCGGCATAAGAAGACAGCAGTTCGGTTTCGCCATTGGCTTCGAAGGCGTCGATCAGGCGGTTGGCCAGTTCCTCGATTTCCGGTTTCATCTTGTCGACGTGCCGCGACACGAAGGCGCGGTTGATGAGCGTGCGCAGCCGCGTATGTTCCGGCGGCTCCAGTTCCAGCAGCGAGTGCTGCTCGGCGGCGTCGAAGTGCTTCACATGTTCCAGCGGCTCGGCCAGGCCGATTTCCTCCCGGCTTGCCACATGCAGGATTTGTCTGCCGAACCGGCGGTCGCGCAGAAGCGCGCTCACATGGTCGTATCCGGTGAAGAACCATTGCCGCTGCTCTTCCCAGTAAAAGGTGGGACATTGCGCGTGCAGGGCCGCATAGACCGGGTTCGGATCATTGTAGAAGGCGGGATCGCGCGCATTCAGTGAAACGCGGCGTGTGGCGGGATCGATTTTGAGGAAGGGAAATGTCGCTGTCATGCCCAAGGTGTATTCCGCGTCTCTTGCTTTGGGAAGGGTGGTGGAAACCGCCTGCGGGTTTTTCCGCCTGTCGCCGCCTGTCGATCTTGTCACCGGCTGGCGATGGCGGATATCCGGTTCAGTGCCGCAACCTGCCGGTCGGCATTATTGTCCATCGGATTTTCGTCCCGGTCCACGGAAGGCACGACGACATTGGCCGAATTCACGTGGAGGACGGTCCTGTTGCGTCCGGCCTTTTTCGCGGCGTAAAGCGCGCGGTCGGCTTCCGTCATCATCACGCTCAGCTCGGCATCCCTGATCAGGGCTTCGGAGATGCCGACGCTGGTGGTGACTTCGATGCCTTCGCCGCGTGAGCTGATTCTGGAAAGGCGCAGATTGCTGCGGATGGCCTCGGCCAGCGTAACGGTGCTGGACGGGCTTTCGACCTCGGCCACCAGCGCGAATTCTTCGCCGCCCATCCTGACGAAAAGGCCACGATCGCCAATGACGCGCCGCGCGATATCGCAGAAATGCACGAGCACCGCATCGCCGGACTGATGGCCGTATTTGTCGTTGATCTTCTTGAAATGATCGATGTCGAACAGCACCAGCGCCACGTAGCGGCTGGAGGCGGACGACCGTTTTTTGATGCGCTCGAACTCTTCCAGAAGGCCGCGCCGGTTGAGGACGCCGGTGAGGTGGTCCGTCATGGCAAGCCGGTGCAGCCGGGCTTCGGTATCTTCCATGATGATTTTCGCGCTGATCATGATGATGACGGTGAAGCCGAGCATGCCTGAGAAGGCGAGCGGCGACGTCAGCGCGACGGCGTTGGGGGATGTGATATCGCCGGGAATGACGACGGTTGCGACGACCGCGCCAAAAAAGGCCTGCAGAATGAAGGTCGCGGCAAGAACCTTGCGGCTGAGCGACGCCCGGCTCCGGTTTGCCAGAACGACACCCGCCAGCATGAAATAAGCGACCGCGGCACAGGCATGGTAGAGCAGGATACGTGAAATCATGCTGTCCCGCACCGGCGGGACAAGCATTCCGCCCACCCACAGAAGCGCCGGAATGGCGATCCAGCCGCCGAGCTTGCGTTGTTCGAAGGAGAGAAGACCGGCCAGCCAGAAGCTGAAAGCTGCAAGCGCGAGCGTATTGCCGACTTCGATCGACAGGAAATAGGGGATGTCGCCGCGCAGGGCGACGAGGATGGCGCCGACGCCGGTGGAAAGGAAACCGGCGGCGAAATGGAAATTATGCTGGCGGGAAGGGCGGTGCAGCCACAGGGTTCCCAGAAGGACTGCGAGGGTGAACGTCTCCGACGCCCAGAGCAGCATGCCCGTTTTTGCATCCAGCATTGCAAGATCCTATCTGCGCTATCATGCCGTGAAAGCGGGGTTTGCTGCACGATGTGCGCAATGCCCGCGGGAATTGTTGAGATGCCATTTCGCCTGAATGAGGCGCCCGCTCCCTGACGGGAACCGGAAATTCGCCGCGCAGTATCAGCCGTAAATCCCTAACGAGTTCTTGCCGGTGAGAAGTTATATCTGTGCATGGTGGAGCGTTTTTGCATTTGCGGCTTGGCCGGACGAAAAATAACGCCGGTGACGGCAAGCGGCTCGAGATGCCTCCGCCAGTTTGAAGCCGCCGCCGGCAGGGGGCCGAAAGGCCTGTAAACGCTGTTGAGCCGTTAAGGATATGCGGCTTCGTGTCTTGAAGTACGGGGCAGGGACACTCTATGTAGGGAGTATGAAGGTTAGAAGTGATTCCGGAGCGGCTTTCCGCGAAGGGCAGAGTTGACAAAGGACGGACATGAAAAATCCAGTTGATACCGCCATGGCTCTGGTGCCGATGGTCGTAGAGCAGACCAATCGCGGCGAACGCTCCTATGACATATTTTCCCGTCTTCTCAAGGAACGCATCATTTTCCTCACCGGACCGGTGGAAGACCAGATGGCTTCGCTCGTCTGCGCGCAGCTGCTTTTCCTTGAGGCTGAAAACCCGAAGAAGGAAATCGCGCTTTACATCAATTCGCCAGGTGGCGTCGTGACCGCCGGCATGGCGATCTACGATACGATGCAGTTCATTCGTCCCGCTGTCTCGACGCTCTGCGTCGGTCAGGCCGCATCGATGGGCTCGCTGCTCCTGGCTGCCGGTGAAAAGGGAATGCGTTTCGCGACCCCGAACGCCCGCATCATGGTGCACCAGCCTTCCGGCGGCTTCCAGGGCCAGGCATCGGATATCGAGCGTCACGCCCGTGACATCATCAAGATGAAGCGTCGCCTCAATGAAGTCTACGTGAAGCACACCGGCCGCACGCTGGAAGAGGTTGAAAAAACCCTTGATCGCGACCACTTCATGGATGCGGACGAGGCGAAGGACTGGGGTGTGATCGACAAGATCCTGACCTCGCGCCAGGAAATCGAGGGCGCCGCCGCGAATTGAGGCGCGCCGCTTTTTGACGTTTGTTTGATCCCGCAAAAGTAATTTCGGGGCTTTCAACCGGAACAGAAAGCGATATTAGTATATATTAAGGCTGTGTTGAATTTTTATGACGTGGCCTTTGGTTTGATGGGGAATTCGTTGCAGCCGGTTGTCAGCTCCTGTATCTGACACGGCTAGTACCCCGGGAAACGAGGCGGATACGGCAATGCACCCCAAGGCGGGCCGTATCTGCGGGCGGTAAGTTGACCGCGATCCGTTTGGCGGACCTGCGGCGTGCTGGAAGGAAAGAGATATGAGCAAAGTCAGCGGCAGCAACGGCGGCGACTCTAAGAATACACTCTATTGTTCATTCTGCGGCAAGAGCCAGCACGAAGTCCGGAAACTCATTGCCGGGCCGACAGTATTCATCTGTGATGAATGCGTCGAATTGTGCATGGACATCATCCGCGAGGAGAACAAGACGTCGATGGTGAAGTCGCGCGAGGGTGTTCCCACCCCGCAGGATATCATCAAGATCCTCGACGAATATGTCATCGGTCAGAAGCAGGCGAAGAAGATCCTGTCGGTGGCCGTTCACAACCATTACAAGCGCCTCGCGCACGCCTCCAAGAACGGCGATGTCGAGCTGGCGAAGTCGAACATCATGCTCGTCGGCCCGACGGGCTGCGGCAAGACCTATCTTGCCCAGACGCTCGCCCGCATCATCGACGTTCCCTTCACCATGGCGGACGCAACGACGCTGACCGAAGCCGGTTATGTCGGCGAGGATGTGGAAAACATCATCCTGAAGCTGCTTCAGGCTGCGGATTACAATGTCGAACGCGCCCAGCGCGGTATCGTCTATATCGACGAAGTCGACAAGATTTCCCGCAAGTCGGACAATCCGTCCATCACGCGCGACGTGTCGGGCGAGGGCGTCCAGCAGGCGCTTCTGAAGATCATGGAAGGCACGGTCGCTTCCGTTCCGCCGCAGGGCGGCCGCAAGCATCCGCAGCAGGAGTTCCTGCAGGTGGATACGACCAACATCCTGTTCATCTGCGGCGGCGCCTTTGCCGGCCTCGACAAGATCATCTCGGCCCGTGGTGAAAAGACCTCGATCGGCTTCGGTGCGACCGTCAAGGCGGAAGACGATCGCCGTGTGGGCGAGGTGCTGCGTGAGCTGGAGCCGGAAGATCTGGTGAAGTTCGGCCTCATCCCGGAATTCATCGGCCGTCTGCCCGTTCTCGCAACGCTGGAAGACCTTGATGAAGATGCGCTGATCCAGATCCTGTCCGAGCCGAAGAACGCGCTCGTCAAGCAGTATCAGCGCCTGTTCGAGATGGAAGATGTGGAGCTGACCTTCCACGAGGACGCGCTGCGCGAGATTGCCCGCAAGGCGATCACCCGCAAGACGGGCGCCCGTGGCCTGCGTTCGATCATGGAAAAGATCCTGCTGGATACCATGTTCGAACTGCCGACCCTGGAAGGCGTTCGCGAAGTGGTGATCTCCAATGACGTCGTCAGCGGTGTCGCCCGTCCGCTCTACATCTACGCGGATCGCCAGGAAGAAAAGACCAACGTTTCGGCCTGATCGGTTCCAGAAGAATAAAGCCCCTCGCAGCAACGGCTGCGGGGGGCTTTTCTTTGTGTGGCGTCTGCCCGGCATTCGCGGCATTTCCGATGAAACGGCGGCGTCCGGCGCCTGAACGATACGTAAAAACAACGCGATGGAGCGCCTTTGCTTTTCATGGAGAAGCAGAAGGGCTCCAGTCAATATTCGGTATCTCGATGAACCCTGTAACCGCAATCCTTGTTCATGTGTCCGACCCCGCCGAGGGGTTGCTCTGGTACGGCAAGGCGTTTCCGGAGGCCGTCCCGTCCGTCAGCCTTCCGTCCGGCTTCGAATTTTTGCGGATCGGCGATATCCAGCTGGAAATCGTTCCCGCCGACGAAAAGGTTGCGAGCGGGGCGGCCGGGTCCGTCGTCTATTGGTGGACGGGTGATTTCGGGCGGTCCCTGACGCATCTGCGTGAAGCGGGTGCTGTTCTTTATCGCGGTCCGATGAAAATCGATGATGAACTCTGGATGTGCCAGTTCCGCGACCCCTGGGGCAATTGCATCGGCATTCGCGGCCCCATGGTCGCGGAGATGCTGTAACGCTCTTTGATGTTCCAAGTATCTTGCAGCTACATTTCGACAATCAGGTGGAGGAAAGCTTCGTCTGCCATTTTGCGTTTGGAGCGGATTGCGCTTTGCTGATAAAGTCTTACAACTGATTTGCAGCGCGATGTGACGGAAATGTGAATTGCCGTCGGCGACCCGGTTCCTGATCCCTTGGGATAACCGGAAATGTCGGGAGTAGTAGCCAGCGCTGGGTTTTGTTGAATTTCACGGTCCTGCCGCTTCGCGGGACCGTCTGTTCCGGCGACTTGAAATCGGTGTTTCGAAACTCCACTTTCAGTCTCGAGAAATGAATATGCCGGATGCCCCAAGCTGTCCGGCAAGGTGTCCCGAAAGGGACCATGGAAAGGAAATGATATGACGAACATCACGTCTGCGGCATCTGGCGGTACCTATCCGGTACTTCCCCTGCGCGACATTGTCGTTTTCCCGCATATGATCGTTCCCCTGTTCGTCGGGCGGGAAAAATCCATTCGCGCTCTCGAAGAGGTCATGGGTTCGGACAAGCAGATCATGCTTGTCACCCAGATCAATGCCAGCGATGACGATCCGGCCCCGGACGCCATTCACAAGGTTGGCACGGTCGCCAATGTCCTGCAGCTCCTGAAGCTGCCCGACGGTACGGTCAAGGTGCTGGTGGAAGGCAAGGGCCGCGCCCAGATTGATTCCTACACCGACCGCGAGGACTTCTACGAAGCCTCCGCGACGCCGCTGCAGGAACCCGCCGAAGACCCGGTTGAAATCGAAGCGCTGTCGCGTTCCGTCGTGTCTGAATTCGAGAGCTATGTGAAGCTCAACAAGAAGATTTCGCCCGAGGTTGTCGGCGCTGCCGGCCAGATCGACGATTATTCGAAGCTTGCCGACACGGTCGCTTCGCACCTGTCGATCAAGATCACCGAAAAGCAGGAAATGCTGGAAACCGTCAGCGTGAAGCAGCGGCTTGAAAAGGCGCTCGGCTTCATGGAAGGCGAGATTTCTGTGCTGCAGGTCGAAAAGCGCATCCGCTCGCGCGTCAAGCGCCAGATGGAGAAGACCCAGCGCGAATATTACCTGAACGAGCAGATGAAGGCGATCCAGAAGGAACTCGGCGACGGCGAGGACGGCCGTGACGAGATGGCCGAACTGGAAGAGCGCATCGCCAAGACCAAGCTTTCCAAGGAGGCCAAGGAAAAGGCCGAGGCGGAAATGAAGAAGCTTCGCCAGATGAGCCCGATGTCCGCGGAAGCGACCGTCGTGCGCAACTATCTGGACTGGCTGCTCGGTCTGCCCTGGGGCAAGAAGTCGAAGATCAAGACCGACCTCAACAGCGCCGAGACGATCCTCGATCAGGATCATTTCGGTCTGGACAAGGTGAAGGAACGTATCGTCGAATATCTGGCCGTACAGGCGCGCGCCTCGAAGATCCGCGGACCCATCCTGTGCCTCGTCGGCCCGCCCGGCGTCGGCAAGACCTCGCTCGCCAAGTCGATCGCCAAGGCGACCGGCCGCGAATATGTCCGCATGGCGCTTGGTGGCGTGCGCGACGAGGCGGAAATCCGCGGTCACCGCCGCACCTATATCGGCTCCATGCCGGGCAAGATCGTCCAGTCGATGAAGAAGGCCAAGAAGGCGAACCCGCTCTTCCTGCTCGACGAAATCGACAAGATGGGCATGGATTTCCGTGGCGACCCGTCATCCGCACTGCTGGAGGTTCTCGATCCGGAACAGAACTCCACCTTCATGGACCACTACCTTGAGGTGGAATATGACCTGTCCGACGTGATGTTCGTGACCACGGCCAATACGCTGAACATTCCAGGCCCGCTGATGGACCGTATGGAAGTGATCCGCATCGCCGGTTACACGGAAGACGAAAAGCGCGAAATCGCCAAGCGTCACCTGTTGCCGAAGGCGATCAAGGAACATGCCCTGCGTCCGGAAGAGTTCTCGGTCACCGATGACGCTCTGATGATCGTCATCCAGCAGTACACCCGCGAGGCGGGCGTGCGCAGCTTCGAACGCGAGCTGATGAAGCTGGCGCGCAAGGCTGTCACCGAGATCATCAAAGGCAAGGTCAAGTCCGTCGAGGTTACCGCTGCCAACGTTCCGGATTATCTGGGCGTTCCGCGGTTCCGCCACGGTGAGGCCGAGCGCGAGGATCAGGTCGGCGTCGTCACGGGTCTTGCCTGGACGGAAGTCGGCGGTGAGCTGCTCACCATCGAAGGCGTGATGATGCCGGGCAAGGGCCGCATGACGGTTACCGGCAACCTCAAGGAAGTGATGAAGGAATCCATTTCGGCGGCGGCATCCTATGTCCGTTCGCGCGCCGTGGATTTCGGCATCGAGCCGCCGCGCTTCGACAAGAGCGACATCCACGTCCACGTTCCGGAAGGCGCAACCCCGAAGGATGGTCCGTCCGCCGGTGTTGCCATGGCAACCGCCATCGTCTCCATCATGACCGGCATTCCGGTCTCGAAGGATGTGGCTATGACGGGCGAGATCACGCTTCGCGGTCGCGTGCTGCCGATCGGCGGCCTGAAGGAAAAGCTGCTTGCGGCACTGCGCGGTGGCATCAAGAAGGTGCTGATCCCGGAAGAGAACGCCAAGGATCTGGCGGAGATTCCGGACAACGTGAAGAACGAGATGGAGATCATCCCGGTTTCGCGCATGGGCGAAGTCATTAAGCACGCGCTCATCCGCCAGCCGGAGCCCATCGAGTGGGACGGCAGCATCGAGACGCCTGTTATCGCCACCGTCGAAGGTGTCGACGACGGCGGCCAGACAATCGCGCATTGATACATGCCGGCGGCGCGGAAGCCGGAATCGGTTTCCGCAAAGCGGGTGCATGGAATCAATATGTTAGGTGTCTGAAGAGACATGCGGCGCTGCGGCCCGCGCAAGTGATGCCAAATTGGCACGATTATGGGGAAGGCCGGCAGAAATGTCGGCCTTTTTTGTGAAAAAAACCGTAGACCCCTTGTTTTTCAGGCGATTCCAGCGCTTTTGAGTTGCTGCGCGCGGATGCGAACGTATTCTGCGCCGGCTTAATTTGAGTCGTTTCAAACCATTGAAAGGGGTGGAAACATGAACAAGAACGAGCTCGTCTCTGCTGTTGCCGAAAAGGCTGGTCTCACGAAGGCAGATGCTGCTTCCGCGGTTGATGCAGTATTCGAAACCGTACAGAGCGAACTGAAGAACGGTGGCGACATCCGCCTGGCCGGCTTCGGCAGCTTCTCCGTAAGCCGCCGTGAAGCCTCCAAGGGCCGTAACCCTTCCACGGGTGCTGAAGTCGATATCCCGGCTCGCAACGTGCCGAAGTTCTCCGCAGGCAAGGGCCTGAAGGACGCCGTCAACTCGTAAGGTTTCCGGAAGGCCATGACGCCCGGCGGCGGGCGGATGGCTTTTCAGGTTCACGAGGAAGCATGTTTTGACGCGCTGACCCATCAGCAGGCACAAAGACGGGCAGGCCTTCCGAAAATCTTTCGGATGGCCAGACTTCTGAGCCAGTATGGTGTGGATTGAAAGTATCGATGCGCGCCTGTGTAGCTTCCATCCGGACACACGGCGTTTCGATACGCGGAATGTGCGCATAAACACGAAAGCCCGGCCTTCACGGCCGGGCTTTTTGATTCAGCCGCAAGGAAATGTCATGCCACTGTCATGTCTTTGACGCAGAAGCCATGGGGTATTTTTGGACCCAAGGGGGATTATAATGGCGTTCCGATTTTCTCATATGGCTTTGACTGCTGCGCTGCTCACATCCGCAGCTTTTCCGGCCGCTGCCGAGCCGGTTTTCAACCGCATCGCATCTTTCCCGGTGGCGCAGAACCTGCCTGCCGACAAGGATGCAAAGTCCGTCACGTCGGCTGAAATCATCACCGCCAGCGAAGATGGCAAGACCCTGATCTATTCGGACAGCCCGCTTGGTGGCATCGGCTTCATCGACATCACCGATGCGAAGGCCCCGAAGGCAGGCGGCGCGTTGCTGCTCGAAGGCGAGCCGACCTCGGTTGCCGTCGCCGGCGTCAAGGTTCTGGCCGGCGTCAACACGTCGGAAAACCGCGCCAAGCCGTCCGGCAAGCTGGTGACGGTCGATATCGCCACCAAGAAGATCGAGGCAAGCTGTGATCTGGGCGGTCAGCCCGATTCGGTTGCCGTCTCTCCGGACAAGACCTTTGCCGCCATCGCAATCGAAAACGAGCGCGACGAAGAGGTGAATGAAGGTGCGCTGCCGCAGATGCCGGCTGGCTATCTGGTAACGGTCGGCCTGAAGGACGGCGTTGCCGACTGCGCGACGCTGAAGAAGATCGAACTCACTGGTCTCGCTGAAATCGCCCCGGAAGATCCGGAGCCGGAATTCGTTTCGATCAACGCCAATGGCGAGATCGCGCTCACGCTGCAGGAAAACAACCATATCGTCATTCTCGACGGCAAGACCGGCACGGTGAAGACGCATTTCTCCGCCGGCACGGTTGATCTCGAAGGCATCGACACGAAGTCCGATGGCCAGCTGAAGTTCACCGACAAGCAGGAAGGCCGCAAGCGCGAGCCGGACGCGGTGAAGTGGCTGGACAACGACCGCATCGTCATCGCCAACGAAGGCGACTGGCAGGGCGGTTCGCGCGGCTTTACCATCTTCGACAAGACGGGCAAGCTTCTCTATGAATCCGGCGCCTCGCTCGAGCATGCGGTTGCGGCCATCGGCCACTATCCGGAAAAGCGCTCCAAGGCCAAGGGCATCGAACCGGAAGGTCTGGAAGCGGCAACATTCGGCGACCAGAAGTACTTCTTCGTGCTTTCCGAGCGTGCCTCCGTCGTCGCTGTCTACAAGGACACCGGCAAGGAGCCGGAACTGACCCAGCTCCTGCCTTCGGGCGTTTCGCCGGAAGGCGCAGTTGCCATCCCGTCGCGCAATCTGCTCGCCACGGCCAACGAGGTCGATCTGGTCGAGGACGGCGGTGTCCGCTCGCACGTCATGCTCTATGAGCGCGCTGAGGGCGAAGCAGCCTATCCGCAGCTGGTTTCCGCCACCGTTGACGGCGCACCGATCGGCTGGGGCGCTCTTTCGGGCCTGGTCGGCGATGCCGAGAAGCCTGGCATTCTTTATGCCGTTTCCGACTCGGTCTATGGCAACCAGCCGTCGATCTACACCATCGACGCGACGAAGAAGCCCGCCACCATCACCAGCGTGCTGCGCATCAAGCGTGACGGTATCGCTGCCCAGAAGCTCGATATCGAAGGTATCACGCTGGATGGCAAGGGCGGCTTCTGGCTGGCCTCTGAAGGCGACAGCGCCAAGCTCGTTCCGCACGCGCTCTACAACGTCAACGCCAAGGGTGAAATCAAGGCCGAGATCGCGCTGCCGAAGGAACTTCTCGCCGGTGAGACCCGCTTCGGTTTCGAAGGCGTGACCATGATCGGCAAGGGCGATGATGCGACGCTGTGGATGGCCGTTCAGCGTGAATGGGGCACGGACGAGAAGGGCTTCGTCAAGCTCGTCTCCTACAAGCCGAAGTCCAAGGAATGGGGCGCGGTGCGTTACCCGCTCGACAAGACCGAGGCAGGCTGGGTCGGTCTCTCCGAAATCACCGCGCAGGGCGAATATGTCTATATCGTCGAGCGTGACAACCAGATCGGTGACAAGGCCAAGATCAAGAAGCTCTACCGCGTTGCAATCGCGGACCTGAAGCCGGGCAAGATTGGCGGCGAGCTGCCGCTGGTGGCCAAGCAGGAAGCCCATGATTTCCTGCCGGACCTCAAGGCCCAGACCAACGGCTACGTCGTCGACAAGCTGGAAGGCTTCACCTTCGACAAGGCTGGAACGGCCTATGCCGTGACCGACAATGACGGTGTGGACGATTCGTCCGGTGAGACGCTGTTCTTCACGGTCAATCTGAAGGCGATCAACTGATCGCGCCGAACGGCACTGCAAATGGGAAAAGCCGGGCATAGCCCGGCTTTTTTATTGCGGAAGCGATACGGCGACAGGTCAGCGCTTTGCGCGAAGCAACACAATTCACGGCCGTTAAGCGGCCGTGTGGCGTCGGTATCTGATAGGAGCGGGTGTGTGCGGGAAAATACGCTGACGACCGTGGCGGGTCACCGTCCCATGGAATTCTTGTTTTTGGGAGTGTCCTGCTTTTCCGAATCCTGCTGGACCCAGCGGAAAAAAATATAAACAGGCAGCGCTATAAGCGCGAGCGTCACAAACGCGTCGATCGTCATGGTTTCATCCATCAGTTCCACCGTTCATCATGAAACGGTGCAAAAACAATGCCCGAAACCCCTTTAAAAAGTCTGAATCCGCTTATTTTCCGGTATGTTACGGAGTGGAACAGGGGGGAGGAGAAGCTGTCGGAATCTGGAGCAGAAGTGCCGATTTGGAATAGATTCGGACCATAAGAACGATTCCGGTGCTGCGAAGCCGAAATCCTGCCCCGAGAGCCACGTCTCGGGGGGGGCGGGGATCATGGCGCACGAAGCCGGAAACTCAAGCGACGCGGCACGTCACCTGAAATATCTACCGGCCAACATTCGTAGTCTGGAAAGGGAAATAAATGGTGGGCGATGAGAGACTCGAACTCCCGACATCCTCGGTGTAAACGAGGCGCTCTACCAACTGAGCTAATCGCCCTTCGCGTGCCTCGGATCGTGTCCGCCGCGTCGGTGGCCGTGATGTATTCGGATCGGAAAAAAACCGCAAGAGCTTTTGTGAAGTTTTTTTGTTTTTTTTGCCGAGAGATTTTTCCGTCGCCGCGGCCAGGCGGCAAAAAGCCGGGAACTGCGGGCTTTTTGCCTGAAACAGGACGCTAAGACGCCTTGATGGCCTTGTGGAAATCCCGTTACGGAAGCCTGCGGCTGTGGACAAGTTTTTTGTTTTCGTTGGGAAAAGCCCGGAAAATAGCGGCTCTGCGCCATTCGCCTTCAAAGGCCTTCCGGTTTTTCCCGATCAAAATGAAGAAGCTTATTCTTTTGTCGTGAAACCTGCTTGACACCCCCGCACGAACGCCGTAGTTAGCCGCTCATCGAACAGCCGAGGCTGGTTCGAGCGGCGGGACAAGGTTCTGTCGTCAGGAGATGCGGGTGTAGCTCAGTCGGTTAGAGTGCCGGCCTGTCACGCCGGAGGTCGCGGGTTCGAGCCCCGTCACTCGCGCCATCCTGTTCCTCGGAAAACGCAGATGAATATCTGTGGTGCGCGGGTGTAGCTCAGTCGGTTAGAGTGCCGGCCTGTCACGCCGGAGGTCGCGGGTTCGAGCCCCGTCACTCGCGCCA
>NZ_JAFLMZ010000008.1:0-373133 GCF_017313365.1 Agrobacterium sp. OT33 | reverse complement strand
CGCGGGGTGGAGCAGCCCGGTAGCTCGTCAGGCTCATAACCTGAAGGCCGCAGGTTCAAATCCTGCCCCCGCAACCATCTCAAATTGCGATGCCAATTCGCGCACATCAGCCGCCCCAACCGGGCGGCTTTTTTGCGTCCGCAAGTTCTGATGGTTGCGCCCTCCCGCAACCATCGAAGCTTGGCAACCGGCCAAGTTCTGGCCAATGCCGGTCCCCGCAACCATCTCAACTTGCGATCGGCCCGCCACTCCGGCTGGCCTTTTGACTTTGAGTGAAATCCCAAGGATACCCGCAAGATCGCCACGCACATCGATCTTCAACTCGCCGTCCTCTGGCGTCAGAATGATGTCCTTCACAAGCGAGCGGATCACGTCGGCGGCCGTCATCCTCTTCGCTTCCGAATCCTCCTGAAGCGCCGCATACAGTTCATCGACCTGAACATGATAGTGATGCGCCATGTTCGGATGCAGGAGGGGCGGCGGTTCCTCTGCTTCTTGCAGGAAAGCCGTCAGTTCCTTCTGACGGGCCTCCAGCTCCTTCATCTGCTTCATCATGCGGGTAGGAGCATCGCCGTCACTGGAGGCCATGATGAGCTTCATCAGCTTGTCGAGCTCCCGGTCAATCCGTTTCGTCTCGGCTTCGGCTGCGTCGATCGACGCTCGCCCTTCCATGCGGAGCCGGTTCATCTCACGGGTGAATTCGTCGCAGAATTCCTTGAACAATTCCGGTTCCATCAGATGATGGCGAAGCGCGTTGAGAACGCGCGCCTCAAGCTGGTCGCGCCGGATGTTCTTGCGATTGTCGCAGGTGCCCTTGTTGCGCGCCGTCGAGCAGCCGACCAGATCGCTTGAGATCATCGAGTAGCCACCGCCACAGCATCCGCACTTGGTCAGGCCCGAGAAGAGGTATTTGGGACGCCGGCGCTCGCGAAAATGGTTCTCGGTCTCGTTATCGTCGTTCCGGTTCTGCTTGACTGTCTTCTGGCGCTCCTTCACGGCCTGCCAAAGATCATCGTCGAGGACGCGCAACTCCGGCACGTCCTGGATGATCCAGTCTGCCTCCGGGTTCATCCGGGCCTGGCGTTTGCCCGTGTCCGGGTCCTTGATGAAGCGCTGGCGGTTCCAGATCAGTTTGCCGACATACATCTCGTTGTTGAGGATGCCATTGCCGCGTTTCGGGTTGCCATTGATCGTGCTAAAGCCCCAATCGCCGCCCCCCGGCGCGGGGATGGTCTCGTTGTTCAGCTCGAAGGCAATCCGCTTGGCCGATTTTCCTGCGGCATAGTCGTGGAAGATTCGGCGGATCACACCAGCCTGAAACTCATTGATGGTCCGGTCACCACGGACCGGCTCGCCGTTTCCGTCGAACTTCTTGACCACATCGTAGCCATAGGCGTTTCCGCCTCCCGACTTGCCTAATTCGACCCTCCCACGCTGTCCACGGCGTGTCTTGTCGGCCAGGTCCTTGAGAAACAAGGCGTTCATCGTGCCCTTGAGGCCGACATGCAGATGCGTGACCTCGCCCTCCGAGAGGGTGACGATCTTTACCTCTGAATACGCCATGCGCTTGAACAGCCCGGCGATATCCTCCTGATCGCGTGAGAGGCGGTCCATGGCTTCGGCCAAGACATAGCGGAAACGGCCACGGGTCGCGTCGGAGATCAGGGCCTGGATACCGGGACGGAGGAGAGAGGCGCCGGAGATCGCGTGATCGGTGTATTCCTCAACGACCTGCCAGCCCTGTTTCTCGGCATGAAGGCGGCAGACACGGAGTTGGTCGGCGATCGAAGCGTCGCGCTGATTGTCGGATGAATAGCGGGCGTAGATCGCAACCTTCACAACGCACTCTCCTGTGACATCAGGAGCGCGTCGTTCGGCGTTCCTTCGTCTGCTCCTCGAATGCTTCCCGCGCGGCACGACGGGCGAGCAGGCGAACCAGCTCGACCAGACGCGGGTCCGCACCGTCGCCACGGCGCAAGAGCGTCAATTCCGGCTCGTTGAGCCGAAGCGTACTCCTTTGCTTTGGGCGTTTGCCAGAATTCATCGTTGCGCCGTTCGAAGCCAATTGCAAGTAGATCGGCTTCAAGATTGGCGTGAACCGGAGTATAAGCAACTGCAATCAGAGGCGAATATTCGGCGACACCAGTCGCGTCGTCGTCGGTCCAGGCGAAATCTGGCGTAGCGAAGCGCGTCATAGAAGACGGAAAATACTGACGTTGGTCCGGCCTGCTTTCCGGCCCTCCGAGATCGTCGGGAACTCGCTCTGCCATCCTGTCCTCACTTGTCGGCGCTACAAATCTGGACTATATATCCAGATATAGCATGGAGGATAGTCATGGGCAATGCCGCACAGAAAAGAGCGATGCAGAATTATCGCACGCGCCTGACGCAGCGAGGTCTCACTCGCTTCGAGATCATGGCGCTTGAATCCGACCGTGAGTTGATCCGCACGCTTGCGCGTCGCCTGGCTGAGGAAGGCCCGGAAGCGGAAGACGTCCGTTTGGCGGTCAAGACAGCCGTCGGCGGCAAGCCGCCCAAACCCGGAAATATCCTCACGGCCCTGCGGCGTTCGCCGCTTGTCGGCGCCGAACTCGACCTTTCCCGTCCCCGTGAAGAGGGGCGCAAGGTCGATCTGTGACGCGCTTTCTCCTCGACACCAACATCATCAGCAACATCGTAAAGCCAAAGCCATCGGAGTCGCTGCTGGCCTGGATGGGCGAGCAGCGCGACGAGAATCTGTTTATTGCCTCGCTGACAATCGCCGAAATCCGGCGCGGCATTCTGGAAAAGCCGCGAGGCAAGAAACGTGACAGCCTCGACGCCTGGTTCGCGGGGCCAGAGGGGCCGCAGGCGCTGTTTGCCGGTCGTATCCTGTCCTTCGACGATAAGGCCGGTCTGCTTTGGGCGCGACTCATGGCTGAGGGTAAAATGGCTGGCCGCCCCCGCAGTGGTCTCGACATGATTATTGCGGCCGTCGCAGGCGCAAATGACTGCGTGGTTGTAACGGACAACGAAAAAGACTTCGTGGGGCTCCAGATCATAAATCCGCTGCGCGGCGGTTTGGAGGGGGGAGAATAAAATGACGGCTGCGCCGCCTGTACCTATCGAGTATCAGCTCATTGGCTTGACGGAAGACGGCAACGCCGGCGATCTTCTGCTTGGGCTCGACCAGAAACAAGGCCGCATTCGCCTCCAAGCTCTGATCTCCGAATGGTTGCGAATGGAAAACCTCGTCGTTCTGACGGGATCCGGCACGTCGGTTTCGGCGGGCGGCAAGACGATGGCGAACCTCGAAACTGCCGTCTTTGCGACGATTGAGGCTCTTCCCGATGTGCCGGCCTCTATCAGCCCGATCATCAAGGCGCGGCAGGATGCCGTTTCGATGGCCGATCTTCTTGACGAGCCGGCGCTGGGGTTCGAGGCTTGGCTGTCCTTTGTTGCTAACGCACTCGTCGTTGGACAGTCGAAGGACGCGCCATTCTCCGGTGTCTCTTGGCCGGGCACGCCAGCACCGAGCCTGGACGATCTCAAGTGGCTCGTTCATCGTCTGCGTATGTCGATTTTCGCCGAATGCGCGCTGTCCTTGCCCGATACGGCCAAAGCGAAGTCGGCAAGCGAGATCGCTCCGCAGCTTGCGTTTCTCTCCAAGCTCGTGGCGCGCGACAGCAATCTCGGCCGAACTCATCTTTTCACGTTGAACTACGACACCCTCTTCGAGCAGGCCCTTGAGCTTCTCGGTATCCAGTATTTCGATGGATTCACCGGCCGCGCCGCTGCCCGCTTCGATCCTTCGGTTTACGGGCTCGATATCTATTATCCGGGTGAGGTTGCGGAAGGTCGCGTAAGGCGCTTCGACAAGTTCTTGCACTTCTACAAGCTACATGGGTCCATTCACTGGTTTGAGCAGGACGGCGAGATGCGTGCGCGGCATCCCGATCTTGCCCCGTTCAGAACCTATGCCGGACTGAAGGCGGACGAGAAGGCGGCCGCACTCGTCGATTTGGCAGGGGGGACGCGATCGGTCGGAATTCTGCCGACGGCCAACAAATTCGCGCAGACCCTGACGATGCCTTACGCGCATCTCTTCCGGTCCTTTCAGGTTCGTCTTGGTATCCCGCAGACTTTCCTGCTCGTTCTCGGCTACGGCTTCGGTGACGATCATGTCAGCCGTATCATTGAAAACGCGCTCATGAATCCTTCATTGGTGATGCTCGTCGTTGAGCCTAATCCAGCAAGCCCGGTCATCGAGCGGATACGCCGCTACAAGGATCTCGGCAAACGCGCTTTCGTGCTAACCCCAACCGACGCCGCCTTTGCTGCTGCCAAGTTCAAGCACGCCACCTTTGACGATTTCGCCCGCTCGGTAATGCCCGACGTGCAATGGCTGGACGACTTCCTGCGCCTGCGGCGTTTCGAGAGGCAGATTGCTTCCTCCACGACGCCGACCGAACCTGATCCGGCGGTGTAGGATGGATAATCCACGTCTTATCGGCCACATCGTTTCAGTTCAGGGCTTCCGGGTTAAGGTGGAATTGCTGCCCGAGACCCGTTCGGCGTTGCGGGCGACCCTCGATGGGGTTCAGGTAGCGATCGCCATCAATGCTTATCTCACCTTCTCGTTGGGCGCGGGCGAAACCGTCATCGGCATCATCACCGACCTCGAGGCGCGGGAAAGTTTCGACCCTTCCAGCGGAGATGATCTTAGTCTGGAACTTATGAAGCCACGTCGGATTGCCAGTGTGCAGTTGTTGGGCACCATCGAGCACGCCGATGATGAGCCGTCTTTCAGTCCCGGGATATCCGTTCTGCCGACGTTGGATACAGCGGCAGAAATCGGATCGCCCGACATCCTGCGTGCGATATTTGAGATCCCACCCCGTCGCAACAGGCCGGAAGGCTATGATGACAAGGATTTCGACTACGACCTGAAAATCGGTTTTCCGACTGGCCAGGCGCGCAATGTCGTGCGGGCATCCTACAATGACCTGTTCTCCAGGCCGTTGGCGATCGTTGGAAACACGGGCTCAGGGAAATCCTTCTCAGTGACGAGCCTTATCCAGAAGGCAATGAAGGCACTCGATGGTGCTGCCCAGGAACCGCACGTCTTCATTCTCGACATCAATGGTGAATACGCCAAAGCCTTTCCCGCTACTGTGGCCGAGACACGCCTGCCGGATCGCATCTATCTCAATGGCAAGGAGTTCAGCCTCCCGCTCTGGTTCCTGAACGCGGAAGAGATCTGCGCCTGGCTGAGCGCATCGGAACAGACGCAGGAGCCCGTACTGAAGGACTGGTGGGCGATTGCCAAGGGTGGCAACGCTACGGCTGCCGCCAGCCTCGGTTCGCTTCAGAATGCGATGAGCGCGCTCGATCAGCTTCTCAGCGAACTGACGAAAGTGAAGAGGAAGTTCGCCGGTTCTTACTGCGATGCCATCGTCGGCCATCTGGCTGATACCGACATCGACACCGCAGTCTTCGAGGCCCTTTTCACGGCTCATCGCAGTGTCGATCAGTACAATCAGGACGTGATGGGCAATCAGGCTGCGATTGCTGCCGAAGCGGAGAAGCTCAAAGACGCCATACGGATCAAGATTGTTGGCGGCAGCGATACGGCGGAGGCAGGCGCGCGCACCGCAGATACACCGATCCCGATTGCACGTTCGACGCTGACCGATCCGTCTCTGATCAATCGCGCGGTGTCGAAGGAAGACACGTTCAGGGTGGACGCCCATTTGACGACGCTGAAGCTGCGTTTGAGGACCCGCCTCGACGACAAGCGGTGGCGCGCATTCCTGAACTATGAGGACGCTGACACTGCGATCGCCAATCTATCAACTTGGTTCGCTCGCTTCGGTTTGGGCGCCGCCACAGGCCCGAAGGTGTCTGTGCTCGACCTCTCGATGCTCAGCAACGAAGTGCTTCCCTATGCCTGCGCCGTCATCGGGCGCGTGCTGCTGGAAGCGCGGGAACGCTTGCCCGCGGCGTCACGCTACAAGCACCCATGGGTACTCGTCCTGGAAGAGGCGCACAATTACGCCCGGCCGGCTCGTGCCGACGAGGATCGCGGTCATCGGCTGGCTCGGCTGACCTATGAGCGCATCGCAAAGGAAGGGCGCAAGTTCGGACTGTCGCTCATCATCGCCAGCCAACGGCCGAGCGAGATCAGTCAGACGATCATCAGCCAGTGCGCCAATTTCATCAGCCACCGTCTGCAAAACCCGGACGACATCGACCATTTCCGCCGGATCATCCCGATGCAGGCGCGGCGTCTGCTCGACCAGGTGACGATATTGTCGTCAGGCGAGGCGATCGTTTTTGGAAGCGCATTCCATATCCCGACGCGCGTCCAGTTCGATCGGCCGGAGCCCGGCCCATACAGCCAGACAGCAGCGCCGTATCATGAATGGTCGAAGGAAAAGACCCCATTTCCGCTGGGCACAATCATCGACGCTTGGGGAGCATAGAAAAGCCAACTGCCTCAGTCTTTGAGGCATATACGATGCGCTCTCCGGACCTCTGATGCATCGCCGCTAGCTCTCGAATCCCTCCTTCGGCGACCATCGCCTCGTCTCGAATTTTCGCGGGCAAAAAGGATCGCCCACCAAGGCCAGGCCATCGCGGAACAGCGCGTAATTATAGTCAGAGCCGTCGGCACGCCGACCTCGGCTGTCCTCGCGAATACCGAAACCAGCGGGATCAAAGCTGGGCAGGTCGAGTCGTTCGGGACGATCGCCACCGCCGGCTCGGATCATACCAGTGAGGCTGTCGAGGAATGCCCTGCAGGCCGTCTCCTCCATGACGAACCAACCAACCGTCTCACCCAGCAAACCGCGAACGATATTGTCTCGAATGGCAAGCCGTCGCCAATGCGGATCGTCCCAGAGCTCATCGTGCCACCAATAGGGGCGAAGAGCTGGCCAGATCGAGAAGGCGTTGCCAAGATACCAACGGCCGGCATAGGGAAATCGAACAAAGGTGACTGGTCCGGATTCCACGGGAAACTCGCCAGCCGTATTGATCCAATCGATCCAGTTGACGATGGGGCTCATGCCCATCAGCAAGAAGTTCGACCGGTGCGTCGCCAGCGCCATTTGCGTTGTCACGCCGCGGCCAACAGGCGGCTGGCTCGCGGGCGGCGGAGCCTTTTTCCTTGGTTTCGGAATCCGCGTTTCGGCTATGCTCAGGAAGGCGCCAGACGTGCCCGGCTTCGAGCCAAAGGCTACGGAATAGCCGTGGATGACGTGGCCGAAGGGCGACCCCACATTCACATAGGGTTTCACCTGCCTTGCATATTTGCGCTTTGCTTGCGCGGCGACAGTCTTTGCCGTGGCGCTGGCCGCGAATGAACCGTGGGCTTCAGCCAGCACGACACCGTGACCCTCAGCGTTCCCGCCATCGTAAAGAAAATCCGCGTGCGGATCGAACGCGTTGGAGAGGCAGGCCGCGTTCGCGCGCCAGACATATCCCAAGGCGTTCATATAGAGATCGGTTACTCCAGCTCCGCAGCGCGCGGTGAACAGCGTCCGTTCGGTGTCGGCGAGGTCCGCAAAGTCATCCGTGAGTTCGAACATCGGCGTGTTCGAGATCAAGCATTCCAGTTGCGCGAGTGCGCTCTTCTGAAGGCCCGCCAGCAGTTGTGGTCGAGCCTGACGTGTCGTCGCCGTTCTGGCGACCGCCGCCGCCAGCGCGACGGGAGAGAACGTCAGGGTAGACGCGGCCTGAGGCGCTTCGAAATGCGGTGATACCGGACTAGGAACGTGTCTGTGCTTTGTATGGGTCGTCAGGCCGATCGTGACGTCGACATCCCACAATTCGGCAGTTGCACTCGCCACGTTCATCCATCCCCCCAAAAAGACCCCAACTATTTTGTACTCGTCTTGGCGGTGATGTCGAAGTCGGAAATTGAAAGGCCAACGATCAAGTTGATGAACGTCTTCGCTTCAGCAATAGCGGCCTCGGCTTCTTTCGCATTGCTGAACGTACCTTGATGCACGACCCCGTTTCGAACAGCATTGATGTTCTCAGCCGACTTGATGAGTGATTTCGCGGTTTTGCTCTTGGCCGGGTGAGCAAAGTAAACGGGCACAAACAGGCGCGTCACCTTGCCGTGCAGACCGTTCGCCCACCGCAGGAACTGATCGATAATCGCCGCATCGAATTCGGTTTGGCGAGCCCATTCAGTTCGAATTGCGTAGTTCGCAGCTATTTCAGCCGCCGTGGCGCATCGCACGATGGCGGCGGAAGGCTCATCCCTCAGATGGAGCCCGGACAGCTTGTTCCACTGCGATTGCAGTTTCTCGAGATCGGAACGCTCGTTATAAGGCTTCTTGGATGTCTTCCTGTGGGTCTCATCAACTGCTTTTGTCATATTCCCCCCCCGTTCGTCTTGGTAGCAATGGGCTTCCGCTAGTATCATTGATGCCAAACTCTTCTCCGATGTCACTAAATACCAGAATCCCATGTGATCATAGCCTACGGCTTGGCGTGCTTGTCTGGGAAAACAGTGGTGGCTCATGCTGTTAGAGTTCTTATGAATCGCGAACGCAGAGTGAGCGTGATCATGGCCATGTCCCCGGGGGAAAGCTTTCCCCCTGGCCGGCGCCACGGTCGCCGGCACACCCCCTTCTGCGGGGAGACCCCGCAACGCCCCCACTAGAGGAAGAGGGGGGCCGGGTGTCCGTGACGGGTTAAGGGTCGGAGAAGAGGTCTCCGGCGCCCGGCATGGAGATTGGTCTCATGAATATGCAGATCCTGGACGGCCGTCGTGACGCGAACGGTGGCTACAAAGTGGATGTCAGCCGCGGCGAACGGATCGGCCGCGTGTCATCCGAATGGTTCTCGCGCCCGGCGGACGAACGCTATCTGTCACTTAACGAACTGATGGATTCCGTGCGTAACCGGGCCGAGCGTAGCCGGACACGCGTGGTGGAAAGCGCGCTCATCCATGTGGAGGCAAGCCGCGCAGACGCCGAGCGGCTGCCCCTGATCCTGCCCGGTTCGGACATGCCGGTGGCGCCGACGCACTGGAGCTTCGGCCAGCTCGCAGCCCAAGTCGGTGCTCCGGCCGCCTATCTGCGCCAGCTCCCGGCGGCCCTTGCGGGTATAAATCTGCAATATGGCCTGACCTCCAATCGGGCAGAGCAGATCAAGACGCTCGAAACCGATGATGGCCGCATCGAGCTTCGCGCCGTCACTGGCTCGGACTATGGGCGCATCTACGATTATGAGCTGGTCGAGGCCGTGCAGCGCATCGCCGGCAACGGCGCTGGCGATACCCGGTGGAAGGTGCCGGGGGTGCTCGACTGGTCAACCGGGATCTACAATCCGCACGTTGACATCACCAAGGACACGACGACGCTCTATGCCAGCGACCGCGACGTGTTCCTGTTCCTCGTCGATGATCTGAACCCCATTGAGGCCGGGCGTCTGCCGGACGGCTCGCCCGATCTCTACTTCCGCGGCTTCTATTGCTGGAACTCGGAAGTCGGGGCGAGGACGCTCGGCATGGCAAGTTTTTATCTGCGCGCGGTCTGCCAGAATCGCAATTTGTGGGGCGTCGAGAATTTCGAGGAAATCTCGATCCGCCACAGCAAGTATGCGGCCTCCCGCTTCGCCCACGAGGCGGCTCCGGCGCTGCTGAACTTCGCCAACTCTTCTCCCATGCCCTTCATCAACGGCATCAAGGCCGCCCGCGAGCGGATCGTTGCGAAGAGCGACGAGGATCGCACCGACTTCCTGCGCCGGCGTGGCTTCTCCAAGGCCGAAACTGGCAAGATCATCGACACGGTGCTGGCGGAAGAAGACCGCCCGCCCGCGTCGATTTTCGATTTCGTGCAGGGGATCACCGCAGTCGCACGCGACAAGCCCCATCAGGATGCCCGCCTCGACCTGGAGGCCAAGGCCAAGAAGCTGCTCGATTGCGCAGCCTGAAATCCGTGAAGCCGGAGATGCGGATGTCCGTATTTCCGGCTTTGCGCGTTCGTGCCTTCCCGTTTGTCCGGTTGCGTGGCGCTGCCCTCATAGAGTGAGAGGGCGGCGCTTCGCTTCGTGACGGGTTGGAGGTCGAGAGAGAGGCTCCCGACCGCCCGTCGCGGAGATTATCCCGATGGCTACTGCCACTCAAAAAATCACCCTGTCGTCCTCGCGCGACATCCCCTTCAACAAGCTCGTTTTAAGCCAATCGAACGTCCGCCGCATAAAGGCCGGCGTTTCGATCGAAGACCTTGCGGTCTCGATCGCGCGTCGCGGCCTGATCCAGAGCCTTCACGTCCGGCCAGTCCTCGACGCTGAAGGACAGGAAACCGGAATGTTCGAGGTTCCTGCCGGCGGTCGCCGCTATCAGGCTCTCGCGATCCTCGTGAAGCAGAAGCGCCTCGCCAAGACAGCGCCGGTTCCCTGCGTCGTCGGCGATGCCGCCAGCAACATCCTGATGGAGGAGATCTCGTTCGCCGAGAATCACGAACGCATTCCGCCCCATCCGCTCGACCAGTATCGCGCTTTCCAGACCATGCGCGACAAGGGCATGAGCGAGGAAGACATCGCCGCCGCCTTCCTCATCGACGTCAATGTCGTAAAGCAGCGCCTGCGCCTGGCCTCTGTTTCGCCAGTCCTGCTCGATCTCTATGCCGAAGACGGCATCGAGCTGAAGCAGCTCATGGCCTTTACCGTCTCTGAGGATCATGTTCGCCAGGAGCAGGTTTGGGCGGCGATCAAGGATGGCTGGCAGAAGGAGCCTTGGCAGATCCGCCGCATGCTGACCGAGACTGCGGTACACGCATCCGACAAGCGCGCCGTGTTCGTCGGTATCGACGCCTACGAGGCGGCGGGAGGCTACGTTCTGCGCGACCTGTTCGAGGACGACAACGGTGGCTGGCTGCAAGACCCGGTCCTGCTTGATCGGCTGGTCGGCGAAAAGCTGAAGACCATCGCCGAGGAAATCGCTGGCGAAGGTTGGAAGTGGGTCGAGATCGCCGTCAACTTCCCCTATGGCCACAATGACGGCCTGCGCGAGATCGTCGGCACGGCTGCCGATCTGACCGACAAGGAGCGTACTGCCCGCGAGGCTCTGCGTGACGAATATTGCCGTCTCGAGGCCGAATATGGAGAAGCCGACGAACTGCCCGACGAGATCGATCAGCGCCTTGGCGAAGTCGAACAGGCGCTCAACGCCTTCGAGCAGCGTCCGGTGATCTACCATCCGGCTGAGATTGCCCGCGCCGGCGTCTTCGTCAGCATCGATCGCGATGGTGATCTGGTGGTCGATCGTGGCTATGTCCGTCCCGAGGATGAAGCTCCGCTCGTCATCGATGGCCAAGAGGGCAACGGCGATCCCGATGTCGTTGCTGCAGAAATCGACACTGACGGCGTCATCCAGCGCGCCGTCATCACCATTGGCGGCCTGCCGGTCGAGCCCGAGGACGATGACGAGGAAGACGTCATCAAGCCGCTGCCCGAACGGCTTGTGGTCGAACTGACTGCACATCGCTCACTCGCGCTCCGCGATGCGGTCGGCGCCAATCCGCATGTCGCGCTTACAGCCCTGTTGCACAAGCTGGTCCGCGATACCTTCCAGCGCACCAGCACGTCGGGCGCGAGCCTGCAAGCCTCGGTCAACCACGTCTTCTTTCGTGAACAGGGCAAGGATCTCGCCGATGCTCCGTATGCGAAGTCCGTCTCCCAGCGGCATGAGGACTGGAAGGCGGATATTCCGGCCGACGATGACGCGCTCTGGGATTGGCTTGCCGTGCTCGACAACGCCAGCCGCCAGGCGCTGCTCGCCCATTGTGTCGCCTACGGGATAAACGCGCTTTATGAGCGTCCGAATCCCCACAGCGCCACCGGGATTTCACAGGCGGGGCTTGACCGCCGCATGGCCGAAGCCGATCGGCTGGCGCGCGCCACTGGTCTGGACATGGTGGATGTCGGCTTTCGTCCCACGGTCGAGAACTATCTCGGCCGCGTGACCAAACCTCGCATCCTTGCGGCCGTCCGTGAAGGCGCCGGCGATCGGGCGGCCGATCTGATCGCCCATCTCAAGAAGGGTGACATGGCCACGGAGGCGGAGCGGCTGCTGGCAGATACCGGCTGGTTGCCCGAGCCGCTACGGCTTGCCGATCTCGATGGCGAGGTGATCGCGGAGGCCACGGTGGACGCAACGGTCGAAGCAGATGGCGGCGGCGAAGCGTTGCCCGATTTCCTCGCCAGCGAGGATGAGGACGATATGGACAATGCCGACAACGACGATGATCGTATAGCGATGGTCGCCGCCGAATAGTCGCGACGCGGGGCCGATATGATCGACCCCGCATTTCTGCTGCCCTTCAGACAAGGCGTTCCGCTGTCCGGCGGAGCGCCCTGTCTCATGTTGGCTCCATCATTCCGACGGACAATTCAGGGGTGGAGCTGTATCAATGGCGAACAGCATTTCTTGAATTTCTTGCCGCTCTGGCAAAAGCAGCGGTCATTCGGTCCAGTGTTGCGGGCGAGATCGACGAAGACCGCGCCAAGGCTTTGCTGGACGTCTCGTCCGAGCGCCGCGAGATGGTCGCGATCCATGGTGAACTGGTTTCCGACGGAATGCCGCTCGATCGTTCTCTGCAATGTGTCGGCAGCCCGTATCCAGTCCGGAACGCTCGCAAACAGACCGAGGCTCTTCTTGATATTGATCAGCCGCCTTTGTCCCACGAAATCGTATGTGCGGGTGGGGTCGGGAAGAAACAGGATGTTCGTCTCGCCGTTGATCGGCGGGGTGATATCGGTCAGCACCCCGTCCTTTTCCCAGACGGCATGATGTTCCGCCTCGATGAACACACGCGGCCATTCCCAGATCAGCCAGCCATAGACGAGCGATCCGCCATCACGGCTCACCTTGGCCGTGACATTGTTGAAACATTCGGATGGTTGCGCATCGTCTTCGGCCCGGACCGAAACGTAGAGCGGCATGGTGTCGGAATCGATGCCGTCGCAGAACTCCAGGATCGCCGGGCCAAGCTCCTCCGGCACGGTCGTATAGCTCTTCTTGAACAGGTCGGTGCTGATGGCGGGCACGCCGATCCTCCGGACTCGGTTATGGCGATCAGTCGCGACGCACGACGACGACCTGCGACAGGCCCCGGTCGATAGCCTGCTCCTTTGCCCGCTCGATCACCTCGTTCAGAAGCATGTCGAAGGGGCCGGAACCTCTCCAGTCCTCTTCGTCGCTGACGTGGAAATAACCTTTTTCACTGGTGCCGGGAACGCCGTCCCTGTGAACGCGCACAACGATGTGACGTTCATCCGGCATTTCGGGCGGCGCCCAGATAACTGTTACCATTTTTCGGCCTCCATAACCCATGCACGAGCCGTCACCATAGCGTCATCGACAAGACGGGCCATGTCCGCACCAGGAATCATCCTGTGCCGGGAGAATATCTCAACTCATGGCGGACAGTTCCGATTTATGATCTTCTCCTGCTTATTTCCTTCTGGACAATAGTTTGAATATCCGACGAAACAATATCGCCGCTGCATTTGGGGGATCGCATGGAAGTCGAAGGACAAACGATCCGGGCGATATGGGATGCGTTGCAAAGACCGGAGCCGTCCGATCGCCCTGTTCCGGTTTCGTTGGCCACAAGGATTACTGAGGCCGGATGGGCATCGACAGCCGATATCGAAGATTTGCTGCTAATGCTCGACCGCAGATCGGACCCGCCTGCGGTCATTGATATCGAAAAGTTCGCCGCCGCGCTCAACCTGCCGTTTCGCGCTGTGTTCTCGCGCCCGAAGTATCGGCTCGATGACGGTTTCGGTCGTTCCATGCTTTCCGCGATCGATGCCGCCGCCTTTTGCATCTTCATCGAACGGCTGGGCTTCCGGATCGATCTGACGACCTTGTGCGCTCGGCTCAAGGGGGCAACTCCGCCGGTTTCCCATCTGTGCGAGGACGAGATCTCAGTTCTCTTCTATGATCAGAACCGTCATCGCATGCCGCCTGTGACCCTCTCGGCGCCTCACCGGCCATGGCGGGGAATGCGCACGATGCGACACAAGACGGGATCGGGCTACCGACTGGAATATGTGATTGATGACGATGGCGAGCCCTTGTGGCTGAAGATCGTCGCTCCGAAATATCGCAAGCGCCCAGAGACGCAATCCGTGACCTGCCCCGATTGCGGAATGCTCTACGTCAAGGGCCTGCGGACCGACGAACAGGTGCACCGGTCGTTCCACCGCAAGCGCTTTGCCATCATCGACCCGAAGCCGAACCGGCAATTCGCAGACGCATTGTCTCGCGATCTCGACGCTCCCTGGGTGGATGCGTCTTCACCGAAATGGAAACGCAAGGCGGTTTATGATCGGGCGCTCGAGTTCAAGCGCGAGCTGGGCTACGATTTCGTGCAATGGCAGACCGACCCCGATCACGACAGTGAAGCGGTCGGGTTTCTGTTTTCCGATGACGAGGACCGGATCGTCGGCGCCTGCACGTTTCGCCCCCAGCCGGCTGGACGTGGCAAGAATCCTTGGCGGCTCGACTGGATATGGATGTGCCCCGATGCGCGGCGCCGGGGTCTGTTGGGGCGCCAGTGGGATCGCTTTCGTCAGCGGTTCGGTGTCTTCGACATCGAGCCGCCGATCTCGGAAGCGATGCAGGCGTTTTTACGCAAGCGAGGATGCGCCGGCCTGATCAGGTGATCGTTTCGAGGAATTCGGCCAGCAGCCTGTTAAACGCCTGCGCCTCCTCGCGATGGACGGCATGACCTGTCCCGGCGAGCCGGATCGGCTTGCCCGTCCAGACGTTCCGGTAAGAGAGGCTGTCGACATAGTCCAGATTGACGACGGGATCGTCAGCGCCGTTGATGATCAGCAGGGGGATCGCCGTCGTTTCGGCCACCTTGCGCTGGTCGCTGGTTTTGCCGGCCTGTGCGTCTTCCATCATATATTGCCGCGCCCGGCCGTCGGTGCGCCGGATCGCGGCGAGGAACGTTTCATTGCCTTCGTCCTTTTCCCCGAGCGCCATCCTGGCGATCATTCCGACCTGTTCTTCGGTAATGACGAGGCTGCCGGTATAGGCCATGTCCGGGCTGGGCACGAAACCGGCGATCAGTCCCTCGATGCTGTTTTCGATCGGCGGCGTGCCGAAAAGGGCGGCGCCGGCAATCGACGCTTCGTGGCGCGCGAGCAGTTCCAGCGCGACATGACCGCCGAGCGAGTGGCCAAGAAGCATGTATCGCGTCACGCCGATCCCGACCAGCAACTCGGACACGGCGGACGCATAGCCGCTCATGCTGTAACTTCGACGTGGGTCTGTCGCGTCGGAGGAGCCTCCGTGACCGGGCAGGTCGATGGCAATGGTTCGGTATGTGTTCCCGAATGCCGCAATCTGGGGCGCAAAGCTCTCTTTGCAAATAGAGTTGGCGTGCAACATCACAATCGCAAGGCCATCGGCGCGATTATCGTAAAAAGCTATTCTGCCGTGTGATGTGTCGAAAAACTGTTCTTCCATATGTTCTCTCATGTCGCTTATCGTTCACGTCGCCGTCCCGGATTTGATGGGGACGGTTGCCACGCATGTTCATGACGCGGGGGGAAGCCGCAATATGCAAATCTGCATGTAATGGCGGTTGTCGGAAAGGAAGAGGACCGTGGGACGGGTTTGAGCCCGGGCGGTCGAGAGAGAGCGCTGCGCGGGCTTCCCGTTCCCGCTCTCCTGAGGCTTCCTCTCATGAACATCGCCTTGCCCGTGGCCGCTCCGGTCGCGCCTGTTGCCCATGCGCCCGCCATTCTCGCGGCCGCCAATCACCTTCTCGACCATCTCGAACGCGGTGAGCGCGTCGACACGACTGTCCTGCGCTCGGCCATGGAAACCGCCTTCGGTGTGTCCGATTCCAGCGGAGTCTGGAATTGGAAAGCAGCCTACGACGCTTGCGAAGTCGCCACGGTCCTATTTCTGCGCAAATACGGACGTGCGCTTTTCCGTAAAGCCGTCTCTCCGGTTTCGCGGCTTTCCGCCCTGTCGAAAATCGCCGGTCTCCTGCCGACGCACACTCGACGCTCGGAGGAGAGCCAGGCATTCCAGCAGTTTTCGACGCCCGTTCCGCTGGCCCTGGCGAGCGTGACGGCGGCGGCCATCACGTCGAATGACATCGTGCTTGAACCTTCGGCTGGAACCGGACTTCTCGCCATCCTGGCCGAGATCAGCGGCGGCACGCTCCTCCTCAACGAGCTGGCCGAGGTTCGCGCCGAACTGCTCGCCTCTCTCTTTCCGGCGATCGCCGTCACGCGCGTCGACGCCGCGCAAATCGACGATCATCTCGCACCAGGCGCCGCGCCATCCGTGGTGCTGATGAATCCTCCATTCTCGACCCTGGCGAATGTCTCCGGCCGTGTGGCCGATGCCAGCTTCCGCCATATCGCCTCGGCGCTGAACCGCCTCGCGCCTGGCGGGCGGCTGGTGACGATCACCGGCGCCAACGTCGGTCCGGAACTTCCCGACTGGCGCGACGCCTTCGTCCGCTTGCAGGACAGGAGCACGATCGTCTTTTCCGCCGGTATCGCCGGCCCGGTCTATGCCAAACACGGCACGACCTTCCCGACACGGCTCACGGTCATCGACAAGACGCCTGCTGATGATCCGGCCATCGTCCCGGCCTCGCCGGGCATGGCGCCCGACGTCGCCACGCTGCTCGGCTGGATCGAGGCGCAGGTTCCGGCCCGCCCGCCGGTCGCGTTGCCGCAAATCCCGGCGCAGCTTCCGGCGGCGGCGCCCAAGAGCGTGCGCGGCTATCTCGCCCGCTCGGCCGCGTCACGTCTTGCCGCGACCGTCGTCTCCGATCCCGAAGGTGTGGAGCTGGCCTACGAGACGGTGGATTGGACGCTGCCCGACACCGCTCATCTGACCGACGCCATCTATGAGGAGTACGGATTGCAGTCGATCCGTATTCCCGGCTCTCAGGCGCATCCGACAAAGCTGGTGCAGTCCGCTGCGATGGCGAGCGTCGCGCCGCCGAAGCCGAGCTACCGGCCGATGCTGCCGGCCAACATCCTCGGCCTTCTGTCCGACGCCCAGTTGGAAACCGTGATCTATGCTGGCGAAGCCCACTCCGACTATCTCGCCGGATCGTGGACGGTCGATGATACGTTCGACGTCATTCAGGCCGCCCCGGCCGACGCCGCAAAGGCGGTGCGTTTTCGCCGCGGCTTCATGCTCGGCGATGGGACCGGCGCGGGCAAGGGACGCCAGTCGGCCGGCATTATTCTGGACAATTGGCTTCGTGGTCGCCGGAAGGCTGTCTGGATCTCGAAATCCGACAAGTTGATCGAGGACGCGCAACGTGACTGGTCGGCCCTCGGCATGGAGCGCCTGCTGGTCACGCCGCTGTCGCGCTTTCCTCAAGGCGCAAGGATCACCCTGTCGGAAGGCGTCCTATTTACGACCTATGCCACGCTACGCTCCGACGACCGTGGAGAGAGGGTTTCCAGGGTCCGGCAGATCGTCGAATGGTTGGGCTCCGACTTCGATGGAGTGATCATTTTCGACGAAAGCCACGCAATGCAGAACGCCGGCGGCGGCAAGGGAGAACGCGGCGATGTCGCCGCATCACAGCAGGGGCGCGCGGGCTTGCGGCTGCAGCACGCGCTTCCCGATGCGCGCGTCGTCTACGTCTCCGCCACCGGCGCCACTACGGTCCATAACCTGGCCTATGCACAGCGGCTCGGCCTGTGGGGCGGGGAAGACTCCCCCTTCACCACGCGGGCCGAGTTCGTGGAAGCGATCGAGGACGGCGGCGTTGCAGCCATGGAGGTTCTGGCCCGCGATCTCCGCTCGCTCGGTCTCTATACCGCGCGCTCGCTGTCCTATGACGGCGTGGAATACGAGCTGGTCGAGCACAAGCTGACGGATGAGCAGCGCCGCATCTACGATGCCTACGCCGGCGCGTTCGCGATCATCCATAACCATCTCGACGCGGCGATGGAGGCGGCCAACATCACCGGCAGCGACGGCACGCTGAACAGGCAGGCGAAGTCCGCCGCCCGCAGCGCCTTCGAATCGGCCAAGCAGCGGTTCTTCGGGCACCTCCTGACCAGCATGAAAACCCCGACGCTGATCGGCTCGATCGAGCGCGATCTCGAGGCGGGCCACGCCGCCGTTATCCAGATCGTGTCGACCGGCGAAGCGCTGATGGAGCGTCGGCTGGCCGAGATTCCGACCGAGGAATGGAACGACGTCCGCGTGGACATCACCCCCAGGGAATATGTCCTCGATTACCTCGCCCATTCCTTTCCGGTCCATCTCTACGAGCCGTTCACGGATTCGGATGGCAACCTGTCGTCGCGTCCGGTCTATCGCGATGGCCAGCCCGTCGAAAGCCGCGAAGCCGTCGCCCGCCGCGACGACCTGATCGAGCGGCTTGCTTCGCTCCCGCCCATTCCCGGCGCGCTCGACCAGATCGTCCAGCGCTTCGGCACGGACATAGTGGCGGAAGTGACGGGCCGCTCCCGCCGCATCGTCCGCAAGGCGGGTGCCGCCTCCATGACGGGAGCCGAGCCCGTCGGCGATCGCCTTGTCGTTGAGAACCGTGCGCCATCCGCCAACCTGGCGGAGACGGCCGCCTTCATGGACGACCTGAAGCGCGTGCTGGTCTTCTCGGATGCGGGCGGGACGGGGCGCAGTTACCATGCTGAACTGTCGGCGCGGAATCGCCGCCTGCGCGTCCATTATCTGCTGGAGCCCGGCTGGAAGGCCGATGCTGCCATTCAGGGGCTCGGCCGGACCAACCGGACGAACCAGGCGCAGCCGCCCCTGTTCCGCCCGATCGCGACCGACGTAAAGGCGGAGAAGCGTTTCCTCAGCACCATAGCTCGGCGTCTCGACACGCTCGGCGCGATCACGCGCGGCCAGCGCCAGACCGGCGGCCAGGGCTTGTTCAGGGCCGAAGACAATCTCGAATCGCCCTACGCGCGCGACGCGCTGCGCCAGCTTTATCTCCTGCTGGTGCGGGGCAAGATCGAGGGCTGCTCGCTCGACCGTTTCGAGGCTGCCACCGGCCTGAAGCTGATGGACAGCAACGGCGTCAAGGACGAGTTGCCGCCCATTACGACCTTCCTCAACCGGCTTCTGGCGCTCACCATCGAACTTCAGGGCATCCTGTTCGCCGCCTTCGAGCAATTGCTCGACGCCAAGGTGCAGGGCGCCATCGCCAGCGGCATCTACGATATCGGGCTGGAGACGCTGACGGCCGAGAGCTTCGTCGTCACCGACCGCAAGACGATCTACACCCATCCGGCCACCGGAGCCGAAACGCGGCTGCTCACCATCACCGAGCGGCGGCGCAACCGGCCAATGACGCTCGACGATGCCTTCGGCTGGATCGCCGACGGCAACGGCAAGCTGCTGGTAAATGCCAAGTCAAGTCGTGCCGCCGTGCAGGTTCCGGCGCCTTCGCTGATGCTAGACGATGGCGAGATCGAGCGGCGGGTGCGGTTGATCCGGCCGATGGAGCACCACCATGCTTCGCTGAAGATGATGGCGGAAAGTCATTGGGAGGAAATCGACCGCGAGACGTTCGCCGCCATCTGGAGCCGCGAAGCCTCGGAAGTGCCGGCCTTCTCGGACAGCACCATCCATGTGGTCGCCGGGCTTCTGCTGCCGGTGTGGAAACGCCTGCCGAATGAATCGACGCGTGTCTATCGGCTACAGACCGATGACGGCGAGCGAATCATCGGTCGCCGCGTCTCTCCGGCCTGGGCCGCCAATGCGACTGCGGCCGGCAGGACCGTGCTTGCAGGTGATGATGCCTTCGCCGCGCTGATGGACGGCCGCACGATCCTCGATCTTGCCGAGGGCCTGCAGCTTCGCCGCGTCCGCGTCATGGGCGCGAACCGCATCGAGCTTTCCGGCTTCAGCGGGGCCATGCGCGAGCGGCTGCGCGCGTATGGCCTCTTCACCGAGATCATCTCGTGGAAGCTCCGCTTCTTTGTTCCAACTGATGCCACGGGCGTCACGGCGCTCGGCAAGCTGCTCGAAACCTATCCGGTCGAACGCGTCGCCGAACGGGAGGTAGCGTGATGTCCCGTCACGATGCCTCAGACCTGGCAATCCGTCTCGGCCGACATGCCGAGGCGGTCTGCCGCCATTATCTCTCGTCCGGCCACCGTGCCGGGCGGTACTGGCTGGTCGGAGATCCCCAGAACAGCCCCGGCCGGTCGATGTTCGTGCGCCTTGCCGGGCCGGAAACCGGCAAGGGAGCCGCAGGGAAATGGACGGACGGCGCAACGGGCGAACACGGCGACCTTCTTGATGTCATTCGCGAGGCACTTGGTCTTGTCGACTTCAAGGACGTGGCCGAGGAAGCACGCCGTTTCCTCTCGCTCCCACACCCCGAGCCGGAAAGGACGAGGACACCGACCGGCAGGACATCGAGCATGGCGGTCAGCTCGCCCGAAGCGTCGCGGCGGCTCTTCGCCATGTCGCAGCCGATCGGCGGCACGCTTGCGGAAATCTACCTGGGCGGGCGGGCGATCACGTCGCTCTTCGGCACGGCCGCGCTGCGCTACCATCCGCGCTGCTTTTACAGGCCCGACGAGCATTCTCCCACTGAGACATGGCCGGCGATGCTCGCTTCCGTCACCGACCTTGCCGGACGGCAGACCGGCGCGCACCGCACCTGGCTCGCCCCGGACGGTTCAGGCAAGGCGCCTGTTGAAACGCCGAGGCGGGCGATGGGCGACCTTCTCGGGCACGGCGTCCGCTTCGGCGTGGCCGGCGAGGTGCTCGCCGCCGGAGAGGGGATCGAGACCGTGCTGTCGCCCCGCCAGGTCTTGCCCTTCATGCCGATGCTGGCGGCGCTGTCGGCCGCGCACCTCGCTGCCATCCTGTTCCCGGCAACGCTGCGCCGGCTCTATGTCCTTCGCGATCGCGATCCGGCCGGGGATGGGGCAAGGGACAGCCTGACCGCCCGAGCGGAGAGCGTCGGCATCGAGGCGATTGCGCTATCGCCGGTTGGCGAGGACTTCAACGACGATCTGCGCTGGCGCGGCACCGATGCCCTCCGGGCGGCTTTGAAGGATCAGCTTCATCCCGAAGACATCAGCCGGTTCATGGAGGGGTAAGGAGATCGCCGGTGGATGAGGCGCGCCCCAGGCATCCCCACCTGCCGTCTCCGTCATGCCCGGAAACATCCTTCCTCGTCGGAGAGAGCGGCGCCCACGGCCTTCTGAGAGGGCGATCGGCTCACAAACAGGCCGGCCGGGCAATGGCGCGGCGGCCGACTATTTTCCGCCGGCGGGGACGAGCCCGCCTTTGCAGCGCGAGACAAAATAGTCGGCCTTGGCCATCAAGGCCCTCGCGAAAGTGCGATGGCTGCCAGTCCGTCTCGCCTGTGAGCTTCGACGCCTGCGAAGGCCGCGATGGACGCGGTCTCAGACGAAGGATGCTCCCGATGATGAACGAAGACGACAACGTAGGCTTCGAGCCGGTCCACGCCTCATCCCCCGCCGATCATCTCCTCACCGAACTCCAGCTCTATGGCTGGCGTCCGTTTCAGGACGAACCCGATCCGAGGCCGCTTCCGGAAGGCAATATGGTCGCCGCCGCGGTCACAGATATCTTCGACGCCCTCGTCGCCACACTCGGCGATACCCGCCTCGAACCCGATCTCGACGATCTGCTCTGGGGGACGGTCAATCTCTTCCACCGGGCCACCGGCCGGGTGGAGCGCGACCTCGACGACAACGAGCAGGCGCAGCGCCGCCTTCAGAGGGAACAGGACGGCAGCGAGGTGAAGTCGGTCGAACTGGAGCGCTTGACGGCAGAGGGGCAGACCCTGATCGAGCGGCGCAACAGCATGGAACTCTTCCGAGACCTCTCGGCGGAAGCTTTCGAGCACCACACCGGCACGCCCTGGCGGCCGCGCACCGGCTCGATGGTCAACCATCGCCATCTGACTTCGGCGATGATCGACAGCCGCGACTTCCTTGCCGCGAAGCGCCGGGCCGACACCGAGGTGATGGTGCCCGCCGGTCCCAAGGTTGCCGTGACCGGCGGTGCCGACTTCAGCGACCATCGCCTGATCTGGGCGAAACTCGATCAGGTCCATGCAAAGCACCCCGACATGGTGCTGCTGCACGGCGGTACGCCGAAGGGCGCCGAATTGATCGCTTCCCGCTGGGCAGATCACCGCAAGGTCCAGCAGGTCAGCTTCAAGCCCGACTGGACAAAGCACGGCAAGGCCGCGCCCTTCAGGCGAAACGATGCCATGCTCGATGTCCTGCCGGTCGGCGTCCTCGTCTTCCCAGGCACAGGGATTCAGGAGAACCTTGCGGACAAGGCCCGCAAGCTCGGCATTCCCGTCATGAAGTTCGACGGTGGCGCGTAAAGCGCCGCCGCCCGGCGGCTGTTTCAGCCGCCTTTACTTGACGGAAGTCCCGATTCTGGGTCAAATAAAGCATCCTTGCAGCAACGGTGAAACAGCATAGTCGCAGGTGGAGCGTATCAGCCGGCAGCCTGTCGTGACCATCACCCGTTCATCTGGAGGTTTCCATGACGCTGATTCTGCTTGCCATTTCCTTGACGATCACGCTTTGCGTCATCGCCTATAATTTCGCAATCTATGCCTTGCCCTTTATGGCCGGGCTGACCGCCTTTCAATACGTCCATGGAATGGAAGCCGGGTTCCTGATGTCAGGACTTGCCGCCATCGTTGCGGCTCTGTTTTCGGTGGCGCTGGTGATCGCCGTTGTCGGCTTTGCCAAAAATCCGGGTTTGCGCCTGATAGCGCTCGCCGTCTTCGCTGTGCCTGCCATGATCGCCGGCTATGCCCTCGTTCACGGCGTGACGAAGAATTTCGTCGACTCCACGATCGTGTTGAACCTGCTCGGCGGCGCAGGCGGCCTGTTCATCGGCATCGCGGCGATGCTCAACCTCAACGCGCTCGGTACGTCCGTCCTCTCGCGCTGATGTGGCCGTCGCGATCTGCCGCTCCCTGAGAAAATCCCCGCGACTTGCGGTCGGGGCCTCCGGCTGATTAGACCGGGCCGGTGTGCCAGCGCCGTGTCCAAGGTTTTCGATTTTGCCTCGCCCGGTTCGGGAAGCGGGTCATCGAACCCCAATCCCGCGGCCGCGTATAAGTCGGTGCCCTGCTGGTCGGCCCGCTTGGAGCAGTGGTCAACCGCGAGCACCTTCATTTCCCCATGTCCGCCAATGTCCGTGGATCGAGCTTTCTGCCATTGGGATGCGGAGCGATGCCATCTGCCTGAAGCTCGGTAGCCGTTGGTGTCCCAGCCCGTCTGTCCGGCTGGAGACACAGGTTGCCGGTAAAGGCGGGTCTTGCTGCTGCCCCCGATAATGGGATTGCAGGGGCATCCTGTCAGAACGCTGCTGCCGGCAGGGACGAAGATCCTGCTGTGCGGCTCCGTTTGGGCTCTCAAAGGCACCAATCCCTCCGACTGACTGATCCCCTAAGTCCGTTCAGTTTCCGACCGCAACCCCCGCGGTTTCGGACCGAGTTGGCGCAAAGCGCCTGCCCGCACCACTCCGACCTTGGGGGTCAAGCTGCCGCCGAGGCGTCAGTGCAGGCGTCTCCGGACGGCCTTGGCCGGGTCTCGTCGGAGGGATGGTCCCTCCGAGGAGCAACGGAGACTCACAATGCAGAACATCGTCATTCTCGCCGGCAACATCGGCCAGGACCCCGAAACCCGCAATACCCAGAGCGGCACCAGCATCACCCACTTTACCCTGGCGACCTCGCGCCCACGCTACTCGGAAGGCAAGGTGGTCCGGGACAATAACGGCTACCGGGTCCAGGACACCGAATGGCACCGCATCACCGCCTTCAACGGCCTCGGCAAGACGATCCAGGAACATTGCGAGAAAGGCATGAAGGTTCTGGTTCGCGGCCGCATCCACTACACCAAGTGGACCGACCAGCAGGGCAACGACCGCTATGGCTGCGAGATCATCGCCGAGACAGTCGACTTCCTGAACCGGGCGAAGCAGACCGACAACGAAGATGGTCAGTTCACCGACGACAGCGACATCCCGTTTTGAGCGGGATGCCAGGAGCCCGGCGGCGCAAGCCGCCGGGATTTTCATGTTCGCGTTGATCACGACCATCGTGTTCAGGCCAATCTCGTCCGGCGACGACTGAAGCCCTGTCCGGCTCAGGCGAACAAATCTCGCCCAGTCCCATCCGGTCATATCTGGCGGCGGGCATCACGTTCCATCTCTGGGGCACGCCGAGGATCGAGACCATCAGGGTGGCGCATCGAACAGTTGCAGCGATGGGTGCTGCAAGGTTTTCCGGTTCTTGCCTGCGCGCACCATTCCCCGCTCTTTGAGACGCAACCTTGGTTTCAATCCCGGCCTTCCAGGGTCAACCCTTTCAGGGTCCGCTACGCGAGCGTGCGGTCGCCTCGGCCTTGCCTCCGCGATGACCCCGGTCGGGACCAAAACACTTCGGGCGCCTGTCGAGCGGGGGATGGTCCCCGCCTCCAAACAGGAGCCGGAAAATGTCCCTTGCAGACGCTCATGCCTACGCCCTCAGCCTCGCCGCCACCCTGATGGTCTCGATCGTCATCTTCCGTGCCGGCGACGGAACCGTCAGCGTGATGCCCGCCACCGAGTATGACGGTGATGACGAGACCGTCATCAGGGAGATCGATCCATTCACCTGAGGGATAGGGCTTCGGCCCCGCCGCCGGGGACCGGCGTTGCAGCCGCCGGCTGCAGGTTCCTGCTGGTATTCAAAGCCAGCAGCGACTACTGTAGATGGCACATTCGCGCGCTCCTCAACGAGGCGAAATTCCTCATGCGGAAGCGGATGAGTTGTCGCCTCCGTCGCGATATAATGCCAACTCGCAATTTGAGGGATTTTTGTGCGTTGCATTTTCTGTAAGCAATCATCTTCTTCATCAAAAAGTGTAGAACACATAATTCCTGAATCTCTGGGGAATAAACGGCACGTTTTGCCAAAGGGAATCGTTTGTGACGGCTGCAACAATTACTTTTCCAGAAAGGTCGAAAAGCCGTTTTTGGATCTGCCGGCCGTTCGGCAGTTGCGTTTCCAGCAGGATATTGAAAGCAAGCGCGGCAACATCCCATCGATAACCGGATTGATAGCACCGGATATACCGGCACTGCTTACAAAATATCCGAAGTATGATTTCACCTCAGTCCAGGTGTCCGAGCCGGATCTCGCGAGGCTTCTCCAGGTTAAGGAAGGAACGGTGCTGTTTCCGCTGGCTGGAGACCTCCCCAATACGCCGGTAGTCTCGCGATTCCTAGCGAAGATCGCGCTGGAGGCGATGGCCTTGCGCCTTGTCGAGTTTCCCGAAGGTATTGCCTACATTTGTGACGAGGCGCAGTTTGATGTCCTGCGCGATCATGCCAGAAAGGGTTATGTCAGCCCTTGGCCCGTTCACATCAGGACCATTTATCATCAAAACGGAAAGACTTTCGGGCCCAAGGGTAATGCAGAGCAGATTGTTCACGAGTTCGATTTTCTTGTAACCGATCAAAGCGAATGGTTCTTTGTCCTGGCGATATTCGGGGTGGAGTTTACGATCAACCTGGGAGGGCCCGAAATTTCCGGCTATCGGCGTTGGCTTGAGCAGACTGGCGGCCTTAGCCCACTATACACCGACAGGCATGGCGGCCTTGCCGCGATGCCCAAATAGCAATGTCACCTCCGTTGGTGGACCGAACTACCGATCGAGAAACATTGCGATATCCGGATGCTTGTTCAAAGGGACAACGAACAGAGGGACACTGAGGGCGAGCGCAGCACGATAGGCCGCAAGTACCGACCGTTCCTGATGTTCAGCGAGCTCTTCATGCGATCGAGTCGGTCTCGTTCTCCGTGTATCCGATAAACGTCGCAATGCGATCTTTTCAACGTCATCGACCAGGATAACGAAGCGGGAAACATCGATCGCCGAAAAAACTGAAGGCGAAATTTCCACTAGACCATCAGGGGTGTCTATGACGGTGTGACCATCGAGAACGATCAATCCTTCTTCCGGCGCGCGTCTCATGAAGCCGGATATCAGAAGGGCTTGGTTGTCATCGATATTTCCCTCGCGCAGAAGATCGTGGGCGACAGGCTTGCCTTGGCGCTCCTGCCTCTCCGCCCTGATGAGATCACTGGCCTGTAAATGCTCGAAAACAAGTCCTCGTTGCGCATCTTCGAGAAGCGTCGATTTCCCGACGCCTGGCAAACCCACCAAGGCAATAACCCTCCGCCTACTCATGCTTGAAATCCAAGGTCGACTTGCGAAAGCAGGACATCCAGACGAGGGCGCGGTATGCGGAAAATCGATTGAGGCGGATGCTCCGCAATAACCTTGCTCTCTTGAAGCTGCTTCAACCCGATAGCAGGATCAATATAGGCGGCGAGCAGGTAGTTGATGACTTTGACGGGCGATTCGGCAGATGCCTGCCAGCCCTCGATGTCCTTTTCACTATATACCGACCGTCCGCCTGTCATCTGGAGCAGTTCCCGGGTGGATCGCGCAAGACGAACGTCCTCAAGTATTCCGATTGCCGACATTGCCTGCGACGGTGACGCCGCCGATTTTCCCTTGTAGAAGAACAAGAGTGACCCTGGCGGGCCTAAATTTGATGGGGCGCGGCACAGATAAACCTTTCGGATTGTGTTGCCCGGTCGCCGCGGGCCTCCTCCTAACCCGAGCGCCCCGAAGAGATCCAACTGGTTCTGCTGCTTGAGATCCGGATAGAGGATGTCATGATAACCCTCTTTGATCGGGATACCGAACGCCGCGGTGTCCGGCACGATGGCGAAGCGCGGATAATTCAGCCGATGGACATCAAAGTGATTGTCGCCATCTGTCGGCGTGGGTGCGCGCGTGCCCATACGTTTTTCATAGATCCTCTCATCGTCCTCTTTTGTCGCAGTATGGGTGAACCCGAAATACTCAAGAAGATCAATAAGGGAGGTCTGTCCCTCATATGTGGTGACATAGACGAGGTCATATTTGTTCTTTTGAGCGAACCAAAAGACCTTCTTCAAGAGCAGCTCACCGAGCTTAAGGCCGCGTCTCTCCGGCCGAACCTTGAACGTGCAGATCTTCAGTATCTTGTTGGCTTTTTCAGTTGCGTCGGTATCCGAGCCGGTCTCATCCTTTCTGACGAGAAGGCCGGCAACTCCGTCGTCTTCGATGATCCAGCAAAGACGCCGCTGCTTTACGCATTTTTCCGTCCACCATTTATCGAAACCGGGATAGTCCTCGCGCAGACTGTCGAAGATAGTGTCCGTCAGAGGTATCGCATGAGCGGCGACCTCATCGACGAAACGCACCGGCGCTTCGATCGGTTCATAGGTCGTTCGAAGGAGCTGAACAGCGTCTGCTACATAGAGCACCCGGCGACCGAGTTCCGGAGAATGGCGCCTGGCCCGCTCATGGAGGCCTCTGTCCTGGCTGACAAGAAAGTCCACGGCGCCGATGTGAAGCGCATGGAGCAGGGTGGCGTCGACTATGTCGTTGTGCTTCGGAAGGGGCCCGAATGCCTTTGAAAGGTCTGCGGCGGTCAAGCCGCGGACTTTAGATAGGGATTGAAATTTACCGAGCTTACTTAGAGATATCGCTCTGCGGGCCGTATCCTTGTCGCGGCCAACATCGTCGCGCGCGGCCTCGTGAACGAAAATATCGACCTTGTGCTTGGCGGCGAGGCTTGTAAGTGCGGAAAAGGCCGGCTCTACGGTTTTATTGTCTTCCAGATGAATAATTACATTCGTATCAATCAGATATGTTTGTGTGCTCATTCCGGAGCGCCTTTTGAAGCTCGGGCTTCGCATAGAGGAAAGATTGCGGAGCCTTAAATCCAAATCGCTCTTTCAATTCGGGCAAGGTCAGCGGCCTCGGAAATCGGCGCGGCGTAGACAATTTCAGTGCAAAGCCTTCTTCCAGGCCACTAAAGTACTCGTCAAAATCGGTTTTCCTGATCGAAGCAGATCGACCGTGCTTTTTCCATAGGACAGAAAGCGCAAGACGTTCAACGTTCTCGATTTTAATTGCGCCCACCAAAGCCATTTCTGGTGACGTAGAATAAATATACGCAGTAGCGCCGGGAGCTACTGACAAGGGGAACCGCCTTCTCAGCTCAATGGTCTTAACGCCATCAAATATCTTGCCCGAATAGTTCGGCTTTATGCTGATAACGATGTCCCGTATTGTAGGGCGGGCATCATCGCGGTCGCCAAAAATCGGAAGGACATACTGATCGTCGTCGGCAATGGCTCTACCAAGCTCGGACTGGATCCGTATTCCCAACTCCGAATGGACTGGAAATGCTGCATCAATGCGCAAGCTCGCACCGAGAGCCTCGACATAGCGCTGTAACGAAGATATCTGGACGTCGCCTCGCTGTTCGATTTTGGAAATCGCCGCTTGGCCGACACCCAAACGCTTAGCCATCTCGAGTTGGGTAAAGCCCGCAGCCTCCCTCAACGCCCTGAGAGATTGACCCACGACGCGTCCCGCGTCGCCATCGCCAACCCGGACGGCGTCAACAAATTCGCGCTCACCCGACATCATTCCACACCGTATCTCTCCGAATCACATCACTTTGGATATTCCTTTAAGGGAATATTCGGGCGCGAACAAGACATGTGCGGAACCTGAAGGTCATGCGAAGACCTCCTTGTAGTTTGGCAAAACGACTAAATAAGATCGGAGTCGTGCAAGTAGCGTAGCCCGAATAGAGAAGATGGTTCCATCGGCTCCTCTGATCCCATCCTGTGGCGACCGTGTGCCTACCACGAAGAGAAGCATGATCTAGCGGGAGATTTCGCTCAATTCTTATCGTCGGGCATAACAAGATCGACGTGGCTGACGCCGAGAGCTTGAGCCAGTTCATATAGCGTGATCACGGTCGGATTCCGTCGGCCGCGTTCAAGGCTGCTGAGGTATTGTTGACTAAAGCCAGAACGCGTCTCAACCTCTTCCTGGGTCAGGCCCTTCTCCCGACGCAGGCGGGCGAAGTTTTGGCCGACCAATTTGCGCATATCCATGCGCCGCAAGATCGCGGTTTACATACTTTAAGTTTATCAACTATAGTATGTAAGTGAGCCAATGGCGAAGATTGGGGTCGTGCAAGCAGCATGGCCCGAACAGAGAAGCCGTAGTTTGGAATGTGCGCAGATCTGTGTGAGGGGTGATCATGTAATGACCGCCGCCCGACAATTGTGGGCTGCGCGTGCGTTTCTGGATTGGACACAGGAGACGCTTGCTGACAAGGCCCGGGTATCACGGACCGCGCTCAAGCGCCTCGAATCCGAAAGCGGTCTCGAGGTGTATGAGAGCGCGCGCGATCAGGTACGACGGGTTTCTGAAGACAACAGGATCGTCTTCCTCAACTCCGGCCCTGGTGTGGGAGTGATGCTTGTCAGCGAAAAGCGCTAATTCGGAATCGATCATAGCGGTGCGCATATTCTCGAGCCCAAATTTTACTATACCATTGAAAATTCCGCTCACGATCGCCAGCAACGTGGGCAAAAGCGGAACGGGAGGACTGCATGACCAAAGTTAAACTCGCGGACTGTCCGCCGACCGACGCCGAACTCACGGCCTACGACCGTGAGCATCTCAAGCTTTATCTGCGTCTTCTCGATGCGGAGGCGGAGGGTGCCGATTGGATGGAGGTTGCCGAAGTCGTACTTCTCCTCGATCCGAAGCGCGATGCCGAGCGCGCTCGCCGGATCTATGCAGCTCATCTTGCACGAGCGAAGTGGATGGCCGAACACGGCCATTCCGCCCTTTTGCGCTCAAGCCTTCATTGATCACTGTCGCATGATGCAAAACCTGCATCACGTTACGCGGCCTTCGTTGTTCCCAAAAGCCGACGAAGTTGAGATCGTCCCCCCTCCGTAACCCACAGTCGTAAAATGTGTGGAGGTTTGGAGGAATGCCGCAAGACCAAGACTGGCGATCGGACGCCAACTACGATTTTGTCGATCAATTGACAACTTCCGAACTCGCCTGGGAATTCCTTCGGCGAAACGAAGACTACCGGAGAGCCTACAGGGATCTTGCCGCTCGCGGCCAGCTTCATAGCGACCAAGCGCGCGAAGTCGCTGAAAAATGGGGATTGTGCTTTTGTTGCAGATCCTCAGCGCACAGCACTCGACCAGCCCGTCTTCTGGACCCCGATTGCCGACCCCGGAGCCATTCTGCTCCACAGGGTCTTATTCGCTTCAAGCGATACTGGGACTGCTGAAGAATTCATCCGAGCACACGCGGTCGACAGCTCTGGCGACTGGCACCAGCGGATCAGCGTCCATGAAGAACGTTTCGAGGTCATCCGGATCGATTCCGATTCCGGCGGCATTCTGGTCGCCATCATCATCCTCGACGACGACACACCGGATCGGCTTCACGCGCTAATCCGCTTTTCGGCCATGCTGACCAGCCAGCGCGTCCCGCCCGACAATCGCCTGACGCCGCAGCGTCGGCGGCGCACTCGCCAGATGCTGCGCGTCTTCGATGCTCGCTCAGCCGGCGCGACCTACCGTGACATCGCCATCGCGATTTACGGACGTTCGCGCGTCGCCTCCGAGCCCTGGAAAACATCCTCCTTGCGAGACGCGGTCATCGGCCTCGTTGAGGGCGGCTTTACGATGGTCGATGGCGGCTATCTCCAGTTGCTACGTCGCCGCCGCCGATCCTAGCAGTTTTCGTTCCAGCCATGGGGTGGGGATTTTAGCCCCTTTAAATTCCCCATCCCCCCTGACGGCTCTTCTCCGCCACCGTGGTCGTCATCCGCCGCTGAACCGCAGCGGCCACCAGCAACCCCACGGAGGCCCGATCCATGCGACCCGATCTTGCCGTTTTGCCGCCGCGCTACCTGCGCACCAAGGAAGCCGCGGAATTCCTGAGCCTCTCCGCCCGAACCCTTGAGAAGCACCGGACCTATGGGACCGGCCCGTCCTATCGCAAGCTCGGCGGCCGCGTCGTCTATGCCGTCGACGACCTCGAAGCCTGGGCCGAGCGCGGCGCCGTCACTTCGACCTCCGATCCGCGTGGCCAGGTGCTGCCGGCGAAGCGCCAGACGCTCCCCGCCGTGCCGCAGCCCGGCCGCTACGCACGCTGATCGCGGCCGGTTTCCCGAATGGCGGCGCGGCATCGGTCCTCCTCGGAGCGTGGGCAGCTCGATCTGTTCCGGGCGCTCCCGGGCGACTTCGCGCCAAGAGACGCGCAGGATCTTATGGCTTTCCCATTTTTCTCCCTCTCGAAAACCCATCGTGTCACGCCGATCGACTTCATCGCCGGCAATGTGACGATCCGGGTCGAAGCCGTTCCCGATCACGGCATGGCCACGATCTGGGACGCCGACATCCTGATCTGGGCGGCAAGCCAGATCGTCGAGGCGCGCGACGCGGGGCTGCGCACCTCGCGTCTCATGGCCGCCACCCCCTACGAAATCCTGAAGTTCGTCGGTCGCGGCACCTCGCTTCGGGATTATCAGCGCCTGAAGGCGGCACTCGACCGGCTCCAGTCCACCACCGTCGCCACCACCATCCGCCAGCCCGCCGAGGGGCGCCGTCACCGCTTCTCGTGGATCAATGAGTGGAAGGAACGGACGGACCGGCACGGCAGGCCGGACGGCATCGAGATGATCTTTCCAGACTGGTTCTACCAGGCCGTCCTCGATGACGCGCTCGTGCTCACCATCGATCGCGCCTATTTCGATCTGACGGGCGGGCTTGATCGCTGGCTTTACCGGATCGTCCGCAAGCACGGTGGCCGCCAACGCGATGGGTGGCGCTTTGACTTCCGGCACCTTCATCAGAAATCCGGCAGCCTGTCTCCCTTCCGGCGCTTTGTCTTCGAAATGCGCGACATCATCCGCCGCCAGCCGTTGCCCGGCTACACGCTGTTCATGGAAATGGGGGTCGGTGGCCGGATGCTGCTTGCCTTCGCGCCCTGTGGACAACCTGTGGACGGCCTCGTGCTATCGGGAACGCCCAATATCGTGCCATCAGGAACGCCGGTATCGTGCTATCGGGAACGCAAACAGGGCTTAACCGATGGCAATAAAACCGGAAATCGCGCTCTTAACTTAGAATCTAACCCAGAATCTAACTTTGAAGAGCGCGCGCGCGATGTGCAAAAGCTCATCCGGGAGACCGCAAGCGGCCTTAGCGTAACTGTCGGTTTCCCCAAAAGCGTGGACGGGGGCCGATAAATGATTGAACGGCTCCTTAAATCGTGGACTCGCGTTCCTTTAATCGTTGAACGGGATTTCCCCTTAATCGTGCACTCAGTCATGGGGCTGGCTCCATCGACGAGGGGCACCGACACGGCGACGCACCCATGGCCCATGCTTGCGCAGCAGGCGAGAGGCGACGTCGAGGCTGATCTCCAGCCTGAAGCGCCGGAAGACTTCGTTCTTCACGCGGTTGGATCGCCAGCGCGGCTGGTTGGTCGGAGCTTCGGCGATCCACTGGGCGATCTCGATGGCCTGCGCCTGATTGAGCGCGCCCCGTTGCCGATCGAGGGCGGCTTCGAGGCCACCCTGAGCGCCGCGTCTAAGCCAGATGTAGAGGGTTCGCGGCATGATGCCGGCAGCTTCTGCCGCCAGTTCGACCGGCATGCCGTCGCGCACGTCGGCGAGCGCGAGCAACCGCGCGTGCCGATGCGGGAAGCGATCGACGGCGGCGCGAGCACGCAATTCGTTCCCGGTTTCGGGCAGGTTCTCGATCCAGGCACGCCACCATCCGCGGTCGTCGGCAGGCTTCTGGTCGGGCCATATCGCCAGCAGCAGATCGAGCAGCTTCTGTCGGGTTGCGTCATCGAGATCGCGCCAGCGCTCGATCTGCCGTCGGGGGCGAGGGCCTTGCAGGATCGCAATGGCGGTGCGCAGCCGGTCGGGCCATCCGTCCAGTATCCATGCAAGGATGAGCAGGCCGTCATAGCTGCTGGTCGGCTCCGGCCCGAGCACCCCACGGCCGAAGTCACGTTCGATGCGGGCAACGAGCCGGCGACGGACCACGAGCCTGGTGTCGATCCAGACGGCGCCGAGCAGCACATCGAACAGCGCCAGGGCGACCGGCCAGTCAATGGGGCCCTGTCCGGGCAGATCGAAGACGCCGCTTTCGCGCGCTTCGCGGATTTGTCTATGCAGGGCGACAGCGGCGCGATGGGCCTCGCGCGGCAATGCCGTCGCAAGCCGGAACGCGCAGCGGGGGCAGCGGTCGGGCGCGAAGTAATCGCGCGACGACAGCGCCGGCATACGCAGCTTGTAGCCGCATTCCGGGCAGTCGCCGTTCAATACGGTGTTGTGGTCCGCGCAGACCGTCGCCCATCCGGCCGTCCAGTCCCGGCGAACGTAGGGCACGGCATCATCGGCGAGACAGCATGTGCAGACAGCCACGCGCCGCTGGCGGCGGCTGATCGTCGTCGGAGCACGGAAGCGCTGTGCGGAGAAGCGCTCGCGCAGATCGTCGAGAGGTTCATCGCCCGCTTCGGCTCCGAAGGTCATCTCCGTGATCCCCGCCGGATCGAGGCCGGTCGCGGTTGCCAGCCGTTCGACCAGATGAGGATGCGGACGCCGGCACCAGTCGCCGCGCCCCGTCAACTCCATGTCGCTGTTGCGCAGAAGCAGGTCGTCGGGCGCGATCCCGAAGGGTTCGGCATAGCGCAGCAGCCACGACGCCAGCGCTTCTCCCGGCAAGGGCGCGGTCCCACCCGGCAAGCGCGGGCGCTGCGTTCCCGGCTCATCGCCGGGCGGCTCGAACAGTTCGACCGCGAACAGATCCTTCTCAGACCACTGCATGACGGCGCTCGGAGGGCGATATGAACCCCAGATCATCCAGCATCTCCGGGCAGACTCTTTCCTCTCCCGTTTCGATCGCCGCCACGGCCGCACGGGTGACGATCGACACCACCTCCCCAAGGATGCCCTCCGATATGGAGAGCAACCGCTGCGCCATGGGTGGAGCCGACAGGTTCGACGCGGCTTTCAGCGGCATCGACGCCTCCAGCGTATTGACCAGGCGCGAGAACTCCGCGCCGCCTTCCCACGGTGGCAGCCCGAAGGGCGTGAAGCGGTTGGCGAGTTGGTCGTCACTCTGGATCGCCCGAAGCCCTTCGGCCGTACCGACCGCCACGAGCGGGATTTGCAGCTCGTTGCCGAGCCAGCGCAACAGGTTCAGGAACCGCCGCTGCTGGTCGCGCGACCCGCACAGCATGTTGTGGACCTCGTCGATCACGAGCATGCGCACGCCGGTCGCGCGCATCATGCGCACCGCCGTATCCTGCTTGGTCGAGAGCCTGTCGTTCAGCCGGTCCGGTGCGCCGAGCGCTTCGAGGATCGCCGAGAAGAACCGCCTCTCGTCGGGCGCGGGCGGCATCTGCACCTTGAGCACTGGCACCCGGATCGCGCCGTCGCGTGCGCTTTCCTCCGAACCTGGCAGATGGCTGCGCCGGAACTTCTCGACGATCATCGTCTTGCCGTTGTTGCTCGGCCCGACCAGCAGCAGGTTCGGCATCCGGGTCCGCTTCGGGAAGGACAACAGGTCCTCGAGCGCCGACAAGGCGGCTTCCGCCCGTGCGTAGCCGAGCCAACGATCCGTCCGGATACGCCGTATGCGCGCCTCGGCGGGCGCGTCCGCCAGCGCCTGTACGGCCGGCAGCAGATGGGGATAGGTTTGTTCGGTCACAGCCATTCCTCCACGTTGGTGAACAGCCGCTCGTTCTCTGGCAGCGGTTCGAACGCCGATGGATCGGGACTGGCGGGCTTCGCGGCGTCGGGCTTGACGGGAACCGCCCTTGCGGCCTGCAACCGGCGCTCGCGCTGCCGCCGCATGGTTTTGGTCTCGACGACGGCTCGCTCGGCAATGCCGCGCATCCGGTCGATCGTGGCGAAGATCGCTTCCTCGTCCACCTGTTCGCGGCCTTCCTCGCGCAGGCGCTTCAGCGCCAGGCGATGCTCCCACAGGCTGATCGGCGGTCGCCGCAGATCGGCATAGCTCAGGTCGTAATAACGGCCGTCGGGAGCCCACAGGTAGATCCGGCTCAGGTCGCGCGGATCGTAGCGCACGATCATCTTCTCCCGCTCGCCGATCAGCGTGCGCAGCACGTCCGACCAATAGGCGATCGTGTGCAGGAACACGCCCTGACGGCGCACCAGCCGCCGTTCCATCGGCAGGAAGTCGATCAGGAACTTGCGCGCATCGACCACCGGCGTCGTGCTGCCGCGCCCCGGCTGCTCGTCGCTGCCCTCCAGGCCGCGCTGCCACGCGACGAACGGCGTCGCGCCGATGCCGCGATGCAGTTCGCGATGATAGACGCCGGTGACGGCGTGGGCGAGCCAGCGTTCGACCTCATCGAGCGTCATCGCCGCGCTCTTCGAGGGATCGAGATCGCCCTTCGCCCGCACGTCGGAGAAGGTCGTGCCCGGCAGAAGGTGGACCTTGCCCATCATCGTGCCGATCAGCCGCTCGATATGCGCGCCGTAGTGCGGCGTGCGCACCGGCCGATAGTCAATGTCGATGCCGTGCTCGACGCAGCCCTGCTTCAGCGCGGCAGAACGGAACTCCTTGGCATTGTCGAGGTGCAGACGTTCGGGAATGCCGTTCACCGGCCAGACCGCATCGATCTCGCGCGCTCTCAGCCAGTTGTCCTTCGGCAGGGCGGCGTGAGCGATGCACAGCGCCACGCTCGTCGCCGAGGGCGGTTCGAGCGACAGGTGGAAGCCTGCGACGCAGCGGGAATGCACATCGATCGCCAGCGTCAGCCATGGCCGCTGGATCGACTCGCGCGTCCGGCTGTCGACCACGATCACGTCGACCAGCGTATGGTCGATCTGCACCAGCGACAGCGGCCAGGGCGCATCCAGCGATCCGACCGCCGGGGCGAAGCGGTCGCGGGCAGCCTTGCGGCCATGGCGCTTGCGATGGACTTCGGCAGCTGGTCGCATGCGCAGCCGCAGGTCGATCGCCTTGCGGCTCGGCGCTGCGAAGCCGAGCGCGCGGCAACGCTTGCGCACCTCCATGACTACATCGCTCACGCGCTGCCGCTGGCGCGTCAGGAACAGCTCGTCGATGACCGCGCCGATGATGTCCTCGACCTCTGCCGACAGGACCAACTGGCCTTCACGGCGACCGCGCCGTTCGGGCAGAAGGCTGGTCAGCCGAGGGTCGGCCTCGTAACGGGCAAGCAGCCGGTAAACGAGCGTCAGGCTGATCCCGAGTTCGTCCGCGGCCGCCTGCGCCATGCCCCGCGACCGGCGCTCGGCCAGCGCGAGAGGCTTGAGAACTTCGAGCCGTCGCCGCGCCTTCTCCCATTCCTCCAGGGCGATCCCGGACAGATCGGGGGCGGGCGACGACCGGGTCACGACACCCTCAACCGGGTGTCGAACCCGACCGCAAGCCGTGGGTCGAAGACGAGATCGCCGCGCGCCATCAAACGCCAGACCGCGCCGAGCGCCGCAACGCGATCGCACGGCATGGCCGTCACGGTCTCGCGCAGCGTCGGCGCTCCCATCCGCCGGACAATGGCCCTGGCCGCTTCCGCCATTCCCGCGTCGAGCGGAGCCTTGCGCAGCGGCAGCAGGCGTCGGGCGTTGTCGAGCCGCGGGCAGCGGATCGCGGATTCCGTCACGATCCGGAACCGGCCATTCGCCTCGCGGACGGCATCGCGCGCGGCAACAAAGCCCGGCCGCAATGCCGGCCAGTTCGCGCGCAGATCGGCGCGATACTTCACCTCAACGAGTTCATATCGGCCGTCACTCCAGCTCACACCGAAGTCCGGCGTGTATCGGCGAGGACCATCATTGGTCGCGAACCGGATCGTCATCGGCTGCGACACGATCACCGCGTCGGGATCGTCGAAACTGGCAAGCAACGCGAAGTCACGTTCGAGCGCGCTCTCATGCTCGACGAGGCTGGCCTCAAAACTTCCGAACCCTGTGATGTGCGAACGGCGGCTGAGCGGGATGCGTCTCATCGCTCCCTCCGACTCATCTGCGTGTCACTTAAGCGTACACCCAGATGTAGTGGCCGGTCCACGATTTAAGGACAAAATCTATGATTCAAGGGAAATCGCGCCATGCCCAAGAGTCCGGAAAGACTCAACATTCCTCGCCGACCAGACTCGGATTCAAGGAAAAACGACAGTAACCGCAAAAAAGAGCGGCTGCGGATCGGTTTCCCGTAAGGACGAAACGACGCAAGCCACGGCAGAGACGCCGGAACTTCCTCTCGACGACCGTTCGGGAGGCACGCGATGATCGTGGCCTTCCTCAATCAGAAGGGCGGTGCCGGCAAGACGACGCTGGCGCTCAATCTCGCCGGTGAATGGGCAGCGCGCGGAAAGCGCGTCACCCTGATCGATGCCGACCCGCAGGGCTCGGCGCTCGACTGGTCGCAGCAGCGCGAGCATGAAGGGCTTCCGCGCCTGTTCGGCGTCGTCGGCCTGGCGCGCGACACGCTCCACCGCGAGGCGCCTGAGCTCGCACGGAACGGCGATCATGTCGTCATCGACGGCCCGCCTCGGGTCGCCGGGCTGATGCGCTCGGCGCTGCTCGCCGCCGATCTCGTGCTGATCCCGGTGCAGCCTTCGCCACTCGACGGCTGGGCGTCGGCCGAGATGCTCGCGCTTCTGCGCGAAGCGCGCATCTATCGGCCGGATCTCGCCGCGCGCTTCGTCCTGAACCGCTGCGGCGCGCGCACGGTACTGGCGCGTGAGACGGCCGAGACTCTGGCCGATCACGATCCGCCAGCGCTTTCCAGCACGATCGGCCAGCGCATCGCCTTCGCCGCGGCTGCGCAATCTGGCCGCCTTGTCTGCGAACTTGATGACGACATGCCGGCTGCACGCGAGATCGCGGCGCTGGCCGTCGAGATCGATCGTCTCGGAATCGGAAGGGGGTCATCGTGACCGAGCGTCCGTCCCGTAAAGGTTTCGCCGCTCGGCCTGCCGACCCGGATCACTGGATCAAGGCCGCCGAGGCGCCGCCACGCAATGGTGACGCCGGCGGGTTCACCGCACGGCTCACCATCGACGTAACACCCGAGCTGCGCGGACGGATCAAGATCGCCGCCTTCCGGCGCAGCGTCACCGTCGCCGACATGCTGCGCGACCTGCTCGCGCGCGAATTCCCCCCGACCGAAGGAGACCCCTCATGACCGGCAACGCGGCTCCCCGCTTGCGCGGCGGCCTGTTGCCGTCCGCACGCTCCACCGACGATATGACCCATGTCGAGCTGACATGGATCGAGAAGAAGATCGAATACTGGATCAGGTTCGGCGAGCAAGCGCACGAACTGATCCTCGATCGCCGCCGGCGCGTCGTGTCGTTCCGGCCGAACAGCATGTTCGCGTTCGTCCGATGGGCGGCCAACGATTTCGGCACGATCATATCGCGCATCGACATCGTGCGCGCCGTCAAGCCGGGCGAAGCCTATCAGACGCTGCCCTTCGTGCGCCCCGGCGGCGAAATTCTCCTGAAGATCGAGGGCTGGCCCAAGGTCGAGGACGTGCTGCGCCACATCGACGCCTTGGAGCGCGCCGGCATCGACGCTTGCGACGTGGCGCCCGATCACTGGCGCCATATCGCCCACAGAATGCAGGCAGGTCACCTACCGCGTCCGTACACTGTCGAACGCCATGAGGCATGGCTCAAGCGGCGGGGGATCGGACGATGACCCGCTTCGGCTATGTCATGGTGACGTGTTTCGTGGCAATGGGTGTTTCCGTCGCCGCGTTCATTCCGACGTCGACCAGGCTCGTCTGGAACGCCACCGCCAGCGCGCCGCTCGGGCTCTACACCATCGGACCGGCCGACCGGCTGGAGGTGCCCGAACTGGTCGCCGTCATGCCGCCAGAACCGCTCGCCGACTTCATGGTCGGGCGCGGTTATGTCGGTCGCGGCGCCCCGCTCCTGAAGCGCGTCCTCGGTCTGCCGGGACAGCAGGTTTGCCGGATCGGGCGCGACATCATGATCGATGGCGTTGCCGTCGGATCCGCTCTCAGCCGAGACAAGATGGGCCGCGACCTGCCTGTCTGGCAGGGTTGCCGCACTGTCGCCGACGACGAGCTTTTCCTGATGAACTGGGAAGTCGCAGATAGTCTCGACGGCCGCTACTTCGGGCCGCTTCCAGCTTCCGCCGTGATTGGCCGGGCAATCCCCCTCTACACCGATGAAGACGGCCACGGCCACTTCGTTTGGCGCGCGCCGACGCGGTGACGGCGTGCCCATGCCCATTCCCACCGCAGATCCAAGGAGGCAAGCATGACCCAGATTGGTCAATTCACCCGGACGGAAACTGGCTTTGAAGGAGAGTTCAGAGCACTCGGCATCAGGGAAGACATCACGCTTGTTCCCGCCGAGCACTCGGGCTCCGAGAACGCTCCTGACTATCGCGTCCTGCTCGGAGGCGACGAGGGTTCCGATATCGGCGCGGGCTGGAAGCATGTCGGTGAACGCGCCGGCGAATATGTTTCCATCGAGATCGACAGCCCGCTCTTTGCCAAACCGCTACGCGCCAACCTGTTCCAGTCCGGCGGCGACAGTACGGTCTGGGGGCTGCACATGAACCGGCCCTTCAAATCACGCAAGGAGGATTGAGCGGTGCCGGCTCCGTGTCATAGCTCCTATGCCGGTCGGTCAGCCGTCTGGCATAGGGCTGTCCTTTTTCTCCTTTCCGGCCTGGCCTTCGCCGCGCCTGCCACGGTCTCGGTATGGGCGCAGACACTGCCAGCGACACGCACCGCGACCGCCGATCCTTATGCTACGCACATCGCCGAGGCATCGCAGCGCTTCGGCATCCCGCAGACATGGATCGTCGCGGTGAAGCGTGCCGAAAGCCATGACGACGTGCGCGCCGTATCGCCTGCCGGTGCCCTCGGGCTCATGCAGATCATGCCCGGTACATGGGACGAACTGCGTGCCCGTTACAGGCTCGGCAGCGATCCCTTCGATCCGCGTGATAACATCATCGCCGGTACGGCCTATCTACGCGAGATGCTCGACCGCTACGGCACTGTGCCCGCTATGCTCGCGGCCTACAATGCCGGCCCGGCGCGCTATGACGAGCACCTCGCAACCGGCCGTTCCCTGCCGGCCGAAACGCGCGCCTATGTCGCTTTGCTCGCACCCGCTCTGGGCAGTGCAGCTCCTGCGGACAGGCCGCGAACCGCACTCCAGCCACAGGCCGATTGGCGCGAGGCACCGCTCTTCGTGGCCCGCGGCGATAACCGCCGGCTTGCCGATGATCGAGCCGCCGATCATCCGTCGAGCGGCCGGCAACCTTCCGTTCCGGCACAGGACGATCGCGCCGCCGCATCGCAGCCAGACGCCATTTTCCTCGCCCGGCGCGAGAGGGACGGTCCGCAATGACCCTCAACCGGTTCTTTCGCATCCTGTCGGGCTCTGGCGCATCACGGAGGGTGCCGGGGGTGGAGGCAGGAGAAGCAACCGGAGGATGGCAGGATAAAAGGGCGCACATTGCGCGGCGGTCGGGTGATTGTTTTTGCTGGGGTTTCTGGCCTGTTCCGCACATTGCCGCGCTTGCGCGCAATGTGCGTCAACGACCCAACTCTCTGTATCCGAAAGACTTTTTGCACATTGCAGGGCTCTGCCATGGCCGATGAGCGCGAGTTCCGCATCCGTCCGGGGCGCATCCGGTCCAGCCGGGCGCAATCGGCGCGGCCTTTCATTTCGCAGGCGCTCGCCGCTGCGAAGAAGGCCGGCGGCGGCGTATCGCGCTCCGGCCGCGTGGTCTCCGGCAATCGCTCGCGCTTCGGTCACGGCCAGCGCGCCAGCATCCAGGCCAATCGCCTGATCTCGTCGCGCTCGCGCGGCGCCGTCGTCAAGGCGCGTGTCGTGCGGCATTCGGCACGCACTGCGCCGCTCGGCACCCATCTCAATTATCTGCGCCGAGAGGGAGTGACCCGTGACGGGGAAAAGGCCCGCCTGTTCGGGCCGGACACCGAGAATGCTGACGCCGGCGCCTTCGCCGAGCGGAGCCAGGATGACCGGCATCATTTCCGGTTCATCGTCTCGCCCGACGACGCGCTGGAAATGTCCGATCTCAAGTCCTTCACCCGTGATCTCGTCGGACAGATGGAGAAGGACCTCGGCACCCGGCTCGACTGGGTGGCCGTCGATCACTGGAACACCGAGCATCCCCATGTCCATCTGATCGTGCGCGGCGTCCGCAACGATGGCCAGGATCTCGTCATTTCTCGCGACTACATCAAGGAGGGAATGCGCGACCGGGCGCGCGATTTTATCACCCAGGAACTGGGGCCGCGCACCGACCTCGACATCCGCCGCACGCTGGAGCGCCAGATTGAATCGGAGCGATGGACCCAGCTCGACCGCCAGCTTGTCCGGGATGCACGAGAAACCGGCATCATCGATCTTGCGCCGCAACCGGATCGCACGCCAGACGAGTTTCACGCCCTGAAGGTCGGACGACTGCGCAAGCTGGAAGTCCTTGGCCTGGCTGGACAGGTTGGCCACTCGCAATGGTTCATCAAGCCGGAAGCCGAGGCCGTGCTGCGCGAACTCGGCGAGCGCGGCGACATCATCAAACGGATGCACAAGGCGTTGACGGACCGTGGCATCGAACGCGGCTCGGCCAACTATGTGCTGGCCGGTGAAAGCCTCGATGAGCCGATCATCGGTCGCCTGGTCGATCGCGGTCTCGACGACGAACTGAAGGGCTCGGCCTACGCCGTCGTCGACGGCGTCGATGGCCGTACCCATCACATCAAGCTGCCCGATCTCGATGCGGCCGGCGACAGCGCTCCCGGCTCGATTGTCGAGCTGCGCAAGTTCGATGACGCGCGTGGTGAGCGCCGCGTCGCGCTCGCCGTTCGCTCCGATCTCGACATCGAGCGACAGGTCACGGCATCGGGCGCGACTTGGCTCGACCGGCAGGCGGTGGCAAGAGAACCATTGTCGCTCTCCGATGGCGGCTTCGGCGCCGAGGTGCAGCAGGCTATGGACCGGCGCGCTGACCATCTGATCTCCGAAGGTCTTGCCGAGCGCCAGGGCCGCAGCGTGGTGTTCGCCCGCCGGCTCGTCGACACCTTGCGCCGCCGCGAACTCGATGCGCTTGGCGAGAAACTCGCCACCGAGACGGGCCAGCCATTCAACGGGGCCGCAGGCGGCGAACATGTCGCCGGCACCTATCGGCAACGCTTCGCGCTCGCCTCCGGCCGCTACGCGATGATCGACGACGGTCTCGGCTTCCAGCTCGTACCGTGGTCGCCATCCCTGGAAAAACAGCTCGGTCGCCACGTCTCCGGCGTCGCCCGCAACGACGGCGGCATCGACTGGAGTTTTGGCCGCAAGCGGGGGCTCGGCCTTTAAACCTCAATACATGAAAGGACCAACGCCATGTCCGCGACGAAAATTCTCTGGGGCCAGATCCTCACCGTCTTCCTGATCGTGCTGATGACGACCTGGGGGGCGACACAATGGACAGCCTGGCGCCTCGGCTTCCAGCCCCAGCTCGGCCAGCCCTGGTTCGAGGTGGCCGGCTGGCCGATTTATTATCCACCGGCCTTCTTCTGGTGGTGGTATTTCTACGATGCCTATGCGCCACCGATCTTCGTCGAAGGCGGTATGATCGCGGCGTCTGGCGGCTTCATCGCCATCGCGGTTGCGATCGGTATGTCGGTCTGGCGGGCGCGCGAGGCAAAGAATGTTGCGACCTACGGATCGGCGCGCTGGGCCGAGCTGGAGGAAGTGAAGGCCGCCGGTCTGCTCGACCAGGACGGTGTTGTTCTCGGCAGGCTTGATCGGGCCTATCTGCGGCATGATGGCCCGGAGCACGTCTTATGTTTTGCGCCCACGAGATCGGGCAAGGGCGTCGGCCTGGTCGTGCCCTCGCTGCTCACCTGGCCAGGTTCGGCCATCGTCCACGACATCAAGGGGGAGAACTGGACACTTACCGCCGGCTTCCGATCCCGGCACGGCCGAGTGCTGCTGTTTGACCCGACCAATGCACGATCGGCAGCCTACAATCCGCTACTCGAGGTGCGGCGGGGTGAATGGGAAGTCCGCGACGTCCAGAACATTGCCGACATCCTGGTCGATCCGGAAGGGTCGCTGGACAAAAGGAACCATTGGGAGAAGACCAGCCACGCGCTGCTGGTCGGAGCGATCCTGCACGTCCTTTATGCCGAGAAGGACAAGACGCTGGCCGGCGTCGCGGCATTTCTGTCCGATCCGAAGCGGCCGATCGAATCGACGCTCGCCGCGATGATGAAGACCGCGCATTTGGGTGACGCAGGCCCGCACCCGGTTATCGCGTCGGCCGCGCGTGAGCTGCTGAACAAATCCGACAACGAGCGATCGGGCGTGCTTTCGACCGCCATGTCGTTTCTGGGCCTGTACCGCGATCCTGTCGTTGCCGAAGTGACGCGGCGCTGCGACTGGCGCATTACCGACATCGTCGGCAGCAAGCGCCCGACGACGCTTTACCTCGTCGTGCCGCCGTCCGACATCAATCGCACCAAGCCGCTCATTCGCCTCATCCTAAACCAGATTGGCCGCCGTTTGACCGAGGATTTGCAGGCGAGGGGCGGGCGTCACCGGCTGCTGCTGATGCTGGACGAGTTTCCGGCTTTGGGCAGGCTGGATTTCTTCGAGAGCGCCTTGGCCTTCATGGCGGGCTATGGCCTCAAATCATTCCTGATCGCCCAGTCGCTGAACCAGATCGAGAAAGCCTATGGGCCGAACAACTCGATCCTCGACAATTGCCATGTGAGGGTGTCGTTCGCGACGAATGACGAAAGGACCGCGAAGAGGGTGAGCGACGCGCTCGGCACCGCCACCGAAATGAAGGCGATGAAGAACTATGCCGGGCATCGGCTGTCGCCCTGGCTCGGGCATTTGATGGTCTCGCGCTCGGAAACCGCGCGGCCGCTGCTCACCCCTGGCGAGATCATGCAGCTTCCCCCGGCTGACGAAATCGTCATGGTCGCAGGAACGCCGCCGATCCGGGCGAAGAAGGCGCGATACTTCGAGGATGCAAGGTTTCAGGAGCGGATACTGCCGCCGCCGAAGCTGGTCCGTACCGGCGAACCGCATCCGGACGACTGGAGCCGCCTGCCGATCCCGGCCCGTCTCCCGTTCAACGAAGCCGTGGCGGGCGTCGCCGAGGAGGATGAGGATCCGACCGAATCCGAGCGCCGGCGTCAACCCGAACTGAGCCGCGTGAAACCTGTCGAGAAGAAGGAGCCCATCGAAAACGAATTCGAGATCGATCCTCCCGATGAGATGGAGGAGGAAGCCACCCGGAACCGCCGAATGGCCCGCCTCATGCAAAGTGTGGCGCGACAGGTCTCGCTTGATCCGAATGACGGGATGGAGCTGTGACCCCAATGACTGGCAGAAAAAAGAAAGCGCAGATCTCCGTCTATCTCGAACCTGACGTCATGACGATGCTCTCGGATTATGCAGCGCGCCGGGAGCAGCCGATGTCTTTGATTGCGGAGGCGGCCGTCGCTTCCTTCCTGTCGCCGGACGACGCCGAACGGCGGGAGGCATTGATCGCCAAGCGCCTCGATCAGATCGACCGCCGCATGACGCGACTGGAGCGCGATGTCGGTATCTCGGTCGAAACGCTGGCCGTCTTCGTCCGCTTCTGGCTCGCCACCACGCCAGCCTTGCCTGAACCGGCCGCACAGGCGGCGCGGGCCAAGGCCGGCGAACGCTACGAGGCGTTCGTCACGGCACTCGGCCGACGTCTGGCACAGGGGCCGAAACTCAGGCAGGAAATCTCCGAGGACATCACCGACTCATCCGATGGACAGGTCACGCCACACGCGGGCACATCCCGCGAATAGTCGTCGCCTCGGTTGGTTCAAGAAGACAGCTCCATCGCCGTTTTCCTGTATTTGCACGCTATACTACTACGACGCCATTTCCTTGTTGAATCGCATGAACTTCCGGCTCTTTTAATCATCCCCGTCCGGGGACCGTCTGATTTCCCCGGCGAGAAACGGGGATCGGATGGCAGTCTCGCATCGAAATTCGGAAGGCTTTGCGCGTGGCGCTCGGATGTTGCGCACCGCGTTGGGTGCTGCCGTCGCCCGCTTTCTGGAAGATCCCGGCGTTGTCGAAGTGATGCTCAATCCCGATGGGCGCTTGTGGATCGACCGTCTCTCGGAGGGCATGTCCGACACCGGCGAGCGCATCTTGCCCGCGGATGGCGAACGCATCATCCGATTGGTTGCTCACCATGTCGGCGCGGAGGTTCATGCTGGCGCTCCGCGTGTTTCGGCCGAATTGCCCGACAGCGGCGAACGCTTCGAAGGTCTCCTGCCTCCGATCGTCACAGGTCCGGCCTTCGCCATCCGCAAGCCGGCGATCTCGGTGTTCACCCTCGACGACTATGTTTCGGCAGGAACGATGACCGCCGATCAGGCGGCGTTGCTGCGCGAGGCCGTCGCCTCGCACGCCAACGTGCTGGTCGCAGGCGGCACCGGCACCGGCAAGACGACGCTTACCAATGCACTGCTGGCCGAAGTCGCGAAGGCGCAGGACCGGCTTCTCATCATCGAGGACACGCGCGAGCTTCAAAGCCAGTCCGAGAACAAGGTGCCGATGCGCACCAAGGACTTCATCGCCAATCTGACAGATCTGGCGCGCTCGGCGATGCGCTTCCGGCCCGATCGCATCATCGTCGGCGAGGTGCGAGGCCCTGAAGCCCTTGATCTCCTCAAACTTTGGGGAACGGGGCATCCCGGCGGCATCGGCACCATCCACGCCGGCACCAGCATCGGAGCGCTCCGCCGGCTCGAACAGCTCATTCAGGAAGCTGTCGTCACCGTCCCCAAGGCACTGATCGCCGAGACCATCGACATCGTGGCGGTTCTCTCCGGTCGCGGACCCGCGCGCCGGCTCTGCGAACTTGCCCGTGTCGAAGGACTCGGCCCGGACGGCGACTACCGCGTCGCCCCCGCACGCTTTTCCCCCGACCGCCAACCGCTCCCGAAAGGAGAATAGTCATGTCCCTCCGTGTCCCGCCCGTTCTGTCGAAGCACTTCAGCCCGCCCATCATCTTGTCCATGGTGCCGGTTCAGGCGAGCGGGCACACGCCGTCTTTGCGCGGCTTCCGTCGCCACTTCATGAGCCCGGCTTCCGTCGCCACGATCATGATGATGGCGGCTGCGCCGGCTCATGCTTCCGGGTCCTCCATGCCGTGGGAGGCGCCGCTTCAATCGATCCTCGAATCCATTGAAGGGCCGGTCGCCAAGATCGTCGCCGTCATCATCATCATTGCGACCGGCCTGGCGCTGGCTTTCGGCGATACGAGCGGCGGCTTCAGGAGGCTGATCCAGATCGTCTTCGGCCTGTCGATCGCCTTCGCGGCCAGTTCCTTCTTTCTCAGCTTCTTCAGCTTCGGCGGCGGAGCGCTCATCTGATGGCGGGTGTTCTGGAACACGCTAACGAAGTGCCGGGCTTCACCGTCACCGTACATCGGGCGCTGACCGAGCACATCCTGCTCGGCGGCGCTCCCCGAAGCGTCGCCATCATGAACGGGACGCTCGCCGGAGCCGTCGGCCTCGGCCTCCGTCTCTGGCTGGTCGGCCTCGCCATTTGGGCGGTCGGGCATTTCGCGGCGGTCTGGGCGGCGAAACGCGATCCGCTTTTCGTGGAAGTCGGTCGTCGTCACCTTCGTATCCCCGGACATCTGTCGGTGTGAGGGCGCGTCCATGATGAACCTTGCCGAATACCGCCGCACCGCCAGCCGCCTCGCGGATTTCCTGCCCTGGGCCGCGCTTGTCGGCGAAGGTGTCGTTCTCAACAAGGACGGATCGCTGCAAAGGACCGCCCAATTTCGCGGTCCGGATCTCGAATCCTCTGTTGCTGCCGAACTGGTCGCTGTCGCCGCCAGGCTGAACAATGCCTTCCGGCGTCTCGGCTCCGGCTGGGCGATCTTCGTGGAAGCGCAGCGCCAGGAGGCCGCGACCTATCCCGACGACCGCTTTCCTGATCCGGCCTCGGGGCTGCTTGACGCCGAACGCAAGGCCGATTTCGAAGAGCAGGGCAGTCATTTCATTTCCGGCTACTTCCTCACTTTCACCTATCTCTCGCCTGCCGAAGATGCGGCGCGTGCCGAGACCTGGCTCTATGAGGGGCGGGAACGATCTGGCGTTGATCCGAACGAGATCCTGCGCGGCTTCGTCGATCGCACCGATCGTGTGCTGGCGCTGCTCGACGGCTTTATGCCCGAATGCCACTGGCTCGATGATGCCGAGACGCTGACCTACCTGCACTCGACAGTCTCGACCAAACGGCACCGTGTCCGCGTTCCCGAAACACCGATGTACCTGGACGCGCTGCTGGCCGATCAGTCTCTGACCGGCGGGCTGGAGCCGCGCCTTGGCGACGCTCATTTGCGCATCCTCACCATCGTCGGTTTCCCGACCGCGACCACGCCCGGAATTCTCGACGAACTGAACAGGCTCGCCTTTCCCTATCGCTGGTCGACACGCGCGATCCTCCTGGACAAGACCGATGCCATCAGGCTGCTCACCCGCATCCGCCGCCAGTGGTTTGCGAAGCGCAAGTCGATCGCCGCCATTTTGAAAGAAGTCATGACCAACGAGGCTTCGGTTCTGGTCGATACCGATGCCGCGAACAAGGCGACCGACGCGGACATCGCGCTCCAGGAACTTGGCGCAGACTATGCCGGTATGGCCTATGTGACGGCGACCATCGCCGTCTGGGACACCGATCCCCGCCTTGCCGACGAAAAGCTCCGGCTTGTCGAAAAGGTGGTCCAGGGCCGCGACTTCACGGCGATGCCGGAATCCATCAATGCCGTCGATGCCTGGCTTGGCTCGCTGCCGGGGCATGTTTACGCCAACGTGCGCCAGCCGCCGATCTCGACGCTCAATCTCGCCCACATGATTCCCCTCAGTGCCGTGTGGGCGGGGCCGGAACGGGATGACCACCTGGGTAGCGGCCCCTTGCTCGTTGGCAAGACCGAGGGAAGCACCCCGTTCCGGCTTTCCATTCACGTCGGCGATGTCGGACACACGCTCGTCGTCGGGCCGACCGGCTCGGGAAAGAGCGTGTTGCTCGCCTGCATGGCGCTCCAGTTCCGTCGCTACGCCCAGGCGCAGGTCTTCGCCTTCGATTTCGGAGGCTCGATCCGGGCCGCGGCACTCGCCATGGGTGGCGACTGGCATGATCTGGGCGGCGATCTGACCGAAGGGGATGCGTTTTCCGTCTCGCTCCAGCCGCTTGCGCGCATCCATGACGTGCCCGAACGCGCCTGGGCGGCCGACTGGATCGTCGCCATCCTGACGCGCGAAAGCATCGCGATCACGCCTGATGTCAAGGAGCATATCTGGACGGCGCTGACCTCTCTCGCTTCGGCGCCCGTCGAGGAACGCACCATCACCGGCCTGACGGTGCTGCTGCAATCGAACGACCTCAAGCAGGCGCTCAGGCCGTATTGCGTCGGCGGTCCCTATGGCCGGCTGCTCGATGCCGAAACCGAGCACCTCGGCAGCGCGTCTGTGCAGGCCTTCGAGATCGAGGGGCTGGTTGGCACCGGCGCAGCACCGGCCGTCCTGTCCTATCTGTTCCATCGCATCGGCGATCGGCTCGATGGCTCGCCCACCTTGCTCATCATCGATGAGGGCTGGCTGGCGCTCGATGATGAAGCCTTTTCCGGGCAGTTGCGGGAATGGCTGAAAACCCTGCGCAAGAAGAACGCCAGCGTGATCTTCGCCACGCAATCATTGTCGGATATCGACAGTTCGGCGATCGCCCCGGCGATCATCGAAAGTTGCCCGACGCGTCTGCTTCTTCCAAATGAGCGCGCTGTCGAACCGCAGATCACCGCGATCTATCAGCGATTTGGCTTGAACGCGCGCCAGATCGAGATCCTCGCGCGGGCCACGCCAAAAAAGGACTACTACTGCCAAAGCCGCAGGGGGAACCGCCTGTTCGATTTGGGCCTGTCCGAAGTCGGTCTCGCCCTCACGGCTGCCTCCTCGAAATCCGACCAGTCCGCCATCGCCCGCGTCTTCGCCGAGCACGGCCGGGACGGCTTCCTTGCCGCCTGGCTGCGCCTGCGCGGCGTCGACTGGGCCGCGGACCTCATTCCTGACCTCGCCAATCTCGTCCCCCAGCCCGACAAGGAGGCTCAATCATGAAGACCCACCGTTTCCGCGCGGCACTGCTTGCCGCATCCATTCTCACCTTCTCAGGCCCGGCCTCGATCGTTCTGGCGCCGCCGGCGTCCGCCGCCTGGATCGTCTACGACCCGACCAACTATTCGCAGAACCTCCTGTCCGCCGCGCGCGCGCTGGAGCAGATCAACAACCAAATCACCAGCTTGCAAAACGAAGCGCAGATGCTGATCAACCAGGCCCGCAATCTGGCGAGCCTGCCGTATTCGTCGTTGCAGCAGATCCAGCAGTCCGTTCAGCGCACGCAGCAGCTTCTCAGCCAAGCGCAGAACATCGCGTTCGACGTTGGCCAGATCGATCAGGCGTTTCAGTCGAAATACGCCAATGTCTCGCTTTCGGCGACCGACGCGCAGCTCGTCGCCGATGCAAAGGAGCGCTGGAAGAACAGCGTCGGCGGCCTTCAGGACGCCATGCGCGTGCAGGCCACCGTCGTCGGCAATATCGACACCAACCGCACCGAGATGTCGCAACTGGTCGGTCAGAGCCAGAGCGCGACCGGCGCGCTTCAGGCGGCGCAGGCAGGCAACCAGCTTCTCGCCCTTCAGTCGCAGCAGCTTTCCGACCTCACGGCCCTGCTTGCCGCCAATGGCCGGTCCACTGCACTCACCGAGGCCGAACGCGCCGCCGCGGCCGAACAGGGACGCGTGCAGCGTCAGCGCTTTCTGACGCCGGGCTCCGGCTATCAGGCCGGCAGCGCCAAGATGTTCAACTGAGGGCCCGGGCCATGGACGGGAAGATGCTGGCCCGCCTGGGCGCCGTCGTCTTTGTCGCCGTCGCGATTACCGCGACGGCGACAAAGATGATCAGAAAGAGTGAGGCTCCCGCGCCATGGACACGATCCACAGCGGCCGTCGGAACGCCGGCAGATCCCCTCCGGCTCGGCCAGCGCCGGTGCCAGCAGCTTGGGCAGGCTGCCACCAGCGATCCCGAATGCCTGCGTGTCTGGTCGGAAACACGAGACCGCTTCCTTGGCAGGACTTCCGTGCCGGTCGCCCCACAAACCATCGAAGGGCAGTGAGTCATGGGTGGCAGCGGCGTCATCGACAATTTCCTCGGGGTCTTCACCTCCTATATCGACAGCGGGTTCGGTCTTCTCAGCGGCGAGGTCGCCTTCATCGCCACCACGCTGATCGTCATCGACGTGACGCTCGCCGCCCTGTTCTGGAGCTGGGGCGCCGACGACGACATCATCGCCCGTCTGGTGAAAAAGACCCTGTTCGTGGGCGTCTTCGCCTACCTGATCTCGAACTGGAACAATCTCGCCCGCATTATCTTCGAGAGCTTTGCCGGCCTCGGCCTCAAAGGGTCGGGCACCGGCTTTTCGACGGCGGATCTCCTTCGCCCTGGACGGGTGGCGCAGGTTGGTCTCGACGCAGCCCGCCCGCTGCTGGAATCCATTTCCGACCTGATGGGCTGGGTGGCATTCTTCGAGAATTTCATTCAGATCGCATGCCTGCTGTTCGCCTGGGCGCTCGTCCTGCTGGCGTTCTTCATTCTGGCCATCCAGCTGTTCGTCACGCTGATCGAATTCAAGCTGACCACCTTGGCGGGATTTGTGCTCATCCCGTTCGGGCTGTTCGGAAAGACTGCTTTCATGGCCGAAAGGGTTCTCGGCAATGTCGTGTCCTCCGGCATCAAGGTCCTGGTGCTCGCCGTCATCATCGGCATCGGCTCCACCCTGTTCAGCCAGTTCACCGTCGGTTTCGGCGGCGCCACACCGACAATCGACGATGCTATGGCCGTCGTGCTTGCCGCGCTTTCTCTCCTGGGCCTCGGCATTTTTGGTCCCGGCATCGCCAACGGTCTCGTTTCCGGTGGCCCGCAGCTCGGCGCGGGCGCTGCCGTCGGCACCGGCCTTGCCGTCGGTGGCGCAGCGCTTGCCGCGGGCGGCGCGGCCGGTCTGGCCTTGCGGGGTGGCGCCGCGGCATTGTCCGGTGGCGCGGCCGCCGTTCGGGGTGGAGCAGCGGCGGCGGGTGCCGCATCTACCGCCTATAATCTCGGATCGATGGGACAGAGCGGCGCTTCGGGCGTGGCGTCCGGTCTCGGCGGTGTTGCTCGCGGTGCAGGCTCCGCTGCCGTCTCGCCGCTCAAGCGCGCAGCCGGGCAGGCGGCCGAAAGAGTCAAATCGAATTTTTCCGAAGGCGTGAAAGACGGCTTCAGCGCGACCGGCGGCTCTTCCACGCTTGGCACCGTCGGCGGTGCCGATCCCGCCAATGACGATTCCTTTGCCGCCACCCCATCGGGTTCGCGCGATGGCGCCCCCGATTGGGCCAGGCGCATGAAACGCAGCCAGCACTTCAGCCACGGCGTTTCCGCGGCCGCCCATGCCGTTCGTTCCGGCGACAGCCATGGTGGTGGCTCTTCCGTCAATCTCTCCGAAAGTGACCGCTCATGAGCTTGTTCAAACGACCGGCAACCCATTACGGCAAGACGCCGCAACCCGAAACGCCCTATCAGAAGGCCGCACAGATCTGGGACGAACGTATCGGTTCGGCCCGTGTGCAGGCGCGGAACTGGAGGTTCATGGCCTTCGGAAGCCTGATCCTTTCGGCGGGCTTTGCCGCAGCACTCGTCTGGCAGTCCACGCGTGGGACCGTCGTGCCGTGGGTCGTACAGGTCGACAAGCTCGGCCAGGCCCAGACCGTCGCAGCTGCCACGGCCGACTATCGTCCCACCGATCCGCAGGTCGCATGGCATCTGGCGAGATTCATCGAACAGGTCAGGAGCACTCCCGCCGATCCCATCATCGTCCGCCAGAACTGGCTCCGCGCCTATGACTGGACGACGGATCGCGGCGCAACAGCGCTGAACGACTATGCGCGGTCCAACGACCCCTTCACCAAGGTCGGCAAGCAGCAGGTCGCCGTCGAGGTGTCGAGCGTCATTCGCGCGTCTCCCGACAGCTTCCGTGTCGCCTGGATCGAGCGCCGCTACGAGAATGGTCAGCTTTCCACCACCGAACGCTGGACCGCGATCCTGACCATCGTGCTCCAGGCGCCCCGCGATGCTGAACGGCTCAAGGCCAATCCTCTCGGCATCTACGTCAACGCGATTTCATGGTCGAGGGAGATGGGCGAATGAATAAGCCGCCGATCCGCAAATCCGGAAACCCTTCTTTCCGCAAACCCGCATTTGCTGCCGTGCTCCTGTCCGCCGCCTCCCTTGCCGGCTGCGCTACACTGCAGAAGCCGCCACAGATCCGCTATGACGCCGATGTGCCGGCATTGCCGGCCGTTCCTGCCGTGCTGACCGATGATCGTCCGAAGTCGCTGCACATTCCGCCTGGCTGGACGCCGGCGCGCGGAGGAGCCACGGCAACCACCCCGACCGGGCGGATTCAGAATGCCAATGACGCGGCCCGTGTCGAGCCGCGCCGGGAAGGCTACTACAACTCCATCCAGATCTATCCCTGGAGCGAGGGCGCCCTTTATCAGGTTTATGCCGCACCCGGCCAGATCACCGACATCGCGCTCGAACCCGGCGAAAGCCTGACCGGAGCCGGGCCGATCGCCGCCGGCGATACTACGCGCTGGATTATCGGCGATACCGAGAGCGGCAGCGGCACCACCCGGCGCGTGCATGTGCTGGTGAAACCCTCACGTCCCGACATCACCACCAACCTGGTGATTTCCACTGATCGCCGTACCTACCTGATCGAATTACGCTCCGGTGAAAAACCCTACATGCCATCGGTCGCCTGGTCCTATCCACAGGTGCCGGGCTCTCGACAATCCATCCCCGACACGCCAGCTATTCCGGCCGTGGCGGCGCGAAACTACCGCTATGGCCTCACCGGCGACACGCCGCCCTGGCGGCCGGTCTCCGTTTATGACGATGGCCGCAAGGTCTATGTCGAATTTCCGCGCGGCATCGTACAGGGGGAATTCCCGCCGCTCTTCGTCATCGGCCCGGAAGGCGAGGCGCAGATCGCCAATACCCGAATCTATCGGAACATCCTGATCGTCGATCGCCTCTTCGGTGCGGCGGAACTGCGCTTGGGCAGCGGCAAGCATCAGCAGACTGTGAGGATCGTCCGCACAAGCGGAGTCGTGCAGGTGCCGACAGCCCAAACCAAGGAAGGAGGGCGGTCGTCATGAGCGAGGCCGACAACCGCGAAGATGCAACCCAGGCCCCCGGTCCTGTTCCACACATGCGCTTGCGAGCAGAACCGCCGCGCGTCACCCGGCTATCGCGCAAGGTGCTCGCCGGACTTGGCCTCGTCGCGTCGCTCGGTATCGGTGGCGCGTTGATTTATGCGCTTCAGACTCGAGACCGCGGCAATGGTGGCGAAGAGCTTTACTCGACTGAGAACCGGACCACTGCCGACGGTTTGGCAGGCTTGCCGCGGGACTATACCGGTCCCATCCTGGGGCCGGCTTTGCCGGGGGATCTCGGTCGTCCGATCCTCAGTGCGCGGGATCGTGGTCAGCCTGTCGCTGTGCCGACAATGACGGCTCCGAACGTCGATCCGGCCGAGCAACGACGCCTTGCCGAAGCGGAAGCCGCCCGAACCAGCCGCGTGTTCTTCCAGACAGAAACACGGACAACGGCAAGCGCGATAACGCCCAACGCGAATACGATGCCGAATCTTGCCGGTCTCGATCAGGCCGGCGCTCCCACGGCACAGGACCGGCAAGCCGCCTTCCTCAACGCTGCCATCGATCGCCGCACCGTTGCCGCCGATCGCGTGATGCCGCCGGCGTCGCCCTATGTGCTGCATGCCGGTTCGGTGATATCCGGAGCGCTTATCACCGGCATTCGCTCCGATCTCCCCGGCCAGATTACCGCCCAGGTCACCGAGAACATCTACGACAGCCCGACCGGCCGCATTCTGCTTGTGCCGCAGGGCACCCGCATCATTGGCGAATATGACAACAATGTCGGCTTCGGCCAGAGGCGTGTCCTCCTGGTCTGGAACCGTCTGATATTCCCGAATGGACGATCCATCGTCCTTGAACGACAGCCTGGCGCCGATACGCAGGGCTATGCCGGTCTCGAGGATGGTGTCGACTACCACTGGTGGGAGCTGGCGAAGGCAGCCGGTCTTTCGACGCTGCTCTCGGTTGGCGCAGAACTCGCCACGGACGACGATGATCGGCTGATCCAGGCCATCCGCAACGGTGGCCAGGATACGATCAATGATGCCGGACAACAGATCATCCAACGTCAGTTGCAGATCGCGCCGACGCTGACCATCAGGCCCGGATTTCCGGTCCGGATTATCGTCACCCGGGATCTCGTGATGGAGCCCTATAGAGGTTGACCCAATGGCCAAATTAAAGCTCGGACCCATTGCCGACGATAAGCCTGTAAAGCTCACGGTGGAACTGCCGGCCACACTTCACCGCGATCTGGTGGCCTATGCTGAGGTACTTGGCGGTGAGACGGGCCAGCCAGCACTCGAACCGGCAAAGCTCATCGCTCCCATGATTGAACGGTTCATGGCGACAGACCGAGGCTTTGCAAAGGCTCGCCGGATTCCACGGCGAAACGCTGGTCATGGCCCGGATACAGGCCGCTCGGCATAAGACGCCTTGCTATGTTCCCGAGGCCGGCTTCAGATCCGAACGAGCGGCCGGCTTCTCGATCGGATAGAAAGATCGTGCGGCCGCAAATTTTAGAAACGGCGAGATCGCAGGATTTTGATGCTCTGTGAGCAATACCGCACTGAACTCAACGATGTCTGTGTCATCACCAACGGGAACGAACGCAAGGTTCCTGTAATCCTCGCTGACTGTCGATTCCAGCGTCATGAACACGCCGAAACCGCGAGCCGCGAGGGTAAGCAGGTCATCCCGTCCGACGTCGTGGACCGAGATGCCTGGACTTGACCCGCTCTCGTACAGCTTCCTTAAAAGCAAAGATTCCATTTCGACGCCCTTATCGTTAGCCGGGCTCAAAAAGGTCTCTTCACGCAGGTCGTCCCAGGGAAGGCTTGGCAGCTCCGCGAGACGATGACTTTTCGGCAACGCTACGACAAGACGTTCATTCCACATCCTTGTCGTCGTGCAGCCAGGCAGTTCCGGCGCCCCTGCCAGAAACGCCACATCAAGACGCCGGCTGAGCAAACGAGTGCCGGCGATCCGCTGCGAAACCTCTTCCACACGTACCTCGACCGACGGATAAGCCGCGCGATAGCTTTCCAGCAGGTCTCCGAGAAAGCCGTTGGCCAGAGACGTGACCACACCAATTCGCAACTCCCCGATCTCCCCACGATGAGCTTTGCGTGTGTCAAGGATCGCCTGCTCCATATGCGACGCACCAACCGCAGCCGACTGGAGGAACCGCGCTCCGGCTGGCGTCAATTCGGCGCCTTTGCGGCTGCGATCGAACAACGCAATGCCGATGCGGCGCTCCAATAACTGAACTCGTCGACTGATTGTTGATTGCGAGAGATCAAGAGCCTGTGCCGCCGCCCGAAAACTTCCGTGCTCCGCAACAAGAATGGCATAGGTCAGGTAACGTAGGTCGAGTGACAGGTCTGGCATGTGTATCGTTCCATGCCATCTACGCTCTAGGCGGTTTCTGAGGAGATAAAGGACGGGTTGCCATGCGTGCCAACAAAAATCTGCAGGGCGCATGTAGTACAAACATATTTCATGCTCTCGCTGCCCTGATTTGCGGCAAGATCGGCCAGCTGGTTCAACCAATGCTGCATTCCTCGTCCTCCGTCTAAGTGTCGCCAGTTTCCTTGTCGTCTCTATCCGCTCGATGGCCTGTTGCCCGACCACCTTGGTGTGGCTTTCTTCACTCTCTCTTGCCTGTCGCTAAACCAAGCCCACGTTTCCCCGTGCCACGGTTTGCACATTGCGGATCATTATCTTTGTTTGGTTCTATGGCAGTCTTCGAAGCGATTTGTTGTGCAAGACAAGCTGATAAAACAGCTCTTATGCCAATGGGCCGGTAATTCGCGAGGAGATTTACTTCCCTTTCCTGCTCTTCGCTGAGGTCGTCATCGGCCTGCTCAACCATCTGTCGTCTCCCGAATTTCTCGTGCCAGCACGGGTCAGAGAATTGCTGTTCAATCAACCTTTTCAGGTCCTGCTAGGATGTTTCGGTGCCGAATGAGGGTGCCGCGTACGATGGCGCACAAACAAAGCGACAGCCACGATCGCGATTGGGCTGAGAATGCTCATCGCCAGTTCATCATTCGAGAAATGAAGAGTATGGAACACACCCTTGAAGGTGTATCCCAGCAAGCCGACAACATAGTAGCTGACAGCAGCGATCGAGAGGCCCTCGACGGTCTGCTGCAATCGCAACTGCAATTGCGCTCGCTCGCTCATTCTTTCCAGGATATCGCGGTTTTGCTTCTCCATTGCGACGTCGACCTTGGCGCGCAGCAACTGGGTTGCCCTCGCCAGTTTCCGGGACAAATTGATTTGCCGCTCTTCTATCGAAAAGCAGGTTTGCAGCGCCGGCGCCATCCGCCTGCTCAGGAAGGCCGGGAATGTCTCGCGATCGGCCACCGGTTCAAAGCCGATGGCTCCGATCCGGCCAAGCACGATGTTCTGATAGGCACGGCTAGCCCCGAAACGGAACAACGACTTCGCGGCCCCTGCCTCAAGTCGCGCAGCGAGCACGACGAGCTTGTCCAAGAGACGTTCGTTGTCTTCCAGTGCAAGAGCCCCTGTCATTTCCTGGGTCGTCTCAACCAACGAGTTTTCAATCTCCCGGATGGAGGGCTCCAATCGTTGAGCTTCCGGAAGACATAAAAGTGCCAGCAGCCGATAGGTCTCGAGTTCCAGCAGACGCTGCACCAGCGCACCGATGCGCATGGCTGGCACGTCGGTGTTGATGACCAGGATTTTCACGAAGCCACGATTATCCGGCTTGAAATCCGTCGCAACGGTGACCGCTCCCTTCTCGGCGGTCATAACGCACAGGGATTCCTTCGCGAAAATCGTGTCCAGCTCAGGTATGGAGGATGCTTCGACAATATGCAGATCGACGGCGACGAGGTGCGGGCCAGGCTGAGGGAGCGTATACATTTCGGGGGCCATGGAAGCCGCCGCGAGCGAGAAGCCCTCTGGTCCAGGGTGTTTGTAGTACCAGCAGTATGTCGTGAATTCGTTGTGCCGTTCCCAGCGCAAATGAACATTCTCGAATGACACACGGTGATGTCGAGCGTGGGCCGGAATAGGCTCGTGGCCCTTTTCCTCGCAAAGCGCCGAGAGTATCCTGCGCTCCGCATCCCTGTCAGGCTCTACGGATTGAAACGCAAAATGGACAAGACGGGCTGGGGTTTCGATCGGGCGAAACGGCCGCGCATGAACCTCGCCGAGAACAGATGCACGATCGCGATGAGGCGAGAGCGCTTGTGTTGAATTCTCAGGCGAGGATGTCATATTGTTAGCCTTCCCAGGTTCAGGACGCGGCCAGCAGGGCTTGCCGCCGGAGCAGCATTCCGAAAAGATCCCTTGGCTCGTCTGGGTCGGCTAGAAGGTCGAGTGGGCTGCTGTGGCTTGATCCCTCAACGCGGTCGCGGACGTAACGCAGCGCCGAAAAATCCTCGATCGCAAATCCGACGCTGTCGAAAAGCGTGATTTGCTTGTCGCTCTTTCGGCCGACGTCCTGGCCAGTCATGACGCGCCAAAGTTCGGTAACAGGATGATCGGGCGCGAGTTGCTGGATCTCGCCTTCAATCCGGGTCTGTGGCGGAAACTCCACGAAAATATCCGAGCGCAGCAGGATATCGCGGTGCATCTCGGTCTTGCCTGGGCAGTCGCCGCCGACGCCGTTGATGTGGACGCCGGGGCCGATCATATTGTCGCTCAGGATCGTGGCATTGTGCTTATCGGCCGTCGCGGTCGTAATGATATCGGCACCCTCGACTGCCTGTTCCGCAGACGTACAGGCCTCGATCTGAAAGCCGAACCGCTGGAGATTGCGGGAGCAGCGAGCAGTCGCCTCGGGGTCGATGTCGTAAAGCCGTATCCGATCGACGCCGATCAGCGCCTTGAAGGCCAAAGCCTGGAACTCACTTTGGGCACCGTTGCCGATCAGCGCCATCGTGCGCGCATCTTTACGGGCCAGATACTTTGCCGCGATCGCGGAGGTCGCGGCCGTTCGCAAGGCCGTCAGGATTGTCATTTCCGACAGCAGCAGCGGATAGCCGCTATCGACATCGGAGAGCACGCCGAACGCGGTCACCGTCTGGCGTCCCGACTTCGTGTTTTTCGGGTGGCCGTTGACGTATTTAAAGCCGTAGAGGGTGCCGTCGCTCGTCGGCATGAGTTCAATCACGCCGTCCCGCGAATGCGAGGCGATGCGTGGAATCTTGTCGAAGCTTTCCCAGCGCCGGAAATCTTCTTCAATGTAGCCGGCCAGTTGAACAAGGAAGTTCTCGATCCCGGTGCTGACCGCCAAATCCATCATGTTTTCAACACTGATGAACGGAACGATGTTGAGGTTGACAATTGCTGGCATCTTTTGGCCCCCTTTATTGGTTTGATAGACTGCCGGACGAGCCCCGATCACACGGGTTCGGCCGTGATCGCGTACCCGGTAACTACCCGTTTCTTGAGCGTGGGCAGATCCAGCGGGCCGAGGTCTGGAAGCAGGTCGTTTTCTTCGGAAAAGTCGCGTCCGTAGCAGGCGCTTAAAATTCGCACGCCGCTTTCATGCAAAGGCGCCGATACGCCGGCTGCTTTTGCCAAATGCAGGGTGGGGATCAGACCAAAGGGAACGTCTTCGAGCACGTAGCGAGTATCGAGGCTCTTCGGACCTGCCGGGTCGCTTCCGCGCTCGACCAGGATCGATGATATTTCTGAAACCGATTGGCCGGATATGTCGAACGATAATCGGAAGTGATCGAAGGTGGATCGGACCGTCTTGCCGAAAGCGGACGCGATTGCCAGCCTCTCAAGATCGAGCGCTTCCAGGAAGCGCCCGACGGCCGGGGTGACATTGGTGTTCTGACCCCAGTCCTCAGCGCGTTCGATACGCGACAAATTGCAAAGCGCGATTCCCATATGGTCCTGGGGATTGAGGTTGCTCAATGCGATCGTGAGGATGTCGTCCTTAACGTCGAACCGATCGCCGAACAGAGCGACGCATGTTTCGTGCGCCCGTCCTGCGAAGCGTGCCGGTAGGGTCGCCATATCGACCTTTGCCCGGATGGCACCGATGTTGAACGTATCCGCTGCCCGCGGCTTGCAGGTCAGCACAGTCGTGCTCCATGCCGTGATTGGAATCTCGATTCCACGCTCGGCCAGCCCCTTGGCGAGGTAGAGCGCCGCAAAGGAAAGATGGGCGCTGATGATCACCGAATGACGTGCGCTGAGGTGCGGCAGAAGAGCGTCGAGAACAAAGCGGTGACCATAGGCTGGCAGTGCCAGCACGATCACATCGGCTTCGGCCAATTCCTCGGCGTTCGTGCAGATGTGCGGGTGGAACTCCATGCTGATAGCACCCGTGATCTTCACCGGCGCGCCGGCAGAGAAATCAGTAGTTCTTTCGCGTGAACGCGACCAGATCAATGGCTCATGGCCATTCTGTAAGAGGAACGCCGCATATCCAATGGCGATCGATCCTGCTCCCGCTATTCCAACCTTCATCTTCTTCCTCCTGGTTTCGAAGGGTTGTCTCGATGCGAGAGGCAAACCTCGATCGCACCGGGCCACACCCAGTGGTCAAAATGCTGTTGTCACCCGGTCGAACACGCGCCTGCCGAACAGGCTCGCGGCAAGATCGGTCATCAGTCGGGCCGTACGTCCTCGCTCGTCCAGAAACGGATTGAGCTCCGCAAGGTCGAGCGAGGTGACGAGACCGCTGTCATGGAGCATCTCCATGATGAGGTGTGCCTCTCGGAAAGTCGCCCCGCCCGGAACCGTGGTGCCCACCGCCGGCGCAATCCCGGGATCGAGGAAGTCGACGTCGAGGCTGACGTGCAATCTGCCCTTGGCCTTGCTCACGCGGTCAAGAAAGACGCCCAGCGGGCGTACGACGCCTTGCTCGTCCAGAACCCGCATGTCGGCGACTTCGATACCGATCTCGGCAACCCGGCGCCTTTCTTCCGGGTCGACCGAGCGAATCCCCATCATGGATACGTTGCGGGGATCCACAGGCGCTGCCAGCGGCGGTAGCCCTTCGAAGCCAGGCTGGCCCGTATAGTAGGCGACCGGCGTGCCATGAAGATTGCCGCTTGCAGTCGTGTGTAGGGTATGCAGGTCTGCGTGCGCGTCCAGCCAGAGGACGAATTGCTCCTTGCCGAGTTCGGCCGCTCGTTCGGCCACCCCGGAAACGGTGCCGGCAGACATTGAGTGATCGCCGCCGAGAAAAACCGGAAGATCGCAGCTGCGGGCCATCTCCAGCGCTTTTTTGGAGAGACTGCGCGTCCATCCCACCATAGCGTCGAGGTTCTTAACAGCGGAATTGGTGTGACTGATTTCGGGCTCCGCCGTCGGCGTCGCATCTCCGAGATCGGTGACAAGCCAGCCCAGTTCCGTCAAAGCTCGCGACAAGCCGGCAGTCCGAAAAGCATCAGGCCCCATCAGGCATCCGGGTTGGGATGCGCCGCTTTGAACGGGGGCTCCCAGGATTTGGCACGTCTTCAACTCATTCTCCTTGCGACGCCGCGAGGCGTTCATTTCTTGACTGCAACTTTGGTCACCACGCTGTGGCGATGGCCGAACGATCACTCATGTGTCGACGCTGAAACGACTTCCTCGGCCTGCTGAGCTGCAAGCATCGATACCGTTAGGGGAACAAAGGGAGGCCGCGGATTGAATAGGCCGACCTCGCCGGCGGTCAGACCGGCGACGGACTTCACCAGTTCGTGCACCGGGTAGCCGCACTGCCTTCCCTGACAGGGACCCATGCCCGCGCGTGTAAAACTCTTCAGCTGGTTAGGGCCTCGGCAAGCGCCACGGACAGCAGCTTCCCTCAACACGCCCGCGCTCAACTCTTCGCACCGGCAGACGATCGTTGCGTCGTCAGGCTGGGTCCGCGCAATATTCGGCGGATAGACTCCATCCAGAAATCGCCGGAACGCCTTTTGCCCGGCATGATGTGCCCTTAGCGGTTTTGTCTCGGCATCCGCCTGAGCGGCCGTCAGGGCGCCGTCACGAAGAAGGATACCGGTCGCGGCGATCTCTCCTTCGATCTCGGCATTGACGGCGCCGCCGATCCGAGCACCGTCCCCGGCTATGTACAGTCCGTCCGGACCTGCGTTCATCCACTCGTCGCGCTCAAGCCGGAACGCTGACTGGCCGACATCCCACATCAGTTGCGCGCCAACCGACACCGCCAACTGATGGCTTGGCACCAGCCCCTCGTGAACAAGAAGGGATTTGACCTCCAATCGGTCAGGCCTGCCGTTTGAAGTTTCGAACCGTACAGTTTCCAGTCGTCCGCTTCCTTCGGCGCTGATTTTGACCACGTTGCGTACGTGCCGAATGCCACTGAACTGCGGTAACCAGGCAATCCCTTTCAGGATTTGGCCGGGCTCCTTTAGCGCCCCGCGAAAACCGCGCAGCGAACGGCTGATGAGACCCCGTGGGGTCGTATCGAGATAAGCGACCGGCTTTGCCCCCGCGAGCCGCATCTGCTGCATGTATAGGAGCGGGAGAGGCCCGCTGCCGACGACGGCAATGGGACCTCTCGGCAACTGACCTGCCGTTTTCAATAGGATCTGTGCGGCGCCGACCGTCATGACGCCGGGTAGCGTCCAGCCGGTGAACGGAACCGGGCGTTCCTGTGCGCCCGTAGCGAGCAAGAGATGCCGTCCCATGACAGAGCGAATTTCTCCGCCCCTGACGTATTCCACCGTCCAACCCTGGCTGAGCCTGCTTACCTGAGCATCCGGGATGTAGTCGGCGCCACAGGCCAGGAATGCTTCGACTTGCCGGATGCCGCGTCGATATTCCGCCCCCAGAACGTTTATGACTGGGCTCGTCGCGTTGCGGCCGGCATTGCGCCAGATCTGACCTCCGGGCTGTGATTGCGAATCCAGCACGATGACGGATAGGCCGCTGCGCACAGCTCGCCGCGCTGCGGCCATGCCAGCGGGGCCAGCTCCGACGATTAACAGGTCGGCGCTCGATTTCGGGTTCATTTCAGCCTCTTCGGATGGTCATGGCGTTCGACCCTCATGCCGGCGTGAACCGTTTGCTGACAGCTTCGGATAGTGCCGATGTCTTCGACGTGCACGACACATTCGAAACAGACGCCCATCATGCAGTAGGGCGCCCTGGGCTGGGCGGAAGGAAAGGAGGTCCGCGTATGGATGTCGTCCAGACGCAGAAAGACGGCGGCCAGAGGCTCTCCATCGCGAGCGGTCACGAGACGACCGTCGACGGTGATTTCCACGACTTGGCCGGAGGGAAAGAGAACTTCACTCGTCACGCCGCGATCCCCATCTTGAATCGGCTGCCGCGAAAAGCGTCGTAGGATGGCTCCCTTCCACCGGCTGCCAACCATTCGGCAAAAGGACCTGCATGCAGAGCGGCAAGGGTGACGCCGGAATGGCATGCGACGACGTGGATACCTGGGTATCGCCGCGACCGATCGTAGACAGGCACCCCGTCCGGGGTCAGCACGCGTAGTCCCGCCCACTGCCGTATGACACGCAACGCGCCGACGTCAGGCATCACATTGATCGCGCGATTGGCGATATGACGTGCGCCGGCAGCTGTCACGTCTGTAGACCGGCCCACACGTTCATTCGTAACGCCGAGTTGAAACGTGCCCGTCATGGTCTGACGGATACCGCTGGCGGCGTAAGGGAAAACCGGGGCGACCCGTTCCGTGATGAGAAGCTGCCCCTTTTCCGGGACGAGCAGAAGCGGAAGGTCCAGGCTCTTGGCAAAAGCCATGGAGTCATTTCCCGCTGCAATAATCACCCGCTCCGCCTCTATCATGAGGCCATCCGTCGCCAGTCGGAAGCCGCCAAGCGTGGGCGCGATGCTGTCGACGTGTTCGCCCGTCATCAAGGTTCCACCGAGGCGCACAAATCCGTCCAGCAGAGCGCGAAGGACCAGCAGAGGATTGACGTCACCGTCCATATGACTGAACGACGCTGAACACACCTTCGGCCCGAGACGGATGTCGGGAAGCATGCGCTCAACGCGCGAGCGCTCCAGCATCTCGAAGCGATAGTCAGGATGAATGGCAGCCATCTTCTCGCCGATCGCTTTTTCTTCTTCCGCCTGAGCTTCCGACACACAAAAGAGCAAACCACCGTTGCGGCGGTACTCCACGTCGACACCTGTCAGTTCTTTCAACTCGGATGCAAAACCTGGCCACAGCTCAGCGCTTTGCCGCGTGATGCGATGGTATTCAGGATATTCGTCGCCCTTGCCCTGAACCCAGATCAGGCCGAAATTCGTTCGGGACGCGCGCAGCGCATCGTCCGCGCCATCGATGATGATCACCCGGCGCCCCAACTTAGCTAACCCGTATCCAATTGCGGCGCCCACTACGCCGCCGCCAACAATGGCTGTCTCGAACTCGTGATCCATTTAACCTTCTCACAATACGAAGGCTTCCGTGCCCGGGCGAAACGTTCGATCCGTGGCCATTAGCCCCCAGTGAGCCAGACGCATCCTTCAGTCCTCGTGCGGTCGGCTATACAGTGTGTCCAGCTGTCGCCGTTTGACGGCCAAGTTTTGAGGACCTTCTTTGCTTCGGTTTCATCAGTCTTGAACAGATGATCACTATGTGAAGCGGGTCGATTGCAGATCTGGCTATCTTGGAATTCTTGCCTTCCAGCTTAGGGATAAGGCGTTGCCGTCCATGCTACAAGGGCAGTAATAGGCATACGGCGATGTTCAAATGTTATGAAGGCGGCACGGTCCTGGTGGCCGTCGCGAACCACAGGACGCGACCGGTTAATCTCAGTCTCCTTCGTCGCCCTCAGTTTCTATAAGCAGGCGAGTCTCATCCGTTCCGATTGATTGCCGTTGCCAATCAATCGGTGGGATATGCAAATTCTCCAAACGGAGTGAGCAGCGTATTCATCGCTGAAATATCGCGATGATCATTCCAGGACGGAGACAGGTTTCATGCAGATCAGAACAGATCGAAATACCCCGCAGGCCGACCAACTGAAGAAGCGAGGGTGAGCGGCAGATGCTTAGAATCGGCGTTGATATCGGTGGGACGTTCACAGATTTTTGCGGGTGGCGTGAAGGAGAGGACAGGATCGTCACTCTGAAGGTTCCTTCGACTCCTCCCGCTTTCGAAAACGGTTTCCGCGAGGGATTCGAAAAACTACTGGAACGGCTCGCGCCCGAGCCGGGCGAGGCAGCCTTCGTCATGCACGGCACCACGGTCAGCACGAATGCCGTAATCGAGCGAAAAGGCCCGAAGATCGCGTTCTTCGTAACGAAGGGATACAGGGATCTGCTCGAACTGCAGCGGATCGGCGTCCGCAACCCTCTGAACCTGTTCGAGACCCGAACCAGGCCGCTGATCGATCGCGAGATGGTTTTCGAGGTTGAGGAACGCCTGCTGCGCGGCGGCTTGGTTCGAACCTCGATCGACGAGGCCGCAGTCGAGGCACTTGCCCGTCGTGCAGCCGACGCAGGTGCTGCCGGCTATGCCGTCGCGCTGCTTCACAGCTACGCCAACCCGCAGCATGAAAAAGCGGTCGCGCGGGTTATCCGTAAAGCGGTCGGCGAGGATGCCGAAGTCAGTCTGTCCAGCGAGATCTGGCCGCGGATCGGAGAATACGAAAGAGCGATCGTCAGTGTGCTCAACGCTTTCGTGAAACGCCGGATGAACGAGTATATCGGTGCGGTCGAAACCTATGTGGCTGAACGGCTGCCGGGGTCGCAACTTTTCGTCACACGCTCGAACGGTGGTGCGATGGCCGCCTGTGAGGCGCGCAACTTCCCCGTCCATACGCTTCTGTCGGGTCCGGCGTCTGGCGTGACGGCTGTGCAATATCTCGGCCGCGCCTTGGGCGAACATAACATCCTCACCATGGACATGGGTGGCACCAGCACTGACATCTCGCTCGTGCGCGATGGCGAAGCTCTGACCTCGACTTCGGCCGAGGTGGGTGAGTTTCCGGTTGTCATGCCAGTTACCAGCATCGAGGCGATCGGCGCAGGCGGCGGTTCGGTCGTCACGATTGATGGCGGGGTGTTGCGTATCGGCCCGCGCAGTGCTGGGTCCTATCCTGGCCCTGCCTGCTTCAGCCGAGGCGGCACGGAACCCACGCTGACCGATGCCTTTTTACTTGCGGGCTATTTGCCTGAAGCCCTTCTTGGCGGCGATATGCAGCTCGATCGTCATGCCGCCGAACGCGCTATGGCGCCGATTGCGGAGACTCTCAAGACGGACGTTCTCAGCGCCGCGGAAATGTGCGTCACCGTCGCAAGCTCGAACATGGTAGCGGGCGTCCTGCCGTATCTGGCTCGACAGGGCGTCGATCCTGAAGATCTGACAGTGCTCGTTTATGGCGGCGCTGGCGCGATCCAGGGGCCGCTCCTTGCGGCCGAGATCGGCGTGAACCGCGTCCTGGTGCCGGCGACGCCCTCCGTCTTTTGCGCCCTCGGAGGCCTCGTTTCTGATTTGAGCAACGACGCACTCGAAACCGTCCACGGCCTTGATATCGATGGTTCTCTCATCGCGAAGAAGTTTCAGGTCCTTCGCGAGCAGGGAGCCGAATGGTTATCGCGGCAGGTACCGCCGGAGCGTCTCGTGTCGAAAACGTTCGAGTGCTGGGCCGAGATGCGTTATGTCGGACAGTCCTTCCAGGTCGACGTGCGGCTGCCGGATACGGCGATCGAAGCGCACGACATCGCCGCAATGCATGCCGCCTTCCACCAGGAGCACGAACGCATCTACAGCCACGCCGACAAAGCGGCGCCGGTCGAATTCGTCGACCTGCGCATGCGCGTGCGTGGATCGATGTCGATACCTCAGCCCTCCACACCTGAAACGTCTGGGGCTGGCGATGCGCTCAAAGGGGTTCGTTCGATGCGCTTCCAGAACAAACTCATTCCTGAGGTACGCGTCTTCGATCGCGCGTCTCTCACCCCCAACGATGCGATCCAGGGGCCGGCCGTCATTGAGCAGCGTGATGCGACGATCGTCGTTCCGCCGGAGTTCGTTGCGCGCGTCGGAGCCTATGGCGCAATCCTCATGACCCGGAGCTGATCAATGGATGCCGTTCGTACTGCCGTCATGAACAATCGCTTCAACGCGATTGTCGAAGAAGCCTCTGCCGCGATCTACCGCACCGCCCACACGACTTTTGTTAAGATCGTGCAGGATTACCAGTGTGCGATTGCGACTGCCGAAGGCGAAATGTTCGCTTATCCGATGTTGTCTGGCGTCAATGTCTTCGTCGGCTCCCCGTTGAAGCCGACGCTGGATGCCATCGGCCGGGAGAACCTGAAGCCAGGCGATATCATCATCACCAACGATCCCTTTGCGACGGACGGTCTGGTGACGCACCTGATGGACGTTACGCTGCTTTATCCGATCTTCTACGATGAGAAGCTGATCGCGATCGGCTGGGCCTTTGTCCATGCGTCCGATATCGGCGGCGCCGTTCCAGGAAGTATCTCGCCAGCCTTCACGGAAGTTTTCCAGGAGGGCCTCCGGGTCAGGCCAATGAAGCTCTATGAAGGTGGGGTTTTGAACGATGCGATCAAGTCGATCTTCCAGGACAACAGCCGTATTCCGACCGAGTTGTGGGGCGACATTCAGGCGATGATCTCGGGCCTGAAGAGCATGGACCGGCGGGTCAACGAGCTTTGCGAGCGATATGGTCGTGAGAGTGTCGAGGAGGGGATGCAGGACGTCATCAACTACGCGGAAACGAAGGCTCGCGCAGTTATCAGGACGATCCGGGACGGTGTCTACACCTTCTCCGATTATCTGGAAGGGATTAATGATGGTCAGCTCGCCTATTTCAGCGTGACTATGACGGTGAAGGACAGTGAGATCGAGGTCGATTTTACCGGGACGGATCCGCAATTGGCGGCCGCATATAACTTGGTGACGGGGGCAACGACCCATCCGTATATCATCCAGTGCCTGTATGCCTACATTCTGACCGTTGATCCGCTAACACCGCGCAACTCCGGTATCTTGCGGGCCATCCATGGTCACGCTCCACGCGGCACGGTCCTCAACGCAGTTTTTCCCGCATCCGGCGGCTCGCGTGCCGCGTCCGCGACACGCGCCTACGATGTTATTCTGGGCTGCCTCAATCAAGCGCTGCCGGAGGGGCTTGCAGCGGCCGGCGGCGGCATGAGCGGCGTCATCGTTGTTTCGGCTCCCGATCCTCGTACAGGCCGTGACCGTGTCAACGTGGTGGGCACGATCGACGGCGGCGGCGGTGCCCGCCGTGGCGTTGACGGCCTGGACGGATCGGAAGTGCGCTACTCACAGCGCAGCGTGCCAGTCGAAGTCATCGAGATCGAAACGGTGCTGGTCATGCGGGCGCTGCGCCTTGTTCCGGACAGCCGCCGCGCGGGTCGGTTCGTCAGCGGCGCCGCACTCGAAATCGAAATGGAAAACACGTCAAATCGCGCGATCATAACGGTCAGAAACCTCAACCGGTTTGTGTTTGCGCCGTGGGGCTTCAAGGGGGGAGAGATTGGTCTCCTGGGCAAGGCGGTCGTCAATCCCGACCGGCCCGCTGAGCGATCGGTCGGCAAGATCTCGGTGCTGGAGCTCGGACAGGGTGATATTCTCAGGATCACCAGTTCCACAGGTGGGGCGTTCGGCGAACCTCTCGAACGGGATGTCGCGGCGATCGCACGCGAGATCGAAAACGGCATGCTTTCGCCCGAGCGGGCCGCCGACGTCTATGCTGTCGTCTTCGACCGGGACGGCAAGATTGACGAGGCGGCGACTGCGGAACATCGCCGCGAACGCGGGAACCGAAGGTCAGACGACTTCAATTTCTGCATCGAACGCCAGCGACAGGACCACGTGTGGTCGCAGCAGACACGCAGGGAACTGGCATCGCGGGCACTGACCTATGAACAGCGCATCCGCAGCCAGCTCGTCGATCGCGTTCATCACCGCCTGTTGGCGAAAGGTGAGCGGGTCGATGCCGTGAAACTGGATCAAGTCATCGCCGAAGAAGCCGGCCGGTTGTAGCGGCGATGGTCTTGTGATCGTGAGCAGTTAGTGTGAACGGTCGTCAGAAAGTGCGGCTATTGGAAGGGATGCCTCCTTCAGGAGGCATCCTTTGTTCAATCAGGATTTCACAAGCGCCGCTATTTTCGCGCTGAAATCAGGTTTTGCGCAGCCAACGTCGCAAACTCGACAAAAGGCAGTATCCCCGGAACCGGGCAATCCGGATTCCAGCCCACGGCCATTGAAATTTCGACGGACATATCGTCCACAACTCGGGTAACAACGCCGTCGGTGGCCATCGCAGACACCCACTCTGGCAGGAATGTGATCCCGACGCCGGCAGTCACCAGGGCCAGAGCTGTGTTGGTGTCGGAGACCGCTATGTCGTTCTCGATTAGCAGGCCGGCGCCGGAAAGTTGCTCGAATACAGTCTCAAAACTCGATAGCTCGAAGCGCTTGAGCGCGAAAACACCGTGTCCGGCGAAATCTGACAATCTCAATGCCGGCTTTCTCGCAAGTGCCGATTGGCGAGGCATGACGGCAACAAATCGCTCCGAGAGCAGGTGTCGAAACCGTACCAGATTGCTGTTGGATGGCGGTCGCATCAAGCCGACATGGAAGTCACCACGCTCGATCCCTCGCAGAAGCTCGATGGAATCGAGCTCCTTGACGACAAGTCGTGTTCTGGGAAACCTTTGCCGGAAACGACTTAGGACCAAGGGTAGCAGTTGACTGGTGGCCGGGCTGATCGCTCCGATAACCAGCTCTTCACCGCCGGGGCTGAGCCCGCCGGCTTCCAGCTTGGCGTTGAGGATTGCCTCGTCAAGCTTCAAGAGAATTTCGCGGGCGTGATCAAGGAATGACACCCCCGCGCGCGTCAACTCTACGCGCCGCGTAGAGCGGATGAACAGTTGCACACCCATGAGATCTTCGAGCCGCTTGATCTGCTGGCTGAGCGTCGGTTGCGACATGTTTAGTCGGATCGCGGCCCTGCGGAAATGTAGTTCTTCAGCGGCAACGACAAAACAGCGGATGCTTCCGATCTCTATTTGATACGACATCTCCGCTCACCAATACAAAGCAACGTAACATTCAAACCCGAAGATTTGAATGTTACGTCGACATTCGCCTGAGCGCACTCTTTCGCTCGGTAATCCAACGGGGATTTCCGAGTTCTAGTGCGTCTCCACGGCCTTCGGAACCGTCCCGCCCACCCGGGCGCGCATGTGCGGATTGAGCCACCACTCCGCCAGCATGACCAGACGGCTGACAACGAACGTGATGGACAGGTAGATCGCACCGGCGACGATGAACACTTCGACCGGGCTGTAGGTGGCCGAGATGATCTGCTTCGCCAGACCGGTCACTTCGACGATAGTGATTGTCGAAGCAAGCGACGTCGATTTGATGATGAGCATCACTTCGTTGCCATAGGCCGGCAACGCTTGCCGGATGGCGATCGGGAACACGATTCTCCTGAACTGGAGAATTGTGGACATGCCGACAGCGCGCGCGGCTTCGATCTGCCCTAGAGGAACCGCCTGTATGCCGCCCCGGATGATTTCGCTGGTATAGGCCGCGGTATTGAGGGCCAGAGCGAGGATCGCGCAAAACCACGGTTCGCGGAACGACGACCACAGACCAATTTCCGTGAGAAACCCTCTGAACTGAGCCGACCCGTAGTAAATCAGGAACATCTGCACCAGAAGCGGGGTCGATCTGATCAGGTAGACGTAGCCGTATGCTACCGAAGAAACGATGCGGTTTTTCGAAAGCCGTATAAGCGCGACAGGCACTGAAACAACAAATCCGATGAGGAGCGATATAAACGCGAGCGCCAGCGTCGTGGGGACGGCAGCAATGAGTTTGGGGAAGGACTCGGTGATGAGCTGAATATCCATATTATTGGCTCCTCACACCGCGGTTCGCCCACTTTTCAGCTTTGAGAAAGCCCCGATTTGACACGGAGGAAAGAAGAAGGAAGATCACGAAGGCGGTGATATAGAAGGTAAAGGGCTGCTTCGTCGAACCTGCGCCCATCGCCGCTGTCCGCATGATTTCGACCAGGCCGACAACGGAGATTAGCGACGTGTCCTTGAGCGTGAACTGCCAGACATTTCCAAGGCCTGGGAGGGCGAACCTAGCCGCTTGTGGGATCAGCACCCGGCGCAGCCGCAGCCATGGACCCATCCCAATGGATTTCGCCGCTTCGATCTGGCCGGGGGGAACAGCGAGAACGGCAGCGCGAATGACCTCGGTGGCATATGCTCCGGCACTCACGCTGATGCAGAGGACGCCGATCACGAAGATTGGAGGCTCGATGTACCCCTCGTATCCGAACAGTCCATTGGCGATGGTGCGCAGGAGTGTGCCGCCACCGAAGAATACCAGAAAGATGATGAGCAGTTCAGGGACGCCGCGAACGACCGTCGTATAGACGTCACCGAGCAGGCGTAGTGACCAGAAACGGGATAGCTTTGCCGCAGCAAAAATCGAACCAAAGATGATTCCGAAAAAGTACGAACAGGCTGCGACGACAACAGTCATCATCGCCCCGCGCACCAATTCATCGCCCCAGCCGGCATCTCCCCATTGCAATAGTGTTAAATCCATCGACCACGCCTCAAGCTTGCAAAACGGATAGAGCGCCGGCCACACGAGTGCCGACGCTCCAACTGAAAGTGATTACTGCTTGGGAGACGCGTCGTAACCGAACCACTGTTGGGACAGCTTCTGGACGGTGCCGTCCGCGATAGCGGCATCAATTGCTTTGTCGAACAGAGCTTTGAGATCGGTATCCTCTTTGCGGATGCCAACGCCGACACCCTTTCCGAATAATCCCCCCGTCATCCTCGGGCCAAACATCTTCAGGTCCTTGTTGTCGGGCTTGTCCGTTAGAGGCTTCAGGAAGCTGACCGAAGCCAGGCTCGCGTCGATCCGGCCTGCCTTCAGATCCATCACAACGTTGTCGATGGTGTCGTAGGTCGAAATCTGAACGCTGGGCATCATCTGTTTCATGAACGCTTCATGAGATGTACCGGCCTGAACGCCGAACTTCACGCCCTCAAAAACCTTGGTGAACTTATCCAACTCGGCTTTCTGGTCGGGGGTGATATTGTCGAGCGGAAGGTTCTCGATTGCCGCCTGGGTTTTCAGAAGCGGGCTGTCCGCTGTCGTCAGGAACGTCATCGGCGTGAGGAGATACGGGCGGGAGAACGAAATGACTTTTTCGCGCGCCGGCTGGATGCCCATTGCCGCCATAATGGCATCGTACCGACCCGCGGTAAGGGAAGGTATGATCCCATCCCAAGCCTGCTCGACGAATTTGCATTCAATGTTCATGCGCTTGCAAAGGTCGTTTCCGAGATCGATGTCGAAGCCGATCAGCTTTCCGCCCGCATCCTTGAAGTTGTAGGGCGCGTAAGATCCTTCGGTCGCAATTGTGATGTTTTTGTAGTCCTTGGCCACTGACGGGCCCGCCGCGACAAGGACGCCAGTCACAATTGCCGCAAGCGCATTCAAGTTGAAGAATTTCATGACGTTCACCTCTGTTGCTGTTATTGTTTATTTTCGAATGTTGACTCTTCTGCGCGCCTGCTCGCTCACAGAACGCTGGAGAGGAAGGCCCGACACCTTGGTGACGTCGGATTCTGGAACACTTCTTGCGGCGTTCCCTGCTCTTCGATTTGCCCCTTCTCGAGGAAGAGAACCTTGCTCGATACGTCGCGAGCAAAACCCATTTCGTGCGTTACCACGACCATTGTCCGCCCCTCTTCGGCGAGCTTCCTGATCACCTTCAGGACTTCGCCCACCAATTCCGGATCGAGGGCAGAGGTTGGTTCGTCGAAGAGAAGCGCGCTCGGCTGCATAGCCAGTGCGCGTGCGATGCTGACGCGCTGTTGTTGTCCACCTGACAATTGAGACGGGTAGGCGTCGTGCTTGTCGGCAATACCAACCTTGTCCAGGAAATCCATTGCACGGTCGCGCACGTCGCCCTTGGGCTGTTTGAGAACGTGTACGGGGCCTTCCATAACGTTCTGCAGGACAGTCATATGCCCCCACAGATTGAAGCTCTGGAACACCATGCCGAGTTGCATCCGCATGCGTTCGATCTTTTTGCGATCGACGCCGATCAATCGGCCAGCCGCATCCGTTTTGACGACGACCTCTTCCTGCCCAACTGCGATACGGCCCTTGTTCGGGGTTTCGAGGAAGTTCATACAGCGCAAGAAAGTGCTCTTACCGGAGCCGGAGCTGCCGATAATCGAAACCACATCGCCTTTATTGGCCGTGAGTGAAATGCCCTTCAGAACTTCCAGCGTTCCAAAGTTCTTATGGATATCTTCTGCCACCAGGGTGGGCTGCGTTCCGTCCATTCGCGTTCCCTTGTTCTATCATTCCCGATCTCTTGCGATGCAACGCAAAACCGTGCCGATAGCACTGCCGAGAATGGCGCAACCGGCATCTGCCCGGCTTTCATTCTCAAAGGCGAAACACGTATTGACGTGGTCACCGCGTACATTCTTCGAGAGTAGGACCCAGTTTTTCTATTGTTACTAAAAGCTTGCCTTCCATATCGCAAGGGCAGTAATAGGCATGCGCCCATGTGTATTTGTTATGGAGGAAGCAATGATTCAATCGCGTCAGTTAGAAGCGTTCCGGGCAGTCATGCTGACAGGAGGTATGACGTCAGCAGCGAATCTGGTGAGGATCACGCAGCCCGCGATCAGTCGGCTGATCAGGGATCTCGAAGAGGAAATTGGGATCAGCCTCTTCGAAAGAACGGGCAACCGGTTACGTCCTACGCGGGAGGCCGGTATTCTGTTCAAGGAAGTGTCGCGACATTTCAATGGGATTCAGCACATCGACAAAGTCGCGGCTGAATTGAAGAAGTCTCACATGGGGTCTCTAAGGGTCGCCTGTTATACGGCGCCGGCTCTGAGTTTTATGTCCGGCGTCATTCAGACGTTCATCGCCGGTCGGCCCGACGTGTCGGTCTACCTCGACACGGTTCCCTCCCAGACGGTCCTCGAATTGGTCTCGCTCCAGCACTACGATCTCGGAATATCGATATTGGCTGGCGACTATCCTGGTCTCACCATCGAACCTGTCCCTTCCTTTCGTGCCGTCTGCCTGCTGCCGCCGGGGCATCGTCTCGAAGACAAGGAGACTGTTCATGCGACGGACCTTGAAGGAGAGTCATTAGTTTGCCTCTCTCCAGTGAGCCTTCTACGGATGCAAACGGACGCCGCACTGGACAGCTGTGGCGTCCACTGTAATCGCAGGATAGAAAGTAGTCTGGCGCTGAATCTCTGCGATCTGGTAAGTAGGGGAATGGGGGTTGGCATCGTCGATCCCTTTACTGCCGACTATTATAGCGCCAATCCGGTTATTCAGCGGCCCTTTGATCCAATCGTTCCGTACCATTTCGCCATAGTTTTGCCGACCGACAGTCCACCGCCCCGACTGGTTAGCGAATTTCGAGCAGTTTTGCTCGATGCCTTGAAGGCGTTGCCGTACGAGACAGTTTGATGACGCAACACGTAGAGCTGCGCAGAAATGGCGAGATCGCAGATTTTGCTGTTCTGTGAGCAATACCGCACTGAACTCAATGATGTCTGTGTCATCACCAACGGGAACGAACGCAAGGTTCCTGTAATCCTCGCTGACTGTCGATTCCAGCGTCATGAACACGCCGAAACCGCAAGCCGCGAGGGTAAGCAGGTCATCCCGTCCGACGTCGTGGACCGAGATGCCTGGACTTGACCCGCTCTCGTACAGCTTCCTTAAAAGCAAAGATTCCATTTCGACGCCCTTATCGTTAGCCGGGCTCAAAAAGGTCTCTTCACGCAGGTCGTCCCAGGGAAGGCTTGGCAGCTCCGCGAGACGATGACTTTTCGGCAGTGCTACGACGAGACGTTCATTCCACATCCTTGTCGTCGTGCAGCCGTGCACTTCCGGTGCACCTGCCAGAAAAGCCACATCAAGGCGCCGGCTGAGCAAACGACTGCCGGCGATCCGCTGCGAAACCTCCTCCACACGTACGTCGACCGACGGATAAGCCGTGCGATAGCTTTCCAGCAAGTCTCCGAGAAAGCCGTTAGCGAGACCCGCCAGTCTCTTTTGTTCATCATGTCCGCTTCCAAATGGTCCTTTGGCTCTCTCGGCAGATACATCTGCTCCATTCCGGCTTCCTCAACCGGAAACCTGTATTTCGCATTCACCTGAAGCTGTAATTCTCGCTTTCCGCTTGATGAAATCGATCCGTAGCTCGGCGAGCGCGGCGTCGAGATTCCAAATCAAAACAAGGCTTCCGGCGCCGTCGATTGATGCCTTGAACGATCCATTGAAGGCCGGATGGGTGTTACGGAAGCGGATCAAGTCCGACAGCCGTTTGACAAGCGGGGTTTCAAGAGCGAGATTAATTTCCCGATCTTGGTAAAAATGCCGATTGATGTCACGCCCGACGCCAGTCTCTCCCAGCAATCGCATGTCATTGATCCCGCCCAAAAGGCCGACGTAGTAGACTTGCGGAATACCGGGTGCGAAAAACTGGATTGCGCGAGCGATGAGGTAGTCGTTGTCGTTACGGCCGAGGGCGTCGTAATAGGTGCAATTCACCTGATAGAGATCAAGGTTAGAAGCTGCAGCGCCTGTTGCCAAACGGCTCTGCCCCTCGGAGCGCCTGTGAATTTCCTCGACCAGATGGTCGATTGCCTGCGGTTCTAAAAGTCCGGGCCGGCCATCACTGTGCGCGCCTACATCGATGACGCCGATCCCGTCGTGAGTGTCGAGAACGGTGATTGCGTTGCGAGGGCTGATCTCCAGCCAACGCGCCAGCGCTGTCGCATCGCCCGTGAACAATGAATGCAATATCAGTGGCGGCAGCGCGAAATCGTAGACGCGGTCAACCTTCCTGGCGATTTCGATCTGGTCACGATAGTAACTGTGAATTTCGACAAGAACCTCCATCCCGCGATCCCGTGCCATCTCGGCGAGCTTGGCAAGGAAGGCATAGGTCTCATCAATCATGAAGCAACTGGTTCCGGCCTTCTTGATCGCGTAGCCGGCGGCATCGAGGCGGATTGCCGTTACGTTGGCTTCAGCAAAGCGATCGAGGATGGTCTCCAGGTATAAGGCGCCATGGGCACTGTGGACATCGATGTCGATCTGTTGGGGGGTGAATGTGGTCCACAGCATCCGCTGGCTGCCATCTGCAAGCGTGACCTTTGAAAACGGCAGGCCGGGGCGCGGCCGATAGATATTCAGGAGGTCCTGCTCGCTGGCACCACGGGGAAAGACCTTGCCGAATGTCGTGAACATGTCTGCAAATTCTGATTCAGGCCCTTTTGCGATGAAGTCCTGGAACCAGCTCGATTGCGCCGAGACATGGTTGACAATGAGATCGGCCATGATCTCCACGGAACCGGCTAGGCCGCGAACGTCATCCCAGTTACCGAGGCGAGGATCGACAATCGTGTGATCGGTGGGATCGAACCCGGCATCAGCACCGTCGGTAGGATCGAAGAATGGCAAGGCATGGACACCACCGAACAGGCCTTGCAGCTTCCCGTCGAGCAAAGCTCTCAACTCCGGGAAGCCACCTCCGCTTAACCGGTCGACGTAGGTGATAAGTTGTACTCTGTTCTTCATTTGGGACTCTTCGTCTGCGGCCCTCCACTGAGGAGGGTGTATGGGTCGTTGTGGTCTGTCAGTTAGTTGAATTGCCAGTGAGGAGACGGCTTTCTCCAAGCAGCCCCTGTTCGTCCATGATCGGATGCGCGACGGAAACGATATGGGCGTTGATCCGTTTGAGATCACGCAGGATGTCGAGATGAAGGGAGCTCGTCTGCAGGCTGTCCGCCCGCCCGTCGCGCAATCGTTGAAGGTGTCGCTCCGAAGACCGTTTCTCCATGTGGCGCACCTCGATCTTTCGCTCCATAAGTTGTTTTGCGAGGTTGACATCACGGGTGATGAGAATCGTCTGGGCGATCCTGAGATTGTCGATGGTCAGCTGGAAAAGCTGATGAAGCTCGGCAAACCCGTCCTCGGAGAATCTGAGGCCTTGCCCGATCTTCTTGGTGACTTCGGGCAGAAGACCCTTTTCAATGATGTCACCGATGTGCTCGAGGTTGATGGCGTAGTCGATGATGACGATGGAACGGCGACCTTCATCTTCAGACAGTCCGGCTCGCCCGAGTTTCGAGAGATAGACTTTGACCTCTTGCTGCAGCCGGTCGACCTGACGTTCGAGCGGCGAGATATCCCTGAGCCTGGCGGCATTGTTCCGTTCAAAGGCGTCCGACACTTTCAGGAGCATTCGTTCGATCAGATCTCCGACACCAAGCACCTCGCGTGAAGCGCTGGTGAGGGCCACGATCGGCGTCGAAAGTTCATCCGGATCCAGAAATTTTGGGGTGTTCTCCGTCTGGGCCTGCTCGGGGATCAGGATGGTCATCCAGCGCGCGAGGAGTTTGGAAAATGGCCAGGCCAGGAGCGCCAGAGCGATGTTGAAGGCCAGATGCGCATCGACTGGTAGCTTGGCGTAGGGGAGGGGCAACATCGAAAGCCAGTTGGCCAAAATGCTGGCCGCAGGCAGAGTGAGCACGCAGCCAATCGCCCGAACGATCAGATTGCCCAACGTGACGCGTCTGGAGGCTGCCGTCCCCGACAGAGCAGCAATCACCGGCGGGATCGCGCCTCCCAGATTGGCCCCGAGAACCAGAGCGACAACAAGGCCACCAGACAAAAGGCCGGTCGTAGCTAATGACAGGATGAGGACGACCGCGGCAAGGCTTGAAGATGACACAAATGCGATCATTGCGGCAAAGATCATCGCGACAGGCCACGCGTCGTCGAGCAGCCCGATGAAGGCTCCAAGCGCCTGAGAATGGCGTAAGGGTTCGGTCGCTGCGCTGAGAAGATGCAACGAGAGCAGCATCAGCGCGATACCTATCATTGCCGTGCCAGCGCCTTGGCGGGAGGTCGAGCCGCCTCGATAAAGAATGATGCCCACAACCAACAGGAACGGTGAAATCCACTCAATGCCGGTCGCAACGATCCAGGCTGTGACAGCCGTACCGACATTAGCTCCAAGCAGCACGACCTGCGCCATGCGTGGCTTTATCAATTCCCGCTCAACGAACGACGAAACCATAAGCGCGGTCGCTGTGGAACTCTGAAGCGCAACGGTCGCAACGAAACCCGTCAGGAACGATCGGACGCTGCTTTTCGTCCCGGTGGCGAGACCGGTTCTTAGCTTTGAACCAAGTGCGCGCGAGGCACCATCCTTGACCTGAGCCAGACCGAACAGCAGCAATGCCACGGCCCCGAACAGGTTGATCATGACGATGGTCGATTCCAACCTATGCTCCTCACCAAGATCTTTGCGTAGCGGCTTCCACCGATGAGATACCCGCTGGATGCGGCGGTGTACGAGGTAGGACATCTGCTATGTTGGATTTTGAGCTGACGCGCGTGGCTGCTCTCCATAGTGGGCTCGGTTTAGCCGTCTTTCGGCGAAGGAGCCGGTGGGCGAGCAGGGAGGATCGCTGCCCACCGGCATCCTGCCCGCGCCGCCCCGCGGGCAGGATTGACCTGATGTCGACCCGTTTTGCTGGCTTGCGAAAAACAGGTGAGTTGGCTGCCAGGTTCTCAACGCCGCCCGACATCTCATTAAAGTCCGTCATATTTTTCTCTCCCTTGCCCAACTCTTGCCTGTCGCTGCCTGCCTGATTGATTTCGCTCATTATAACAATGGTTTCGGGGAGAATCTTTTTCTGTTGTTTCGGGAAATCGATCGATAACTGCTCTAACCATCTGCTGCATCGCAGCAAACTGTCATGAAACTTTCATTTGACGAGGAACGATTCCGCTCATATTGTGATCGATATAGATCATATTTCTACCAAAGGGAAGCGCTGGTGTTCAACTCGACTCAGGACCGTCAGGCAAAAATCGTCGAGCTGTTGCGCAGCGAGCAGTTTGTACCGATCGGCAAACTCACGGAGCACTTTCAGATTTCCGTGGCGACTGCCCGGCGAGATCTGAGCGAGCTCCACGAGGCTGGACTTTTGCGCAGGACCCACGGCGGTGCTGTTAGTGTAACTCAAGTCGCTCAGGACAAGCCCAACGCGGCCCGTGCGGTCTGGAATCAGACCGAGAAGGCGGCAATTGCGGCCGTCGTCGCCGGGATGATTGTCGATGGAGACACGGTTCTCCTCGATGCCGGTACGACGGCACTGGAGGTCGCGAGGAAGCTTGCCGGACGCCGGAACCTCACGTTCATTTCAAACGGTCTCGACATCGTTGAGGAACTGACCCGCGGTGAAGGGCAGAGCATCTATTCTGTCGGAGGAGAATATACCGATACGAACCGCTCTTTTCGGGGTCCTCTGGCCGAGCAGTTCATTCGGCAGTTCAATGTTGACAAACTCATTCTCAATGCCGCGTCAATCGATATTGACCGCGGATTGATCTGCACCTCGTCGCCAGTGAATGCGAGTGTCGCCCGCGCCATGATCGAGGTTTCGAGCCGCGTGATCGTTGTCGCGGACCACTCGAAGTTCACCAAATCGAGCCTCTCGGTAACTGCGAAAATCGAGGACATCGGTGTCATCGTCACCGACGCCGGAACCCGAAGCATTATCGAGACAGTACCTGAAAAGCTGCGGAAGAAGTTCGTTATCGCGAACTAGGTTCGAAGCCCGCACGAAATATCAACCACATTCACACGATCTGGGAGGATAACTAAATGCTTAAGACCAATCGCAGGCATTTTATGATGGGCACCGCTGCAATAGCGGTCGCTTCAACTGCAGGCGCCAGGTTCGCCTTCGCGCAGGAACGCCGGGAACTTCGGCTCGGTGTAAACGGATTGCCGAACTCGCTGGAGCCGGTGAATGCGATCAGCAATGTCGGTCCCCGCATCGTCAATCAGATCTTCGACACGCTGATTGCGCGCGATTTCTTTGCCAAGGGAGCGCCCGGCAATGCTATCGACCTGGTGCCGGCGCTCGCCGAGAGCTGGGAGCGGATTGATGACAAGTCGGTACGTTTCAAGCTGCGCCAGAAGGTCAAGTTCCACGACGGCGCGGAACTGACTGCGGAAGATGTCGCATACACATTCTCCTCGGAACGGCTCTGGGGTCCTGAAGCGATGCGGTTACGACGGTACGCCAATCACCTACCACACGATGGGCAACTACTACGCCAACGCCATGCCCGCGTTGATGATGATGATCGAAATGTGGAAGCAGATCGGCGTCAATGTGGTCATGAAAACCTACGCGCCAGGCAGCTTTCCTCCCGACAACCAGACCTGGATCAGAAATTGGTCAAACGGGCAGTGGATGACGGATGCATACGCCACAATCGTTCCCGAGTTCGGACCCAACGGTCAGGTTCAAAAACGTTGGGGTTGGAAGGCACCGGCCGAGTTCAATGAGCTATGCGAGAAGGTGACGATCCTGCCAAATGGTAAGGAACGCTTCGACGCCTACAATCGTATGCGGGACATCTTCGAAGAGGAGGCGCCAGCCGTCATTCTCTACCAGCCATACGACGTCTACGCCGCGCGCAAGGATGTCCACTGGAAGCCGGTCAGCTTCGAAATGATGGAGTTCCGCAACAATCTCAGCTTCGGCTGAACGCGCTAGCGGGTTGGCGCGCGTTGCAGACGCGCGCCGCCTTCGGGAGGAGTTTGAGTTGTCAAATCTACTAACAGTTCGCGATCTGGTCGTTCAGGTACCGGCGCGAGACATCACCATCATAAACCGTGTCAGTTTCTCGCTGGATGCGGGTCAGACGCTCGGACTCGTCGGCGAATCCGGCTGCGGGAAGAGCATGACCTGCTATGCCATAGCAAAGGCGTTACCGCGGGGGATTGTTCAAACCGGAGGTTCCATCAATTTTGATGTCGATCAGCGAGGTGATGGCAAGCCGACTATCGCGATGATCTATCAGGATCCGACGAGTAGCCTCAATCCAGTGCATTCGATTGGTTACTATCTGGAATCCAGCCTCTATCGTCATCAAGGACTGAAGGGTAACGATGCGCGGCTGGAAGCCATGCGCCTTCTGGAGCGAGTCGGCATTGACCGCGCCAAGAGCCGCCTTCGGTCCTACCCGCACGAGTTCTCAGGCGGCATGAACCAGCGCGTAATGATCGCGCACGCACTCGCTGCCAAGCCAAAACTGATGATCGCCGATGAACCCACAACGGCACTCGACGTGACGACGCAGGCCCAGATACTCCATCTTCTGGAAGAGCTCAGATCAGAGACGGGCATGGCGCTTCTGATCGTGTCACACGATCTGGGCGTGATTGCTCGCCTGGCCGATCGTGCAGCGGTCATGTATTGCGGCAAAATCGTCGAGACAGCCCCGGTCGTTGAGTTGCTGGAGCGTGCCGCGCATCCTTATGCTCGCGCCTTGATCGGCTGCATGCCGATAATCGACCCGGACGATCTCGAACCGCCAATACCGATTCCAGGGTCCGTACCCCTTCTCGATAACCTTCCTGCCGGATGCTACTACCATCCGCGGTGTCCTCGCGCGAACGAGCAATGCATCGCCAGTTTTCCCGGTTCTATCAATGTCGGCCCGCTCCACGATGCCGCCTGCTATCATCCGGTGAGCCCATGAGTACGCCTCTTCTTCAAGCCCGAGACGTCACCAAGGTCTTCCGGTTGAAGTCCGGACTGTTCACGAAGCGGTCCGTGCACGTGGCGGTGAACTCCATCAATCTTGAACTCGCTCGACGCGAACGGATAGGTGTGGTGGGAGAATCCGGCAGCGGGAAATCGACACTCGGTCGACTTCTTCTTGGACTGGCTTCCGCAACCGAGGGGGAAGTCTTGTTCGACGGGATGGCGCACACGGATCGCACAGCGCGAGACTGGTCGGCGTTTCGTAAGCAAACATCCCTGGTACAGCAAAACCCGCTTTCCGCCCTTAATCCGCAAATGACAATCGGCGAGCAGGTGGCTGAAGCCGTATGGGTGCACCGCGTCGCAGATCGCACAGGAGCGCGGGATCGGGCTGCGGCCATGCTCGACCGTGTCGGTCTCTCAAGTGCGATGATGAACCGCTATCCGCACCAGATGTCGGGTGGCCAACGGCAGCGCGTCGTTATCGCACGCGCACTTATCCTCGATCCCAAGCTGGTCGTGTTCGATGAGGCGGTATCGGCTCTCGACGTCTCGGTGCAGGCTCAGGTCGTCGCGCTCCTGCGGTCTCTCTGGACGGAGCTGGATCTCGCTTATGTCTTCATCACCCACGATCTGCGCATAGTTCGTCATCTCGTCGATCGCATCGCCGTCATGTATCTCGGCCGTGTCGTGGAAACCGGTGATATAAAATCTGTCTATGAGTGGCCGCGACATCCCTATACGCGAGCGCTGCTTGCCTCTGTCCCGACGATGGATCCGACTGTCCGAAATATCGAGCCGCCCATCAAGGGGGAACTTGACGTCGGGAAGGTTATGAATGGCTGTGCCTTTCGGTCTCGCTGCCCGTTCGCGATCGATAGATGCGTGACCGAAACCCCAGCGCTGCGGCCAATCGCGGGACAAATGGCAGCGTGTCACAGGGCGGAGGAATTCCCCAGATCGATAGCTTCACCAGTCGGTCTGGCGCAGCACGCGGAGGTGGCGCAATGATGAACTTCATACTTGGCCGCTTGGTCCGGGCAATGGCTGTGCTCATCCTGACCGTGACGTTCGTCTTTATTATTCTCAGGTTGGGCGGCGATCCAGCCCGTTCGATGTTGGGCGAGAATGCGACACCAGAAGCGTTAACGGCATTCCGGACGGCATGGGGCCTGGACAGGTCGATCCCCGAGCAGTTCCTGATCTATGTCGCCCACGCGCTCAGGGGTGATTTTGGGGTGTCGGCGGCAGACGGTCGCGAAGTATTCGCCGTCATTGCGGAGCGTATCCCGAAAACGCTGACGCTGACGATATCAGCATTCATATTGAGTCTGCTTGTCGGTATTCCGGCAGGGATCGTCGCGGCGGTGCGTCGCGATAGTGCAGCCGACAAGTCTGTTATGGCAGGGGCCGTCCTTGGATATAGTGTGCCCAACTTCCTACTTGGACTCATGCTCATTTTTGTGTTCGCTGTCTGGCTACGTGTGCTGCCGAGCTCCGGCAGTTCCACCTGGCAACACGCAATCCTGCCTGTAGCAACATTTGGCCTTGTAAATGCTGCCGCGATCGCACGCTTCGCACGTTCCGCGCTCATTGAGGTTTTGGAACAGCCTTATATCGCCGCAGCTCGTGCGGACGGCATCCCGAAGTGGGAGGTGGTTATTCGCCACGCACTACCCAACGCCGCAATCCCGATGGTGACCATGTTGGGTTTTGTGGCGGCCGGTTTGCTGGGCGGGTCGGCGATTGTGGAGACCGTGTTTGCCTGGCCAGGACTGGGTAGCGGGTTTGTGCGCGCCATAACCTTAAGCGACCTCAATGTGGTTCAGGCGATGATCCTCCTCTTCACGGCCTTCATGGTCACGGTCAATCTGATCGTTGATGTTCTCTATGCCGTGCTGAACCCTAAAATCAGGCTGCAAAAAAATGACCACTAACACGCTCGCTTCGCCGAAAAGGCAATTCCTGAAATCTGCCAGCCGGATTCCGGTCAGTATCTGGCTGTGCCTGATCTGGATAGCTGTCGTCGTCTTTGTGGGTGTGACGGCACAGTGGATCGGCCCCTTTGATTATCTTCAGCAGTCACCTCTTGCCCGCTTTGCGCCGCCCGGTGCGCCGGGACATCTGCTGGGGACCGACTATCTTGGTCGCGATGTCCTCAGCAATATCTTGGTTGCAACTCAGACGTCTTTGATGATTGCACTTCTCGGCTCTTTGATCTGCGCGTTTATCGGTACAAGCCTCGGATTCCTGGCTGCCCACTTTGGCGGCTGGGTCGACAACGCAATCATGGGATTTGCGGATGCGAAAGCATCGGTGCCCTTCATCATTTTCGCCCTCGGCGTGCTGGCCTTTCTCGGGTCCAGTCCGCTCATACTTCTGATGCTCGTGGGCGTCGCGTCATTTGAGCGCTATGCACGCCTCACGCGTGGCCTTGTACTGAGCGCCAACCAGGAAGGATATGCTGAAGCTGCCCGGATTGTCGGCGTTCCATCCCTGCGAATTTATCTGCGTCATGTTCTCCCAAACATTGCGGGACCACTTATCGTTCAGATCACTTTGAACTTCCCCGAAATCATCCTTTTGGAAAGCGGGCTGAGCTTTCTAGGGCTTGGAATTCAACCTCCAGAGACAAGCCTCGGGCTTATGGTTGCTGACGGGAGAAACTACATCGCAATTGCATGGTGGCTCATCGCCTTACCCGGCGTCGTTATTGTGCTCACCACTTTGTCCATAAGCCTGCTCGGCGACTATTTGCGCGATCGTTTCGACGCGCGGCTGCGTTAAATGAAAGGAACTGAAATGAATCCGCTCAGAATGACACCTGAGACGATACGTCTTGGCGGTCACAGAGGCCATAGTGCGGGTGCTCCCGAAAACACCCTCGCAGCGTTCAGGAAGGCATTCGAATTCGGTGGCCAACACGTCACTTGTGAAACCGATCTAGGAATTACCCGCGACGGCGAACTTGTCCTGATTCACGACAAGACGGTTGACCGCACCACCAACGGCCACGGTCTGGTGCAGAACATGACGTATTCCGAACTGTCCAAGCTCGATGCCGGCAGTTGGTTTGGCGATCAATTCAGCGGAGAACGTGTGCCGTTGCTGAAAGAGGCGCTGCAGCTCGCCCGCGAACTCGGTATTATCTACCAGCTGGAGCTCAAGATCTACGACGCGAACGATGTGTTCTTTCCGAAGCTGAGGGCACTGATCGACGAGCTGGGTTGCGCGGACCTTCTGCAGTTTTCCTCGTTCGACTACGTTCAACTGAAGGCTGTTAAGCAGGCAATACCTGACGTGCCGACCGTTGGTCTCATGCATTCGCGTCTGATCGACCCTGCCGCTCTCGCGCGCCAGGCCAACCTCGACGCGATGAACATCGAAATCTACCACTTCGCCAGTGGAGAGGCTCGCCAACTTCACGAAGAGGGCTTCGCCGCATTCTGCTACCTACCGGCGGGCTACCACGAGAAACTCCTGAAATATGGCGTCGATATTGAAGCTCAGGTCGTTCAATGGGTTCGTGGAGGTCAGTTGGATCAGCTCCTGGGCGATGACGTCGCGCAAGTGGCAAAGATCAGGGACCGAGCCCATGGTTGAGATGGCTCCTACGACTCTTTCCGCGCGTCCGTTTGAGGCGATTGTTGAAGACATCGCTAGGGAAGCTGGCAAACTGGCCTTGAGCCATTTTGAATCCCTGGCAGACCTTCCCGTCGAAACGAAGGGCCATCTGGACCTCGTGACCCAGGCGGACAAGCAGGTTGAGGAATTCCTGATTGCCAGACTGCAAGAAGCCTTCCCGGATGACGGGATTTTTGGTGAGGAAGGCGGCGAAATCACAGGAACGTCGGGCCGTATATGGGTTATTGATCCAATCGACGGAACGTTCAACTTCGTGCGTGGGGGGCAAAACTGGGCGGTTTCGATCGGTCTTTATGAGAATCGGCGGCCCGCGTTCGGTGCCATTTTCGCTCCAGTCCGGGATCTGATGCTTGTTGGAGGCAAATCGGTCGAACCGCTCCTTAATGGTAAACCGATCAAGCCGCTGCCGGCCCTCGACATGTCGCGAGCATCAACCGGATTTAGCTTCCATCCTTCGGTACCAACCGCCGACCGGCTGGAAGTGATCCGCTTTATTTCGGACGAGCTGCAGATCAGCTTCCGGTTCTGCGGATCCGCCACCCTCTCGCTCATAGAGGTGATGATGGGGGAGACTGATGGCTATGTGTCAGTGGGAGATTCAACCTGGGACGTCATGGCGGCTCTGCCTATCCTGGCAGGTCTTGGTGCTTCTCACACAATTGACTGGGATCGGATCGAACTGTCTCAAAAGCTCCGCTTCGTATGTGGCAGCAAAGAATTCCTGACCAGAGCCAGACCATTGCTGCAGAACCTTTCAGCCGCCGCTTAACCGCATAGTTGGCTGAAGGACCAATGCACAAATCTGCGCGCTTTTCAGCCAGTACAACAAACCCAAAGGCGTCGCGCACTTTCGCGGCGCCGCATCCAACCCGTATCCGATGGCGTGGTTCTATCGCGCTATGTGTTTTTGGAACACCAATTTGAAAGCCTTTGATACACCGCCCGGCCCAATTCTTTACCTAACGGGTTTCTGTGACACCCGTGTGAAAGCCAGGGGGGTCTGATGTCGAGTAAAGCGCCTAAGCCCGGACCTTTCGCACCCCTCCCGTTCGTTACGGATCTCGCGAAGGATGAGGTTAAAACTCAATGTGCCGCGATCTGCTACAGGCGGATTTTTAAAGGTAGCGACGAGATCGAAGTCCTCTTGATCACGAGCCGCGACAGCGGGCGTTGGGTAATCCCGAAGGGTTGGCCGATGCGAAAAAAGAAACTGCATCAGGTTGCCCGGCAAGAAGCCTGGGAAGAAGCGGGCGTGCGCGGCCATGTACAGAAGACGCCGTTCGGGCACTTCAGCTACCTGAAGAAGGTTTCGAAAGATGAAATCTTCCCGTGTCTGGTTCAAGCCCACCTCCTGACCGTATCCAAACTTGAGGAAGATTTCCCTGAGAGAGGACAACGTCAAATCAAGTGGTTTTCACCTGCCGAGGCAGCGCTGGCTGTACAAGAGCCTGGGTTGCGACGACTTTTCAACAACCTGCAGCACCACACCGAACCTGAACCGACGTCGTCCTGACCAACGTTGGTTTGGGAACAGTTGCCGTGCGTGACAAACTACAGAGGGCAATATGGATATCAATCTGCTTAGGAAAACCCCTGATCTAAGAGGCGTCGCGGACATACGACTTGCGACGCTGGACGATGGCCCCGGTCGCGGGCAACGCATTCTGATTGCCCGCAACGCGACTGGGGTGGCGTTCGAAGTGGCGGTCGATCGTGGTTTCGACGTTGCCAGTCTTTCTTTTAGAGGCATCAATATCGGGTGGCATTCGCCCACGCAGATGCGATTTCCCACAGTCGATCCCGGCTCGGAAGAGGGATGGGGCTTCATGCGCAACTTCGATGGCTTCATGGTGACCTGCGGCCTTGATCACATTAGTCGACCTCGCGAAATAGATATCTCCCACTACAATCATCCGCACCTGAAATCGAAGAAAGTGCCGCAGCACGGCCGGATATCGACTGAGAAGGCGCGATTGGTTGGTTATGGTGTCGAGCCGGAATCGGGCGAGATCTTCTGCGAAGGGATCGTTCGGCAAGCGAGTGTCTTCGGTGAAACGCTCGAATTGCGCCGGCGGATCACTCTTGGCGCGTTCGACTCCGAGCTTACTATCGACGATACGGTGACCAATCGAGGCTTCGTCCCGTCGCATCACGCCGTCATCTACCATCTGAACTACGGGTATCCCTTTCTTGACGAGAACACGGAATTCACAGGATTGCCTGAGCTTCTATCGACCAAAATGCTGGTGGACCCGCCTGTACCAAATGACAAATACGGCGAGCGGGTGGACTCTGTTGATAGTCGTGAGATCCCGGAAGCGGGCTCGATCATGCTTAGCAATCCCGCGCTCGACATATCCGTTGGTCTGACATTTAGCCGTACGCACTTAACCAAGCTCGCTATCTGGCGCGCATACCAGTCAGGCGTGTACGCGCTGGGGGTGGAGCCGAGGACCGAACTCGCCCAAGAGCGACCTCTGCTTCAGCCCGGGGAAAGCTGCGCGCATTCTCTGCAACTCGTGCTCGGCAATCACAAAGGCCAGTAAAGCCAGCGCGACGCGCCACATAATTGCAGCCATCGGTCAACTGCTGCGCAGGATAAGGAGCCAAGGCAATGTTCGGCATAACTATTCGCACTGAATCCGAAGCGCAGCCATTTTGGCAACTGGTTAAAAGGGCCTCCGTCTTTGAACGCAATTCGTCGATCGAAGCGTTAGGATACGCGCCACATATCACACTGGCGCGCTACTCTGACATAGACCCCGCTTTTCTACTCGAAGCGGCAAGAAGACTGCAGGAAGTAAAGGCCTTCTCGCTAACGTTCGATCGCATCGCATTTTTTGACACTGAACCAATTGTCTTGTGGCTGTCGCCACGTTCCAATCAGCGCCTTTTCGAACTGCAAGATGAAATCCATAGAACTATCGACCCGCGACTCTGCGACCCGCACTATCGACCGCTTCAGTGGACGCCGCATCTGACAATCGCAATGGCGATTGACATTACCCAACGTGACGGAGTGTTGGAATTTGCCAACCAGCCTCTTGATCCCGTGACCTTGAGCTTCGATGCTGTCGATTGCGTTTCCTGGCCACCGGTTCGCATCTTGAACACATTGTCGTTGCAGCCGCCGGAGTTCCGCTTGTGACTACGGTTCGCCCTTTTAGACCTGGCGATCAAGTAGGTATGAGCATCGCCCACGAGCGTGCCATTAAGGAAAACTGCCATCGAGACTACACATCTCAACAAGTAGCTGCTTCGACGGCGGCGCCCATGGCCTATTCAAACCTCGCTTGGCAAGGTCGCTGCTATGCTGCTGCTCGGAAAAGCAAGTTGAGATGGTTGCGTGCCCCCGCAACCAATCCCTACGCTACACTATCCCACAATGGCCGAGAACTACGATCCTGTACGCTAAACAGCTATGATCGTCGGCGCTAAATCCCCGACATATAACGCATAATTACAGAATCGACAGGTGCAAAGCGGGGCTGGCCGCAGGCGATGACAATGCCGCTTGTCCGATGGATGAGCTACTAGGCAGCCTCTCTCCGGTCTCGATTGTTGGCGGGAACTCAGACTCAGGTCAGAAGGCTTGATGTCCTCACAGCCAAAGCACTGTGTTGTTGCGAAAAGCTGGGGATAGAAAATCTCGGTTCAGGAAATAGCCGGTGTCTTGTTGGGCTGCATGAAGGCAGCTGGCCGCTGGTGTCGGCCATGCCGACCATATCGTGCGTGCCCGCGCTGCCTGCGATAAGGCCTAGGGTCAAAGCGGGCCTGCCCCCGTGCTTATCTAGCTTCCGGTTCCGAGCATAGCGCTTTCGTCCGCTTCTAGCGCGTCAGGGGTCTTTGGTGGTGACTGATGCGGCAAGCAAACGAGAACAGCAGGGCCCCACGAAGTTCCAGATCGCGTCCGTCACCTCGTCAAGCGCCAGTCCTGCAACTTGGATCGACCGGGTATAGTTTCGCCACTGGCTCTGCTTGCCGGTATCCTCGAAGAAGACACTGGTCAGACCCGGTGGTCGCGAAGAGGGGATCGCGGTTCGTCTGCGCTCGAACGTCGCACTGATCGCGGCATCAAGCTCGTCATCCGGAATGCTGACGACCTGGGGAATTGCCCAGAGGTCGAAGTAGTCCTTCATCCGCCCGTTGATTATGCCGAGCGCCACGATCGCTTGAAGTTTCTCGGCAATTACGACCGCTGGAGGGTAGCTGCGAATGCGTGGGGATTCCATGCCGAGGAGGGAAGGGTAGGAGGTCATCTCGGCTCCCGCAAGAGCATCGCCGAACCCGATGTCGATGGTAACCGGTATTCGTGTACGCTCCAGAAGAGCCACCGTGCGAAGCCGCACACCGTTGTATTCCATCTCCTCGCGGATGACCTCCGCCTGTAGTCCGTCGACATCGAAGACGAGCCCGTCATCGTATTGAACTGCCATGATGCCTGCGAAGATCGATTTCAGGGTATCTCCGTCCGCCTGACCGTATCCAAGGAAATCAACGTCGCGGGTTTCGCGGTTGTCTCCGTCCAGCCAGAGCGTGACGAGCATTCCGCCCTTGAGTATGAAGCGATCGGCCTTGTCGGATGCTGACAGCCGAAAGAGCAGTCGCTCGAGGGCATATCGGACCATGACAATTTCGAAAACCCGCCTTTCACGACGGGCAAGGTTGCTGAGCTGCTGCTTTATGGAAGCCGCCCTGTTTCTGATCTCCCTAGCCATTCGAGGTCAGAGCCTCCAGATAGGGTTTCATCTTCCTCCAAGCGCCGTTCACCATGGCGGTTTCGGTTATTGCCGCCGGACTCGCCTTTCGCTGCTGGAGTGTCGCCCGAAGTGCTTCTATCGCGACCGATCGGTCGACTACCTTGCTTCTGAAGACGTCTGCAATCGTCTTGGTCACCGAGAATATGGGGACCGATACACCGGAAATCCGGTGATGTTCGATGCCGTTGGTCATATAGGTGTCTCGGAATTCAATGATCCTGATAAGTGAATCGGCAGGAGCGACAGCCCAGTCCCTTTGACTTACGGCCACCCATATCTCGCGGGGGATCTGGTCTGTCAGTCCATGAAACGCCAATGCCGATACCAGTGCAACCACACCTCTGGGCGCAAGCTTGGCGGCTTCCGCCAAGGCCTGGGACGAGTCCATGTCACCAAGTACATGCTGATACAGGCCCCGGGATATCCGGACCAGTTCCCCGGATTCCACGGCTCTCGATATCGTCGACGGGGTTATTCCAGCAGCGCGCAATTCGTATGCGCGGGCAATGGGGTGTGAGGCAAGGAAGGTGAGCAGACGCTCCTGCTGAGATGTCTCCGGGGCCATTGTTGGTACATATCCTGGGTATAACTTCACTTTCTACCCAGGTTTTGTACCACATGTCACGGTACATATCCTGGGTAAAATTTCATTTTGTACCCAGGATATGTACCAGATTCTCCTGATTCATAGAGCGTGGCCGCACTAGAGTACTCTCAAAATTTTCCGTTCCTTCCCTGATCCAGCAGGTGACCTCTTCCAGCGTCAGCGCGAGCCATGGGGAGCGCAGGCCGCATTCCCAGACAGTGCCCACCCGCCAGCCGGATGAGTTCAAGGCATTGCGAACTTCCTGGTCCCGGGCGATGTTGCGTGCGAACTTTGCGGCCCAGAACTCGGGATTCGATGCTGGTGTGGTGCACCAGTGGCAGCCCTCGTGGCGGTGCCAGAAGCAGCCGTGGACAAACACGGCTGCCCGTCTCGACTTGAACACAAGGTCAGGCCGACCGGTTACATCCGGATCGTGGAGACGAAATCGAAGGCCGGCCGCGTGAAGATGACGTCGAAGTGTCAGCTCCGGCTTGGTATTCTTGCCGCGGATGCCAGACATCATCTGCGATCGTTTTTCCGGACTCACTACGTCGACCATGACGTTTTGCCTGTCATTTCCACACGAAGATGATATTCATTGCAAATACTGTCTACAACTCCGAAGTGCGTGATTCTTGCCATCATATTCTGTCGTCGACATCTTTGCAGGGCCGGGGGGGCTCGCGGAAGGCTTTTCGAGCGTTCCCGGCATTGGGGATGAGCATGCCTATCACATCGCCCTTTCTATCGAGAAGGAAAGAGCCGCGCATTCCACTCTGCGTCTAAGAAGCTTCCTGCGCCAGTTCAATGGCGCGCTGCCGGACCAGTACTACGACTTCCTGGCGCGGGGCGGTGATGAGCCGGACTGGGCGACGGAATATCCGCGGGAATGGGCGAAGGCGGGGGATGACGCCTGGCAGCTGGAACTGGGAGAGGAAGATCCCGAGAAGCGTCTCAACGGACGCATCGACGAGATCCGCGAGCAAAGCGGCGGCAACTCCATCCTGATCGGTGGTCCGCCGTGCCAGGCCTATTCGCTTGTCGGCAGAGCCCGCAATCAGGGGAAGAAGAACTACGTCGCCAGCGCGGACGAGAAACACTTCCTCTACAAGGAGTACATCCGGATCCTCGATCGTCTGCAGCCGGCCGCCTTCGTCATGGAGAACGTCAAGGGTATGCTGTCGTCATCCGTGGATGGCGAGAACCGGATCTTCGATCAGGTCCTTCGCGACCTTCGTGGAGAAAGGCCGGGGGCCACCGAATACCGGCTCGTCGCGCTTGACCCGAGATCCCGCCGCCAGCTGGATTTGTCGGCCTTCGAGCCACGCGCTGCCGATTTCATCGTGCGCGCCGAAGACTTCGGCGTTCCGCAGGCCCGTCATCGGGTCATCGTTGTAGGACTGCGCGCCGATGTCGCGAAAGGTCTGCCGACGGCGGCCCTGGCTGATCTCATGGTGCGGCATACTCTCAAGGCGACTGTTCAGCATGTCCTCGACGGCATGCCGAAGCTGAGAAGCGGGCTGAGCCGTGGTATCGACGGCGATGACGAATGGCGTGCCGTGGTTGAAGATGCCATGGCCCTCGTGGCAGATCTGGACATCGGTCTGACTGAGGACCTGCGGCTGTCCTTCACTGTCCAGGCACGAAAATGCCTCGCCGCCCTGAGGGGAATGAGTCGGCTTCCGGGCCGCGAAGCATGGGGAAACGGGATTTCCGCCGAATGCCCCGCCGAACTGCGGAACTGGCTTGTTGACGAAAGACTTTCCAACCTTCCGAACCACGCGACGCGAAGCCATATGCCGAGCGACCTTGCACGGTATTTCTTTGCGGCGGTATTTGCCCGGGTGGTCGGTCGATCACCCAAGGCAACCGATTTTCCCGAAGAGCTTTCCCCGAATCATGAGAACTGGAAGACTGGCAAGTTTGCAGATCGCTTTCGTGTTCAGATTTCCGGCGGGCCCTCGACGACGGTGACGAGCCATATCTCGAAGGACGGGCACTATTTCATCCATCCGGATCCGCTTCAGTGCCGCAGCCTTTCGGTACGAGAAGCAGCCAGACTTCAGACCTTCCCCGACAACTATTTCTTCAAGGGAAATCGGACGGAGCAGTACATCCAGGTCGGCAACGCGGTCCCCCCCTTGCTCGCCCGCTGGATCGGCGAGGCGCTGTTTTCCATCCTCACAGCGCATGCCGACGCTGCAGACGAACAAATCGGAAGGGCCAGACTGTCGAATGTCGCCTGATCAAGACGTTGCCAGTCCGGGAGCAGGGGAACTCTTCGAGTGCCCGCGAGCCCTGCTTCCAGACTCGGACCGAGCTGGAAAACACAATATGATACGATCGGGGCAGGCGGCGGCGTCGTGAAGAAAAAGGCGAGGACCTTTCCGGCTGCACCCATTGCTGCAACCCTCATCGAGAGTTTGCGGGACATTGGCTACTCTCTCGAAACAGCCCTCGCAGACATCATCGACAATTCGCTCGCAAGCGGCGCCAGTCTGATTGACATTCTCGCGGACACCGCTGGCGATGATCCGAAGATTGCCATTCTGGACAATGGGAGTGGCATGTCCCCGGACGAGCTGATCGCAGCGATGCGTCCAGGAAGCAGGAATCCTCTCGAAGAACGTACCGGCACGGATCTCGGAAGGTTTGGTCTGGGACTGAAGACCGCATCGTTTTCGCAATGCAGGCGTCTAACCGTGATCACTGCTAGGGACGGCGTGAGATCTGCAGCGATCTGGGACCTTGATTTCGTGGCGGAGCAGAATGAATGGCTCCTGCAGCTACCTGACCCGAGCGAAGCCCAGCCGTGGGGCGATCAGCTTGGGAGCCAGGGAACCCTGGTGATCTGGGAAGCTCTTGATCGGCTTGCCCCGAAGGGTGAGCGTGGGGATCTGGTCCGGTCACTCGACCTGGCACGCGAACACCTCGAGCTGGTATTCCATCGATACATTTCGGGAGAGCGCGGCCACGCCCGTGTGCGAATGCGGCTCAACAATCGCGAACTCAAAGGCTTTGATCCGTTCGATCAGAGCAATCCAGCGACAATAGTCGGCCCTACGGAGGAATTCCGCTCCGGCCGACACATTGTCACCATCCAGAGCTTCACGCTTCCCCACCACAAGAAGCTTCCTGCGGCGGACTGGGAGCGCAATGCAGGTCGCGCCGGCTACCTCAAGAACCAGGGCTTCTACGTCTACCGGGCACGTCGCCTCATCATTCACGGGACATGGTTCGGCCTCGCGCGGCAGACGGAGCTGACCAAGCTGGCTCGGGTGAAGATCGATATTCCCACGGGCCTGGACGCCGAGTGGAAAATCGACGTCAAGAAGGCATCGGCCCAGCCTCCGTTCAATGTTCGCGAAAGGCTTCGTCGCATCATTGAAACGATCGGCGCGACTTCGAAGCGAATATATACCGCACGCGGCAGGAAGCTGGTGTCTGATGCCCGCCTTCCCGTGTGGAACCGGCACCAGGACAAGAACGAGATTTTCTACAGGCTAAATCCGGAGCATCCGCTGATCTCGGGTTTTGTCGACACTCTCAGCGAGGAGCAGAAGGCAGCATTTGACCGCCTTACAGTCCTCATCGAATCGGCGATCCCGATGGAGAGCCTCTATGCAGACATGGGCAGTGAGCCGGAGAACGTGCGAAACACGGGCATCCCGGACGATACCCTGCGCAGGATCGTTGAATTCACAGCAGAGAATCTGGTCAATTCAGGCACGTCCGCCGAAGAGGTGAGGCTGATGATGCAGGTGACCGAGCCGTTCCGATCGCACTGGGCTGCAACGGAAGACATACTGAACGAAAGATTTGGGGGCAGGGGAGATGACTGAAAACTACGAGAATCTGCGGATGGCGGTCGAGCCGTTCATCGCGAAGGCGGTGCTGCCAACTCCGGAAACAATAAGATCCTGGATCACACAGTTCAGGCTGGTGCCGGACTGCCAGGTCGATGACGCAGACGCGGAAAGGCTGGCTCGCGAACTCGAAGCCCAGCACGGCGTATCGATGAAGATTGGCTCGGTGCTGGTCGACCGGGAATGGGCGCCGTGGCTCGAGAGCGAAAAGCCGACAATGGACCGCTACTACTGGATGAGATATCGGCGGCTCCTCGTCGAGAAGCGATTTTCAGGGCAGGTCCTGGCGACACTTGACGCGGTGACCGATCGTATCCTCGGCCTGATGGAGAATCCTCGGAAGGAAGGTGAATGGGATCGGCGGGGCATGGTAGTGGGCCACGTCCAGTCCGGGAAGACCGCCAACTACACGGGTCTCATCTGCAAGGCAGCCGATGCAGGTTACAAGCTTATCATTGTCATCGCTGGTATACACAATAACCTGCGCAACCAGACGCAGCTGCGAATTGACGAAGGTTTCGTCGGCAGGGACAGCGCCCGACTCGGGTCAACCAAGGGTGACCGCATCATCGGGGTCGGGCGCTATGACAGTTCACGCCATCCCTGGACATTCACCACATCCGTTCGCGACTTCAACTCGACTGGCGCCGGCCAGGGTGGTGGCAACCTGGACTCGCTTTCAGTACCTGCCGTGTTCGTCATCAAGAAGAACAGCAGTACGCTTGGTATTCTTCTCGAATGGCTGGGAAACTACAATCGCAAGCGTGGCGCCAAGACAATCTCGGCTCCCATGCTCGTCATCGACGACGAAGCCGATAATGCGTCCATCAACATCAAGCATGGGAAAGGCGCTGTCTCCAATATCAACGGGCAGATCCGTTCGCTTCTCAAGCTTTTTGACCGCAGCTGCTATATCGGCTATACCGCAACGCCATTTGCGAACATCTTCATCGATCCGGATACTGCCGACGAGATGAGGGGCGCGGACCTGTTCCCGAGAAACTTCATCGTCAGTCTTGATCCGCCCTCCAACTATTTCGGTGCGAACAGGGTGTTCCTCGACCAGCCCAGGCAGATCATCCGCCACATCGAGGATCACGACGAAATCCTTCCCCTCAAGCATCCCAGGGACACGGCGATCACCGCGCTGCCCGACAGTCTTCTCAAGGCGATAAGAACATTCATCGTCGCGAGGGCAATACGGCTCGTCCGGGGCCAGCAGTCGGCGCACAACTCGATGCTCGTGAATGCATCGCGCTTCACGGACGTTCAGCAGCAGCTTCGGAATGAGATCCACGACACTCTTGAGGCCATCAAGGCAAGTATCAGCGTGAACGGGGCCCAGTCCGAGCGGGACGCCTTGCGAGATCCGGAAATCCGCGCGCTTCACGAGGTCTGGCAGGAGGAGTATTCAATCACGTCGGAGACAGAGTGGAGCGAAGTGCAGGCGGCTCTTCATTCGTCCGCCGCGCCGATCAGTGTCGTCGAGGTCAACAGTCGTTCCGCGGGCAATCTCGCCTATGCCGATCATGAGAGCTCCGGCCTGAATGTCATCGCTGTCGGCGGGTTTTCCCTTTCGCGCGGGCTCACCCTCGAAGGCCTGATCGTCAGCTACTTCCTGCGCAATTCCATGATGTACGACACGCTCATGCAGATGGGCAGGTGGTTCGGCTATCGACCGGGTTATGATGATCTCTGCCGAGTCTGGATGCCTGAAGAGGCGGAAGGATGGTATGCCCATGTCGCGGAGTCAATCGACGAACTCAGAGACGAGCTGCGGCGAATGGAGGCGGCGAACGCTACCCCCGAACAGTTCGGTCTCAAGGTGCGCAGCCACCCCGACACATTGCTCGTCACGGCCAAGAACAAGATGGGCTCTGGAGAACGGCTGGTTGTATCGATCGGTCTTGCCAACAGCTTCGTCGAGACCGCAATTCTCCATCGGACGGCCGACAAGCTGAAACTCAACCTCAAGGCCGCGAAGAATCTCGCAGCGAGCCTCAAGGAACACGGCTATCCGTTGACAGGAGCCGCGACCGTCACAGGCGGTCGGCTGGTGACCGGAGCACCGGTTGCTCCCGTTCTTCAGTTTTTGAAGGAGTTCCAGAACCACGAAGGGGCATTGCTGACAGATGGAGATCCTCTCCAGCGCTATATCCTTGCTCGCGCTGATGACGAGCTCAAGAGCTGGGATATTCTGTTTGCAGGCGTCGAGCGCGGCAACGAGGACACGGTCGACGACAATCTCGGTATCACGCTGAACCGTCAACGCCGAACCGCCGGGAAGCAGAGCACTTCCAAGACTCTGCATATCACCAACAAGCAGCGTGTCGCCTCGAGAGGGGTCGAAGCGACAGGACTTGAGGCAGACGAAATTGCGTCGGCGCGCAGTGATTATCTCGCCACGCTTGAGCAGGACGGAAAGCTGCCCGCAGAGGGCGAGCCGGTAAACTTCCCGGACAAGATCTATCGCGCTGTTCGGCGACGCCCCCTCCTGATCGTTCATCTCCTGAGGATAGATCCGGAATCCGACAAGGTTGCCGACGATCCGCAGCCTGTGGTCGCATACAGCATCAGCTTCCCGAGGACGGCAAGGGAGGAGGACACGGTGGAGTACATCGTCAACACCACCTGGATCAGGGAGCACTTCCGTAACGAGGGCGACGAGGAGGAGATGGCCGGCGATGAGCAGTGATCCATGGAGGACCCTGAGCGTCCCCGTTGGTGCAGAAACAGCCAGCGCCCGGCGCGTCGATGCCGGGGGTCGATGGGATTTCTTCTGGGCGAAGGATGTGGCGGGGAGGTATCTGCTTCTCCTGGAGTATCAAAGCTCGCTTGAGGCTGTCCCGTCGCTACCTCGACTGCATGGGATCGAGGTGGCAATCCAGTCGCACGAGGAAGGGATTGGGGGGCGTCTCCTGATCCGCCTGCTCGACAACTCCCTCAGAGACATATTCCTCGAACTGTGCAACAGCATTCTCGCGTCCACGTCCCAGGCGACCAGCGAGACCGACGCCATCGGTCGGGCGGTGGCGAGAACATGGCGCTGGCATCACCTGCTCCGTGGAGGTTCGTCCGTACTTCTGTCTCCCGAGGAGCAGAAAGGTCTCATTGGCGAACTGATAACACTGGGCAGGCATTTTCTTCCCGTAATGAGCGCGAGCGACGCGCTGCTGGCCTGGATCGGTCCTACGGATGCACCGAAGGATTTCGAGATCGGCCTGACGGCGGTCGAGGTCAAGACGCGACGTGCCGGCGCCGTTTCCACCGTCACTATATCCTCGGAGCACCAGCTGGATGATGCCGGGCTTGAACGGTTGTTTCTTCACGTCGTGCATCTTTCCGAGGCCCAGGCTGCGCATCCGGAAGCCCGAAGCCTGAACGACTACGCCACCGCTATCCGTATCAGGATCGAGAGCCTGGATCAGGGCGCACTGCTTCTGCTCGACGAGCGGCTGCAGGCTGCAGGGTTCCGATGGGAAGACGACTATTCGACATCGCTCTGGGTCGAGGGACAGTTCGAAATCTTTCAGGTTCGTGATGGCTTTCCGCGCCTGACGACAAGTTCCTGTCTTCCGGGGGTTGCGCGCGTGAAATACACGGTAGCGTTGTCGGAATGTCAGGAATATGCTCTACCGGAAGAGTCGATAAGATCAGGTCTCAGCGGGGGGTGAGGGTGTCCGAGGAGCTGGCAGAGTTCAACCACGAGTTTTTCCAGGAAGTGCTAGCATCTGCCGATGCCGAGGGCCAGTTTACGGAAGATGCATTCTTCGACCTCTTCTGCAAGCAGCTGGTCGATGCGGGTGAACTCGACACTGCAGATCGCGCACTCTATCAGTCGTCGCGCGGCATACGTGTCGATGGCTACGCAGGCGATCCGAATTCGAATGAAGGCGAGCTCACGCTCATCATCGTGGACTTTTCTCAGGCTTCGGAGATCAGATCACTTTCGCGCGCGGAGATGGACGCGGCGTTCAAGAGACTGACGAACTTCATTTCCAAGGCGCTCGACCCGACGTTCAGGCAGGGTCTGGAAGAAACCTCGCCAGGCTTCGGTGTGGCCGACATGATCGCGAAGCGCTGGGATACCATTGAGAAGATCAAGCTTGTCCTCATTACCAATCGGCAGCTCAGTAGCAGGGTGGAAGGCAGGGAATCGAACGAACTTCGGGGCATTCCCGTCGCATACTCGGTGTGGGACATCGCACGACTGCACCGTTTCGTTTCTTCCGGACATGGGCGGGAAGAGATCGAGATCGACCTTCGCGAAGACTTCGGTGGCGCAATCCCAGCGCTGCCGGCGCACCTGTCGGAGGCAGGCTACGAGGCCTATCTCCTTGTCATTCCGGGGACGACCCTTGCTGCCATCTACGAGCGCTGGGGCGCCCAGCTTCTCGAGCAGAATGTCCGGGTATTCCTTCAAGCCAGAGGCAGTGTGAACAAGGGAATCAGGACGACAATCGAACGCGACCCGGAAATGTTCTTTGCCTTCAACAACGGGATAACGGCCACCGCCGAGAGCGTGAAGGTCACCCAGGGGGGCGGGACCCTGGCGATTGCCTCCATCAGCAACCTTCAGATCGTCAACGGCGGACAGACCACCGCGTCGATCCATGCTGCGAGCAGAAAGAAGGAGCCGGGCCTCGACAAGGTGTTCGTTCAGATGAAGCTGTCGATTGTCGAGCAGTCGATGGCATCCGACGTGGTCCCGAAAATATCAGAGTTTGCCAACAGTCAGAACAAGGTGAATGCGGCCGACTTCTTCGCAAATCACGCCTTTCATATCCGGTTCCAGGAGTTCTCGCGGCGCATCTTCGCGCCGTCACCGGACGGGACGTTCAGGGAATCGAAATGGTTCTACGAACGGGCCCGGGGCCAGTATCAGGACGCGAGGAACCTGCCGAAGACGGCGCAGAAACGAAAGTTCGATGTCGAGTTTCCGAAGAGCCAGATGATCGACAAGACGGATCTTGCAAAGTTCCTGAACCCCTGGCGAGGCTTTCCCGAAATCGTCAGCAGGGGCTCGCAGAAGAACTTCGTGCATTTTGCTGACAGCATCGGCAAGGAATGGGAAAAGAACTCGGACGCGTTCAACGAGGATTTTTTCCGCCACTCGATAGCCAAGGCGATTATATTCCGTGAAGCAGAGCGACTTGTGACGAAGCAGTCCTGGTATCAGGGCGGGGGCATAAGATCCCGCGTCGTGCCCTATGCCATCGCAAAACTGCAGTTCGATGCTGCCAGGATCGAGGGTGTTGTTGACCTCGACAAGGTCTGGCGACGACAGGGACTATCCGATGTTCTCGAGCGCACCCTCTGCAGCGGGCTGGAAGCCGTACATGGGGTGATCACCGGAGGCCCGGGAGAAATCGCCAACCCGCTTGAGTGGGCCAAGCAGCAGGCGTGCTGGGCGAGGGTCAAGACCCTGCAGGTCTCATGGCCGGAAGACTGGGAGGATACGCTCGTCGGGCGGGACGAACATCGTGCAAATAGACGGAGCGCAGTGCGCGACCAGCGAATGCTGAACGGCATCGAGGCGCAGACCGAGGTTCTCAGGCGTGGCGGCGGTTTCTGGTCCGAGGTCAAGGCGTGGGGTACCCGCCGGAAGGCCTTGTCGCCCGATGAAGCTTCGATCCTCGCTGTTGCCGCAGGAATACCAGGACGGCTTCCGACAGAGCGACAGTGTGCCCGGCTTCTGCAGATACTCCAGCGCCTCGAGGCCGACGGATTTCAAACGTCTGCGCATGCATGAGCGTTGACATGGCTGCAGCATGCCTTCGAATCGTGTCGATATGGACGGTCTGGGCAAGGCAGGAGCTCTCGAGCGGCCTCGCAGAATTCATCGCAACACCCGATGTTCACGCACGTCCTGACGACGTGGGTAAAGGAGACGCGGCCCTCCAGCCGTGGCAGCGGTCGCGTTCCTTCAGCCTGGGAAAATTGGCTGCGAGTGGAAAACCACCCGGCCGCAAGTAGGCGATGCACGGAGAGAAGATCATTGCCGAAGCGCGATCGCTTAGGTTCGGAGGATCAGGCATAGTTGATAGCGCTAGTGCGTCAGCCCGGCTCGTACAGAAATAAGGATGAACAAGATGGAGATCGGTGCCGAGGACAGTGCCAGAACGCTTGAGGTCGATTTCGGCGAAGAATTCGAAATGAATATTCGGACGCTTGATGCAAATGCCTACGACCGGATTGTCGTCTACGTCCCGCTCCCTTCGTTCGGGTCAACCCAGTCCTATCGCGACATCTGCGGAGACCTCCTCGATGCGTCGTGGGCCATCGAGCGCATGGCCACATATGCGAAATTCGTCAAAACAGAAGTCCCACCCGGAGATCACCGTTGCATCCGAACAGTTCTCACGGGGCCAGGGCCGGGGATATTCGAAGCCATCGCCGACTGCGCGCTTTTGATCAGCGATTTCGATGAAGATTTCACAGACGATACAAAGCTAGAGGAACTACAGAACCTTCGCGGTCAGGTGCATGACTACGAGGACAACCTGGAATCCTATATTCACCGAGCGCCGGATATCATCGACTGGTATTTCGTGAACCTCCACGTAGCGAACGAGGAGCTGCGATCCGAAGCACCGGAAGCATGGAGCAATCAGATGGCGCGTTTCCCAGAGCGTCGCCTTGGCTTGCATCGCAGCGGCTTCAGCGGTGCAATAGGCGGAAACTGCTATGCTTCGCGGGCTGGGTGGCTTGTCCCTCTCGCGGTAGGCCCTGACCAATTCTTTCTGGCGACGGATCAGAAATATCGTCTGAACGACTTCCTGCCTGCCGGTTTCCTAATCATTGACGGCGAGGCGTTCGTGCATCATGAGGGCCTCCTGATCCGCTTTCCATCAGATTGCTATTTCAAATCTCAGGTCTGCGCAGGGCTCGTGACTCAGGACGACGAGTATGTCGAACGCTGGTCGTCAGACCCATTTAGAGCACTTCGTTCACCGGCGGCTACAACAACCGCGCCCATAGGCATCTCGACTTCGGACGCTGTAGAGGGCGTTCCAGCGCTAGCAGAAGGCTGTTATCTACACCAGACTGGCACACTTGTTTTCGTCAATGATGGCCACTTCCTCCACTTTCTCTACGACATCCGGCCGGCGCAGTTGCAGACGGCAAAGGCGCTTCGCGAGGCTTCGGCCCAGGTGACAGAGGAGCTCTCCACCGCTACCGGCGCCGCGCCGTCTTTTTATTGTGATTGGAAGAGCTTGGACGACGAGGCCTTTGAAGAGCTTTCCTACCAGCTCATCTTCGACAACCCGAAGTTTAATTCCGACACAATCCGGAAGCTTGGTAAATCGCGGTCAAGGGATGGTGGCCGCGACATTGTCGTGCACGAGGCTACAGTAGGCCCTTGGGTGGAGCCGAGGAAGTGGATTTTTCAGTGCAAGCTTGTCACCAACGGTTCATCCCTTGGATCCACGCGACTCACGGATGTCGGCGACATGCTTGAGCAGTACGGCGCTCAGGGATTCGGCGTGATCACATCAGCCCAGATGGACGCCACACTCTACGACAAGCTCGACGCGATCTGCGGGAAGCGCCGGGTCGAGCAGTACCACCTGTCAGTCTTGGAACTTGAACGGGCGCTGGGGCGTAATCGCCGCGTCAGACAGAAGTTCTTCCCCGGTTCATAGAAGGCAGGCCCACGCGTCGGGGGCTGTCGGTCCCGGTTTCCGGCTTTTTGCCGGCACTATGTTAAACCTCTTGCGGCAACCCTCTTAACCGGTCTTGTGGGAGGCGAACGGCTTTTGCGGTTCCCGCTACAGCTGGTATGCCCGTTTTCTTTAAGGATAATTCGTCACAGACATTCCAAAGCCTATCACCGCATGAAACTGCGGAATTTTGATCACTGCTGGCGAGTTCGCTGCAATCGTACCGACAGGTTGATCTGCATAGGATGCCGTGTTTTGATTTGGGCAGATTGGTGAGAGAGCCAAAGGCCGTCATCTATAAAATTCGTGCACCCGCGCGCTTGGAGTCGAATGGATAATTCGAGGTTAATTGCGGAACAGAAGCTGTCCGCATTGCTTGCCAAAATCGAAGCAAGCGAAATGGCTCTTATGGAGCAAATTGCTGGGACTGAACGGCCGGTTCTGCTGGACGTCATCCGAGCTATTGATTCCATTGGCTATTTGAGAGCTTTCGCGCCGAACCATAGAGTGTCTGATCTCCCGGGCTACCTCGACATCTGCTGGCTGGGTGCCAATCGGGCGCTTTCGCTATTTCTCCCTGGCGGAATGGTCGGTCCAGGTGCGGCTTGGGCACCTACAAGTAACGACCGGTCGCGGTGGGCGAGTTCTTTGCTTTATCGTTCAGGTCTCGTTTCTCACCTAAAACGATTGGTCGATTTTCTGCGATATGGCTTGGCCAGGCTCGAACTTAGTAAAAGTGGGGCCATACGTTTTGTGATCACAGCAGCTGATTTTGAAGCTATCGATCGCAATGCCATCATCTGGTTTACTCAACACATCAAGAAAGCGGACCGTCCATTTCTGAACGCATTAGAGGCGGATCAAGGAGAATGGGTCACTAGGGAACTGGAAGCTCGCGTGCAGAGGGACGCCACCTTCGGCATCCGGTACTCCTCGTCTAGGGAACTCGAGGAATATTTCGAAACTTACGCCGAGCTCCGCGCTCGCGGCCTGCCGGGCAACGACAGCCTGCCCGATGATTGCAGGATTGGCCCCCTTTCATTCGGCCAATATCGCACTGCGATCGTGACAGGAATGGCGCGTTGTCTGAAACATACCGCATTTGTCGATACGCTTCTGGTGCGACATAATCCGCCCGCAGCTAGGGATATCCTTACAATCTTTGCGTTTGATCACGAACTGAGGGAGCAATGGGGCGGATTGCTTAACTTGAAAGACGACGAGGCAGATATCATGCTTGAAGTGCTGGGCATCTCACCGTCCGATTCCACCCACCTGAAATTGATCCCCGATTGTCCGCAAGCATTGCTAATCAGGGGAGGCGACCAATGCTGGCACAAACCGGTATTCGGCGGCCTCAATAATCCCTTCCCATGGGTGAATCGCAAACTTCAGAGGATGTTTCGCTCCGACTGGGACAGAGCCGTCAATCTGCGGGAGGCGGTGTTCCGTGACGATCTGCGGGCGCTTTTTCCGGAACCTCGCTTCTTTATGCCTTCAAAGCCGCGTCGCTTGCGGGAGGGAGGGCGTGTCTTGACCGATATTGACGCAGCGATCTTTGATCGGCAGACAGGAACTCTGGCTGTTTTTCAGATAAAATGGCAGGATTCGTTCGAGAACTCATTGACCGAACGGGCAAGCCGCCAGAGCAACCTGGTCAAGGAAGGCAATGCTTGGATTGAGGTCGTTTCCAACTATTGCGCGGGACTTGGCGGCGACGAACGCGCCCTGCAACTCGGTTTACCGAAAGATATGGCTGCGAGCGCGAAGGCGATGTGCCTCTTCGTGCTCACCCGCAATGGCGCAAAGTTTTCGGGCGGTGAACCTCAAGACAGTCGCGCAGCGTGGTTTTCTTGGTTTGATCTTCTCAAGCGCTGCCACAGCTTGAGCCCAGGCAAAGACCCGCTACTGGAGCTTTGGAAAAGCGGACGAAAGACCCGCCCTCCGCGCGGACGTCGGGAAGTTCAGCGTTTCGAACTAGACGGTGTGAGGATCGAGTCGGTTGTTGTGAATTAAGACGGGTGGCGCGCTGCTGATCCAGTTCGTGTTGTAGAACACGACCGCCATCTACAAGGACGGCTCGTCTAGGTGACATAGGAATTGCCCGGACCTGACCGGATCAATTTTGTCCGCTTCTCCGAGAGCCCATTGCTCCCAAGCTGCCAGCCTTGCCTCGCCAATCTCAGCGGAGCCTTTCGTGATTGCCACACGCACACTCTCGACGAGGGCGCGGATATCTTGTGCTCGACGCAGCAGGTCGCCGGATATCTTTAGATTATCTAGTCGTTGCTGGTTCAACTTTTGGAGCTGCTCTTGCCGCTGCCTCTCTTTTTCCTGACGAGCCAGTTCTGCCTTCTGTTCAGCTTCTTTCAGGCTTTCTCTAAATTTTGCTTCTCCCGCCACGATGAGTTCCGCCGCGATGATTGGGATCTTGTCCTCAAGTCGACCTTCGTCATCATCCTGCCAGCTTTTCGAAACTCGGCCATCAAAATCTGGGGCGAGGCTTAGCGCTAAGGTTGTCGACGCCGGCAGATCAGGGGACGGTCTTTCATACCCATTTCGGCGTATTTTCTTGTACTTCCCGACGATAGCCAGATTCAGACCAAGATAGGTGTCCCCGATGATTGCTCGGGCATGGAGTTCCTGGTTATTTTCTTGTGCGTCACCATCATGACCACGCTTGCTGAGCGCGAGAAACAGACCATTCAATATCCGAAGGCACCGTTTCGAGAGCGGTGAATCAAATATTGGCCGATCCCAGTCCCAGTTGCTTTTCGAAAACTTTTCTTGTCTGCGGGCTTCCTGCCTCAGAATATGTGCGATTCCTCTGTGGGGAACGCCAATGGTTTTCGGCGCCACAACGCGGCCGATAGCCTTCACTTCTTGGGCTAAGAGGTCATCCAGATTTTCAGGAACGGTAGCCGAGGCAAATGGACCCGCAGACGCCATAGCTTGGGCAATGGAGACAACCTTAGCATAGCGGGAGTCCACCTTCACACGTCCCATTTCGCCAGGGCGCCTGGGACGGGGACTTGGGCGAGGGGGGAGCGGTTTTCCGGCATGCACTTTGTTCCAGTAGCCTTGTGGTGGCACAGGAACACCATAGTTGGCCAGCTGCTTCCGCAGCCCAACATCCGAAATATCAAGCTTTCCGGCGAGATCGCGCATTGGGGCCGACCATGCAAATGCAATCAACTCTTCTGGCAGAACGAGAATATCGTTCCAGTTACCGTATCGCGTAGACATCCATAATCTCACTTCTTGAAATGTAGATGATCTCTCATGTTAGTGTAGCTCGCTGCGTGGCCTCAATGCGACTTGGACCTCAACCGTTGGCACGTCGAGCAGCGGGCGAGGCAGCGAACCAGGCGCCCCTCTCGCTCGTTTGACAAGCTCCGCATAGGGATCGCCAACGCGGAGTGCGAGCGCGTCGTAGGTAAGCCAATCTGCAAGTGAGCGGGAGGCTACGGCAACCACATCTCGAGAGAGTGTTGTCCCCGATCCTCTGTGTTCGGACAGATCGGCAACCAAATGGGTGGGGATCACCGGAACACCGCGACCGCCAGCCGGTGGCCCATGGAAGAAATACACGCTTGCGGGCGTCTGCTCTTGCAGGTGAACCCGCTGGTCGCGGTCAATCTTGAACGAGTCAGACCAAGCCGGCTGCTTACGGGCCTTCTTGTTTCGGTAGAGGCGTTTGGCTTGAACAAGCGTCACGCGCCGTCCGAGTGACGTGCCATCGATCATCGGGTCCACGATCAGGCACAAATCTGCTGAGAAGCTTTTCACCTTCCTGATGCCTTTTGCACCTTCTTCGGCACGATCAACGTTGCGGTACTCCATGGTAACCGAGGCGCGATGCGGTGCGGCGGCAGCGCGAGCCAAAGCCTCAAGTGCCTGATCAAGATCGGAGAAGCGGAGTGCAAGCTCTCGGAATAGCGAGGAAAGTAGTCGATCCTCACCCTCGTCGCCGTGGTTTGCATATTCCTCAGCATATTTTGCCTCCACGCGTGCGATCGTCTGCTCAATCAGACGTTCCACCGCGCGGTCGCCGAGCCAGGTGCGCGCAGGCTCGGCGGCAGATGCGACGCCGCTGTCAAGCGTGACCAGAGCTTGCAGGAGACTCCCGCCGGCCGGAAGGGCTCCCGTCCCAAGTTGCTCGCCAAATTTTGCCGCTCTTACCGCACGGGTCGCGTGCTGGACGACGCGGACAGGATGTCGTTCGAGTTCGAGAAGAGCGGAGCGATCTTCGGGCTGGGCAAGAGCGACAGCGGCAAACTGGGCAAGATCGGCTGCTCGACCGTCCGCGGACCATAGTAACGCCTCGATGACCGCCTGCCGCAGTTGCGGATTGTGCCCAATCGCCGCCCGCAGATTGTCGACGAATGCGGCTCGGGTTTCTGCTGGACGATTAAGCAGACCGCGGTCGTGCCATCCTACGCCTTGACCAAAAAGTTCAAGCAATAAACTGGCTACATCGCGCACTTTGGCCATCGCCTCGATTGCCTGCGCCATCTCTAGGCGATGGTGGATAGTCTCCTGAGAGTATTTCGAACGATCGCCCTCTCGCTCAAACGTCGCATGTGGACCAGCATAGTCCGGCCGCACATGCAGGATCGCTTGTAACGAAACCCAAGCGGTCCAACCCATACCGCGACCAAGCGCACAGAACAAAGATGTTGCCAGAGCGAGGTCGTCCCTGTCGCGGTTACCGCGTTCGACAAGTGCCGCAACTAGTGCTCGTGCCACCGAAATCGCGTTTGGTGCGAGTTCGTCTAGGACTCTCTCGAGTTGAAATGCGTAGTGTTGTCGCGTCGCAATGGAAGCCGCGAGCCGGTTGAAAAGGGCAGCTTCGGACCGGAGTTTGGGAAACGCGCTGAAAACAGATGAGGATTGATAACTCTCTAACGCCCAATCGACAAGCGACTCGACGAAATATGGCCAACGTCGCTCGACATGGGCCGTTACCCGGGTGCGGATAGTGTCGATATGCATTCCATTTCGGCAGAATGCCTCGATAAGATCGAGCAATTTCATGACGACCGTGGCATCCACGTGAGGATCGGCCGCCGAATTTGCTAATGCAGCCGTTGCCGCAATAACCTCGTCCACGCTCGGTCCTTGATCCTCATCGATTTCGATAGGTCGACGTGGCGTTGGACCCCCACGTTCAGGGACGAGGCGCGCGATCACTGCTCGAAGCATGTCGAGTTCTATGGATATGCTTTGGGCGTCATTACTCCTATCTGCAATCATATTTGGCCATCGTTCTCATAGGAATACTCGCGGAACTACAGGCGAAGGCTTGGCAACCGGTAACACGTTGGCCTTCATTTCTTTGTTCCTTCAGGATTGCACAATCCTCGCGAGCGAAACAGGTCCATCGCGCCCATCAGGACAATATTGGCATTGGTGAAGTTGCCAAGCTGGTCCTTCACGCGATAGCTCCATTTCTCGCCATGCAGGAGATTGTTGCGCAAGCGATAGATAATGATCAGGAGGGCAGCAAGTGCTTCAGCGTTTCCTGCGTCCGTTCCGCACAATACGTTCTCGACGTCGATACGGCCGCTATTCTTGCCTTGAAAACGCAGGCCATCGAAGTAATGGGTCGCCTTGCCATCCGCGAAGTAGCGGGCCTTGAAGTATTCGAGCGCGCCGTTGAACGGTTGCAATTCCAAGATCGATATGGTTGCCGCCTCGGCGACTTTCGCTTTAATCTCGCCCACGCTGGCGTTGTTTTCGAGGACCCATTCCTCGAAGAAGCTCCATAGCAGGCAAAACTCATTGATTGCCGCTACTTCTGGTAGCGTGAGATCAGAGTATCCGTGGGCGTTGGCCTTCAGCCATTGCTGGGCAACTGACATGTTCTCTACTCCAAACGCAATTCAAGGTCGCCTAGCACCTGCAGTATCTCAGGGAAGAACAGAACCCGTCAATGATGATCACATTACGCTGAAGATCAAGGCACGGAATTTTCAGTGAATTCCCATGAGCTGGCAGGAGACGACGGTTCGATATGGTTCAAGAGCAGTATTTATTTCATAGGCTGCGGATGGTCGATTGGCGGTGTCAGAGCGTGGACGTTGAGGCATCGGCCCCTTTCGCGTGGTGCAGTTAGTGCATCTTCTTCCTGCTTTCCTCTGGATAATATGACTCGCAGCTTCTCTCTCGCCTTGGTTGCTGGCAAGGGGCGTTCCCCTTTTGAAATGCCAGGAATGCCAATGCCGAACGTTGCCCTCTATGCCCGATACTCCTCCGATCTTCAGAGTCCGCAGTCGATTGACGATCAATTCAACCTTTGCCGCCAGTTCGCAGAACGTCAGGGTTGGAAGGTCGCCGGGTACTATCGCGACGATGCCATCTCGGGCGCCAGTATCCGCGGCCGGGAGGGAATTACCCGATTGCTGGATGATGCGCGGGCAGGGCGGTTCGACACCTTGTGTGCCGAGGCACTCGACCGAATTTCTCGTGATCAGGAGGACATGGCTCATATATACAAGGCGCTTCAATTTCGGGGAATTGCGCTGCATACGGTGGCCGAAGGACTAACCGACGAGATGCATATCGGCCTTAAGGGCACGATGAATGCGCTGTTCCTCAGGGATCTGGCCGAGAAGACCAGACGAGGCCAACGCGGACGGATCGAGAAAGGCCGTTCAGGCGGAGGTCTCGCCTACGGCTATGACGTATCCAGTGATGGTGAAGACGGTGCCGGAGGCCGCTGCATAAACGAGCGGCAGGCGATTATCATCCGTCGCATCTTTGCAGCTTTTGCCAGGGGAGAGACGCCCAATGCCATTGCGACGGCGCTGAACCGGGAGACTATTCAGGGGCCGGGCGGGCATTCCTGGGGCGCCACCACCATTCGTGGGCACCGGGCGAGGGGTACCGGTATCCTCAACAATGCCCTTTATCGCGGGGAGCTCGTCTGGAATCGCCAGCGTTTCATCAAGGATCCAATCACTGGAAAGCGTCAGGTACGCCTAAATCCGGAGACGGAATGGGTCATAAAGGATGTTCCCCATCTGCGGATTATCGACGAAGTCTTATGGCAGGCAGTCAAGGACCGGCAACAGGAGGCGGAACGACGTCATGGGGGTGTTCGTGACGGTGTCCGGAAATCGAGAGAGGCTCGGGTTCTTGGTCTCAGACCAGCTCCCTCGAACCTCTATCGTCTCCTGACCTGTGCGCAATGTAGTGGCGAGTTCTGTAACGTCGGGAGGGATCGTTACGGCTGTGCGGAGCATTACCGGCGAAAAAACTGTGGCAATGGCAAGACGGTCCAGTGAAGAGTAATGGAGGCAGCGGTCAGAGATATTCTTGCCGAGGCTGCCATGTTGATCACCCATCACGCGGACGCGTTGACCAACGACGAGCAGGTGAACGCCGATGAACAGAGCCGCCAGATGCAAAAGGATCGGTTCCAGCTTGAGAAGATAGATCGGCGGCTTCAAGGTCTCATATCCGCCATCGAGGATGGGCTATATACGCCAGCCTTGAAGACGCGCTTCCAGCAACTTGAAGACCAGGCTCAAAGCCTGCGAGCGAGATTACAGCTCAGCGCAAGGATGTTGGTGCCTGCAAAACGGGAAGCAGGACGGAAGTGGAACGAGCTGCAAACTTTGATTGCCAGATTGCAAGCAAGTGACACCGACTACGACGTTCTGCAGTTCAAGCGAATGGTCGGAACGATCAACGTCATTACCGGAACGGCTCGCAGCACTTCCAGGTTCTCGCCGGCGTGGCAGCCATTGAATAAAACCATGAAATAATAATAGCTGTCCGCCAACTTTTGTTTCGCAACTCAATTGTTTCCAGCATCTATTTCAATTTTCCCAGCTGCTCGTTCGTTCTCGTTAGTGAAACATACCGCCCATAGCCTGCGGCGTCGTGCGCATAGGGCCGCGACATTTCAGGAGAACGATCATGACGCAACAGCAATCAATACCGCTGGCCGGGGGCATTCGTACATGGCTTAACGACGGTTCTGCGATGCCGCCTTGGGTTTGCGATCGAATAACGGAAGACAAGTCACCCAACGGATCTTTCCTGATCCCGACACCTCTCGGCACAACTCGCGTTCACGCTGGCCATGTTGTTATCGAACATGGTGGCAAGTTGTGGTGCCGTGAACCGGAGGAAGTTCCTGAACTTCTGGCGGGTTTCACTGCCGAAGTCGTTCCGGAAATCACGGCTATCGGCCCAGGGAAATCCGCTCAGTTTGGCACGAAAAGTAAAACCGGTTCTGGGGGGAAGCGCGGAAGCGAACGGAAGATAGCCTTTGGTACGCCGCGTGACACCATGCCAAGTATCGAGTGGGTGCATGTTACCGAACTGACGGTCGACAGCTCTTATCAGCGATCTATCGACAACAACGGATCGCGCCGCCTTATCGCGAGCATCGCCGCAAACTTCGATTGGCGGCTTTGTGCGCCTCTGGTGGTATCGCGGCGGCCTGACGGTTCAAGGGTAATCATCGACGGACAGCATCGTTGGGCTGCAGCCGTGCGCCGGGGAGATTTGCTGCAGTTGCCTTGCTGCCTTTTCACCTATGGCAGTCCAGAAGGCGAGGCACGCATGTTCATTGTTGCGAACAGGGCGCGTAAGGCGATGAACCGTATGGATGACTTCCACGCGGCCCTTGCTGCCGGTGATGAGGATGCTCTGGATATTCGACGGCTGGTGTCTGAGGCAGGATTGGCTATCGCCCGAAGCACTTCGTCAACTGCATGGAAGCCAGGAGATGTCACTTTTACGTCTTCGATTGCCACCGCGCTTCGCAGACATGGTGACGCAGTCGTTTCGGCTGCTCTGACCTGCATGGCTGAAGCATATAACGGTGAAACACTTACACACGGTGCTTCGATCTTCGGTGCGCTCGTGCGTATCTATGCCAATCCCCCCGAGGGCTTTGATCCCGACGAATTCGTACCAACACTGAGGCGGTTCCCCATGGCGGAACTAGGCGAGATGGTCCGGGATCAAAAGGGAGGTGATGCCCGTGCGTTCGCATTGTCAAAAGCCATCCTCAAAGCATTGAACAGGGCAGATGCATGACCGTTTGATAATCATCTGCCGCGCTCAATGGGGAGCGCGGCAGACTGCACTTCAGGTATTCAGGTGATTGTGCTTTCTAGAAATCAGAATGGTAGTCAGGCCTTTCTGTCGTGCTGTAGAAGGGCGAACGTCATAATCGCAATCGGGTACATCGTGTGGAAGAGTCAAAAGACATTATAACGATACGGCTCTCGGAAGCGGACGCCGCAGTGGTTAAGCGTGCAGCCGACCAATGCGGTCAGTCGCCGGTGGAATTTGCGCATACCTCCATTTTAAGATTAGCAGCCGACGTGATAAATGGGCGCTTGATTGTCATGACCCCCGAAGGGTTTTTGGATTTTTGCTTGGGCTTGTCTGAACCGGCTGCCCCGGTTCCGGAAATGGTCGAACTGATAAATCGGCCAGCGCCTTGGGAACGAGGACAGACTGCCGATAAGTGATTGGACTTCACTGGTTGCTCGCCCCCTGGTTTGAAGGCGAGGTCGCTATGCCCATGTTGCAAAAAGTTCGCCTTGCGGGATGATGATATCCCTGGAGGCCATTGTTAAATAATCTGAAATTGCGCGATTTAAACCTGCAGCCATCTTTACTTGCTTGGAGCGCAAGTAAAGATGAAAGCTCGCCCCCGCAACCAAAGTTTACCGGAATATCAAGACTTTGTCGGCCTCCCAACGGGAGGCCGAAGTCGTTTCTACCCCTAGCACAAACCTAGCACAAAACCCCGGGGGTGATTTGACGCGCCCTTGAGTGCGTGATTCCTTGTTCTCATATCGAAACCAGAAAATGAACAGGGGGCGGGTATGGCGAGTCATGAAATCCTTGATGGAAAGGTCAATTTGAATAGCCCCTAGATTTGTAGATGCTTTCTTTCCTAATTTTGAGGCAAGAAGAAGCATCATGAGCAGATCGAATTTCAGCGATGAGTTTAAGCGTGACGCGGCGCGTCAGACCATCGAACGAGGCTCTTGGCTTTCCTTGGAAAGAAGCCGGGGCTTTGGTGATCGCTGAAGCTCGCGAAGATGAGTTCCGTCGCCAGATCCATGTCGGCGGAATTGATACCCATGGCTTCCGTTTTGCCGTGATAGCATCAGCGGATTCTATCGCTGGCGAACGCTCCATCCCCACCAGGTATAGTCATCGATTGCGCCGCTCCTCCAAATTTCGGTAGCGCCCGTCGAGGTGAGGAGACTGACGGAGCAAGGCGTGCGGTTCACGAATGCACAATCATCGCGATTTGAAGGGGCAGGAGAGCGGGCAGCGATGTCTGCCGCCAGCAAGGGATATCCGAGGTTGAACTTGGAGCGAAGAATGCGGAGGGTTTTATTGCGTTTAAAGCCATCTATTCCCGCCGTCTCCGGATACCTCACATGGTCCCGCAGTGCCTGGCGAGTGATACGATGTACGAGGAACTCATGCGGCGCGGCTTCTTCGTCGTGCGACTTGTGCTGTCAGGCTTGCGCGCCAGTCGGCAACAGAAGCTATTTTCTTTCCAGAGCCGCGGCGATCTCGCGCCGCATTGCTTCAAGGCTTGGGGCGCCGGTAATTTTCTTGCCGTTGATGAAGAATGTCGGTGTGCCCTCCACCTTGAAGTCGTTCTGCGCCTGATTGGTAAGCGCCTTGAGGTTGTTTAATACAGACTGGTCCGCCACCGCCCCGTTAAAAGCGTCGCGATCGATTCCCACAGAGGCTGCGATTTCGCGTAACGTCTGTTCCAGATTACCGGAGTTCGCGATGTCGTCCTGACGGGCGTAGAACCTGTCGAGAACGGGCTTTGGTTGCGGCTGCGTCTCTGCCAGCATGAAGATAACAAGGTCCACATTATTGCGAACCAAAGGCCGGAACAGAATTCTAATCTGCCCGCTTTCAACAAATTCCTCCTCGATCTTCGGCGCCGTCTCGTTTCTGTATGTCGCACAGTGAGAACAGGTGGGAGATGAGTATTCGATCACCGTGACCGGAGCGGTCGCGGAGCCCACCGGGCGGTCCGCGCGGCCGAGCGGCTGCAGGAGATCGGTCGCGCCGGCGGCAATGGGTAGAATGAGCACGATACCGAGCAGTATCGCGGCGCGGTGGATCGGTTTGAATAGCGGTGTCATCATTTTCAGCCCGTCAAAAATTCAATGTCCCAATATCTGACCGAGGAATGCCCGCGAGCGTTCGGATTGCGGAGCGCTGAAGAAGGCCTTCGGTTCGTTTTGCTCGACGATCTGACCCTGGTCCATGAAGATCACCCGGTCGGCCACAGCCTGCGCAAATCCCATCTCGTGGGTCACGCAAAGCATGGTCATACCGTCTTCGGCAAGCGCGATCATCGTATCGAGTACCTCCTTTATCATCTCCGGATCAAGTGCGGAGGTGGGCTCATCGAAGAGCATGATTTTCGGCTTCATGCACAATGATCGCGCGATCGCCACGCGCTGCTGCTGGCCGCCTGATAATTGGCCAGGATATTTGTGCGCCTGATCCGGTATCCTGACCTTCTCCAGAAAGTGCATGGCAAGCTCGCGGGCTTCTTTTTCCGGCAACTTGCGGACCCAGACAGGGGCAAGAATGCAGTTTTGAAGGATGGTCAGGTGCGGAAAGAGATTGAAGTGCTGGAATACCATGCCGACTTCACGACGGACTTCTTCGATTTTCTTCAGGTCGCTGGAGAGTTCGATGCCATCAACGGCGATTTTGCCGGACTGGTGCTCCTCGAGCCTGTTGATGCAGCGGATCATGGTCGATTTTCCAGAGCCGGACGGTCCGCAGATGACGATCCGTTCTCCCCGCCGCACCGTCAGATCGATATCGCGCAGGACATGGAAGTCGCCATACCACTTGTTCATGGACGTGATTTCGACGGCAATACCTGCAAATCCGACCCGGTCGTCGGGCAAAAGCGCGCGTTGCGTGGTTGTATTGATCATCCATATTCTCCTAATGATGATCCGTTTTCAGCCGGCGCTCGAGATACATCGAGTAGCGCGACATGCTGAAACAGAAGACAAAGAACACGGCACCGATGAAGATGTAGAGTTCCCAATATATGCCTTGCCAACTGGTGTTGGCGCGAATGGCGGCGGCGAGGGCGATGGGGTCGAGAAGGCCGATGAACATGACGAGCGTCGTGTCCTTGAAGAGCCCTATGAACGAGTTGACGATGCCGGGTATCGAGATTTTCAGCGCTTGCGGGAGAATGACCAGGCGTTGCGCTTTCCAATAGTCCAGTCCCAGCGCTTCGGCGGCCTCGTACTGACCGCGCGGCAGCGCCGCCAGCCCACCGCGAACGACCTCGGCCATATAGGCGCTGGCAAAGAGGGTCACCATGATCACGACACGCAGGATGAGGTCGAAATTTGTGCCCGGCGGCAGGAAATAATTGAGAAGGAGCGAGGCCGTGAATAGCAGCGTGATCAGTGGAACGCCGCGGATGAATTCGATGAAAACGACACTCAAAGCCCGAATGAGGGGCATGCCGGAACGCCTGCCGAGTGCGAGCAGGATGCCGAGCGGCAGCGACATCGCGATACCGGTGACACCGATAATCATCGACAGCAGAAACCCGCCGATTTGTCTCGATGCCACGCTTTCAAGTGAGACCGGGGCTGCTTTTTCGAGGAATGTCGCGAGTGGGCCGGCGAGATAGACCCACCAGAGCACGGTCGTGAAGATTGCCGTTGCGGTTGCCACCGCCGCGTTTTTCCGCGTCAGCAGGGCGATGGTGACCGCGCCAGCGGCGAAGGCAAGATAAAGCGTGACGGGAAACCAGAACGAGCCACCCCAGATCAGCCAGTAGACCAATCCCGGATAAACGGCGCTGAACCAGAGCATCTTTCGGGGCAGGGCTGCAAAAAGGGCAGGTGCCAATGCAGGCAGGAGGAGCACGAAGGCCGCGACCGGCCGCCAATAGGATTGCGGCGGATAAAAACCGAAAAAAAGCTGCGTCCATCGATCCCGAATGACACCCCAGCAGGCGCCGGATGCCCCGTCGAGAATCTGCCGGCACTCGGCAAGGGAATTGGCTTTCCAGATGGAATTGCCGAGCCATGGGGCGATAGCCGATACGAGCCAGAGAACCGCCGCCACCGAGGCGATGCTCAGAAGTGTGCTCGTCCAGCCGTTAAACAGGTTCTTCTTCATCCATTGGACGATACCGGTCTGGCCTGCCGGCCGCTCATAGGGGGGCAACATGTTTTCTCGGACCCAGGAGACACTATGGACGTTCATCTCAGCGCTCCTTCAGCATGATACGATTATTGTAGACATTCATGATGGCGGAGATGATCAGGCTGATGGAGACATAGATCAGCATCATCAGCAGCATTCCCTCGAGTTCACGGCCCGTCTGGTTGATGGTGATGCCGCCAAGCGTTGAGCGCAGATCCATATAACCCACGGCAAGGCCAAGCGATGTGTTCTTGGTGATATTCAGATATTGTGAGATGAGCGGCGGAACGATGATGCGCAGGGCCTGCGGAAGGACCACCAGACGCATCGTTTGTCCCGGCCGCAGGCCGAGCGCATGGGCCGCTTCCGTTTGTCCCCGCGAAACCGCAAGAATACCCGAGCGGACGATCTCGGCGATAAACGCCCCGGTATAGATGCTGAGCCCGATCCAAAGCGCGATCAGGGAATTTCGAAGCTGCAAGCCACCGGTGAAATTTAGTCCCTTCAATTCAGGACATTGCAGGTGGAAGCCGAGCGCGCACAGCAATGCCAGAACAGGTATTGCGAAAACGGCGATGCTTTTCCACCAGATATGGGGACGCTTGCCGGTGCGGCTTTGCTGCCGTTGCGCATTGTCGAGGAGGCGGCGGTGCATGGCGAACGAGCCGGCAAGCACGGCAATCATTGCCAGCAGATCGAGACTGATGGCCCCAAAGGGGAGGTCGAATTCTCCGAGACTGCTCGAAAAGCCTGGCAAAGGGACGTAGATTCCCCGGTTCGTTACCGCGACGCTGTTCCATAAAAACATAGAGGCGCGAGCGTTATCGCCGCGGAAATCGGTGGGTGCAGGCATTGCCTCGGACATGATGGCGGCGATGACGATAATCCACAGAAGTGCCGGCACATTGCGGAAGCTCTCCACGTAGAGCGTCATCAGGCGCCCAACGATCCAGTTGTTGGAAAGCCGCAGGACGCCTGCGAATATGCCCACCACAGTTGCGGTGATGCATGCCATAACGGCAACGATCAGGGTATTGAGCAATCCGACCAATGCGGCGCTGGCATGATTACTCGCGCTTGAGTAGTCGATCGGCCGTTGCGATATGTCATAGCCGGCGGTGCGCCACAGGAATTCAAAGGAGAAATCCTTGCCGAGCGCGGCGAGGTTCCGCACCGTGTTGTCGACAAGCCAGAAAAGACTGATTGCCAGAAGGGCGAAGGTTATGACCTGGATCGTTCCATTGCGATAACGGGTGTCGCGAAGGAGCATGCCGAGGCGAAACGGCCCGTTTCGAGCGGCGTTTCTCGTAGCCATGAGTTCTCACCATGTAGCGTGGAGGTTACCTTGGTTCGCGCTGGTCGCGCGAGGTTCTGTTCGTAAAATGCGATGCGGTGCGGGCTTGCCCGCACCGCGAAGACATCAACGAAACGGCAGCGCGTACATCAGGCCGCCCTGTTCCCACAATGCATTCTGCCCACGGGGCAATTTGATCGATGTGCGTTCGCCGAGGTTTTTGGCGAAGAGTTCGCCATAGTTTCCCCCGGCCGCGATCGCGCGTTCAGCCCAAGCGGCATCAAGACCAAGCTGTTTGCCGAAATCGCCTTCTTTCCCCAGAAGGCGCTTGATTTCCGGGTTGTCGGAACCGGCCGCGAGTTGTTTCACATTCTCAGCGGTGATGCCAAGCTCCTCAGCGGAGATGAGGGCGTTCAGCGTCCAGCGTGTCATGTCGGCCCATTGATCGTCTCCCTGGCGGACCAGCGGCCCGAGCGGTTCCTTTGACATGATATCGGCGAGGATGACGTGGTCATCGGGGTTTGCGAAACTGGAGCGGATCGAGGCCAGATCGGAACCGTCACTCGTCATGACGTCACATGCGCCGGCCAGATATTTCTGCTGGTTTTCAGCGCCGTTTTCGACGGGGACCGGCTCATAGGTGAGGTTGTTCTTTTTAAAGTATTCGGCGAGATTGAGTTCTGTCGTCGTTCCGCTGGTGATGCAGACAGTTGCGCCGTTGAGATCCTTTGCGGAACTTATCCCCAGAGACCGGGGAACCATGAATGTCTGTCCGTCATAAAACGACACGCCCGCGAATGTGAATTTCAGATCGACATCGCGTGAAAAGGTCCAGGTCGTCGTGCGGGACAGAATGTCGATTTCACCCGAAGCCAAGGCTGAAAACCGGGTCTGCGCCGTCGTCGGAACGAAATTTACCGCCTTGGGGTCTTTGAGGACGGCCGCCGCAACGGCGCGACAATAGGAGATGTCCAGGCCCTGCCAGGTGCCGGAGGCATCTGGCGCGGAGAAACCGGGCTGGCCGGTGGTCACGCCGCAATTCAGTTTGCCACGCGCCTGAACATCGGCCATGGTGCCGGCTGAAACGATACCGGCCGTCAGTGTCGCCGCCGCAAGCGTGGCAAGAGCAGTCGTCATTTTCATTGCTATTCTCCCAGTTGTGATCCGGCGGCGGGTGGCTTTTACCGATTTCTCCGCGGCCCGGTCGGTTGCGTTTCCCTGTTTCATTCGGTCCTGTTTGATCCCGCGTTCGGCGAGACGGTGTTCGATAGGCTATGATATAGGCTCCGCCCTCACAGCCCGGCGACGGCGGCGGTTATGCGCTCGATCGCTTCATCGACCGTGGAGCGTGGGCAGCCGAGATTGACGCGCATGAAGCCATGGCCTTCAATCCCGAATTTCTGGCCCTTATCGAGCCAGACCCGCGCCCTGGTCAGCATGAATTTATTGAGCGCTTCGGCATCCAGCCCAAGACCGCGGCAATCCATCCACGCCAGATAAAGGGAGTCGGTTGGGAGGACTTTCAGGCGCGGGTCCGCTGCGTTGATCGATGTGGCGAAATGTGCGTGATTTGCGCGCAGATAGGTCAGCATCTCCTCAAGCCACGGTTCGCCGTGGGCATAAGCCGCTTCTGCTGCGACCATTCCCATGATGTTCACCAGTTCGAAGACGTTGCGCTCATACTGACGGCGCAATTCTTCCCGCAGCCTTCTGTTCGGGACAAAGACATTGGCGCTTTGCAGGCCGGGCAGATTGAACGTCTTGCTTGGGGCGGTGCAGGTGATGCTATTCTGCGCGAATTTCTCGCCGAGCGAGGCGAAAGGAATGTGTTTCCTGTCCGGATTGAGGATGAGGTCCTCATGGATTTCGTCGGAAATGACCAGCACGCCATGGCGGGCGCAGATTTCGCCCATTGCGCGCAATTCGTCTTCCGACCAGACATTTCCGGTGGGATTATGGGGGTGACTCAGGATGAAAATTTTCGTGTTGCCGCGGATCGCCGCCTCGAAGCTCTTTTCATTGAACCGGTAGCCGTCGCCGGTGAAGTCGAGCGGCGCAAATGCCAGATGACGGCCGTTCAACAGAACGTCGTTATGGAAATGCGCGTAGACTGGCGGTTGGATCAGAACGGTGTCACCCGGGGCCGAAAAAGCCTGCACGGCCGTCTTCAGCGTGGTGATGATGCCGGAGGTCTGGAGCACCCATTCCCTCGGCACATCCCAGCCGAAACGTCGCTGCTGCCAACTGACCACGGCGTCCACATAGGATGACGTAGCGCCGCCGGGATAACCGAACACCCCGTGTTCGACAGCTTCATGGAGTGCGTCAATGACGGCTTGAGGTGCTTTGAAATCGGTATCGGCGACCCACATCGGCAGGGGATCGGCCGCAGCTTCGTCCGGTGTCAGCAGCTTGCCCGCATAGGCCCATTTCATCGAGTTGCTGTTCCTGCGATCAATGACCTCGTCGAAGATCGACGGAGAAAATCCATTGCTCATCGCGTGCTGGGCCGCAGTCGCCGGTTTTGTCACTGCTATGTCCTTTCGTCCATTAAGGCTGGGTCCACCTGTTGACGAAAAGGTTAGCCTCAATACATTATGAGCGGAAATGGTATTATTTCATTTAGCAATGAGGATAGTTCATAATGCTCGACCGGCAGCATTTAGCGATTTTGCGGGAAGTCAGCCGCCGTGGCAGTGTCACCGCGGCTGCCGAGAGGCTGAACGTCACGCAGTCGGCGCTCAGCCATACGGTCGCCAAGTTCGAGGAACGCCAAGGCATCAAGGTCTGGACAAAGACAGGCCGCGGATTGCGATTGACCCAAGCTGGAGAATATCTGTTGAGCGTCGCCGAACGGATATTGCCGCAGATGGAGCATGCGGAACGGGTCCTGACAGACTTTGCGTTGGGGCGAAGAGGAGCGTTGCGCGTTGGTATGGAATGTCATCCATGTCAGCGCTGGTTGTCGCGTATCGCCACTCCCTATCTCACACGCTGGCCCGATGTCGATTTCGATGTTCGCACGGCTTTTCGCTTTGATGGCGTCGAAGCGCTTCTCGGCTTCGAAGTCGATCTGCTCATTACCCCGGATCCGGTAGAGACGCCGGACCTGCTATTCACACCCGTTTTCGACTACGAACTCGTCCTGATGGTGCATGAGACACATCCGCTTGCCGCGCAGACCTTTGCGCGGCCCCAGGATCTGATCGATCAGGAGCTGATCACCGTGCCGGTAACCCTGGAACGACTGGACATATATACCCAGTTTCTGGTTCCTGCCCATTGTCGGCCCCGCCGGCACCGTACCGCCGAAACCATCGATTTGATGCTGCAACTCGTTTGCGCAGGCAGGGGAGTGACCGTGCTGCCGGATTGGCTCTTGCAGGAAGACGCGGCGGGATTGCCGATCCGGGCGCTCAGCCTTGGCGAAGCGGGTATCCGCAAGAGCATCAATCTCGGTGTGCGCCGTGGCGAGGAGACGACGTCCTATATCGAAGGTTTCCTCGAACTCGCACGGGAGATGGGGCGCTCACCTTTGCCATGATGCTGAATGTCAATCACGACGAGCGGCCGGGCTAGCGCCGGGATGTGAGCCGGCGCCCCTTTGCCTCGGCACACTAAGCCTGAACTTGCAGTTCCGTCATCATGCCGGTTTCCAGATGCCCCATGTGGTGGCAATGGAGCATCCACGGAGCGGCTTCGCCCGCATCGAATGCGATGGTTACCCTGTTCATCGGCGGAACATGGACAGTATCGCGCAACGCGCCTGCGATACGCCGTGTGCCGACACCGACGACCTGAAAGACATGGCCGTGCAGGTGCATGGGATGGGCCATCATCGACATGTTGTGGAAGGTTATTTCCACCCGCTCGCCGCTGCGGGCGGGGATAGGGGCGTGATCGCCCCAGCCTCGGCCGTTGATTGTCCACCGATAGGGCATCATCGAACCATCCAGCATGACATTATGGCGTCGGATAACCTCGCGCTGCATCAACGGCGTCATGGCCCGCAATGCCGTCTCCTGGTCGAGATTGCGAGAGAAGGCGGGATGTTGCGCGTCTGCCGTGCCGGCTATCCGGGCAATGGACGCGCGCGCGGGCGCGAGGATGATGCCTGTCCGCTGCGGCGCGCCTTCGCGAAGGCAGAGCACGGGCAACGCCGATCCGTCGGCCGGCATGTCGATCTCAATGTCCAGCCGCTGGCCAGGCGCAAAGCCGAAACGGGTTGCCTCGTGCGGAACACAGGCTTCGCCATCGGTGGCCACGAGCCGCCCACGCACGGCCCCGATATCTATCCAGAAGGCCGTCATCGACGAGGCATTCACCGCCCGCAGGAGAATCCGTCCGCCCCGTTCGACGCGCACCACGTCCGGGTCATCGAGCGTGCGATCATTCGCCAGATAGGCGTCAAACTCGAAATCGTTCAGATCCATCTTCATGGATGCCATGTCCGTCATACCCGACATTTCCGGCATCGCTTTCGGGTCCGCTGCACCGCCATGGCCCATCGCGGCGTGATCCATGCCCGTTCCGCCTGCCACTTCGCGGAGCACGGCCTCAGGCGGCTTGAAGGAGAAGTCGTGCAGAAACAGCACCACCTCCTGCCGGTCAGCGGCAAGATCGGCTTCAGAACGCACGATCAGCGGTGCGGCGAGAAGGCCGACCTCCTGTGCCGGAATGTGGCTATGCATCCAGAAGGTGCCTGGTCTCGCGGCATAATCGTAAGAACGCGTTTCGCCCGGGCGCAGCATCGGGCTGGTGTTGGGCACGCCGTCCTGGGCATTGGGCGGAATCTGGCCGTGCCAGTGGATGATTGTGTCTCCGTCGAGCCCATTGGTCAGATCCACGCGGAAGCGTTGTCCGGGATCAAGGGTAAGTCCGGGTTCCCCTTTCGCATTGACAAGTCCCATGACGGTGGCGGCGCGTCCTGCCACCTCGATCGTGCGTGTCGTGGCAGTGAGTGTGGTTGCACTGGGGGCGGCCCAGACGCGGGCGGGCAAGAGGAATGCTGCCGATGCCGCTGCGGAAGCCGCAAGAAAGCCGCGGCGTGAGATAGGATGTGTCATGTTCAATCTCGCAATTTTCATTGAAACGGACCGTCAATGAGTTCAGGTCCGGCGGTGGAGGAGGACCAAGGCTACGAAACGGGTAGCCAGCGACTGTCAGTCGGGCTTTGCCGGGGACCGGGTAAGCGCGGTGATCAACAAAACGGTCAGGGTGACAAAGCCGCCGAAGGTGAGGAGCATGGCGAGCGGTCCGAACAGCATCATCCAGCCCATTCCATTCCTCATTTCGGTCATGGGTGACATTCCGTTAAAGCTCGCCGGTGTCGGGAAGGGCGGAACCGGGCCGAAACCGTGATACAGGATCATTGTTGTCACGCCGGTGAGCAGCGAGAGGATGGAAATCGTGGCGAGTGTCGTTCTGCGGTTCATGGTTTTCTCCAGATGATTTTAGCCGTTTAGTGGCCACCATCTGGCGCGGTAAACGTCACCCAAGTTTTTCAGGACGCTGCGTTTTTGTGACAAGTTGTTACAGAGAGGCTTTCAGGCAAAACTTGTTTCATCTTTTCCCGGCAGTCTCTTCACGATTGGGATAAGTGGAAAGTCATGCAAAACAGTCCTCATATACTCATCGTCGACGATCACCGCGAAATCCGCGAACTGGTCTCGCGTGCGCTCGTCAAGGAGGGTTTTCGCACCAGTGTCGCCGCCGACGGGCGGGCGATGCGAAAGGTGATGGCGGATGCTCACATTGACCTCATCATTCTCGACCTGATGTTGCCGGGGGAGGATGGCCTCTCGCTCTGTCGCGGGTTGCGCGCGCAATCGACGGTCCCGATCATCATGCTGACGGCCAAGGGAGACGAGATAGACCGTGTTGTCGGCCTTGAACTCGGCGCTGACGACTATGTCTCGAAGCCTTTCGGCAGCCGTGAATTGGTCGCCCGGATAAGGGCGGTGCTGCGCCGGAGCGAGAATGACGGGGTGGCAGATCCGACCCGGCGCGCCAGGCAATATTGTTTCGACCGCTGGCGCCTCGACACCGGTGCAAGAGAACTCCAGCGTGACGACGGGATTACGGTGCCGCTCAGCACCGGCGAGTTCGATCTTCTGCTTGTTTTGATAGAAAGGCCGGGACGGGTGCTGAGCCGCGATCAACTGCTGGATCTGGCCCGAGGACGGGCCGCCGGCTCGTTCGACCGCAGCATCGACACGCAGGTGAGCCGGCTGCGTAAAAAACTCGAGGTCGATCCCACCACGCCGAAAATTATCAAGACCGTCTGGGGCGGCGGTTATGTGTTTGCGCCAGAGGTAACGTCCGAATGAGGCGCCTGCTTCCACAGAGCCTGTTCGGCCAGACCCTGCTCGTGCTCCTGGCCGGTCTTCTGGCCTCTCATCTGATCGGCACATGGATATACAGCGCCGACCGCGGGCAGATCGTGCGCGCGGTCGGCGGTTTGGCGATAGCGCAACGGATCACCAATCTGACGCGGCTCGTGCGTGATGCGCCCACCGAATGGCGGGTCCGTATCGCGAAGGATTCCAGCGATGAGACATTTCAAGTCGCGCTTTCGGCGGAGCCGCCCCGGCCAGCCTTAACCGACAACGACACGCCGGCGGCAGAGGCACTGAAACAGCTGCTTGTCGAGCAGCTTGCTCTCAGCGGTGCCTCCGAGCCGTTGGTCTCTGCCTCCCGGCCGCGTGGCATGATGGTGGACATGGCGGAGCGAATGATGTCGCAGCACGGCATGGGCGAGAGCCCGATGATGTCCGGCTTCGGTAGTTTGGGTCCGTTCGCGGGATTTCGCGAATTGCAGGTTGCCATTCCGGTTGAGCAAGGACAGTGGCTGACCTTTAAAACGGTCCTGCCGGAAAGCGGCACGGCCTTTTCCCTGCGCTTCCTTGTGTCGATGGGTATCATGGCGGCGATCACGGTGCTGGTGTCGATCTGGGTCGTCCGCCGGGTCTCGGCGCCGCTGACAGCGCTTTCAAAGGCGGCCCTGAGGCTGGGGGAAGACCTGAACGCGCCGCCGATGCCGGAGGTCGGAACGGTCGAGACCCGGCAGGCCGCACGCGCCTTCAATGCCATGCAGGCGCGCTTGCGTGGCATGATCAATGATCGCACCAGGATGCTGGCCGCCATCTCTCACGATTTCCGTACGCCGCTGACGCTATTGCGGCTCAGGGTCGAGAATGTCGAAGATGCGGCCGAGCGCGAGAAAATGCTCTCGACCATAGCCGACCTCAATAAAATGGTCACAACGACACTGGAATTCGCAAGCGGCGCGACACAACAGCCGGTCCGTCGTCCGACGGACCTTGCGGCCCTGCTCGAGAGCATGGCGGATGATCTTTCCGATGCCGGCCTGCCGGTGGTGTGTATGGATGCCGCTCAGCCGATCATTTACGCCTGCGACCCGGCAACGCTGAAACGCGCATTGACCAATCTGATCGACAATGCCGTGAAATATGGCGGCCGCGCCGAGCTTGCAATCCATGAGACGCCGCAGACGATTGAAATCACGATCGACGACGCAGGCCCCGGTATTCCCGAAGAGGAACTCACGCATGTTTTCGAGCCGCTTTACAGGCTGGAAAGCTCACGCAGCCGGGAAACAGGCGGGATGGGGTTGGGGCTTGCGATCGCCCTGTCCATCATTCGCGCCCATGGAGGGCAGCTCACACTGTCAAACCGGGCGGAAGGGGGGCTTCGGGCGTTGATCTGTTTTCCGCGAACCGAAGCAAGTTAGCCAGTTGAACCCGGACGCTCGTTTTCGCAACCGGGACGTTCAGTTGCCGAGTGCCGTCCGGAGTCCCCACATGAAACCCGGCCTTACGGCGCTGATATGGTCCGTGCCCTCTATGACCTTCGAGGACATATTCAATCCGCCGTAACCGCGTGAGCGGAGACGGGACTGGAACTTCTGCATGCCGGCGACCATGTCGTTCGTCTTTCCCTTCCGCGCAGGATCGTGGCGAGACGTCTCAAGACCCCCGACATAGAAGAGTACATGCGCGTTCAGTTGGTGGCGCCTTTTGGCGTAGTCGTCTTCGAGCCTGTAGATTGCTTCGTCGGCGAACCAAAAGGATGGGCTGCCGAGGATGTAGGTCTGGAAAAGCGAAGGTTCGGTCAGAAGGATATGGGCACCGAGCAACCCTCCATAGGAATGTCCCCAGAAAATGCGGCGACCGGATGCGAGCCGGTAGCGATCCTCGACATAATGCAGGACGACGTCGCGCAGGTAGTTTTGATAGGCGGCCGCGCCGCCATAAATCCTGCCGCTTCCCGGGAGCGTTACAGGCGTGTAGTCGCGACGGCGGCTGTCCTCAAGCGCCTCGCCGAGCGCATAGGAAAGGCCGACGACAACGGCCTCCTCGACTTGACTGTTTTCTGCAAGCAGGCGGGCGTCGCAGCTCAACTTTGGAAAGGCGCGGCCGCCATCGGCGATGACTAAGAGGGGATAGTTTCTTTCTGGACGCTCCGAATAGTCTGCGGGCAGACTGATATAGATTTCGTAGCGGCGGCCCGACGCGGGATCCGGTAGTTGCACGGTCAGGGCTTCACTTTTCGAACAGAGCGACTTCGCTTCGGATGGCGAGAAGAATGCGGGTGCTGCTGTCGTGACGAATGTCGCCATGAAAACCAACGCCAATCTCCAGATCGATATGGATGTCATCTCTCGTCGCTCTGTTTATCGGCTCTTCTTCAATCGGGCGGCCTGCCAGACCAAAGGTACAAGAATGATCGCAACGGCGGGCAGGACGAGCCTGTTGATGCTGCCCCATCCCGAATTATAGAGAAGCGAGCCGGCGAAGAACGAAGCGCAGGCAACCGTTCCGAAGACCAGAAAATCGTTTGCGCCCTGTGCCTTACCGCGCTCCGCCGGCGTATGGCAATCCGCGACCATGGCCGTGGCGCCGATGAAGCCGAAATTCCAGCCGATACCCAGCAGGATCAGCGAACCCCAGAAATGCGCGATGTCGAGACCGCCGAGCGCGATCAGGGCGGATATGCCGATCAATAGAAGGCCGACGGCCGCAACCCGCTCCTTGCCGAAACGGGCCATCAGACGACCGGTGAAGAAACTGGGCCCGAACATTGCCAGGACATGCCATTGGATGCCGAGGGCAGCGGAATCGACGGAATGACCATGGCCCACCATCGCCATCGGGGCGGCGGTCATGACAAAGGTCATGAGCCCGTAAGACACGACACCTGTGGCCACGGCCAGCATATAGCGCGGCGAAAGCAGGATAGCGGAGAGCGGGCGGACGCCTGTCGTATCGGCTCGTATCAATCCCGAAAGGGGCGGGCGGCGGAGGTATAGCAGGACTGGTATGGCAAGGCCGGCCAGCACCGCCTGACTGAGAAAACTGCCCGCGAAAGAATGACCCGGAAAGGCCTCGCGCGTCCAGATCACCAGTTGCGGTCCGATCACGGCCGCGATCAGGCCGCCGATCATCACACGGGAGATCGCCCTGTCGCGATCGGCACCCGTGAGGCCGTCCGTAGCCGCGAAGCGGTAGCTCTGCACGTAGGAACTATAAAAGCCGGCCAGGAAGGTGCCGATGCAAAAGAGCGCAAAACTGGACTGGATGATACCGGCCGTCGCCACCAGACCGGCTGCGATGCCAAGGATTGCTCCAAGGAGATAACCCGCCCTGCGGCCGAAGCGGAGCATCATGGCTGCCGCCGGAAGCGTTCCGACAGCAAGCCCGAGATTGAGCAGACTGACCGGCAGGGTGGCGGCAGCCGGGTTTGAGGCCAGTTGCTGACCGACCAGCCCTCCCAGTGAAATGACGATGGGAGAGTTGGCCCCGCCAAGGGATTGCGCCGCCGTCAATATCCAGACGTTTCCTGAGGCAATGGTTTTGTATTCCGATGAACCCGCGTCCTCGCAGAGTGTCGGTTTGACGATGTTCATTCGTCATATTCCTTCAGATCGAGCTATTCATATGTGGCGGCAGTCGATGCGCCTACTCCGGCATGCGCAACACGTCAGGATGCAGGAGAGGGCCTTGCTTCAGCCATATCCGCACGCCATCGGCACCGGTGGTGACGTCCATATCCGCTCCGGCCGGCAATCGCCCCCAGCATTCGCAGGACAGTATTTCTCCGTCCCGGATCATGCTCCCCGAAATGACGAGAAATTCCAGCCCGGAAGGGTTTTCGACGCGGACCTGTGTGTTCCGGCGCCATTGTTCGATGCAGACGCGCTCGTGACCGTCATCGAACAGTATCCGAGAGGATATGCCTTCGCTGCGCGCGGTGCCTTGAACACCATCTCCCGCTTGTTTGACGATCTGCACGTCATCGCCTTCACGAAATTGCCAGAGACGAACGAAAATCGTGCAGCCGTTGATGGATGCCGGCACATGGGACGTGCCCGGCGGGTTGCGGAAATAGGTGCCGGCCGGGTAATCGCCGTGCTCATCCTGAAAGACGCCTTCGAGAACCAGTATTTCCTCGCCGCCGGCGTGGACATGGCGCGGAAATGCGCTGCCCGGCGCATAACGTACAATCGACGTTGCTCGCGCCACCTCCGCTCCGACGCGATATAACATCCGTCGATCAACGCCGGCTGCCGGGCTCGAGGTCCAGTCGAGCCTCGATGCGTGGACGATGACGGGGACGCTCAGGTCTTCATTGATCAGCATCGGCCCGATCTCCCATGGTCAACACCATCCGGAACTGGACATCGCCGGATCTCATGCGTTCCACCGCCTCGGAGGCGCGCTCCAGCGGCATGGTTTCGATCATCGGCCGAATTCCGGTCAGGACGCTGAAATCCAGCGTCTTTTCGTTTTCGAAGGGAGAGCCGGTGATCGAGCCGATCACTCCGCGCTCGCCGCCGACGAGGAAGCCCGTGGAAACGGGAAGCGAGTCCTTGCCGATACCGAGCACGACAAGGCGCCCGCCGGGAGCCACCGAGAGCATGAGATCGGCGACCGCTGTAACATTGCCGATCGTTGTCAGGATCGCCTTTGCGCCGCCCATCCCGCGGAGGATGTCGACCGCGCTTTCGGCATTTGCATCGATGTATCGGTGGGCGCCAAGGCTGAGCGCGACCTCGGCTATATCCGCACCGCGGCCAATGGCGACGACACGAAATCCCATCTTCCGGGCATATTGCAACGCCATATGACCGAGGCCGCCAATGCCGAGGACGACCACCGTATCGCCTGCTTCCGCGCCGCTTTTCTTGAGCGCATTGAAGGTGGCGATGCCGGCGCAAAGGATGGGGGCCGCTTCCTCCGACGAAAGATCGTCGGGGATCGATACAAGCCCGGTTGCTCTGGCCGTCATCATTTCCGCATAGCCGCCATCCCTTGACGATCCCAATACGGGCTGGTTGCGGCAGAGATTGAAGCGGCCGCGCCGGCATTGGTCGCATTCGTTGCAATGGCCGCCGAGACGGCCGACACCCACGCGCTGGCCGATTTTCCAGATCGCCGGCGTATCGGCGCCGAGAGCGACGATCCGTCCGACGACTTCATGACCCGGCACCCGGGGCGGCTGAAGTGCCGGGTCGGCGCGATCGATGTCGCCGGCATCGGCGCCGCAGATGCCGCAGGCTTCCACGGCGATCAACACTTCGCCCGCCGGCGGTGAGGGCGTCGGCCGTTCGACGATTTCCAATTTTCCGGGGCTGGATATCTGCACGGCCTTATAGGTGGATTTCATGCGCTATTGCCCTTTCGGTGAGGCAGGTTCAATGACATCTGAATTGCAGCGAATAAGGTCTGCCGCGGCCCGCTCGCCTGCTTCAATGGCTCCCGCCAGATAGCCGGGCGAATTAGCTGCGGTTTCACTGCCGGAGAGGGTAATCCACCCGCTCCAGTCCGCATCGACCCAGTCATGTTGGCCGCCGGCGGGATGTCCTGCGGCCGTCAGGTCAAGCTCCGTCGCGGTCAGGGTGTCGATGGCCCAGTCCTTGTAAAGCGTGGCAACCGGATGGAGGGCTTCCGCACCGAATATCTGGCCGAGCTGGGCCACGGACGCGGCAAGCAGGGCATTTTCATTGAGTTGCATCCGGCTTCGGGCGGGAATGCCGACAAATCCGAAAAGCGCAGCCTTGCCGGACGCTGTCGTCGCATCGTGGATTTCAACCAATGGTCCGGCCATGCTTTGCGCAGCACCTGAGAAGCCGGCTTCGCGCCAGAACGGCCGCTCGTAAACGGCGAAAAACTTTGCATGCGGGGCCATCCAGGTCGGTGTGGCTCGCCACAGGGCGCGTGTCGCGTTCCGGGGCGGTGGCGAGAATTCCACCGTGGCCTCAAGGAGACGCGGCGGCAATGCGAAGACGACATGCGTGGCTTCGATTGTTTCGACACCTGATGCCGTCGAAACTGTCACGGCAAGGCCGGCCTGTGTGCGGGCGATATCGGTAACCCGGGATTCGAGGTGCAGGCAATCCTGCGGGAGACGGGCGGCCAGCGCCGAGACCATGGCGCCGGTGCCGCCCGCCAGCCGCATCGATGAAGGTTGATGGCGAAATGAAGGATAGCGCTCCGGCATTCCGCCTTGCAAGCGCTGGAAAAGCATCAAGCCATCGGTGTGTTGCGGAATGAATGTCAGCCCGAGTTCATCGACAAGAGGCAAAATCTCCGGCGTCATATCCGGCCAAAACCAGGACGGTCCAAGATCGAGGCCGTCATTCGACGGGCGGTTGTCCTCGCCCGCCGACAGGATGCGGCCGCCGAGACGGCTGCGGGCTTCTATCAGGCAAACGGGCAGGCCCGCCTGATGCAGCCTGTAGGCTGTCACCAGGCCGGAAAGTCCACCGCCGACAATGAGTATGCGTCTGGTGCCGATAGGGATCATCTGATTGCTGGAACCTGAAGTCAGCACTCCGCCGGCCCTCAGGCAACCTCGTAGATGCGGATTTCAGGTGCCGCCACAAGCAGGGGCTTCAATCCGGTCACGACATCGTCGTTGAACATTGCGCTTTCGAGATAGGCTTTCGCATGGTCGCTCGTGTCAAAGCCGTGCAGGACCTGAACGTCATCCGGACGGATCAACAACTCCTTGGATGTGGCTCCAGCGATCTCGGACAGGAACGATTGCTTGTATTTCTGATAGATGTTCGCCGCAGCGGCGCGGTCGCTTTCCTTGATTTGAAGCGTAATTTCGAGGTAGGCCATGATTTCCCTTTCGGTTCACGCACGGCCATCGGCCGTCAGCAGTTTGCATGCGCAAACTTCAACGGAAGTCGCCTCTTGGACAAATGAGACTTTCTTCGTCGCGGGAAAGAAAAACTATCTCACGACAGGAAGCGTGCCTGCGCTTCATCGAATAGCCAATCGCGGAAGGCTTTCAGTTTAGGCAGCGCGGCATATTCTGTTCGGTAGACAACATAATAGGCCAGTTTCGAGGCCACCCGGACATCGGGAAAAAGCCTTTTGAGCCGGCCGGCGGCGAGATCGTCATGGGCGAGAATGCTTCTCGCCAGGGCGATACCTCGTCCCTCTATCGCGGCCTGCAGTACAGCGGCCGAGTTGTTGATCCTCATACCCCGTTGTGGCGGTGGCCCGGTGACGTCCGCAGCCTCCAGCCAGGCCGGCCAGCCAATGAAACCCACCGAAGGGTCAACGGACAGATCGTGAATGAGAGGCGCGTTCTGGAGGTCCTGCGGTGACACCAGATGATGTGCGGTGTGAAAACCGGGCGAGCAGACGGGAAAGACATCCTCGTCCATCAGTTTCTCGGCGATAAGCTCCGGCCATGTCCCATCGCCGTAGCGCACGCCGATATCGAGGCCCTGTGCCTTGAAATCGGCAAGTTTCAGGCTCGTCTCGATCCGGATATCCGTGTCCGGGCATCTAGCCTGAAAATGGTCGATCCGAGGCATCAGCCATTTGGCCGCAAAGGCGGGACTGACGGTGACATTGAGGATGCCGCTCGTCGTCGATTCGTGCAGGCGCTGCAGCCCGATGCCCAGCCTGTCGAGACCGGCGCGAATATCCGGAAGCGCATTTTCCGCCGGCTCCGTCAGCTTCAATCGGGTTTTGCCCGAGGTGCTGCGATGGAAGAGCGGCATGCCGAGCCACTCTTCCAGTCCGCGCACAAGTTGGCCGACCGCCGCCGCGGTGACGTTGAGTTCCTCTGCCGCCGCGGAAAAACTGCCGTGCCGGGCGCTTGCCTCGAAGGCGCGCAGTGCATTGAGATAGACCGGCGCTTTCTTCTGCATGGCGGACTTTCCTCCCTGGCCGGCCATGCTCTCATACGAGGGCAGCGCTGCCATTCTCGAATATTGACGGGTTCTCCAGAACGTTTGCGATCAGCATCGCGCCTTCCAGCGTCGCAAGCGCATGAAACGCCTTGTCCCTGCCGAGGCCGGCGGCCTCCAGTTTTTCGATGCCCAGCAGGAAGAAACGTTTCACTTCCATCCGCACCTCTTCCGGCAGGTCGTGTGCGGTCGCCGCCAGCGTGCCGCACAGGCACATGCGCCCGTCACGTCGCAAAGCGGTGAAAAAGGTCCGTTTCCAGGCTTCGATGGCGCCCGTTCCCCGATCGATCTCGGCGTCCACGGCAGCCATGAAACGGTCCGTGTAACGTTTGGCCACAGCCGCGGCGAGCTTCTCCTTCGCCGGAAAATGGTAATGGACGGAAGAGGCTTTCACGCCGACATCTGCGGCCACGTCCCTGAAGCTGAAACCGCTGTAGCCGCCGCTTCGAATTCGTCTCTCCGCAGCATCCAGAATTGCAGCTGTCGTGTCGGTCATTTTCAGAATCCTCTCTATCTAGTGTTAGATAGGGCTTGCATCCGCGAAACGCAATCCATAAGTAGATTGCCTATCTAACGTTAGATAGACAACAAGGAGACAGAGAATGCGTTTTGAAAACAAGGTAATTGCGATCACCGGTGGCGGCTCAGGCATTGGCAAGGAAGCTGCGGCCCGATTCCTGGCGGAGGGCGCAAAGGTCGCCATCAATGGCCGCGATCTGGCAAAACTGGAGGCTGCCGCGAAGGAGATCGATCCGAGCGGGCAGAATGTCGTCGTGTCTGCAGGTGACATCGCAAAGCCGGAGACTGGTGCCGCGCTCGTTGATACCGCGGTTTCGACGTTCGGCAAGCTCGATATTCTGGTGAACAATGCGGGGGTCTTTAATCCGAAACCGTTCCTTGAACTGACCGAGACGGATTATGACTGGTATCTGGACACGATCCTGAAGGGCAAGTTCTTCACGGCACAGGCCGCCGCGAAGGCGATGAAGGACAAGGGTGGAGCGATCGTCCAGACCGGTTCCCTATGGGCGATCCAGGCTATCGGTGCGACGCCGTCGGCAGCCTATTCCGCAGCCAATGCCGGCGTCCACGCCATGGTTCGCAACCTTGCTATAGAGCTTGCGCCCTATAATATCCGCATCAATGCCGTCGCTCCGGCCGTTGTCGAAACGCCGGTCTACAACACCTTCCTGTCGGACGATCAGGTCAAACAGGTTCTGCCAACCTTTAATGCCTTCCATCCGCTCGGTCGTAATGGCCAGCCGCGCGACGTGGCCGAAGCGATCCTTTTCCTGGCGTCCGAACAGGCATCATGGATCACCGGCACGATCCTCCCCGTAGACGGCGGTGTCACCGCCGGCCGCCAGTAGGAGGCTTTCATGAGCAACATGCAGGACTGGAATTCATACCGCGACGCCCTGATCGGCCGCGTCGGCGATTTCGCAAAGCTCAGCCCCGATGTTCTTCGCGGGTTGAACATCATGGAAGCCAGCGGCAACAAGACCGGTAAGCTTGAGCCGAAGATGCACGAGATCATTGCTCTGGCTGTTGCGGTCACGACCCGCTGCGACGGATGCATTGCGGTTCATACGAAAAAGGCGATTGAGCTTGGCGCGACCGAGGAGGAAATCGCCGAAGCGCTCGGCGTCGCAATTGCCCTCAATGCCGGCGCCGCATTGACCTATTCGGCTCGCGTCTTCGACGCGATCAAAAACCTGCCGGGCAAGTGATGTAAGTCCCGATCAGCGCGAGACATGCGCTCGCGCTGATCGGGCATGTAGCTGGGATTATTTCTCGAATTCCCAATTGTTTCGGACCCGGGACCATTTCAAGTACTGAAGCCTGCGGCATGCCCGCAACGGTTTCTGAAAATGATTGCGGGCGTGCCTCCGAAACCAGACGCCGTCATGAGGTTCGCACCTTCGATGGCCATGATGCTGTCGTCGCCAGAAATGCTGCCTCACCTCGCTGGATCCCGACATCTGGATGATCATGAGGAACCTACAGACGACAGTCGCAACAGGGATGGCCGGCACACCTATTTATCCTGTCCACGGCACGAACAATCCAATCCTGGTCGGCAACACTGTCCCGACCGGCTACAGCCTTTTTTGGGATCAGGATATCAGTTGCCCACGGGTGATTTCGGTCGCTGCCTACGGAAGCCCTGGTTCCCGTGTTAGCCCACTTTTCCCATCGGCAGTCGCAGGTTCATACCGATCATGATCATCCTGACAGCATCCTCCGCTGCGCGGGCCAGAAGCTTGGGTGCCAGTGATATTGCATCCTCAAGGGAGCATGGTCGGGTCAATATCGAGGCGAAAGCATCGATCCCGCACTCGAAATTGAGCCTCACTCCCTTGCCGATCGTACCTGCGAGGGCAACGACGGGAACGCCGGCTTCCTTGGCCCGACGGGCGATTTCGGCAGGAACCTTGCCGAAGGGGGTCTGGCCATCAAGGCTTCCTTCTGCGGTGATCACGAGGTCGGCGTTGCGCAGATAGTCGTCGACATCGAGATATTGCATGACGATATCGTAGCGGGGATGAAGCTTGCCGCAGAGCAGGCCGAGGACCGCCGCACCCAGACCACCGGATGCGCCGGCACCTGGTGCAGAGCCGACATCAATATCTGTGGCGTCCTTGATGCGGGCGGCATAGATTTCCATCGCCGCAGCGAGCTCTTCCACCTGTTCCGGCGTCGCGCCTTTCTGCGGGCCAAAAATGCGGGCGACACCACGTTCTCCGAGAAGCTGGTTGTGCCAGTTCACAGCGGCATCAATGCGCACCCCGGACAGGCGCGGATCGCGGTTGCCGAGATCGATGCGGTCCAGTCTTGTCAATGCCGCGCCGCCGCGATCAAGATCGCGGCCGGCGGCGTCGAGCAGTCGAACGCCCAGCGCCTGGGCCATGCCGGCACCACCGTCATTGATGCCGCTGTCGCCGCAGCCGAGCAATATTCGTCTTGCGCCACGGTCGAGCGCGGCGCGCACGAGTTCGCCGACCCCATAGCTGGTGGTCAGGCAGGGATTGCGGCGATCGCGCGGAACAAGGCTGAGGCCGGCGGCCGCGGCCATTTCGATGACCGCCGTCGGCTCGGCGCATCCGCCGAGAAACCCGACAAAGGCCGGGACGGGTTGCCCAAGCGGGCCGGTCACCGTCACCGGGTGGATGGTGCCATTGGTGGCGCCGATCAATGCCCGGGTAAAACCTTCGCCGCCGTCGGCCATGGGCGCCTTGACCACAACAGAGCCGGGGAATGCGCGCAGAACACCTTTTTCAATGCAGTCGGCGGCCTGTTCGGCTGACAGGCTTTCCTTGAAACCAGAGGGGGCAACTACAACGCGGAAGGGCATGGGACGATCCTTTCATGACAGTTATGTGACGTTGGGGAAACGTGCTGGCCCGATGCTTATTCCGGCGATTGAAAAATTTAGTCGGATAAATAATAGAAGGCCGCATGTCGCGGCCTTCTATTTGTTGTAAATCGCTGTTTATGTTAGTTTTTCTGAAAAAATCCCTGCATCGGCCAAAGAAACGTGGCCGAGAGGATGAGTAGTAATATGAAGGGTGGCAGGAGGAAGTAACCAAGCTTGCGCAGGTCGGCTTGCGTGAATGCCGCGGGCTCCAGGCCACCGAACAGGACCACCGGTTTTGCCGATACCATTGTCATCTGGCAAAAGCCGCTTGCCAGTGTCACCGCCATCACAAGTACGGCCGGTTCCACGCCAAGGCCGGACAAGGGCAGCGCAAAGGCGGGAATGAGAACCGTCACCCGTGCTGTGCGCGAGGTGATCACCAGATGGGAAATGGCGGCGACAATCACGGCAAACGAGATGATGATGACCGGTGCGGTGATCATGCTCTGGCGGAAAACGGCCACCAGCCGGTCGGCCAGCATCTGCGCCGTTCCCGTCTCGATCAGCGCTTCGCCGATGACGAGGGTGCCCGCCATGAAAAGAAGCAGGTTCCACTCGACGGTTTTCAAGGCCGCCTTCAACGTCATGCCGGAGACGTTCGGTGTGCAGAGCACAAGGGCTGCCACCATGCCGGTCAGTGCCATCCCGATACCGTGAATGGATTGGGTGGAAAACATCAGGACGGTAAGGCAGACCACCCCCGCGACGACGACCTGTTCTCTGGAGAAGGGGAGGGTACGTGTCAGCCCCGCTTTGCTGTCCGGCGCCATGTCGCGTTCCTCTCTGGTGAGAAACACATGCAGCAGGATGGCGCAGGCGAACAGGCAGGTGATGAGCGAAAACGGGCCGGCCAGCATCAGCCAGGCAATGAAATCCGGTTGAGTTCCGGTGAGGCGGAACAAAAAACCGGCTGCGATCAGATGCGCTCCGGCCCCGATCAGGGATGCGCCGGCCGACAGGAGGATAATCGTTGGAAAGAGCAGGCCGAGGGCGCGCGAGATCCGGCTGTTGCCGATTGCGCTCGAGAGCCCGAGATAGACCGGCATGAGGATCGCGGCCCGGGCTGAGGTGGAGGGAATGACGAAGGCAGTCGCGAAGGTCAGAAATGTCAGCATCCAGAACATGGAGCGTATGCTGCGCATTTTCGGCATCAGACGCGCCGTCACCTGCTCGATGAGACCCACATTCCTCAATACGCCGGCAATCACGAATGCAGACAGAAGAAGCCAGATGATGTCATTGCCCAGCGACTGGTAAACCAAATCTTCCGGTATGGCGCCGACGACGGCAAGGGCGGTGGCTCCGGTCAGGGCAACCGGCGTTTCGGGCAGTTCCAGCACCGTCCATGCGGTGATGGCCGAGAAGAAGATGAACAGCGTTGCCCGCATCGGCATTGTCAGGCCGTCGATTGCAAGGAAGATCAGCACGGCAGCGAAGACAGTCAGCAGCGCTGCGACGATCTGCCTGAGGCGCCGGATGGAAACGGTTGTCTCGGTTATGGCGACTGTCGCCAGTTCTTTCTTTGGATTTGCCGTGGGCAAGGACATGAGGTGCGCCACCACTCGGCCTCCTTTGAATTGCGCCGTCATCTGAGGGCGGTTTCGGATCGGGAGGCCGCCAGGCGGCTCAAAACTCCCCGTGTGGGAATATGAACGTTCGATGACGGTGGTTATTCCCAGCCAAAGTGAGTTTTTAAATGCAGGGTGGTCCGGGGAAATTGTCATTCCACGGAATAAAGCCGCGGCAGTCGCGTTCATCGGCAGGTATCGACACCAGACATGGAAGGAGAAAAGTCATGAGTTCGATTTTTGCCGCAGGCGCGGCGGCGCTACTTGCCACGGTAACCCTCACAGTTGCGGCATCTCCGGCGCATACCACGCCGATGCCGCCGCAGCTTACCGTGCGCTCACACATCGTCCTGGTGGATGATGACAATGATGACGACGATGATCGTCGTTACAGTCGCCGCTATCGTGGTGACAATGATGGATGGCGGGGGGTCCGTGATGGTTCCTCCGATGACGACGATGATGACGATGATGACGATGACGACGACGACGATTGATATCCCGCATCAAAATCTAATGTTCATGCCCGGCCTTGTGCCGGGCATTTTCATTGCGGGCGCGTATGAACGAGGTCAGACGATAAACGACACCGGCGAACTCAGCTTTGGCACAAGGATCGTGCGTTCAGCAGGCCCCAGCCGAAAATCGCGTCCTTGCCCGGTGCACCCATGTCGCTTGCCGAGCGTGCCAGCGCATCCGCCAGATCGTTCGGCCGCATGTCCGGATTTGCGCCCAGCAGCAGCGAGGCCGCGGCCGTCACGAAAGGCGCGGCGAAAGATGTGCCACTCTTCTGTCTGCCGCCGGAGATGGAGGCGGCGGTCCACACGCCGACGCCAGGCGCGGCAATGTCGACATATTCACCGCGAACGGCGCGCCGATAGGGCTTCATGCTTCTGTCCACGGCCGTCACGGCGATGACATCCGCATAGGCTGCGGGATAGACCGGCTTGGCGTTCGGACCTTCATTGCCGGCTGCGGCGATCAGGATCGTGCCTTTGTCGATTGTCGCGCGCACCGCCTTTTCGAGCAGCGCGTTCGCCGGTCCGCTCAGGCTGAGGTTGACGATCCGGATTTTTCTCTCGGCCAGCACGTCAATTGCCCGGATGAGATCGTATGTTTCGGCAATATCGGCCGTTCTGCGATATCGCTGGAAGGCATCTATCGCCACAAGGCGGCCGGACGGGAGGAGGCCGGGCGCGCGGCTGCCCGCAGCCCCGACCAGAAGGGCGGCAACCGCGGTTCCATGCTGCTCGCCCGAGGGCGATCTTGCATCATCGCCCAGTTGCACGACCTCGATCGTGGCCTCGGCAAGCGATGTGTGCCCGGCGTTTATGGCGGTGTCGATGAGGCCGATCGGCAATGGTGCGGCACAGCTCGGCGTTTGATCCTGACTGCCATCGAGAGGCCAGCCGACCATATGCCTGACGAGCCTGCAGCCATCACCCGAACAGGAGGAGGCTTCCTTCTGTTCCGGCCGATAGAAATGATTGAAATCCACGGATGCGGCGGGAGCCGCGGCGATGACGGCCTGTCGTGCGGTCTCCAGCGTCATGCCCCGTGGTATCGTCAGCTTGACCAACTCGCTGCCGGTTAGCGCAACGTTTATTCGCTCATCGGCGGCAAACCCTTGCTGCGCCAGATTTGCAATCGATGTCTCGTCGAGACCGAGTGCCAGGATTTCGCTGGGCGCATGATCCGGAACGGTCACGGCCCTTCGGGGCGGCGGCCTGCGCTCCGCCCGCTGGAATGGCCAGCCGAAAAGCGAGCGCAGATCGCCGCGCGGACGCCGGTCGTCACTGCCGCGGTTTCCTCCGCCGGAAGAGCCGCCATACCCGCTACCACCACCATCGTCGTCATCGCTGCCGCCATCGTCATCATCGTCGGCGAGTGCTGCCGCAATACCAGGGGCCACGCCCGCCGATTGCAGCAGCGGTAGCCCGGTCACTGAACCGGCGGCGATGAGGATAATGGTGCAAAACCCGAAACGAAACGGTGCAATCTTCGACAAAAGACTATCTCCGGTAGAAAATACGCTCGAAAGATTCCGAACATGTATGGGAATGTTACCTCAGGTAGACGTTTGTCTCGACAGATTATTCCGTTCCGTGCCAAACAAATCGCATGACGAATGAAATGCCCACAGTGCCGCAGAGGCTGGTCGAGTTCCTGCCCAATCTGCGTCGATTTGCGATTTCGCTCTGCCATTCACGCGAATTGGCCGATGATCTCGTGCAGGCCGCTTGCGAGCGGGCAATCGTTGCTGCCGACAGTTTTGTGCCCGATACCCGTTTCGATGCCTGGATGTTTCGTATCCTGCGCAATCTCTGGATCGATCATCTTCGCCGCGCCCGGACCGCTGGTCCGCAGGAGGAGATCGAGAAGGCCTATGATGTATCGGTGCCTTCGGGAGAGGCGGCGGCGCATGCCCGCATGGAGCTGATGGAGGTGGCAACGGCCTTGCAGAAACTGCCGGAAGAACAGCGCGAAGTGCTGGTTCTCGTCTGTATCGAGGAGCTGAGTTACCGCGATACGGCCGATGTTCTCGCCATTCCCATCGGCACGGTCATGAGCCGGCTGGCGCGGGCGCGCAAACATCTGGCGGAACTGACAGGAATAAGTCTCGGGGAGAAACGTTCGTCCGATACGAAAGGCGGCGTGGCATGATTATGGAACATTTTGACGACGAGACATTGATGGCATTTGCCGATGGCGAACTCGACGAGGCCACCAGCCTGCGTCTGGAAAAGGCGCTCGAAAGCGATGAAGCGCTCGCCGAACGCCTCGCCGTTTTTCTCGACACGCGGACGGCGCTTGCCGCCACCATGAAACCGCTGATCGACGAACCGGTGCCGGACGCGCTTGCCGCATCGGTGCGCCGCATGGTCGAAAAGGCCGAAGTCGACGCTTCCCGTACGGAAGACGACAACGTCATCGCTTTCCATAAACGGGAAAAGCCGGAGATACCTCGTCGGGGACAGCGCTGGTTGATGCCTGTTGCGGCATCCATACTTGCTGTCATTACCGGCATCGGCGGCTTCATGGCGGGGCGTGGAAGTATCGAGCCCGGCCTGTCTCTCGAGCACACATTATCTGCCGCACTCGATCGCCAGCCGTCCGGCAGTGATACCGCACTCGGCCAGTCCGAAGCGCTCCGCATTGTCTCAAGCTTTGTCGATGGCCGGGGCGAACTCTGCCGGGAATACGAATTGAAACGGCAGCAAGACAGCACGACGGCCATTGCATGCAGATCGGGCAACATGTGGATAACGCGTCTCGCACTGTCATCCCCCCGGGCCGACGGTTATGTTCCGGCGTCCTCCCAGGAAACGATCGACGCCTATCTGGCATCGATTGAAGCCGGCGGGCCACTTTCGGCTGCGGAAGAACAACGCCTGCTCGCGCGCAAGGCCGAATGACTTTTGCCTCATGGCGGATCGGTTTCGATCCGTGTCATGATTTTCGGCGAGCAGCCGTTGCCGTTTCGATACCTGGAGCGAGGTGGCTGTCGAACCAGGTGATCATGTCGCGAACTTTGCCTTCGGCAGGCCTGATGTTACCCGCGTTCACCAGTTCAGCCGCCGCTTGGGACATCGCCAGCAGAATCCGTGCGGTTTCCGGTACATATGGCAGGTCAGCCCCTGCTTCGTGGCGTTCGCGTATAATCTGATAACGAAGGCTCTCGGGATAGGTCCATGCGCTCACGAGCATATCATGAACGCTAACCTGCTGGCCGCCGATATCGATCGTGGCATCGCGGTCGGTTTCAACATACCCTGATGCCTCAATGCGCTCGCAGGCATTGAGTGCTGCATTCATCATATTCCTGATTACATCCCAGTCCGTTTTCATGTCACTCTCCCTCGCGACTGCGCCGACTGTACGACAATATGTTGATGGTCCACCCAAACGCCACGGATGACGCTCGAAAAATGCGAGGCGATGCCGCAACCTTTGGTGATGGACCGCGCCAGGCGCGATCCATCGTCGCAATTATGCTTCACCGTTCCCGATAGAAGATCATCCCGCCATGGTGCAGGACATCGTCTATGAACTCTCCATCCGCGGTAAAGCCGGTGTCGTCCCAGTAGTTGATGTGATTGCCGGTCACAACGTAGCGACCCTGATAGGCACTTTTACGGTTGCCGCGGGCTTCATCATAGCGCCCATTGGCCAAAAGCTCCTGACGGATGTGGCCGTCACCCGTTACCCACATTCCGACATAGGGATGAGCTTGCGGCGAAGCGGAGTCGGCGCGGGTTTCTGTTCCTGTAAGGATGGCCAGGGCGGCGGCCATGGATATCGTCATGTGTTTCATCTGTCTTCTCCTCAGGCGGCAGCTGTCGGGCGAATGACGATTTCGTTCAGATCGACGTCATCCGGCTGTTCGATTGCGAAACGCACCGCGCGACCGATGGCATCGGGCTTCAGCGCGATGGCGCGATAGGTCTTCATGGCTTCCGCGGCTGCGGGATCGGTGATTGTTTCGGCCAGTTCGCTTTCCACCACGCCGGGGTGAATGCAGGTGACACGCAGATCCGGCCGTTCCTGCCGCAAACCCTCCGAAATTGCCCTCACGGCATACTTGGTGGCGCAGTAGACGGCGGCGGTTGGCACCACCGACAACGCGCCGATGGACGCGATATTGATGATGTGGCCGGAGCCGCGCGACGTCATTTCCGGCAGAACGGCGGCGATGCCGTGCAGCACGCCCTTGATGTTGACGTCCACCATGCGGTCCCATTCATCGACCTTCATCGAGGCCATCAGGGAAAGCGGCATCACGCCGGCATTGTTGATCATGACATCGACGCGGCCAAAGACTTCGCGGGCCTTATCGGCAAAGTGCGCCACGTCCGCGCGGTCAGTGACATCGAGCCGGGTGACTGCCACATGGCCGTTGCCCGCTTCCCGGATTTCCTGTGCCAGCTCCTCCAGCCGCTCCGTGCGGCGGGCGCCGAGCATGAGCTTCGCACCCGCCCTGCCGAGTTCGCGCGCAATACCCGCGCCAATGCCGCTGGATGCTCCTGTTATGAGAACAACCTTGTTCATGGGTCTTTCCTTCCTGTTTGAAACCGCTGCTCTATTGCGGTTACTCGAAAGATAGACAGGTGCTATTGTTGAGATAAGATACCTATTGGTTTCCATTATGGTAAGGGTTTCTAACCAATGACGCCTGATCTGAATGCTCTTTCGGTCTTTGCGCTGGTGGCGGAGCTGAAGAGTTTTCGTGCCGCTGCCGACCGCATGGGGGTGTCACGTTCCGCCGTCAGCCAGACAATTCGGCGACTGGAGGAAATGCTCGGCCTGGCGCTGGTGTTACGCACCACCCGCAGTGTCAGTCTCACGGAGGCGGGTGAGGGCCTTTATGCCAATATCGCTCCCGCCATAACCGAGATGCTGGCGGCGGTGGAACAGGCCGGCGAGTTGCGCGAGAGGCCGAACGGGCTGTTGCGGCTCGCCGTTTCCTCCATTGCCGAAGGCTTCCTGTCCGGCCCGCTTCTCGCGGGTTTCACGGCCAACTATCCGGACGTCCATATCGATGTCGTGGTAACCGATGAGGAGTTCGACATTGTTGCCGAAGGATATGACGCAGCAGTGCGGCTGGGCGAGGTGATCGATGAGGACATGATCATCGTGCCCATATCCGGGGATGTGCGGCAGCTGGCCGTCTGTTCGCCCGATTATCTCGGGCGAAACGGCAAGCCTTCCCATCCGAAGGAACTGGCCCGTCATCGCTGCATAGGCTGGCGACCGGCCCCACGCAGCGCACCCTATCGCTGGGAATTTGCGGAAGCAGGGCGCGAATTCAGCGTCGCCGTCGCACCTGAAATCACGACCAATGACATGGCGTTGATGATCCGGTTGTCCGTGGCGGGGGCAGGGATCACCTTCGGCATCGAAGATACATTCCGCAGCTGGATCGATCATGGAGAACTGGTGCCGCTGCTGGAAGATTACTCGCCTTACTTCCCCGGCTTCTATCTCTATTATCCCAGCAGGCGCAATCTGGCGCCCAAACTCCGGGCGCTGATCGACCACGTCAAGACATTCAGGCAATCCGCACGATCATCCTGATCCGGGCACCCTTGGGCCAGATGCGCGGTGTTTGGAGTGCGCCTTTACCGCAGAACCGAGGAAAGAAATTCGCGGGTTCGCTCTTCCTTCGGTTCGCCGAAAATTTCCTCCGGCGTTCCCTGTTCACAGATACGACCTTTGTCGAAAAAGCAGACGCGGTCGGACACCTCCCGGGCAAAGCGCATCTCATGGGTGACGAGGAGCATCGTCAGATCATGTTCGTGCGCCAGACCGCGGATGACGGAGAGCACTTCGCCGACCAGCTGCGGGTCGAGCGCCGAGGTCGGCTCATCGAAAAGCAGCACACGCGGGCGCATGGCAAGCGAGCGGGCAATGGCGACACGCTGCTGCTGGCCGCCGGAAAGCTGCACCGGATAATGATCCTTCTTGTCCGCCAGCCCCACCATTTTCAGCAATTCGATTGCACGCGCCTCAGCCTCTCCCCGGGCGATGCCCAGCACCCGCACCGGCGCTTCCACGATGTTGCGAAGCACGGTCATATGGGGAAAGAGATTGAAGCTCTGGAAAACCATGCCGACATGGTTCCTAATCTGGCGCAGATGTTTTTCAGAGGCTTTGAACGGGCCTTTGGCTCCTTCTTCATGGTAGGACATATCCGCCAGCGTCAATTTTCCCTCCTGGAACGGTTCCAGCGTCATGAGAATGCGCAGAACCGTCGACTTGCCGGAGCCGGAGGGACCGATGAGGGTGACTTTTTCGCCCTTTGAGACGCTGAAATTGAACTGATCGAGCACCGTCAGAATGCCGAAGCGTTTCGTGACATCGGAAAATTCGATCAGCGGCTGGTTGGTATTGTTGGTCATCGCAAGGGTATTCCTGCTTTTGGAAGCGCCCTTTGCAGGCGGCTGAGGCCTGCCGAGCAGATTATGGTCAGAAGGAGGAAGATCAGGCCGACAAGTGTCAGCGGCACCAGATATTCGAAGGTGCGCTCGCCGATCATGTTGGCAAGGCCCATCATTTCCAGAACCGTGACGACGGAAAGCACCGGCGTTTCCTTGATCATGGCGACGAGATAGTTGCCCATGGCCGGAACGATGCGCGGAATGGCCTGCGGGATGATGATATCCCTGTAGGTCTGCATGCGTGTGAGATTAAGCGCGGTCGCCGCTTCCCACTGGCCGTGATGCACCGCCTCGATACCGCCGCGATAGACCTCGGAGGTGTAAGCGGCATATTGCAGGCCGAGCGCCAGCGCGCCGGTGAGAAACGCCGGCAGGACAATGCCAAAATCCGGCAGCACGTAATAGAGAAAGAACAGCTGCACCAGAAGCGGCGTATCGCGCAGGAATTCGACAATCAGCGCGGTCGGCCAGGAGATCATCTTTGCGCGGCTGCGGCGCAGCAGCGCGAAGACGAGCCCCAGAACCAGCGCGATGGCAAAACCGGCGGCGGCGGCCTTCAGCGTTACCGTAAGCCCGATCAAGATGATCGGCAGGATGGAGGTCGTGTAGGTGAGCCAGGTGGTCGTGTCCCATTCGTAACCATACATCATGAGAAGATATCCTTACGAATGGCGGGTGCGCGGGAAGACGTTGCCGCGTCGCACGAAGCGTTCGATCACCCGGATGACGACCATCAGGATCAGCGACATCGCGAAATAACAAAGCAGCGTGACCGAATAGATGCTGGCGCTGTCCAGCGTCAGGTTGCGGATCGACTGCGCCGCGAAGGTGAGGTCGGCAATCGAGATCAGCGACACGAGCGAGGAAAGCTTCAGCGTTTCGATGGCGAGATTGCCGAAGGCCGGCATCATCTCGACAACGGCCTGCGGCAGCGAGATGCGAAACAGCGTCTGCATCCGCGTGAAGTTCAGCGCTCGTGCGGCCTCCAGTTGCTGCACCGAAACGGAAGACAGCGCGCCGCGCACGATCTCGGCGCCATAACCGCCGGCATGGGCGGCGAGCACCAGTACGCCGGTGGTGATCGGATCGAAACTCAGCCCGACCAGCGGCAGCGCGTAATAGAACCAGAAAAGCTGAACCAGCAGCGAGGTGCCGCGAAATACTTCCGTATAACAGAGCGCGACGGCCGACAGGATCGGTCCACCCTCGACGCGCAGAATGCCGAAGAAAAAGGCGAGCACCGTGCCGACGACAAGGGCTGCGAGCGTAATCGTCATGGTGACGACGGCACCTTGCCACAACATCGGCAGGTAAGCGGTCATGTCCATCTGGCGTTTTCCCGAGTTCCCGAGGAACGGCGCCCGGTTATGGCCGGGCGCCGGCTGGCATTATTTGCCGGCGCAGAGATCGGCGACCTTCTTTTCGGCCGCCGCCGCGATACTCTGTTCGGACAGGCCGTATTTTGCGAGGATTTTCTTGTAATCGTCGGTCTTGCGGAATTCGACGAGCGCGGCGTTGAAGGCGTCACGCAGCTCCTTGTCTTCCGGCCGGAAGGCGAAACCGCCGTAGTTGCGCACCGGCGCATCCTTCACGACAGGATCGGTGAAAGGCTCGACCTGCTCGACATTGGCCTGCCCCTTGGCGAGTTCCGAAACCGTCAGTTCCGTGGCGGCGTAGGCGTCGGCGCGGCTCTGGACGGTCGGAATGGCATCGGCGTTGGCGGGGATGAAGACGATCTGTTCTTCCTTGACGCCGACAGCACGCAGGAAGTCGACATTGTTGGCACCCGACACGACGGCCACCTTCAGCGAGGGGTCCTTGGCGATATCGGCATAGGTGGTGAGTTTTTTCGGGTTGCCCTTCTTCACCAGCAGGCCTTCGCCATAGGACGAGTTCGGTTCGGTGAAGGCCACCTGCTTGCAGCGCTCGGGCGAGATGTTCTGTTCGGCGGCCGCAAAATCGAAGCGACGGGCTTTGAGGCCGGGGATCAGCGTGCCGAAGGGCGTCACCGTCCAGTTGACCTCCTCGATGCCCATCGATTTCAGAACCGCATTGGCCACATCGGGGCCGATACCGGCGGAGGTGCCGTCGGGCTGCATGTAGGAATAGGGCACTTCATTGGCCGTGGCGGCGCGGATATAGCCCTGGCTTTTGACTTCCTCGACAGTCAGGGCGCTGGCTGACGTCACACCGATGGCAAGCGCGAGGGCGGAAAGCCCGGCAAGTCTGGTCATACGCATGTTCTTACTCCTCTGGTTGGGTTGCGCGGTCCGTTTTCGGATCTCACGATGATTTTTGGCTAGGTATTCTCCGTGACCGTGGCGATGACGGAAAGGCAGTCGCCGGCCTTGATGAGGCCGGGAACATGGCGCGCGGCAAGCACGCCATTGATGGAGGCGCGGTAATCGACCGGCGCGAGGCCGGTTTTGCCGACGGGATAAACCCGGGCTACAGTTTCACCCGCCGTGACCGCGTCTCCCAGATCGCGGACAAAGGCGACAAGCCCGTCGTCTTCGGCAAAGGTAAAGCAATCGCTGGATGGCATGTCCAGCCAGCGGCTTGGCGCAGGTGCCGGTGCGCCGGCGAGGATGCCGGCATGGCGCAGCAGATTGACGGTGCCTTTCCGGGCAATGTCGATCGATTTGGCGCTCGCCGTGCCGGCCCCGCCGAGTTCGGTGGTGACGAAGACCTTGCCCATCTCCTCGACTGTCGTGTCGAGCATACCGACGGCATCGATTTCCAGCATCTTCATCGAATAGGGGGCAGCAAAAGCCGCCACCGCTTCAAAACACCGGGCTTCCTGCGTCTTGTCGGGCAATTCGTGGGCTGCGGCATAGGGAAGGAAATCAAGCGTCCTGCCGCCGGAATGGAAATCGAGAACGATATCCGCAAGCGGTATCAGATGACGGGTCACGTAGTCGGCGATCTTCTCCGTCACCGTGCCGTCAGGGCGGCCGGGAAAGCTGCGGTTCAGGTTTCCCCGGTCGATGGGCGAGGTGCGTGTTCCCGCTCGAAAGGCCGGATAGTTGAGCGCCGGCACGATGATGACGCGCCCGTTCACGTCTGCCGGATCGAGCGTGTGGGCGAGTTCGAAAAGTGCTGCCGGTCCCTCATATTCGTCGCCATGATTGGCGCCGGTCAAAAGGGCTGTCGGCCCTTCGCCATTGGCGATGACGCAGATCGGGATCATCACCGAACCCCAGGCGCTGTCATCGCGGCTGTATGGCAGCCGCAGATGACCATGCTGCACACCCTTCGCGTCAAAATCGACGGAGGGCGTGATCGGCGAGGGGCGAAGCGCGGTCTTCAACATCGTCTCAGCCTTTCACGAAGAGTTGCCGCGGCACATTGGAGAGGCATTCGACACCGGTTTCTGTGATGGCGATGCTTTCGGTGATTTCGAGGCCCATGTCTTCCAGCCAGAGACCGGTCATGAAATGGAATGTCATGCCGGGCTTCAGCTCCGTGCGGTCGCCGGGGCGAAGGCTCATGGTGCGCTCGCCCCAGTCCGGCGGATAGGATAGGCCGATCGGATAGCCGGTGCGGTTGTCCTTGATGATCCCGTATTTTTTCAACACGGCGAAAAAGGCATTGGCGATGTCCTCGCAGGTGTTGCCCGGCTTCGCTGCGGAAAGACCGGCTTCCATGCCTTCAAGCGTTGCTTTTTCTGCGTCGAGAAATGCCTGTGTCGGCTTGCCGAGAAAGACGGTGCGCGACAGCGGGCAATGATAACGGCGGTAAGCACCGGCGATTTCGAAGAAAGTGCCTTCGCCTGAGCGCATCGGCTTGTCGTCCCATGTCAGATGCGGCGCGGACGCGTCTGCACCCGAAGGAAGCAGCGGCACGATGGCGGGATAGTCGCCGCCGAATTCGGCGGTGCCACGAATGCCGGCATCGTATATTTCGGCCACGAGATCGCATTTGCGCATGCCCGGCTCCACCACATCGACAATACGCTTGTGCATCAGCTCGACGATCTTGCCGGCCTTGCGCATATAGTCGAGTTCGGTCGGGCTTTTCACCGCGCGCTGCCAGTTCACGAGACCGGCGGCATCCTTGAAGCGCGCGTTCGGCAGATGTTTCTGCAGCGATGCGAAGGCGGCGGCCGAGAAATAATAATTATCCATCTCGACGCCGACCGTCAGGCCGGACCAGCCGCGCTCCTCGATGATCTCAGACAACAGATCCATCGGGTGCCGTTCGGTGGATTGAACGTAGTGATCCGGGTAGCCGATGATATTGTCATGGGCGAGATAGGCCGTGCGCCTGGCGCCGTTGGCATCCTGCTTGCGGCCGTACCAGATCGGCTCGCCCTCCGGCGGCACCAGCACGCATTGGTGGACGTAGAAGGACCAGCCGTCATAACCGGTCAGCCAATGCATGTTGGACGGGTCGGTGACGACCAGAAGATCGATCCCGGCCTTTTCCATGGCATTGCGGGTTTTGGACAGGCGCGTGGCATATTCCTCGCGCGTAAAGTTCAGCGTTACGCTCACGCTGCGTCTCCCATTTTTATGCTGTTTTCGATGGTTTGACCGCTCTTGGCTTCCTTTGCGCGGGCAAAGGCGAGATTGGCGATGGCCGTGTCCTGCACGCCGGTGCCGGTCAGATCGGCAAAGGTGATGTCCTTGCTCGACACGCGGCCCTGTACCTTGCCGGCAATGACGTCCCCAAGTTCGGCGAAGTGCTGATCCGACGCGGCGTGGCCTGCGGCGATGGCGTGATGCAACTCACCGAGAATGCGGGTCTGCGAGATGCGGTCCGCGACATAGTGCGCTCTGGCGAATACGGCTGGATCGATCTCGTTCTTGTGTTCGGCATCCGACCCCATGGCTGTCAGATGCTGGCCTTCTTCCAGCCAGTCGGCAAACAGGATCGGCTTTTCGGTGGGTGTCGTTGTCACGATGATATCGGCGCCCCGCGTGGCGGCCTGCGGATCGGCGATGGCGGTGACTTCGATGCCGTGTTCGCTGGCGAAATCGTTCGCAAGTCTTTCAGCCTTCTGGTGGTCCCGCGCCCAGATTCGCGCCGATCTGATCGGGCGCACCAGCATCAAGGCTTCAAGCTGCAAACGCGCCTGCATGCCCGCCCCGAAGATCGCGGCGACGGAAGCGTCCTTGCGGGCCAGTTGCCGCGCCGCGACAGCACCGGCCGCGGCGGTCCGCACATCGGTAAGATAGCCGTTATCGAGGAGAAGGGCCTGCACCTGTCCGGTCTTTGCGCTGAAGAGGATCATCAGGCCATTGAGACTGGGCAGACCGAGTTTCGGATTGTCGAAGAAACCGGGGCTGACCTTGATGGCGAAACCGTCAAAGCCCGGCACATAGGCCGTCTTCACATCCACTTCGCCGCGAAACTCGGGAATATCGAGGCGCATGATCGGCGGCATGGCGACAGCCTCGGTGGCGAGTGCCGCAAAGGCCCGCTCCACGCAATCGACGGCGGAGAGGTCGAGCTTCACGACAGCCCGCAGGTCTTTTTCGGTCAGGATGGTGATGCGGCTCATGCGGCTCCCCCGTCGATGATCGTCCTGTGCACCGCCGGATCGATATTTCCGCCCGACACGATGATGGCGGTCGGGCCGCTGATTGTGATCTTGCCGGAGAGGATTGCGGCGAAGCCAACGGCGCCCGCACCTTCAACCGTCAAGCCGTCCTCACGCGCCGCATGGCGGATGCCGTCTGCGATTTCATCTTCGGACACCAGCACGATCTCATCGAGAAGCGCCTGGCAAAGCGCGAATGTCACGCGGTTCGCCAGTCCAATTCCGCCGCCCAGCGAATCCGCCAGCGTTTCTTCCTCCCGGACCGAGACGGGCCTGCCGGCTTTAATCGACGCATGCATGGCCGCACCCCGCTCCATGGAAATGCCAATGACCCGTGCCCTTGGCTTCAGCGCCTTCACCGCAACGGCGATACCGCCCGCAAGGCCACCGCCCGATAGAGGAACGAGAATTGTTGCCAGTTCAGGCATGTCTTCGGCGACTTCGAGGCCAATGGTGCCCTGGCCGGTCACGACGTCGGCATGATCGAAAGGCGGGATAGCGGTCAGGCCACGGCTTTTGGTCAGGCGTTCCACTTCCTCCTGTGCGTCGTCCTGCGATCTGCCGACGATCCGGATTTCCGCACCGAGCGCACGGATTGCCTCAACCTTGTTTGCCGGCACCAGCGCCGACATGCAGATCGTGGCGGGAATGCCGAGTTTAGTCGCGGCAAAGGCCACGGCCCGGCCATGATTGCCGGTGGAAGCGGTGACGAGGCCACGTCTGCGCACCTCTTCGTCAAGTGACAGTATGGCGTTCATCGCGCCGCGCAGCTTGAAGGCGCCGATGGGCTGAAGGGTTTCAAGTTTGAGATGAACGGGATTGCCACAGCATTCGGAAAGAGCGTTCGAGCGAACCAGCGGGGTGCGTTCCACCTGTCCGGCAAGTCGCAATGCCGCCCGCTCTATCGCGGCCAGCGAGACCGGAAGCGGGTTTTTCTCGGCGGATATGGACAGGTTTTCGCTCTTCATGATTGTCATGTTGAGAGCGAAGTAAAATCATGTCAATTATTATATTGTAATGATTCAATGATTTTCGGCAGATAGCCTCAGCCGATTGAACCGATATCGTAGACCGGCGGCAGTTGCTCGAAGGCCTGCCGCACGGTGGTCAACGCCTTGACGAGACTGGGATGATTGAGGCGCCCGCCGAGGCATATGCGAATGCCGCCGCCATGGCCGGGGCCGGCGACGAAGGGCTCGGACGGGGTGACCGCGACGTTCTGGTTGGTCAGGGAACGGACCAGACCATCCTCCGTCCAGCGTGGCGGAACCTTGAGCCAGGCACAGAAGGAGAGGGGGTGGGTCGAGGCGATATGGTCGCCGAGTATATCAGTCGCAATCCTTTGCCTTGCCCGCGCTTCGGCGCGCTGAACATCCAGCAACCGCCGCGCGGTGCCGTTCTCCACCCAGCGGGTGGCGATTTCGGCCGTCAGATAGGTTCCGCTCCAGCTCGACACGCGCAGGATCGAGGCAGCGCGGATGGAGTAGGCTGGCGGCACGACGAGATAACCGACGCGCAGCCCGGTCAGAACCGTCTTGGTGAAGCTGGTAACGAAAAAGCCCAGATCGGGCAGCATTTCGGTAATGGACGGCAAGCCGTCCTCGATCATCGGGCGATAAACTTCGTCTTCAATCACGAAGACACCGTGCCGCTCCGCAATCGCGGCGATTTCACGCCTGCGCTCCGCGCCCGCGACATGGCCGGTGGGATTGTTGAGAGTGGGTATGAGGACGAGTGCACGCACGCCACCCGCCGCGCAGGCTGCTTCCAGCGCATCGGGCAGAATACCCTCGGCATCGGTGGGCAGCCCCTTGAGGCTGAAGCCCAGAATATTCGAAAGTCCGATGATGCCATGGTCGGTCAGGTTTTCACAGAGAACCACGTCGTTCGAACGGACGATGCAGCTCAGGGCGAGGAAAATGCCGTGCGCCGCGCCGTTGGTGACGAGGATGCGTTCCGCCCCGGCGGTCACGCCCATCATGCCAAGCCAGATGCGGGCGGTCTCGCGATGGCTGTCGAGGCCCGCGACCGGCCGACAGGGGCGCATGAAGCCTGAGTTGTCGCCATCCGCCAATTCGCGCAGGATAGTGCGCGAGGCGGTTTCATGTTCCTCGAGATAAACGCCGCGAATGATGGAGAGATCAAGCACCTCTGTCGGACTGTGATCCAGCATCATGCGGCCCGCGCGGTCTGTCACCCGCGCCTTGACGAAGGTGCCGCGACCGATTTCGCCGCTGAGATAACCCAGCCGTTCCGCCTCCTTGTAGGAGAGACTGACGGTCTGGACGGAAAGGCCGAGCTCGCGCGCCAGATCGCGGTGGGTCGGCATGCGGTCCATCGGCTTCAGGACGCCGGCATCGATATCGGCGATGATGCGCTCCGTGAGCGCGGAATGTTTGGTCTCGCCCTTCTGCTTGGTCAGGGTCGGTCGCCAGGCCACCGGTTTCGATGCGGGAACCGGATCGAGGCTGAGCGGATTGGCTTGACGGCGCATGAAATTGTCTCGTTTTTGGCGACCATAATTTCATGACATTATGCATGGTTCTTCGAAAAGATGAAGCCTTATGCATCACCGGCGACGATTGCACTGTGAATAAGCGCAATCGTCGTATGCATGCCGTTCAAAGAGGCATTGATGGCGGGAGCCGCTGCGGGGCGGATCGTCTCAGATTTTCTCGCCGGCCCGTACCAGATCATCCATGACGCTGCGAACGGCGGCTTCGGCAATGGCGATGATCTCGTCCACCTCCGCCCTCGTTGTGACGAGTGGCGGTGCAAAGCCCAGAATATCGCCATGCGGCATGGCGCGCGCAATAAGGCCGCCGTTGCGTGCCGCCTTTGAAACGCGCGCGCCGACCGTGAGATGGGGGGCAAAACGTGTCTTCTTTTCCCGGTCCGCCACGAACTCGATCGCGCCCATCAGGCCCACGCCGCGTACTTCGCCGACGATTGGAAGCTGCGCGAACTTCGCCTTCAACTGCTCCTGGAAATAGCTGCCGACGGCCCGTGCGTTGCCCGGCAGGCCTTCCTTTTCGACGATGTCGAGCACGGCGTTTGCTGCGGCCGCGCCGATCGGATGGCCGGAATAGGTGTAGCCGTGGGAGAAGGCGCCGACGCGATCGGCGCCTTCCTCCATCACCTTGTAGACTTTCTCACCGACGATGGCGCCGGAGAGCGGGAAATATGCGGATGTAAGGCCCTTGGCGACGGTAATCAGATCCGGCTCGATGCCGTAGTGCTGCGAACCGAACATGGAGCCGGTGCGGCCAAAGCCGGTGATGACCTCGTCGGCGATCAGCAGGACATCGTATTTCCTCAGAACATGCTGTATCGCCGGCCAGTAACCTTCCGGCGGCGGCGTGATGCCGCCGGTGCCGAGCACCGGTTCGGCAATGAAGGCGCCTATCGTGTCGGGACCTTCGCGCAGGATGAGGGCTTCGAGTTCATCGGCACGCCGTTTTGAGAATTCGAGTTCGGTTTCACCGGCTTCCGCGCCCCAATAATGGTGCGGAACGCCGGTGTGCAGCACACCTGCGCGCGGCAGGTCCATATGGTCGTGATAAAAACTCATGCCGGTCATCGAGCCGGAAACCACGCTGCAGCCGTGATATCCCCGCTCGCGGGAAATGATTTTCTTCTTTTGCGGCTTGCCGCGCAGGTTGTTGTAGTACCAGACGAGCTTTGCCTGGGTCTCGTTGGCATCCGAGCCGGACATGCCGTAGAAGACCTTGCTCATCTTGCCCGGCGCCATCTTCACCAGCCGGTCGGAGAGGATGGCCAGTTCGTCCGTCGTGTGGGCGGCGTAGGAGTGGTAATAGGCAAGCCTATAGGCCTGACGGGAAATGGCCTCCGCCACTTCGGTGCGGCCATAACCGACATTGACGCAATAAAGTCCGGCAAAGCCATCGATCAACTGCTTGCCGTGGGCGTCCTCAATGCGAATGCCCTTGCCGGTTTCAACAATGGTCGGTTCACCAAGTTTGCCACTGGCGAAATCCTTCAGCTGCGTGAAGGGATGCAGAACGGCGTTTCGATCCATTTCCGCGATATTTTTGATGTCGATGGTCATAATCGAGTTCCTTTCAGGCAGCCAGATTGCCGAAGCAGACATATTTGGGTTCGAGATATTCCATGAGGCCGTGGCGCGAACCCTCGCGGCCAAGGCCTGATTGTTTCCAGCCGCCGAATGGAATGGGCGCACCGGTGAATTTGGGTGTGTTGACAGCCACCATGCCGTATTCCAGCCGGTCGGTGAGGCGCATCGCCCGGCCGAGATCGTTGGTGTAGACATAGGCCGCGAGCCCCATCTCGGTCGCATTGGCGCGGCGGATCACGTCCTGTTCGTCATCAAAAGGCAGGATGGCGGCCACCGGTCCGAAGGTTTCCTCGCGGGCAATCAGCATGTCGTCGGTCACATCGGCCAGCACAGTCGGCGTTACGAAATTCCCCCCTAGCGGGCTGTCCTGCCCGCCGCAGACAAGATGTGCGCCGGAGGAGAGGGCTTGCGCAATCTGCTGACGGCACTTTTCGGAAACCGACGGGCGCGTCATGGGTCCGATGTCGATGCCGGGCTCGAGGCCGTGGCCAACGGTGAGTTCGGAGGCCGCGTCTGCGAACCGATCGATGAACCGTTCGTAAAGCGCGCGTTGAACGTAGATGCGGTTTGCCGCAAGGCAATCTTGTCCGGATGTGGCGAATTTGGCGCTGAGGCAGCCCTTCACGGCTTGAGATAGATCGGTATCCTCAAACACAATAAAGGGTGCGTGGCCGCCAAGCTCCAGTGATGCCTTTTTGATGGTGGCAGCCGATTGCGTGAGCAGGATTCGTCCGACTTCGGTGGAGCCGGTGAAGGAAAATGCGCGGATATCGGTATGTTCCAGAAGGCGGCGTGCAAGGGGTGCGGCTTCGCCGGGCAAAACCTGCAGGACACCGGCCGGCATACCTGCCTCATCCGCAAGTTTTGCCAGAGCCAGCGCCGAGAGCGGTGTTTCCGGCGCCGGCTTGACGATCATGGTGCAGCCCGCGGCAAGAGCTGCGCCTGCCTTGCGGGTTATCATGGCGGAAGGGAAGTTCCAGGGGGTGATTGCGACGGTCACGCCAATCGGCTGCATTTGTACGGACAGGCTGCCGCCCTTCAAATGGCTCGGAATAGTCTCCCCGTAGGATCGTTCGCCCTCGCTTGCGAACCAGTCGAGAAAATTGGCGCCGTAGGAAATCTCGCCGAGCGATTCAGCGAATGGTTTGCCCTGTTCGGCAGTGATGATCGTGGCGAGATCCTGCGCGTTTTCGCGCATCAGTCTGCTCCAGGCGCGGAGAATATCGCCACGTTCGACGGGCAGCCTCTCCCGCCAGTCGAGAAAGGCTCTGCCGGCGGCACCAATTGCGACGTCAACATCGTCAAGCGGGCAGGATGTTACATCGACGAGATGTTCACCCGTTGCCGGATCGATAACACTCAGCCAATTGTCGTGCGCCACCCATGCCCCGTCCAGAAAGGCACGATGCTCGATCAGATCGGGTCGATGCAGGTTTTTCAGCGCCGCGCTGGCGATACCTTTCATGAGCAGGCTCCCTTTTTATTTGCCAGGAGCTTAGCGGCGCGGCATGATCGATCGGCGGCGTTTATTTTCCTTCCGGTGCAGGATAAATGCTTAATTTTCCCCAATGACGCAGGAATTCCGCATGACCAGCATTGATCGAGCCGACAGGGCGTTGCTTGACGCCGTGCAAAAGAACAACCGCCTGACGTCAGAGGAACTGGCGCAGATCGTCAATCTGTCGCCGACGGCATGTCAGCGCCGCCTGAAGCGGTTGCGTGAGGAAGGGGTCATCGAAGCGGATGTCGCGATCATCTCGCCCAAAGCCGTCGGGCGCGGCATCACAATGATCGTTCTCGTATCGCTGGAACGTGAGCGGGCGGACATCGTCGATCGTTTCAAGGCAGCCATCCGCGCGACGCGGGAAGTCATGATCGGTTATTACGTGACGGGCGACGCCGACTTCATCCTGGTCATCACGGCAAAGGACATGGAGGACTATGAGGCCTTTACCCGCAGGTTCTTTTACGAAAATCACGATATCAAGGGGTTCAAGACGATGGTTGTCATGGATCGCGTGAAGGCCGGCTTCGCCTTTCCCATCGACAATTGACCGGCTGCAGATAAACGGTCGCGCAAGACCGACGCCGCAGCGGTGGATCGCCGCGCCGGCATGTCCTGATTGATCGGGCCGCGCCGGCCGCTCAGCGCAAGGATTTGCGCGGCCTGCCCGGCTTGACCATGGAATGGCGGCGATCTAGTCGACGGAAGGTTCGGAGTATGACCGTGTGCCGGTCATATTCCTGAGCCGTCGAGTTCGCGTTCATCCTCTCCCTCCCAGGGAAAGGGCATTGAGAGGCCATTGTCATTGGCCGAAGGTACCGGCATCCAACACTTCAATTCCGCTTCGGTATATTCAACAATCCGACCAGGAGAGGAATCCGAGGCGCGCCAGCCTTCCGGACCGAATTGATCGCCCTTCGACCAGTATGCAAGGTCCACTTCGGCTGGCCCCTGCTCTGACGAGCGGATGGTTACAAGAATCCGATTGCCGTTTTTAGGCGCACTTGTCATGTGACGCCAGCGGTTTAGTCCGTCCATCATTTTCCTCCCCGTCCGTGGCTGCCTTGCCATTAAAAACGGTCAATCCGGCTTTGTGCAACCTCCTTTATCGACTGCGAAGGCCATTGCGGATCGAAGGGACGTATTTCCCGTGTCTGGAGAACGGGACACGGACTTCCGCCGGAAAACGCCCCGTCTGTCGGACCATTTTCGGCATTTCAATCACGCCCGGCTCACCGCTCATGATCCCTGACCCGAGGTGGTCGCCCGCCCTGATATCTGCGGGTCCGGGGGGGCTGTCAGCGTGCGGTTTGCGATCCGCGACGGCCGATTTGGCGTTGATGCCGCCGCTGCTTGGCAAGGCTGCGGCGGCACGCGATCTCAACCCGTGAAGATGAAACGGGGCCAACCCGATCGCGGGATGTGGCGACAGGGCTGGCTCCGATGGGTATTATTCGGCGGGCTGCGCCACGGATTTTGTGCCGGAAAGTCTCTGCTCTCCAGAAAGGCTGCGTTGGCCGAAACCGATGATGGCTACCGTCGAAAGGCTTGCGGCGACGGACATCCAGAAGCCGTTGGTGGGACCGAAATTGTCGATCACCCAGCCGGAGACGAAGGCACCCAGCGCCATGCCGATACCGATGCCGGTCATCACCCAGGTCACACCTTCCGTCAGCATCGATTCCGGCACACGCCGCTCGATGAGGCCGAAAGCGGTGATGAAGATGGGAGAGATCGCAATGCCGCTGAGGAATACGGCGAAGGCGAGCAGGGCAACCGTTGTGGTGGCAAAGAGGAGCGGCAGAGCGGTAAGGGCAAGGACGCTGACGGCGATCAGCAATTGCCGCTGCAGCGGCATTTTCGGGTTGATTGCGCCCAGAAGCAGGCCGACGACGAAGGAACCGATGGCATAGACACCGATGACGAGGCTGGCGGCCTCCGGCTGACCGAGTTCCTTGGTGATCGCGACGGCGCTGACCTCGGCCGTGGCGAAGGTCGAGCCTACGAAGATCAGGGCGAGCGTGATGATCTGGACCGGCCGCAGCCGGATCGCCGAATGCTGCCGTCGGCCGCTTTCAACCGGGCGTACCTTGGGTTCGGTCGACCGTTGCAGCAGGAAGGCAAAGGTGCCGAGCGCGAGCGAGGCCGTGCTGATCATCATGCCGGCTTCCGGAAAGAGGGAGACCGCGAGGCCGACGGAAAGCGAGGCGCCGGCGATGTAAACAAGCTCGTCCGCAGCGGATTCAAAGGCAAAAGCCGTATTCAGCTCGGGCCGGTCACGGAAGATTTCCGTCCAGCGTGCGCGCATCATGGCGGGAATGCTCGGCATGGCGGCGGCAAGGAAGGCCGAGAGGAACAGGGTCCAGACCGGCCACTTCTGGTTCGTGGCCATGATCAAGACCATAAAGGCGAGGACCGATATGATGGTGGCCGGGATGAGCACCTTGCTCTGGCCCCTGCGGTCCACCAGGCGGGAAATCTGGGGTGCGGCGGCGGCGTTGGTCAGCGCGAAAGTGGCCGAGACGGCACCGGCAAGCCAATATTCGCCATGGGTCTGGGAAAGCATGGCAACGATGCCGATCGGCGCCATCGCAATCGGCAGGCGGGCGAAGAAGCCCGCGGCGGAAAAGCCCTTCGCGCCTGGAGCGCTGAAAATTTCTCTGTATGGATTAGACATCGGGATGCACCTTGTTCAGGGAGTATCCACCACACACATACGTGGCGTATGTGAATGAGATAATTGCATACGTGGCGTATGTCAACTAATATACGCAACGTATGTGGACGACGGAGAAAAAATGCGCAAACCCCGCAGTGAAATGATCGCCGAGACACGGGCGAAGCTTCTGGCCGCCGGCCGCAAGGCATTTGGCAGCATCGGTTATGCCGAAGCGTCGATGGACGATTTTACGGCCGAGGCGGGGCTGACCCGTGGTGCGCTCTATCACCATTTTGGTGATAAAAAGGGCCTGCTGCTGGCGGTCGTGGCCGAAATCGACGCGGAGATGACGAAAAGACTCTGTGAGATTTCCTCAAGGGCCGCAACCCGGTGGGACGGTTTCGTTGATGAAAATGTCGGTTATGTCCGCATGGCCCTCGAGCCGGAAATCCAGCGGATCATGTTCCGCGACGGACCGGCGGTGCTCGGCGATCCCTCCCGCTGGCCGAATGCCAATGGCTGCATCTCGGCCGTTGCGCGAAGCCTTGAGGCGCTCAGGCAGGAAGGCACGATCGCCGATATCGATCCGGAAGCATGCGCCCGTTTCATCAACGCGGCGAGCAGCAGCGCCGCCCAGTGGATCGCGAATTCCGACGACCCCGAGATGACCTCGAAACGGGCCGTCGGGAGTTTCCGCACCTTGCTGGAAGGGTTGCGCATCAAGAAAGGCTGACCCGGTTTCGCTGACGCCGGCATGTTTCGGCCGGTGGGGATCGGCGTCTCGCATGCGCCGTGGCGGGTTCCCGTTGCTGCCCGCTTTCAGGATATGGTCGTCTGCAAGTCATGCAACTGTCATGTGGCGGGTCTAGGAGAGGCTGTGGTTTTCACATGTCTTGCGAGGGGAATATGCGCAAAATTGTTGCTGCTTTGGTCGCTACGACCGTTCTTGCCGGCGCCGCTCAGGCTGCCGAGGTCTATCCGCTTGATCGTGCTACGATCCTGACCGGCTCACCGTTTGATTTCAAGGCTGAATTCGACACTGTCGTAAAGCCGGAAGACGTCAAGATCACCGTCAACGGCCAGGATTACAAGGCTCTGCTCGGCAAGGATGCCGAGTTCGTTGCCGAAGAAAAGAACAAGGACAAGGTTCTTGGCTCGGCCGTCATCCTGCGTGGCGTTTCGCTTGCCGATGCCGGTGACTACAAGGTTGAAGTTTCGGCCGGTTCCGAAACCAGGAGCGTGACCTGGACCGTCTATGGCACGCCTGACCAGGCGAAGGCCAAGAATGTCATCTTCCTGATTGCCGACGGTCTGTCGGTTGCCCATCGCACGGCCGCCCGCATCATGTCCAAGGGCATGACACAGGGCAAGGCCAATGGCCGTCTCAACATGGACGATGTGCCGCCGGTCGCCTTTATCGGCACGTCCGCCACCGATGCCGTCGCCACCGACAGCGCCAACACCATGTCGGCCTACATGACCGGTCACAAGACCGCCGTGAACGCCATCGGCGTTTATGCCGACCGTACCCCGGCCTCGCTGGACGATCCCAAGGTGGAAACGCTTGCCGAAGCCCTGCGCCGTCAGACCAAGAAGTCGATCGGCATCATCTCCACCGCCGAAGTGCAGGATGCGACGCCGGCTGCCGTCGTTGCCCACACCCGCAAGCGTGGCGACAAGGCTGAAATCAATGGCATGCTGTTCGACGTGAAGCCGGATGTGCTTCTCGGCGGCGGTTCCGCTTATTTCCTGCCGCAGGCCACCGCCGGTTCCAAGCGCAAGGACGACAAGGACTATATCGCCCTGTTCAAGGAAGCGGGCTATACGCTGGCGACCAGCAAGGCTGAACTCGCAACGGCTGCCGGCACCAATACCGGCAAGATCCTCGGCCTGTTCCACACCGGCAACATGGACACCACGCTGGACCGCGAGTTCCTGAAGAAGGGCACCACGGGCAAGTTCCCGGATCAGCCGGGTCTCGTCGAAATGACCAAGGTTGCGCTCGACAGCCTGTCGAAGAACCCGGACGGTTTCTTCCTGATGGTCGAAGCGGCCAACGTCGACAAGATGTCCCACCCGCTCGACTGGGACCGCGCCGTGGTCGACACGATCGAATTCGACAAGGCCATCGGTGTTGCCCGCGAATTTGCGGCCAAGAATCCCGATACGCTGATCATCGTCACCGGTGACCATACCCATGGTGTTTCCATCATCGGCACCGTTGATGATGACAAGCCCGGCACGGACATGCGCGAAAAGGTCGGCACCTATGCCGAAGCCGGCTTCCCGAACTATGAAGACAAGGACGGCGATGGCTATCCGGACAGGGTCGATGTCTCGCGTCGCCTGTTCCTGAACGCCAATAACGGCCCGGATCACTACGAAACCTTCCGTCCGAAGCTCGACGGCCCCTTCGCACCGGCCATCCAGAACGAAAAGAAGGAATATATCGCCAACGAACAGTACAAGGATGTTCCCGGTGCCGTTCTCGTCACCGGTATCATTCCGAAGAGCTCGGACAGTGGCGTCCATGCGGTCGATGATGTCGTGCTGCAGGCTGAAGGTCCGGGCGCCGAAGGTTTCCGCGGCTACATGGAACAGAGCGATGTCTATAAGGGTCTCGCAGAAGCCCTCGCGCTCGGCGCAAAGCAGACCAACTAATAACTGAACGGGGCAGGGGCGCACCGTTGCGGTGTGTCCCTGCCGGTTTCCGGCCTCGCATTTCCGGCCATGGCTGACGATGTGAAGCCTTTCAAAAAGGAGAATGGTCATGGGCAAGCCTGATCAGGCGTGGTTCAGCCGTCGCCAGACCCTGGGTCTCATTGCCGGTCTGCCGCTGCTGGCCGCCGGTACGCGCGCGCAGGCGAAAAGCGACCTCACCTTTGATGAACTTTATGGCAAGGTCAGCGTGCTCGGGCTGGAGTTTTCCGAGAAGGTCAAGCAGCTGAACGGCAAGGAGGTCGCCATGCGCGGCTTCATGGCGCCGCCGCTGAAGGCCGAAGCGCAGTTTTTCGTTCTGACCGAAATCCCGATGTCGATCTGCCCGTTCTGCTCCACCGATTCCGACTGGCCGGACAATATCGTCGTTGTCTATCTCGGTGAGAAACAGACCTTTACCCAGCCCAGCCAGACGATTGAAGTGCGCGGCACGCTGGAAACGGGTTCCTGGACAGATCCGGATACCGGCTTCGTCAGCCTGCTGCGCATCCGCCAGGCAGAATACGCGACGGTTTGAGACATGCTGCCTCTGAAGATAGAAAATCTTGCCGTGTCCTTTCCCGGTCTGGCGGCCCCGGTTCTCGTTCTCGACCGCCTGGAAATCGCTGCCGGAAGCCGTGTGGCGCTGACGGGCGGTTCCGGCTCGGGCAAGAGCACCCTCATCAATATTATCGCCGGCCTTGAGCGCGTCGCGGTCGGCCATGTCGTGTGGGGGAGCGAGAATATCGCCGATTTGTCCGAGAGCCGTCGCGATCGCTGGCGTGCCGCCAATATCGGCCTCGTCATGCAGGAGTTTCATCTTTTTCCCGGCCTTTCCGCGCTGGACAATATCCTGCTGCCGGCCCGCCTGTCGCGTGTAGCAAATGCAGACCTCATAAAACGTGCGCAATCCCTGTTTGCAACCGTCGGTCTCAAGCGTCCCGGTCAGCACGTCGAGACCATGTCACGCGGTGAAATGCAGCGGGTTGCCATCGCCCGCGCGCTGCTGCGCAGCCCCGGGGTGATCATTGCCGACGAACCGACCGCGAGCCTTGATCTCGAAAGCGGGGAAGCCGTCGGCGACCTGCTTCTATCCGTCGCCACCGACACCGGCAGCACCCTGATTGTCGCCAGCCATGACCAGCATCTTATCGACCGTCTCGACCGGCGTCTGACCCTGAGTGGCGGCCGTATCGTTGCCGATACCGAGCGGAAGGAGATCGCGGCATGATCGGTTTCATCCTTGCCGACCTGCGTCGCCTGTGGCTGGGCGGGGCCGTCGTGGTTCTGCTGGTTGCGCTGGCCACTGCGCTCGGCGTGGCGGTCACGCTGCAGGAACGGTCGCTGCGTCTTGGCAGCGCCCGCGCTGCCGATAAATTCGATCTCGTTGTCGGTGCGGCCGGCAGTGAAACCCAGCTGGTCCTTTCTTCCATCTTCCTGCAGGCGGCACCCCTGCCGCTCGTGGATGGCGCCGTCCTCACCAGACTTGCCGCTGATCCGCGCGTTGCCTGGGCAGCGCCGGTCGGTTTCGGCGATTCCTTTTCCGGCTATCCCATCGTCGGCACGACGACGAGCCTTGTCGGCAACACGACACCCGGTTTTACCGAGGGCAGGATGTTCGCGCTGGAAGGCGAAGCCGTCCTCGGTGCCGCCGTCAATCTGTCCCTTGGCGCCGAGATCAAGCCGATGCATGGCACCGCCGAAACCGGCGGTCATACCCACACCGAAATAGCCTATACGGTTGTCGGCAGGCTGCAGCCGACCGGCACCCCCTGGGATCGTGCCATTCTCGTGCCGATACAGGCCGTATGGCACGTCCATGGTCTCGGCCAGGACCATGGTCATGATCACGGTGAGGCGGAAGGCGTAAACCATGCGGATGCGGATGGCGGCGGTCATCAGGCGGATGGTCGCGATCACGCCCACGATCATGCCCATGAAGATGGGGAGCATCACGAGGATGGCGACACGCACTCCGAAGGGGAGGCGGGCCACGACCATGCCGTTGTCCAGACCGGGGCGCAGCAAGGACAAAAAGAGGTGCCTGCCTCCAATGCTTCTTCGGGCCATGCCGAGGCCGATCATCATGGCGGCATCGATCCCGATGCGCCGATCGTGGAGACTTTTGGTGAAGGCTTACCCGGTCTGCCGGCCATTCTCGTCAAGCCGAAGACGATTGCCGATGCCTATCGCCTGCGACAGGAATATCGCAGCGGCAATACGCTTGGTGTTTTCCCGGGAGAAGTGCTGACCGGTCTTTATGCCACGCTTGGAGACGCCAAGACGGTGCTGAGCGCGGTCGCGGCCGGCTCGCAAGGGTTGGTGGCGGCGGCGCTGATGCTGGTCACGGTGATCCATATCGGGCAACGGCGTCGGCAGATCGGCGCATTGCGGGCATTCGGGGCGCCCCGTGGCTCGGTTTTCGCGATCGTCTGGCTGGAGCTTTTCTTTCTGGTGGCGCTTGGTGTCGGCATCGGTTTTCTGGTTGGGTTGGGTGCAGCCCATATCGGCGCGCAGCTTTTTACCGCAAGAAGCGGCGTGATCCTGCCCGTCGGCTTCACCGGCGAGGATCTGCGTCTTGCGCTCTTCCTGCTGGGCTTTGCCGCCGTTCTTGCCGCGATACCGGCCCTCCTTGCCTATCGCCAGTCTCCCGCAGCCGCCTTGCGCGCCTGAAGCCGCGATAGGGCACTGTCGCCGCATTGTGGCTGGAATTGGCCTGCCAGCCATGGCGGGTCGGTACCGTCGTGTCTGCGCTTCAGTCGCCATGCGGAAATAGAGGGTCTTTCCGCAGATACTCCCCCCGGATATGCATCGCCGGGGGCGAAGCAAGGGCTGTGCATAAAATATAGTTTTTTTACTGTGGTCGCTTTTTATGGCAGCCTTGTACCGCGGCTCGGGAAAATGTCAGGAGGCCGCATGATACTGGGAGGAGACCGGCATGGCCGAAAAGAAGTCGGATAAAGCTGCAAAAATCGTGGACACCGAGCCGTCCGCCGCGGCACCGAAGCTCCTTTCGGGCGGCAATCCACAGATTGCCAAGGGGTATGGCGATGCCCCCGTGCAGGCCTATATTGCCGCCATGCCGGGCTGGAAAAGCCCAGTCGGCGCGCGGATCGACACGCTGGTTGAAAGCCTGGTGCCCGGTGTGCGCAAGGCGGTGAAGTGGAACTCGCCCCTTTACGGCATGGAGGATGACATCTGGTTCCTCAGTCTCCACTGCTTTACCAGATATATCAAAGTCACCTTCCTTAACGGCGCATCCTTGCTGCCTTTGCCACCCGGTACGTCGAAACATCCGAAGGTTCGCTACCTCGATATCCACGAGGGTATTTTCGATGAAGCGCAGTTTGCCGACTGGGTGAAGCAGGCGAGCCGGCTGCCGGGCGAGAAGCTCTAGCAGGGCTAGGCACGCCGGTCTTGTGGGGACAATAGGGTCCCGGCAATGGCAGACGAATCATGCCCTGTGTCCCTCTGCTGAAAGGCCGTGACCTCGCGCCAGTGATGAGAAATTGAAGGCCCCTCGATACAGTTTTTCCTTCGCAAAGAAAAACCGGCCGATCCGGCGGATTTCTGTTTACTTTTGCCGAAATTGCACGCCATCACGCTTGGAATGGCGGGAGACAAAGCGGAAACGGTCCCGCCGTTCCAAGTTTTTGCTTGAGCATCGGATTTTCTGAAAACCGCAATACACTTTTCGGTCCGATGCCCAGTGAATTCGCTGCCAGGCGTATCGCAAACCATGGAGGATGAGATGAAAGCACTGGTGCTGGAAGAAAAAGGCAAACTCTCGCTCAGGGATTTTGACATTCCCAACGAATTCGGGCCCGGTGAACTCGGACCGAAGGATGTGCGCATCCGCACCCATACGGTCGGCATCTGCGGCTCCGACGTCCATTATTATACCCATGGCAAGATCGGCCATTTTGTCGTCAACGCGCCGATGGTGCTGGGCCATGAGGCATCGGGAACCGTGATCGAAACCGGTGCCGAGGTGAGCCATCTGAAGGCTGGAGACCGCGTCTGCATGGAGCCGGGTATTCCTGACCCCACGTCGCGCGCTTCGAAGCTCGGTATCTATAACGTCGATCCGGCCGTTCGCTTCTGGGCGACGCCGCCGATCCATGGCTGCCTGACGCCGGAGGTCATCCACCCCGCCGCTTTCACCTACAGGCTGCCGGATAATGTGTCCTTCGCCGAAGGCGCCATGGTCGAGCCCTTCGCGATCGGCATGCAGGCGGCACTCAGAGCCCGCATCCAGCCCGGTGATATCGCCGTTGTCACGGGTGCTGGTCCGATCGGCATGATGGTGGCGCTGGCGGCTCTTGCCGGCGGTTGCGCGAAGGTCATCGTTGCCGATCTCGCCCAGCCGAAGCTCGATATTATCGCATCTTATGACGGTATCGAGACCGTCAACATTCGCGAGCGCAATCTTGCCGAGGCCGTGGCAGCCGCCACAGATGGCTGGGGCTGCGATGTCGTCTTCGAATGCTCGGGGGCTGCACCCGCCGTGCTCGGCATGGCGAAGCTGGCGCGGCCCGGCGGCGCGATCGTGCTTGTCGGCATGCCGGTCGATCCGGTTCCGGTCGATATTGTCGGCCTGCAGGCCAAGGAGCTTCGGGTGGAGACGGTTTTCCGTTACGCCAATGTCTATGATCGGGCCGTCGCCCTCATCGCATCCGGCAAGGTCGACCTTAAGCCACTGATTTCCGCGACAATTCCCTTCGAAGACAGCATCGCCGGTTTTGACCGTGCGGTGGAGGCGCGGGAAACGGACGTGAAGCTGCAGATCGTGATGCCGCAATAAGTGGCGGGTAAACCGGCCGCTGATGCATAAGCGACAGATATGCTGCGGAAAAGTATGAGTTCGGCCTGCCGGCACCAGGCAGGCCGAACTCCAAAAAATCATCAGATATTGCCTCTGGCTGAGCATTGTTTGAGCGCATCACGCCAAATTGAGCAAAAAAATCGGCGCAACCGCCGAGTTTATGGTCAGCCATGTTGGGCGACTATTCAATTATCGACAAAAAAGAGTCAAAAAAGTATCGGTAATTTCTCCGGCGTGATGTGGAAGCACAGCTGCCGCACGCCATATGCTCCTCATCAACGCCTTGGACGAGCCATAAAGAGGAATGGCCTTGCTCCGCAAATGCGGCGGACGTGTCGATGGGAGGAACTATGATGCAGCCCGATCTGGAACTGGTGCACATCCGCAAGGGCGAATCCTTCGCTGCCTGGCGGCATGGCTATCCGTTCCGCACCGTGCGCTGGCATTATCATCCCGAATACGAAATCCATCTTGTTGTCGCCACGTCAGGCACGTTCTATGTCGGTGATTTTGTTGGTCGTTTCGGCCCCGGTCAGCTCATCATGACCGGTCCCAATCTCCCCCAGAACTGGATCAGCGAGATCGAGCCGGACGAAATCGTGCCGACACGCTCTCTCGTGATCCAGTTTCCGGAGAGCTTTATCGAAGATGCCTGCACCTCCATGGCCGAGATGGATGTGGTGCGCGCGCTGCTGGATCGCAGCCGCCGCGGCATTCTGTTCGACGACGAGACGAGCGACCGGGTTCGCCCGCTGGTGCTTCGGCTGATCGAGGCGCAGGGGTTGACCCGTCTGGCACTGTTCTGGGAAATTCTCGATCTGCTGGTCAATGCGCCGTCTTCAGAAGTGCTGGCAAGCCTGAGTTATGAGCTTGATCTGACCGGCATTGGTGATAGCGGCATCAACCGCGCTCTGTCGCATCTGCGCCAGCATCTGACGGAGCAGGTCGAGGAAATCGATCTGGCCGACATGGTGGGCCAGAGCCCGAGCGCCTTTTCCCGCGCTTTCAAGCGTCATACGGGAACGACGCTGGTGCGCTATCGCAATCAGTTACGCATTGATCTCGCCTGCCAGATGCTCTTGGCGGATCAGGACGTGAAGGTGGCGGAGGTCTGCTACGATGTGGGCTTTTCCAACCTTTCGAATTTCAACCGGCATTTCCTGAAACTGAAGGGAATGTCGCCGTCGAGGTTCCGAACCATATTCGCAGCCCAGAAGGCAGCGGTCATGGCGGATTAAACCAGCGACACATCGCCGATTTTTACCAATTCGGGCAGAGGGCTGTCCGGAAACGGGCACTTGTTGCCCCAACTTTCCAAACGGGAGGAATAGTGAGATGAAAATGAAATCCAAGTTTCTGATGGCAACAGCCGCAATTGCAATGATGGCCGCTCCGGCGCTGGCGCAGGAAAAGCTGAAGATCGGCATGACCTTCCAGGAGCTGAACAACCCCTATTTCGTATCGATGCAGGAAGCCCTGAAGGAAGCCGCCGCAAGCATTGGCGCGGATGTCGTCGTCACCGATGCCGGCCACGATGTGGCAAAGCAGATTTCCGACGTTGAAGACATGCTTCAGCAGAAGATCGACATCCTGCTTCTGAACCCGACGGATAGCGCCGGCATCGAAGCCGCCGTGCACGCTGCCAAGGCTGCCGGCGTGACTGTCGTTGCGGTGGACGCCAATGCCAATGGCCCGGTCGACACCTTCGTCGGCTCGAAAAACCGTGACGCGGGTTACCAGTCGTGCAAATATCTCGGCGATGCGCTTGGCGGCAAGGGTGAAGTCGCGATCCTCGACGGTATTCCGGTCGTTCCGATCCTGCAGCGTGTAGAAGGCTGCAAGGCGGCTCTTGCCGAATTCCCCGAGATCAAGCTCGTTGACACGCAGAACGGCCGTCAGGACCGCTCCGTCGCTCTCGGCGTCGTTGAAAACATGATCCAGTCGCGTCCGAACCTCGCCGGTATTTTCTCGGTGAATGACGGCGGTGCAATGGGCGCTCTGGCTGCGATCCAGGGTTCCGGCAAGGACATTAAGCTGACCTCGGTGGACGGTGCTCCGGAAGCGGTGAAGGCGATTGCCGATGGTGGTCCTTTCATCGAAACCACCGCGCAGTTCCCGCGTGACCAGGTCCGTGTCGGCCTTGCCATGGCGCTTGCCCAGAAGTGGGGCGCACGCGTCGTGCCGAAGGAAGTCCCGATCGACGTTATGGTCGTCGACAGCAAAAACGCCGGCGAGTTCAGCTGGTAAGAACTCCTCCCAGGCCCCGTCCCCATCTCGTATGGGGGCGGGGTTAAATCCCGACCATTGAGGAGGGTGAAATGCTGGAACTGAATGGAATAAGAAAAAGCTTTGGCAAGATCGAAGTCCTGCGCGGCGTCGACCTTGAGGCGCGCGCCGGCGAGGTGCATGCGCTTCTGGGCGAAAACGGCGCGGGCAAGTCGACTTTGATGAAGATCCTGTGCGGCATTTTGCAGCCATCGGAGGGAACGATCCGCATTGACGGCAAGGATCGCCGCTTCGCCAATTATGACGAGGCGATTGCGGCCGGCGTCGGCATCGTGTTTCAGGAATTCAGCCTGATCCCCTATCTCAATGCCGTTGAAAACATGTTTCTTGCCCGCGAAATCCGCGGGCCGCTGCGCCTTTTGAACAAGGGCGCCATGCGCAAGCGCGCGGCCGAGATCATGAGCCGTCTGGCCGTGGATGTTCCGCTCGACGTGCCGGTGCATCGCCTTTCGGTTGCCCAGCAGCAATTTGTCGAAATTGCCAAGGCACTGTCGCTGGATGCCCGCATTCTCGTTCTCGACGAGCCGACCGCGACGCTCACCCCGTCCGAGACCGAACATCTGTTCAAGGTCATGCGTGAACTGCGGCGTCAGGGCGTGGCGATTATCTTCATTTCGCATCACCTCGAAGAAATATTCGAGATCTGCGACCGCATCACCGTTCTGCGCGATGGTGAGCTTATCGGCTCCTGCCTGACTTCGGAGGTCGATAATGACCGTCTGGTGGAGATGATGGTCGGCCGGCGCATTGAAGCCAGCTTCCCGCCGAAACCGCAGCTCGATCCTTCCGCCGCAAGCGTGATCGAAGTGGAAGAACTGCAATTGAAGAAGGGCGGCCCCGTCTCGCGGTTTGCGCTGCGGAAGGGCGAAATTCTCGGCTTTGCCGGACTTGTCGGCTCGGGCCGTACGGAAACGGTTCTCGCCATGCTGGGCGCGCATTCCGCCTCGCGCCGCAAGATCAAGGTCGATGGCGTGGACACGCGTTTTTCCGGGCCTGATGAAGCGCTGATGCGCGGCATCGGCTTGCTTCCGGAGAGCCGCAAGGAGGAGGGGCTGATCACCAGTTTCTCCATACTGCAGAATATTTCGCTGAATAATTACCGCAAATACCGCAAGGCCCACTGGTTCCTCGATCTCAAAAAGGAACTGGAGCACACGACAAAGGCCATGGCGCAGGTGCAGGTCAAGGCGCAGGGCCCCTATGCCCGCGTCGACACGCTATCGGGCGGCAACCAGCAGAAGATCGTCATTGCCCGCTGGCTGAACCATGACATGCGCGTGCTGATCTTCGACGAGCCGACACGCGGCATCGACGTTGGCGCGAAGGCGGAAATCTACTCGCTGATGCGCGAATTCGCCGCCAAAGGCTATTCGATCATCATGATCTCCTCGGAGCTGCCGGAAGTGATCGGCATGTCCGACAGGGTCTGCGTCTTCCGTTCCGGCGGCATCGTCGCCACGGTCGAGGGCGAAGACATCAATTCAGAAACAATAATGACAAACGCCACCACCGGGAGAGTTGAACATGTCGCTTGATGCAAACACCGGCGTTGCCGCGAAAACGGGCGGTTTCAGTCTCAGCGCCATGCTGCGTTCACCGCTCGCCCTGCCTCTGGCGGGCCTGATTGTCGTATCGATCCTGATGGGGCTTGCGAGCGACAATTTCTTCAGCGTCAACAATATCATGAACGTGCTGCGGCAGGTTTCCGTCGTCGGCATTCTCGCCGTCGGCATGACCTTCGTCATCCTCACCGGCGGCATCGATCTGTCGGTCGGTGCGGTCATGGCGCTTGTCGGCACACTGTCGGCCGGGCTTATGGTGAATACCGGCCTGTCTCCCGCGGTTGCTTTGCCGGCTGGCCTGTTCATCGGTCTCGGCATCGGCATCTTTAACGGCGCGCTCGTCGCCTGGGGTAAGATGCCGGCCATCATCGTCACGCTCGCCACCATGGGCATGGCACGTGGCCTCGGCCTCATCTATTCCGGCGGTTATCCGGTCAGCGGCATTCCGAGCTGGATTTCCTGGTTCGGCGTCGGCCGCGTCGGTGTCGTTCCCGTACCGGTCATCATCATGGTAGTGATTTATGCCATTGCCTGGGTGTTGTTGCAGCGCACGGCTTTTGGTCGCCACGTCTATGCACTCGGTGGCAACGAACTTGCCGCCCGCCTTTCGGGTGTGAAGACCCAGCGTGTCAAACTTGCCGTCTATGGCATTTCGGGTGTCACCGCAGCACTTGCCGCCCTCATTCTCACCGGCCGCCTGATGAGCGGTCAGCCCAATGCCGGCGTCGGCTTCGAACTGGATGCCATCGCAGCGGTCGTTCTCGGCGGCACGGCGATTGCCGGCGGCAGGGGTCTCATCCTCGGCACCCTCATCGGCGCGGTGCTGCTCGGCATTCTCAATAACGGCCTCAACCTGATGGGCATCAACCCCTATCTGCAGGATGTCATCAAGGGCGGCATCATTCTGCTGGCCATCTATATCGGGCGCGAATGGCGCTGAGCCGGCCCGGAAATATCTTCATAAACGCAGGAGAATTAAATGTCTGAATCGCTGCAAGGCAAGATCGCGGTCATCACCGGTGCCGCATCCGGCATCGGGCTTGCCACAACAGAAGCGCTCTTGGAACAGGGCGCAACCGTGGTCATGGTCGACTGGAACGAGAAAGCCTTGAAAGATCTGGCCGCCAAACTTGGTGACCGTGCCATCCCGCAGGTTACCAACCTTTTGGATGCCGACAGCTGCAACGCCATGATCCCGGAAATCCTTGGGAAGGTCGATCATATCGACATCCTCTATTGCAATGCCGGCACCTATATCGGCGGTGAGCTGACCGAAACGACGCCTGAAGCCATCGACAAGATGCTGAACCTCAACGTCAACGCCGTGATGAAGAATGTGCAGGCCGTCGTGCCGCACATGTCGGAGCGCAGGACGGGCGATATCATCGTCACCTGCTCGATCGCCGGTCATTTCCCGACCTATTGGGAGCCGGTCTATTCGGGCTCGAAATGGGCGATTACCAGCTTCGTGCAGGGCATGCGCCGCCAGATGATCCCGCACGGCGTGCGCGTCGCACAGGTCTCTCCCGGCCCGGTCGTCTCAGCACTTCTGGCGGACTGGCCGGAGGAAAACCTCCGCAAGGCCAAGGAATCGGGTAGCCTTATCGATGCGAGCGAAGTGGCCGATGCGGTCATCTACATGCTGACGCGCAAGCGCACCGTCACCATCCGCGACATGCTGGTTCTTCCGACCAACTTCGACCGCGTTTAAAAACTTCTGGAGCGGCTGGGGAAATCGGAACCGGTCCAGCCGCTCCATCTCGTTCAAGCACCGGATGATCCGCTCCGAGGAGTATCGCAAATGGCTTCCTACCTTGTTGGCGTCGATGTCGGGACAGGCTCGGCGCGGGCCGGTGTCTTCGATGTCGCAGGCAAGCTTCTCGCTACCGCCAAGCGCCCGATCAGCATGCACCGCGAGGATGGCGGCATTGCCGAACAGTCGAGCGGTGAGGTGTGGCAGGCGGTTTGCGACAGCGTGCGCGAAAGCGTTTCGCGCGCCGGCATTAATCCAGCCGAAGTTGCCGGCATCGGTTTTGACGCGACCTGCTCGCTCGTTGTTCGCGGGCCCGATGATGAGACCCTGCCGGTTGGCGCTGCCGATCATCCCGAACGCGATATCATCGTCTGGATGGATCACCGCGCCGTCGAACAGGCGGAGCGCATCAATGCTGGAGAGCATGCCGTCCTGAAATATGTCGGCGGCCGCATCTCTCCCGAAATGCAGACGCCGAAGCTTTTGTGGCTTCGTGAAAATCGACCCGATGTCTATGCCCGCGCCGAGCATTTCTTCGACCTGACGGATTTTCTGACATGGAAGGCTTCCGGCGCGCTTGATCGTTCCGCCTGCACGGTAACCTGTAAGTGGACCTATCTTGCTCATGAAAACCGCTGGGATGCGGAATATTTCAACCACATCGGGCTTGGCGATCTCGCCGAACAGGGCTTCCGTCGCATCGGTGAAAGCGTGGTCCATCCTGGCACGGCGCTGGGTAACGGCCTGACCGAAGAGGCGGCAAAAGCCATGGGGCTGGTTGCGGGCACGGCGGTTGCGGCGGGTCTTATCGATGCCCATGCCGGTGGCGTTGGCACGGTGGCTGCGGGCGGTGATGCCTTGCGATGCCTCGGTTATGTCTTCGGCACCTCGTCCTGCACCATGACGACCACCACCGAACCTGCCTTTGTGCCGGGTGTCTGGGGGCCCTATTATTCCGCCATGGTTCCCGGCGCCTGGTTGAATGAGGGCGGCCAGTCTGCCGCCGGTGCGGCCATCGATTATCTGGTGCAGTTGCACCCCGCCTTTGCCGAGGCGAAGGTGCTTGCCGAGAAGGAAGGCAAAGCCTTGCCGGTGTGGCTTGCCGACCGCGCGCTCAGCCTTGCCGCATCCGCTTCCGCCGCAGCTGAGATCGCCGAGGATTTTCATGTGGTGCCGGAGTTTCTCGGCAACCGTGCCCCGTTTGCCGATCCCCATGCCCGCGCGGTCATTGCCGGTTATGGCATGGAGACCGGCGTGGATTCGCTCGTCGCGCTCTACGTCGCGGGGCTTCTCGGCCTCGGTTACGGGCTTCGCCAGATCATCGAAACGCAGGCCCGCAACGGCGCGCCGGTGGAAACCATCAGTGTCAGCGGCGGGGCCGGCGCTCATCCGCTTGCCCGGCAATTGCTGGCCGATGCGACTGGCCTCCCGGTCGAACTCACCGAATGCGAAGAGCCGGTGCTTCTCGGATCTGCGATGCTTGGCGCGGTTGCCGCCGGAACCTATCCGGACCTGATGGCGGCGATGCCCGCCATGTCGCGGATCGCCAGCTGTGCTGCGCCTGATCCTGCTTTTCAGAAGGTTCATCAGTCGCGGTACGACGCGTTTCTGGCGCTCCAGAATGCGGCGCGCGCCATTCGATCCGCCAGCCATTCCTGAGCCGCGTCACAAGTTTAGATCATCCGGCCGTATTGGCCGCAAAATAACGAGGATTCCATGCAGTTTTCCGGAAAATCCGTCATCATCACCGGTGCAGGCAAAGGCATCGGCCGCGCCTGTGCGCAGCTGATGGCCGCACGCGGTGCAGAAGTGGTGGCGATCAGCCGCACGCAGTCCGATCTTGACAGCCTGAAAAGCGAAATCGGCGGCCGTTCAATCCGTGTCGATCTTGCCGATGTCGCCGCCACCCGTGCCGCCATGGCGGAAGCTGGCCCGTGCGATTTCCTGATCAACAGCGCCGGTATCAATGTGCTGGAAAGCGTGCTCGACATGAGCGATGCCGGCTATGAGGCCGTTCTCGGCATCAACCTGCGCGCCGCGCTCGTCACCTGCCAGGAATTCGCCCGCGCGCGCGTCGCCAAGGGTGGCGGTGGCGCCATCGTCAACATCACGTCCATTGCCGGCCATCGCGGTTTTCAGGATCACCTGTGTTACGCAGCGTCGAAGGCCGGGCTGGAAGGCGCAACCCGTGTTCTCGCCAAGGAGCTTGGCGCCCACGGTATCCGCGTTAACGCCGTTGCCCCGACGATCACGCTGACCGAACTGGCGGCGGAAGCCTGGAACGATCCGGTCAAGAGCCAGCCGATGATGGTTCGCCATCCGCTCAACCGTTTTGCCGAAGCTGAAGAGGTGGCGCAGAGCATCGCGCTGCTGCTTTCGGATGACAGCAAGATGATTTCCGGCGCCGTTTTGCCCGTGGATGGCGGTTTCCTTGCCGTTTGACGTTTGGCAGACAGGTTCGGGACTGAGGCATTGAGAGAGTAGGCGGATGCGCAGGTGCCGCCTGCAAGTCGAAAGAACGCCCGGCAAACCGCCGGGCGCTTTTTTGGATCAATGGCGATGTTCGGGCATGTCCTTCAGCTGATCCTTCGTCCATGACGTGACCGCGTGGACATCGCCGTCTTCGTCCCGCATGAAATCGAGGTCGCTGAGCGGCACTGCGACCGGCTTTGCGCCGATGCCGAGAAAACCGCCGACATCGATGATCGCGGTGCTGCCGGCTCCCACGCCATGGACGTGGTCGACCTTGCCAACCTTGTGATCGTCCGCACCATAAACAGTCGCCCCTTCAAGCACCGATGGCGTCAGTTCCGTTTCAACCAGGCGTACGTGATTGGTGTGGTCCATTGTTCTTCCTCCTGTCTTGGTTTGCAGAAATCAAACTCCCGCACTGCAGAACCGTTCCATCCGAATGTCGTGGCTGGCGGAGGCAGGTCATTTCTCATCGGTGCATTGTTGGGGTCGCCAGCGGCATGCCTGTAAAAAGGTTGCGGAATGGTCACACCTTTTCTCTGGAAAACGGGCTTTCTCTGAATTGCAACCGTTAAAGTTGTTGCGGTGACGTATCGTGATGTTATCTCTGCGTCAGGTTGAATCATCAAGGGGATGAGGGATGAAGAAGTTGGGGGCGGTTCTGCTGGTGGCTCTGCTGAGCGCATGTGCAAAACCATCTGACGGGCCGACTGCGGGCAATATCCGGTCTGCGACTTTCCCTCGGACCAACGAGAAAATCCCTGTCATCGAACTGGCGAACGCGCCGGCGGCCACGGTTTCCGCGGGTCCGCAGAGCGCCTCCGGTCCCGGGCTGACCGCACTTCGCAACACCGGCTACAACGCCCAGAGATTGCGGCGCGGCGACGTGATCGACATTACCGTGCTGGACACGGGCGAGGACGGGCTTTTCTCCCCGACGCAAAGCAAGACCCTTAACCTCGGCCGCTTCACCGTGGATCAGAGCGGGTCGGTCAATATTCCTTTCGTCGGCAAGCAGAGAGTGGTGGATTCAACGCCGGAGGGACTGCAATCCCAGGTCGTCGCCGGGCTCAAGGGCTCTGCCGTCAATCCGCAGGCGGTCGTTACCGTCGTCGACAAGCCGACGAGCGCCGTCATGCTCAGCGGTGCGGTCAAGACCCCCGGAAAGATCGTGCTCACCGCCCGTCAGGAGCGGGTGCTCGACGCGCTCAATCAGGCCGGTGGCCCGACGGTTGCCCCGGGTGCGGCCACGGTCACCGTCGTTCGCGGCTCGCAGAGAGCCAGCGCACCGCTTGACCGCGTCATGCGGGAAGATCGTCAGAATATCCGTCTTTCGCCCGATGATCAGGTCATGATCGATGGCGATGCCGCCAGCTACACGGCGCTTGGCGCCTTCAAGAGTGCGGGTGAGTTCCAGTTCGAATCCGGCAAGCTGACATTGGCGCAGGCCGTCGGCCGTGCCGGTGGTCTGCTGGATGATCGCGCCGATGCCCGCAATGTCTATGTCTTCCGCAACGAGATCACTCAGGTTCCGGCGGCGACTGCTTCTGGCGCCAAGGGCCCGGTTGCGACGGCAACGAGCATGCGGCCGGTCATCTATCACGTCAACATGCGGGATGCGTCCAGCATCGCGCTCATGCAGCTCTTCCAGATGCAGAAGGGCGATGTGCTTTATGCCAGCAACGCACCTCTGGTGGATTCGGCAAAGCTGCTGACCGTGTTCCAGAAGAGCGTGCCGACGGCTGCCGCTCCTCAACCCGGCAGTGGCAACTGACAGGCTGCGCTACAAAAGCTGTAGCGCATCCATTGCCGATTGTGGGCGCGAAGCGGGGTCATCAAGGCAACAGGCGCGGGCGAAATGCGAAAGCTTCTCCGTTGCGTGCGCCTCCATTGTTGCGATGAGCCGTAAGGCAAGCCGTCCGACTGAGAAAATATCCTGATTTGGGTTTGCGGCCGCACCCTGCATCTGCTCCGGTGCTGCAAAGCCGGCCGAGGCGGCAAATGCCATGCCCCGTTGCCTGTGCTTCTGGCCAATTTCCAGCGCAATGCCGAAATCGCCGAGCCTGCTGCTCGCGACGCCATCCTCCTGCAGCAGAATATTGGCAGGCGTCACATCGCAATGAACATATCCCTGCATATGCATGGCGTTCAGGCCTTCCAGCACCCGGCGAAGCACAACAACCGCATCCTGTAGGGTGATTGGCCGGGCGATGGTCTGCGACGCCAGCGATAACGGGAGCCATGGCTGCAAAAGCCCCGGTCGCCCATCGGGCAATCGCAACAGGGCGGATGTTTCCACCAGGCACGGGTGGCGCAGGGCAAGCCCGATCTGTGCCTCCTCCCGCAGTCTTTGCAGCAGCGCCGCATCGTCCGCCGATGCCGGCGGCACGGTTTTCAGGGCGTGCAGGGACCCGAGGTCACGGTGCCGCAGTTTCAAAAGCAGCGTCGTGTCGCTCTCATGGGCAATTCCCTCGACGGCAAAGCTGTCGGCAATCCATGTGGGTCTTATCGCGGAAAAATGCGAAACCTTTCGATCCAGCGCATTTCGCAGCTGATCGATCAGGTCGTTCTGTTCTTCGGCGGGCCTTTCCCGCGTGCCGTCATGGCGAATACTCCGCCACAGTTCGGAAAACTTCGCGCTTACCTGCGTAACAGCGGAATTTCGGTCTTGTCGTTCATCCTTGCTCACGCCCGTTTCCAATCACGATGGCGCTGATATTCTCGCGTGCGTTTTCGATCAGCGCTTCCTGTATCAGGGCGCCGGCGCATTCCTTGAGAAGCGTGCCGCTGACGACCTCGGCAATTGTCCGCTCTTTCAGGATCTGCACCAGCGGGGCGCTGCACAGAAGCAGCCTGTCCCGCGGACCCCAGTCCTCATGGAGAATATCCGGCCGGAACTGCTGGGAGAGACCGACGCATTGGGACAGCTGCTTTTTCATGCCGACAATGACGTGGTCGCGGGAAAGCTGATGCATCGTTCCGTTTTTCAGAAGGTAGGCGCGTGCGTCGCCGGACCAGACGATGCTCAGCCTGTCGCCGCTGATGTGGGCGATGACCACACTGGCGGCCGGCCTGTTTTCTGCGGCTGCGGCCTGCCGTGACAAAAGAAGGCTGTTGACGGTGCCGAGCTTTCCCCGAATGTTCTGCGTCATCATCTCCGGATTGTCGGCATCCGGGGTCTCGGACAGAATGTTGGTGACCAGTCGGGCAGCTTCAACGGCGCCGTGTGTATCTCCCTGTCCGTCGGCTATGGCGAAGAGGGCAGGGTCTCTTGAAACGAACAGCGAATCCGCATTCAGGGACAGCCGCGTTCCCGCGTGCGTCGCGTAGCTATAGATGACCGGCGACGGCGGCTCGGCAGAGCGCGCAGGCCGCGTTGGCGGAGGTGCCTGCGCAGGCGCGCTGTCTTGCGTCGGCGCATGGGCGCGGGCGGCACCCGCCCCGCCCTCATCGCTCTTGCCCGCCATTTCGCTGAACAGGCGCATGAAATCGGAAGCCTTCGGCTTGCCGTCGAATTTGAGCCCTCGCGGGCGGCGGCTGAGGGGATCGATATGCCACCAGAGGCTGGTCGGTGGCCGGCCGCGCGCCATTTCCGGTTCGTCGTCGTCGTCCCGGGGTTTGGGCAGCCGCAGTTTCCTGACCGCGGCGTTGAAGCGCGCAATCTCGAAATCGCCGGTCATGGAGGTCTCGGCCAGGGCCTCGGCCGCCATGAACCAGGTGTCGTCCAGATAGAGTGTTCTTGGATGTTTCCGGAAGCTGTTGAGCTGGGCGATGATGGCGAGCGGATATTTCCGCCCCACCCGGTCCGTGCTGGGCAGCAGCACGCCCACATAGGCGCAGTTTCCCCAGATGCCCCTTTCAATGATGAAGCGTATGGGTGGGGACGATGAGAATATGGCTGGCCAGCGGCCGGAGAACATATCCGCGCAGACATGCAGGCCGGATCGCATCCAGTCGTCAAAGATGCTGATCAATTCCCGTTCAAGGCCGTCGGAGATGAAATCGCCGTGGCTGGGTACCTTGCCGAAGAAACCGATGCGGTCGCTTTCCGCTGCGGTTTCCGCGGGTCTCGATGCCTGATTGACCATCAGACGGAAACGACCGCTGAGGTTGTCGTCATCGCTACCATTTTCAATCCCCTCCGTTAAAAATCCATATGCCGCCTGCCGTCAAAACTGCTGGGGGCAGGCAAAGCTCGACATCGCCTCCAGTCTGAATGGATTGAGAACCGACCCGAACTGAATATCGAATTCGGCCGTCTGGCCGCCATTATCAAACCGTACCCGCAAAAGATCACCGGACTGGCTTTCGATATTTGCGCCGTCGAACAGGCGGAATGGTGACCAGTCGCCGTTTTCGGTCTTCGCCTGCTGCCAGCCGCCCGGCTGGAAGGCGATGCGCGACAGGCTCGCCGTATTCTCACGGGAGGGCCAGGTGATCGACTTCGCCTGGATCGGGCCGTGATAATAGACCACCCGCTCACCCTCGATTTCCAGCATCACGGCGCTGGAGGCATTGGTGAGCGAAACGGGTTTGATATTGATCGAAACCGCCGGCGTCTCGCTGCCATTCGGGAAGAAGGCACGCGAAATCTTGTCGGCATTTTCGAACTGGGCGATGGCGCTGCTTGGAATGCCGGCCGCGCCGAAGGTGCCTTTCCAGCTCCAGGGGGTGGTCGTCTTGTCAACGAAAGGTTCCATGCGCTGTTTGAAGAAGCTCTGGAAAACTCCGGTCGGGCCGAACAGACGCGTAAAATCCGCAATGGCGACATCGCGGGAGGAGGACCGGTCGAAAGGATAACGCCCGGTCACGATCGAAGAGCACAGGGAGGCTGAATCGGCCGCCCAGAGGTCTGCAATACGGCTGCGTGCGGATTTGACCGCAAGCGAGCCGACATCGGCCGCCACCCCCGCCACCCAGACGTCGAGCGGCGCCGGCAGTTGGCGTGCCTGCTGCAGCAGATCCTGATTGGCCTTGGTCAGCTGGCTGTCCACATCGAACACCTTGGCGACCTCGTCGGACGTGGTTGCAGAGCGGGCGAGCTGCTCGTTCAGCATCTTGAAATTGGAAAGCAGCTGCTCCGCTGGAGAGCCCGCTGCCTTACCGCCATTGGTTTCCGCGCCTGCCGCCGGGGTGGCTCCCTTGGCCGCCAGCATATCCCGCAATCGCGCATAGGGGTCCGCCGCATTCACGGTGGCGGCAAGAACGGCCGCCGTCGCATCGCCTTCGGCGGCGGAAGCGAGGCTGGCCGGATTTGCGCCCACACTGGGGCGCAGATCGGTCGCTTCGGCGATGGATTTTGCCGCCTCCACCAGAATGTTGCGCTCATTGGCGAGGGCGCGGGTTGTTTCCACCGCGTCGCCCAGCGTCTGGGAGGGCTTGACCCTCAGATCGGCCAGCGTATCGGCCCATTTCTTCTCGAAACGGTCGAAATAGATTTGCAGCGCGGCCTGTGCCACCTGTTCGACCGTCGCGCCGCGGATCGCGTCGTCGGAACCACGCACCCATCCTTCCGAAAGCGCGATACGCGCCGCATGGGCGATCTGCGGAATGACGACGCTGCGATATCCTTGCGCCGTGAAGAGGCCTTCTATGCCCTCCGCCATCGGGGCCTTGCTGCGGCGTTCGAAAGCGCGTTCTCCAAGCGGGCCGAAGGCCGTGGCGGGCGTCCATTCCATCAGCTCCTGCGCCTGCGGAAGGCCGGCGAGAATATCATAGGCACGGGTGCCGATCGCCTGGTCGCGGATGGTTTCGCGGGCGGTGTCGATGAGGCGGGCATCAAGCTCGATCGGGGCGAGTACGCCATCCGCCAGGGCCCTTGCGTGCTGGTCCAGCGCCTCCCGGGCCGCCGCCCTTCCGTCGCCGGGATAAAGGGACGCGAACATCTGATGCGTCTGCATTGTCAGGAAATCCCGGTCCAATGCGCCCATGCCGCCGAGCATTCCATAGAGTTTCAGCGAATTGAACGTGCGGGTGACATCCTTTTCGTCCTTCAGCTGTTTCTGTAGCTGCACGATCATGCGCGGCAGCAGAAGGGCGTTCAGCGCGCGCTGATAGGCATCGCGCTGCCGCCCGGCGATCTTGTCTTCCTGATCGAGGCCGAAACTGACATTCCACACGCGCTCCCGGGCAAAGCCGGAGTTGACGTCACGCAGATTATCGAGTGCTGGAAGGATGCGCAGGAAATCGGCATCGGCGACATCGCGCACGGGAATGCCCTGCACCAGCTGCTCATAGGCGCCGAGCTTGCGGTCGGCTTCCGCCAGCGCCTGCGTATTGGCGAAATAGGTGAAAATCCAGCCCGTGAAAACGACGGCAACCGCGACCGCGCAGGCCGTATAGGCAATGCGCCGGACAAGCAGCTGCCGCCCCGAAAGGCGCTTGTCGCGCATCACCAGCGCGGCCTCGGGGAAGATGACATCCTTGAAGAGCCGCGCAAGGAAATAGCTGCGGCGAGCCCGTGGTGCACTGACAGGCCGTTCCGTTTCCGGCTGCGTTCCCGAAGCGAGGTAGACGCCGCGCAGAAGCGGCGCCTCGATCAGGGGGGAACTTGCGCAAAGCTCGCTCAGAGCTTCGTGAAGCCGGTCTTTCAGCCGCGCCAGTTCCGCCGGGAAACGGAAGATACGTCCGCGTATCTCCGCATTCTGTTCCTGCTGCAGGCGCTCGATCAGCATCGCGTCGACCCGCTGCTGCAGCAGTTCGAACTCTTCCGTCAGCCGTTGCGGCAGGTCCTTGGCGGAATAGCTCTCATCCAGCTTGAAGGTCGTGCCCCAGACCTGCTGGCGATCGGTCTTGTTGAAACCGTCGAAGAATTCCACGAAGCCATGCAGGAGGTCGGCCTTGGTCAGCACGATATAGACCGGCACGCGGGCGTGCAGATATTCATCCAGTTCCGAAAGGCGTTGACGGATGGAGCGCAACTCCTGTCGCTGCTCCTCGGGATCGCGGGTGAGAAGATCGGGGATGGACAATGTCACCAATGCGCCGTTGATCGGCTGCGAACGGCGATATCGTCTCAGAAGGCCGAGGAAACCTTCCCAGCCGGCTTTCGATGAGCCATCGAGATCATCCTGCGTGGTGTAACGCCCTGCCGTGTCGATCAGTATCGCCTCGTCGGCGAACCACCAGTTGCAGTTGCGCGTTCCGCCGATGCCTTTCACCGCGTTTTCGCCGAGCGCATCGCCAAGCGGAAACTGCAGGCCGGAATTGGTCAGCGCCGTCGTCTTGCCGGAGCCCGGTGCGCCGAAGATCACGTACCAGGGCAGATCGTATATATAACCGAACCGCTTTTTCGTGACGCGCCGCAACAGCGCCAGTGCTTCCTTCAGGCGTGTCTGGATTTCGCCGATCTCGGCCTGACGGTTGGCGAGAGCCTCGCGCTCGATGCTGTCGACGAGTTCCTTGTCCTGCTTGCGGCCGCGGTAAATCGTGACGACGATGTAGATCAGCCAGATGGCTAGAATAATGCCGATGGCGATGAGCCGGGCCTGCGTCGTTCCAAGCGGCTTGAAATCGCCGAGCGCAATCAGGTAGCCGTAAAACCAGATAACGACGCAAAGCGCGATCACCCACAGGAGCGACAGGAAGCGGCGTCCGACGAGGGCCGCATAGCTCTCGACATAAGAGCGGATCGTATAAAAATAACTCAATGGATTCATGGCTGCGCCTCTCCCGGCTGCTGTCCTGAACTGTTCTCTATGGTCGGCGAGAGAATGCCGGCGTCGCTCAGTTTTTCATCGGGGTTGGTCAGGACCATGATTTCCGTTCGGCGGTTTATCTCGCGGCCTTCATCCGTCTTGTTGTCGGCGATCGGGTCGCTGTCGGCGCGGCCTTCCGTCAGGATTGCTTCCGGGCCGGCGAATTGCGAAAGAATGTCTCCGACCGCCTTGGCGCGCGCTTCGGAAAGATGCCAGTTGGATGGGAATTCCACGGTCTTGATCGGCACGTTATCGGTATAGCCGATGACGACCGCGCGGAATTTTTCCGCCGCGAGCGCGCCGCCGATACGCTGGATCAGATCGCGGAACTGCGGGCTGACCTCGGCGCTGCCGGTGGCGAAAAGGCCTGAATTATTGATGCGTATGCGCAGTCGTCCGTTGACATCCGCCAGCGTGACCAGCTTCTTTTCGACCTCCGGCTGAAGGAAGGCCATCAGCTTTTCAAGCCGGGAAGGTTGCTTCGGTTCCACGATCTTGGGTGGTTCCACGACCCTGGGAATATCGACTTTGACCGGTGGTTGCGGCGGAGGGCTTGCAATCAGCACGCTCGGCGTCTCGTTTGGAGGCAGATGGGCCAGCCTCTCGAAAGTGACATCGGATGCGCTGTTGAGTGACAGTGTGAAGAAAAGATAGCCAAGCGCGAAGGCGAGCGCCATCAGGGACAGCAACGTCCAGAGCGCGGCCATCGTCCGCAATGGCGTATGCCGGGCCTCGACACCTTTCCAGTGCGGTGAAAGTTCCCGCTCGAAAGCGCCGTACTGGCCGATCAGCGTCTTGTAGAGACTGTCGCGGATGCGCGAAAGCTCCAGCGCGCCCTTCGGTGAAACGCGGGTGCGTCCTTCAAAGGCCAGTGACAGGCACAGATAGATCAGCAGCAGCAGATCCTTGTTGGCGCCGGGCGACTGGTGGAAATGGTCGAGAATGTCGAAAACCCGGTCGCCGCCGGTGACATCATTGTGGAAGGTGGACACAAGGCCGGAGCGCGCCCAGCCTGCCCGCACGCCCCAGGGCTTGCTGAGAATGACATCATCCACCGTTGCGCAGACGACATAATGCGCGGCCCGTGCCCGCTCGGCGCTGATGCGGGCGGAGGCAAGATCGCGCTCATAGCGGGTGATCGCTTCCAGGCAGGCACGGCGCAGATGATCCGGGTCCGGCTGGGCGTCGCTGAAGCGCAACAGATGCGCGAGATTGAGCAGCGGCGCTGCCGATTGTACCAGCGTCGGCACATCCTCGCCACCGAAGCGGAAGCCGGAAAGCAGCTGGTCGACCGGCATGGCGGTCGTGTTGCCTTTCGGCCGGGCGGCCGGCTCGTCGGTCTCGATGATGTCTTCGAGGATCGTCGCCATGTTGCGGGCGTTCTGGTTGCGGCGGCGGCTTTCCTCGGTGATTTCGACCACCGTCGGCAAATCCTGCCAGGAGGAGGGCTTTTCGTTGCTCATTCGCGTAACGCCCACATTTCCATCTCAAGCCCGGGAAATTCGCCCGCCAGATGCAGGGCGATGGCGCCCGATGTCTCGAGCTGTTTCCAAAGCGGTGATGTCGTGTCGATTTCGAAATAGACGGTGCCGGAACGATAGGGCAATTGCCGCGGCAGAACGGGTAGCGAGCGCACGGGAATGCCCGGCAGCGCGACATTGACCAGTTCCGAAATTCGCTCGACCGGCCCGACCTTGATCTGTGCCGGCAACCGGCGGCGAATGTCCTCGGCGGCCATATCAGCACGTACCGCAAGAACGAAACCGGCATCGCGCAGCAGGGTACGGTCGTGGATGGTGCCGACACGCACGCCATGGCGGCGCTCCACCAGTTCGATGGCAACGGCCGCCTGTTCCAGAACCGCCGAAAGCGACGTGCGCAGATCATCAAAAACCGCGCCGAAGGTGGCCTTCAGATCATCATGACGATAGGGCGGGAAATTCGTCGCCCGTTTTTTGTCCGTCGTGAAGGTGGCGAGTTCGCCGGCAAGCTGGATGCAGTCCTCGTAAAAACGGATGGGGTGAAAACGCGTGGCGTTGGCGCCGCGATGCGAAAGCAGCGGATCGGCCCGGTTGAGGATCTGCAGCAGGAAGTAATCGCCCACTTCCGCTGTTCCGCGGATCGTCGGATCGCCGATGCGCTCGGCGATCGCCTGGGCGCGGTGGCGCACGATCCCCAGAAGCTCCGTCAGCAACTCGTTGAGACGCGGTGCCGCGGCGCAGGTGAGACTGGGCGGAATGAAATCCGGATCGAGGATGACCGCACGGTCGGAGCGAACCTCGATCACCCGCGCCAGCCCGATAAGATCGTAGCCGGAAAGGTCGTCGCCGGTCTTGAGGAATTTCAGGCTGAGACGGCCGACATCGATGGGGGCGACAAAATCCGTCTCGATATTGGTGTCGGAGACCTCATAGCTGGAGGCGGTGAAGCGCACATTGTTGGTGTCGTTGCGGCCCGATGCGGACATGTCCGCCTTGCCGGGCTGGCGGGCGGGCAAGGCGAGATAGATGATGGCGTCCTTGACGCTGTCATCGAGATCGAGCGGCGGCGGCAGGTCGGAATCCTCCGGCGCCTCGAAAGGGGTGCCATCGGGAAGAACGCCGCGCAGGTTCGACAGGGCAAATTGCCCGATCGACAGCGCGCTGCGGTCCATGCCGATCTCGGCAATGCCCCAGGGATAGGGAGAAAGATTGCGCGTCGTGTTGCGCACGAGGCGCTCCGTCCAGCGGTCGGATTGCTGGAAATGCTGGACGCGAAGAAACATGCCTTCGCTCCAGGCAACACGGTTTTCATGTCTCATCGTGGTTGTTTACCCCCTTGGCATCGTTCGTCATCGCGTCAGGCTCTGCACTGGGCGCGGCGTCACCGCGCGCTGCCCGTTGCAGAAACTGCCTGACCGGCAATTGACGGCCGTTTTCTTCAAACTGCTTTTTGTAGGCGGACCAGTAATCGGTCCTGGTGATCAGCGACTGCCAGTCCCTGCGCTCGATTTTCGCGCGAATATCGTTTCCGGCATCGACCGAGGCTTCGAGAAGCCGCGGCTCGAGTTTCTGCGTGCATGTGTGCATGAGCGTTTCAAGAGAGGCGGTAAGCCGACGCTGCTGATGAATAAGGGTTTCCAGGCGTTCGCTTAGTGACGCATGTGGCGCGGCAGCGGCGTGATCGCTTTCGATGTCGAGAACGGCCATGCACTCGGCATTTTCCCTTTCGAGCGCGGTCAGAAGATCGCCGATCCCTGCCTCTGCGCCGGAGGTTTCTGCTGGCCATGTTGCTTCTGCGGCCGGGTCTTCGTTTTCATCCGGAAAGACGCTGTCGAAATCCTCGCCCTGCGACGGTGATGCCGGGCGTGCGATCATGACCGGCGTGTTCAGCGCGTCCGTGTGCTCGTGCCTGCTGCTTGCGGCCGGCTCTTCATCCCAGTCTTCCGGCAGTACCGCACCCATGCCGCCGGCCTTGGGCGGGGCGCTCCAGCCGATCTCGACATTGCGTGAAATGGATTTGGGTTTCGGGCCGGCGGCATTGCCGCCCGTTTCCATCCAGTCATCCTGCGGCAGCGTGCCGCCCAGCACCCCGCCGGCGGAGCGCCCGTTCGGGGCGATATCGGCAAGGATTGCGGAGATGGTCAGGGGTTCGTCGCTCATCCGCAGGGAGGCATCGGGATCGGAAAAATCCAGTTCGGCATCGCCGCTGATGACCACTTGGAAAATCTGGCCGCCGATGTTGATCTGCGAGCCATCCTGCAGCCGTGCGCTCTCCCCTTCGAGCAGCAGCCGGCCATCGACCAGCGTGCCGTTCGCACTCTGGTCCACGATCGTAAAACCTTCACCATCGCGGCTGAGCGTGCAATGCAGCTTGGAAACGCGCCGTTCATCGTCGTCGATCTGCCAGTCGCAATCCCGCGACCGGCCGATGACGCGGCGGCCGCGCTCGAAGCTCCATTGGCCGGGTTTTGCGGCCCCGATATTCTGTGTGTGCCTGAGCGCCAGTTTCATGTCATGCCTCACCCGGAGATTGCCGAGCCTTCCCGCTCGGTCACGATGGCGTCGGTGCTGTCTTTTTGTGCCGGTGCCACGCGGGCCCAGCTGTTCCAGCCAAGACGGGCGGGAGCATTGGGCTGGCCCAGCTGGCAGAAGGGAATATCCTCCTTTTTCAGGATCACCTGCACATCGAAATCGAGCGCGCTTCCGACGAAGAGCCGTGTCAGCGAGAATATCTCGGCGAGCCGTTTGGATCCGGGCGTCAGTGCCAGATAATCCGCATAGGCGACCGGGCCGATGACGACGCGGAAGCCGCCGCTCATATCCTCCACGGCGCTACCCGCCGTGGTATTCTGCCCCAGCCGCAGCCCTGATGCCTGCCCGAGCTGGCTCTGTTCGTGAAGCGGCAAGGGTACCCATCGCCGGCGGAACTGTTCGACGACGACCGGAAGCCCGGTAAATTCGCAAAGGGCCGAGGTGAGCGCCGAGACATTGCGGTTGCGGCTGGCGAAAAGCCCGCTGAAACGCAGAAGCGTATCTTCGCTCACCCCGGCTTTCTCGGTCAGGCCGGCCGTGCGGAAGCCGGTAAGCGCAAGCAGCGTCTTGCGGAAACCGTTGTTTTTTCCCTGATCGGACCAGCGTAGTCCCCTGGCGAGGCGATATTTTTCCGAAGCGGTTACAAACAGCTCGCTGAATCTGGCTGCGAACAGATTGAAGAAGCTCGCCAGTGCGCCGGAGCGGCTGCGCTCTTCCCGTTGCAGCAATTCGCCATAGGCTGGCGGCAGCGAACCGAGTGGTCCGACAATCGGGGCGAAGGCCGATTTCAGCTGGGAAACACCGTGTTTGCGGCCGAACCCGCTGATCGCCAGCGCCGTGGGCTGCACGCCACCATGCGCCGCAATCGTCAGCCCGTCATCCGAAACGTGCTGGGCAACGCGAAAGGCGGTGGCCGGATCAAAACGGCCGGGATCGGCGCTGAGAAGAGCGGCCTGCTGATCTTTCAGTGTCGGTATCTGCTGTTCCATCCCGGTCTCCTAGAGCAAAGGCCGGTCCGCCGCGCGGGCTGGCCAGCGGGCAATCGGTTTGGAATGGCCGCGCATCGTCGCCGTCAGCCGGGTGAAGCTGTTGATCGAGGTATAGAGGCCGAAGAAGTGGTTGAGCACACTGGCGAAAATGAAGGCGGCGGGGCGTGCGATGAGTGCCGGATCGAATTCCACGATGATGTCGGTTCCCGGCACCATCGCCGAGCCGATGCGGGCGTGGGAATTCTGGGCCTCGACATTGCTGATCGATTCAACCAGCTGCCGGGTTTCCGGGCTGTCTCTGAAGGAATAGAGCGACAGAATATCTTTGAGCGGAGCGCCGCCATTGTCTGAAAGCGAGAGATGATTGAGCAGCAGATGCGAGATGAGCCGCCATTCGCGCGCCGAGCGTTCGTTGACGCGAATGGCCGCCGTCGGCGGCATCAGGGCATGGATGGACTTCACGGCTTCGTTGCCGGCTGAAAGCTGGAGGAAGGGGTGTCCACCGCCAAAGGGAAGCTGGCTCGGCAATTCGCGGTTGATGCAGAGCGTATCGACACTCGCCACCATGTCGAGCGGCCCGAGCGGCCCGCGCTTTTGATCCACGAAGGCGATATCGGTATCGGAAGAGCCGTCGTCGTCAAAGCGGCGCTGGATCTGCCAGAACACATTCGAGCCGTTGTTGCGCTGGGTGCGCCCGAAAAACGGAGAAGTCTTTTCCGTCTGCCCGGAGCGGCTGGTCAGCTCGACATTTTCGACGGCGTAGATTTCACGGGTCCGCTGCCGCCTCGCGTCAGGCAGAAGACGATATTCCGTGCGTGTTCCATCCAGGCTCAGCGGTTCGCAGTTCTGCTTGAACAGGTTGATGACCGGTGAGGCGTTCAGCACGAAATCCTTGACGGAGACCATGCGCTCCAGCCGCGTATCCGCCGCATCCAGATAGATATAAAGCTCACAATTGCCGCCGCTCCACCTGTGCAGACCGTCAATATCGAGAAAGAGGAATTTCTGCGGCAGCGCGAAGAATTCGGTGAGAAGCCGGTATCCGTCAAAACTGTTGGCGGGATAGGGCAGCATGGCCTGATCGCGCGTATAACCGGATGGCTTCAGATTGGCGGCGGGCAGGAAAACTGCCTCCTTGTCCTCGGAGTGACGGGCTAGCGCCATGCCCACGCAGTGGTTGGTCAAGAGCTCGTAAAGCGCCGTCGCCTGCTGCCAGGCGGCAGACAGGAATATCTGCAGTTTCGTCAGCCCCATTTCCGGGAAGGTACTGCCGCGTGGCGCGGTGCTACGCAGGGAAAGTCGCAGGCAGCTTGCCGCACCGGCGAAGGACGCTGAAAAAGGCGCATCGATCGGCTGGCCGGAAAGCGTCGCCGCGGCGATCTGCAGCGGAACGATCTCCACCTCCTGCGTCGTGCGGAAACGGCAGCTCTCGCCGCCCACCGGTTCGGCGAGAATTTCGCTGTGACGCGGAAGCGGCTGCACGGTTGCCAGCGCGGGGCTCGGTGCAAACTGAACGACGCTCATCGAAGGGATCGGTGCAAGATAATGCGGATAGAGCGTTTCCAGCAGGCTGTCCGACAGTTCGGGGAACTCGTCGTCCAGCTTCTGGCGCACACGGGCGGCGGAATAGGCGAAGCTCTGGATCAGCCGCTCGACATGCGGATCGTCGGCGACATCCCCCGTCATGCGCAGCCTGCCGGCAATCTTGGGAAACGCCGCCGCGAAACGCGATGCGCGTTTTCGCAGCGCGAAGAGTTCGTCATTGTATTTTTCGAGGAAGCCGTCAGCCATTCGTCGCCTCCACCAGAAAACGCTGGGTGGACGGATCGATCCGGGATTCAAAACTGATCGGCGGCATGCCTTCCTGAAGGCGGAAGCTCGCCTGTATGCGCATGCGAAGCGCCCGGTCGCCATCCGTGCGGTTTTTCAGGATCGTCACATGCACATCGGCCAGACGGGTTTCGAACAGGGAAATCCGCCGTTCGATGCTGCGTGCGAGCCGTGCCTTGGAGGCGTCCGTCACCAGATTGGCCGAGAGAATGCCGTCCACGCCATAGTTCACCAGCGCGTCGGACAGTTCCTTCAGTGCTGCCGGCGGGCCGGCGGGGTTGCGACGGGTATTGAGCAATGCCTCCAGATCGCGGCGGATCACCTCGCGCATCTCGCGCGCCTGATCCTTCAGGCTGACGAGCGCGTCCGTTTCCGCATCCGGCGCATCATCGAGCAGCCGGTCCAGAACGGAGCGCGACAGCGTTCTCTGCCGCGCGCGATATTGCTCCAGCGGATCAACCACGGGCGATCTGCCTTTCATCGTCGGTGGCGGCGGAAAGGGAGCCGATTTCGTGGAACGGCACCACATCGTCGCCGATCAGCAGGCAGCGCTGCCCTTGCCCGGTCGCCAGCGGCTGGCCCTCATCGCTCCAGCGTGTTTCCCGGCCAAGCAGAAGGCCGATATCGTCCTTCGCGCCGTGATAGATGGCCGGAAGCAGCACGGATGCGACCGCGCCGTCGCGCAGGGTCAGCTCAGCCCCGCGGAAAGCAAGGTCGCGCGGGCGGCTCATGGGGTCGATGGTGAGGCTCTCGATGCGGCCGTAATCGATCCACAGGTAGCGGCCACCATTGGTCAGCACTTCCAGCGCATGCGGAATCCGGTCGTCCAGATCGCGAATATCGCTAGCGCTTTTGCCATTATGGCCGATCGGCACATTGCCGCGTTTTTCATCGAGTTCAGCAAGCGCGGCTCTGGCGGCATCCGCGTCACCGCTGCGTGCGGCGATATTCGCCCGGATGGCCAGCTGGTCGAGTTCGGATGGACCGCCGGGAAAATCCGGCACCGCGCCGTTCTCGAACCACGCATTGCGCGCGGCCATGGCGCGCAGTTGATGACGAAAGAGGGAAAAGCCGACACTGTCCTGCGGCGAGAATGTTGCGGCCAGATTGCATTGCGCATCGGCCTTCTCATAGTCGCCGGCAAGGACCAGCAGGTCGATATAGAAATGCCGGCCGTCCTTGTCGGTGGGCTTCGTCTTGACGTGTTCGCGCGCAAGCCCGATCGCGTCCTGCAGCCGGTCGTCATCGAGAAGGCGGGAAATGTCGTCGCGCAGCGTCATGCGGGTATCCTTTGTGGCTCGGCCGAAGGCCGGGATGCGGCGGCGGGCTGCACCATGGTTTCGGCAATGAGGTGAAAGCTCGTGGAGACGTCATCGAGCTGGAAATGCGGCTGGAGGCGCACGGTACAGGAGAATGTGCCGGGCTTGCCGGGAACTTCGAAGACGTTGATCCCGGCGGAGCGCAGCGGGTAGCGCGTGCGCAGCGCCGCTTCCGCATCGTCATTGCCGAGCGTGTAGGAGGAAAGCCAGCCTTCCAGCTTGCGCTCGATCGTCGAGGCGTCGCTCAGCTGGCCGATATCGTCGCGCATGATGACCTTGAGGTAATGCGAAAACCGGGAGGCGCACAGCACATATTGCAGCATGGCGGCAAGACGCGCGTTCTGTCTCGCCGCTTCGCTGGAATAATGGCCGGGCGCATGCAGGGACTGGTTGGCGTTGAAGATCGCCATGCCGGAGAGATAGGTGGTGGAGACGGGCACGATGCCGAGATCGGAAAATTGCTGTTCCTGCCCGGTCGTCAGCTGCACCTCGACGGGCGGCTGGGCGGAAAGGCCGTTGCTTTCGATACCGAGATCGAGCGGCGGCAATTGCCGGGAAGAGAGCATGCCGCCATCCACGGCATCCTGCGTCACACCGCGCAGATCCGCAAACCAGCCGGAATCGACGAAGTTGCGCACCACCACCGTTGCGAAGGCAAAGGCGGCATTGCCCCACAGCAGGGTTTCGCCGCTTTCCGCCACATGCTCGCGGAACGGAAATCCGTCATCGCGGCCGCGCGCATAGGGCTTGTAGGGAGAGCGCAGCAAAACGCGCGGTGCGACAAGGCCAACGAAGCGGGAATCGTCGCGTGCGCGCAGCGCATTCCACCGCAACCGCGATTTATCCTGCTTCAGCGAGGAAAAGTCGTGAACCCGGCTGAGTTCGGCGAAGTCCTGCAGACCGACGGCGGAAGGCGCTGCCGCCGCCACGAAGGGGCAGAAGGCCGCCGCAGCCACCATGCCGATTTGCGACAGCGTGGTGATGGAATCGGCACCCTGTAGATCGTCAGGGGAAAAGGCGTAGTCACCGATCAAGAGGCCGACCGGTTCGCCGCCCGGCATACCGAATTCGCGGTTATAGACGACCTCGAAAAGATGGCTCTGGTCGAAGTCGGTGGCGCGTTCCGTGTTGCGGGCAAGGTCACGCCAGCTGGCGTTCAGCAGCTTCACCTTGACATCGGTGCTCCGGCCCGCCTCACGAACGACCATGGCAAGCCCGCGCCATCTCGCTTCCATCGCCTGAAAATCAGGGTGGTGGAGAATGGCGTTCACCTGGCCGGTCAGCGCATCGTCGATGAGAGCGATGAGCTGGTCGGCGAAAATACGGGCGTCCGGAAAGGACTGATGCGCCATGAGCGGACTCCGGATGATGAACGGGGCCGGGGTGGCGGACCACCCCGGTCCGGGCTCAGTTCTTGGACGGAATACGGGCGACCATGCGCAGCGAGGTCGTCAGTTCTTCCATCTGCAACCAGGGCCGCATCCATGCGACCGCATTGTAGGCGCCGGGTTTGCCCGGCACTTCCTGCACGGTCACCTTGGCGTCGCGCAGCGGATATTTCGCGCGGCTTTCCTCACCCGCTTCGTCATTGGCGTTGACGTAGTTGGCGATCCAGCGATTGAGCCAGACTTCGCAGTCCGACGCTTCCATGAAGGAGCCGATCTTGTCGCGGCCCATCACCTTGAGATAATGCGCGAAGCGCGACGTGGCCATGATATAGGGCAGGCGGGCCGAAACGGCGGCGTTGGCAGTCGCCTCCGGCTTGTCGTAAAGCTTCGGCTTGTGCGCCGTCTGGGCGCCGAAGAACACCGCGTAATCCGTGTTCTTGTAGTGGCAGAGCGGCAGGAAGCCGAGCTTGCCGAGTTCGGCGTCGCGGCGGTCGGTGATGCCCACTTCCGTCGGGCATTTCAGGTCGAGATCGCCGTCATCGCTGGAGAAGACGTGCATGGGCAGATTTTCCACCCGGCCGCCATTTTCCGCACCACGGATCGCCGTGCACCAGCCGCTTTTCGCAAAAGCGTCGGTCAGCTTCGTTCCCATGACGTAGGCAGCGTTCATCCAGCAATATTCGTCATGCTGCAGATCGCCATTCACCGCACCCTTGGTTTCGTCATAGGCGAAATCGTCGATCGGGTTGGTTTTCGGGCCATAGGGCATACGCGCCAGCACTCGCGGCAAAGCGAGCGTCACGAAACGGGAATCGTCGCTTTCGCGGAAGCTGCGCCACTTGGCATATTCGACCGTGTCGAAGATCTTTTCCAGATCGCGCGGACGGGCGAGATCGCGATAGTCCTCGAAACCGAACATGCGCGGGCTGGCCGCGGAAATGAACGGTGCGAAGGCTGCCGCTGCGATCGACGAGACACCCTGAAGCAGCTGCACATCATCGAACGAATTGTCGAATTCGTAATCGCCGATGATGGCGCCGAGCGGTTCGCCGCCGGGGGTGCCGAATTCGTCTTCGTAGATCGCCTTGAAAAGCCGGGACTGGTCGAACTCGACGGCCTTTTCCAGATCCCTTGCGAGTTCCCGCTTGCCGGCGTTCATGACGCGGATCTTGAGGTTGACGCTCGTCTCGGAATTCTTGACGAGATAGTTCAGCCCGCGCCAGGTGCCTTCCAGCTTGGCGAATTCCGGCGCCTGCATGATAGCGGCGAGCTGCTCGGAAATCGTCCGGTCCAGTTCGGCGATCGCGTGGTTGAGGGTGACGGTGAGGTTGCGGTCGTATTTGACCGTTCCCTTCAGGGCCTGATCGGTCAGCGTGCGCAGCAGATTTTGCGCGCGGTCCGGTTCGGTCTGGCGGGTTGCGGCGACCACCTTGGACAGGAGTCCCTGGTCTTCGGCGGTCGTTGCCTGTGCTTCGTTTTTCAGCAGGCTTTCAGCGCTCATGTTTCAGTCCTTCCACATGCGGCTTTAAAATGCCGCTTGAACAGGTGAAGCCCCCTTTGCGGGGGCCGTTCGGGGAGGTTTTCCTCCGCACAGGCGATTATTCGCTTGCGCCGTTCTTTTCCTTCAGTTCGGAAACGAGCGTCGCGAGGTCCGTCTTGTTCTGGAGAATATCCTCGAGCATCCGCTCCAGATCTTCCGAGCGATCGGCCTTGGAAAGCAGGTCACGCAGCTCGTTGCGGGCATCCAGAAGCGCCTTGAGCGCCGGGACCTGCTGCACGACCGCGCCGGGTTCGAAATCGTCCATGCTTTCGAACTTCAGGTTGACCTGCATGTCCGTCCCGTCTTTCTGCAGCGTATTGGCAACGGAAATATTGAGGCCCGGCGTCATGCGGCGCATCACTTCGTCGAAATTGTCACGGTCGATCTGAACGAATTTGCGCTCACCGAACGGCTTCAGGGGCTGGGTCGGATTGCCGGAAAAATCACCCAGCACGCCAACGACGAAAGGCAGTTCCTTGACCACCATCGCGCCTTCTGTCTCGACTTCGTATTTGATGTGGACGCGGGGCTTGCGAACCCGCTCCAGCTTTTCATGTACACTTGCCATTTCAACCTCCTTGATGCCCCGTGGCATAGATGACTGTTATGGGGCGTCGTCTCGCCCCGAGTTTGTTATTTTCCGTTGTTTTCTCCGCCGGGTTTGATTCCGGCGGCCGTCAGAACGGCGTTGCGGACCTGCGCTTCAGGCAGAAGCTCCGCCAGCAGTTCCGAGAAATCCATGCGTCCCCTGCGAACCAGCGTTTCGATGGAGAGCGAGATCGGTGAATGCGGCTCGGTACGGCGAAAGTAACGCGCAACCGAAAGAAGAGTTTCAAATGCCTCGTCGCGTGAGGATATGCCCTCCGGCGAGACCACGGCGGCGCGTATGACGGGTTGCCCGCTTTCATCGGTGCCCGCAATCGCGGCCGGCGCCTGTTCGACCGGTGCCGGCTCCAGGTCCCGCCCGCCCAGCGTGCGAATGGCGGCAGCCGCCTCGATAAGCGTGTTGCGTATGTTGGAACTCGGCGGAGCGGACTGGCCGCAGCGCTCTGTCAGAACTGCCATGATTGCGTCAAACGAGGAGAGACAGGCATTCACCTCCGACAGATGCGAGGACATGGCGGCAACGCCCGCCTCGGAGGCTGCCCGATACAGTTCCTCGCGACGTTTGCCCTCGTTCGGCCGCTGCGCCAGCTGGAAATCCCAGAGACTGTGCTCGGCGAATTTCCCTCCCGGGATCAGGGGCGCGAGGCGAAGCGGCTGAACAAGCGTGCCTTCGCTGCCAATGCCGTTCAATCCCGCAAAAGGTGCAAATTTTTCTTCGTCATTATCGTCACTGATTGACCGCAATGAGTCCCAGTGGTTGTAAAAAAGATCGCTGCAAAGATCATAGATTTCACGTAGGCCGTGAAATCCACGCAGCCTCAGGCTTGCTTCCGCAAGCCATGCCAATATTTCGATATCCTTGCTTTCGGAATATATAATCTGCAATCCAAGATTGCTGACACTGTCCCAGCTACTGGAGATCTTCAAGTTATCTTGTGGGGATGCAGCGCGCTCTTCTGTCCGTGCCTGGTTTCTTTCATCCTTAATTCTATAGTATATTTCACGCGTTCTTGCGTCGATGCGGATATTTTCTCCGCAATCTCCCAAAAATTCTATATCTCTTTTAACATGCGGCGCGTTCAAGAGCAGTCTATCTCCAGAAAATAGTAATTGATTTTTTGTAGTTACTTCCCTTACGTGAGGCTATTCCTCAGACAGACTTATTCAAAATGTGTCTAAATTGTGGCGTCTACTGCCTAATCTCACCTGATAAAAAATAAACTTCGGGGTGGACAACGCGGTTTCATCGTCATAGTTATTCCACGTCACGTTGTGGAATGGACCGGGGCAGGAGGCTCATTGCATGTCGCATATCGATCTCAATCGCCTCATTGAAGCGCTTGAGCCTGACCTGCGCGTTACCCTTGAAGCCGCGGCTTCTATTGCGGTGCGCATGGGTCACAGGTACGTGGATATCCCGCATTGGCTGCTGGCGGTTGTAGATGCCGGTATGTATGCGGAAACATTCGAGGAATTAAAGATTCCACTTCCGGTATTGCAGGCTGAAATCGGCCGCAGTCTGGGGGAGGCTATTATTGGAGACGGCGAAGCGTTGTCGCTCTCCCAGAACGTCCTGACCGCCGGTCGGGAGGCATGGGTTCTTGCTTCCCTGGAGGCTGGACGCAACCGGGTAACGCTTTGCGACCTGCTGCTGGCGATGGATGAGGAAACCTCACTTCGCTCCTTCGTCCGCTCTGCATTTCCGTCGCTGAAGGCAATGGATCGGGCCGCGCTCGAGCGCCTTCGCAGTTCGGTTGAAGAGGGCGCAGGCGCGGATGTTTCTTCCGTGCCCGCGAGTTCCGGACCGGTCGCCGGCCAGAACGATTTTCTGCGCCTTTATACCCAGGATATGACCGCGGATGCCCGCAGCGGCAAGGTCGATCCGGTTATCGGCCGCGATGAAGAGCTGCGCCAACTCGTTGATATTCTGACGCGCCGCCGACAGAACAATCCCATTCTGGTGGGCGAGGCGGGCGTCGGCAAAACGGCGGTTGCGGAAGCGCTGGCGCTGGAGATCGCCTCTGGAAACGTTCCGGAAAAACTACGTAACGTTCGCCTGCTGAACCTCGATATTTCGCTGCTTCAGGCCGGTGCCGGCGTGAAGGGCGAGTTCGAGCGACGCCTTCATGGCGTGATCGATGCGGTAAAGCGCTCTGCCGAACCTGTCATCCTGTTCATTGACGAGGCGCATGGACTTGTCGGTGCGGGTGGCGCAGCCGGTCAGGGTGATGCGGCCAATATTCTTAAACCCGCGCTCGCAAGAGGCGAGGTGCGGACCGTCGCGGCGACGACGTGGAGCGAATACAAGAAATACTTCGAAAAGGATGCCGCGCTGACGCGTCGTTTCCAGCCCGTGCATGTGCGCGAGCCGGACGAGGCGACCGCGATACGGATGTTGCGCGGGGTGGCCGACACCTTCGTCAGCCATCATAACGTCACCGTTCGTGACGAGGCGATCGTGGCGGCGGTGCAGCTATCCGCGCGTTACATGCCCGCAAGGCAATTGCCCGACAAGGCCGTCAGCCTGCTCGACACGGCCGCCGCTGCCGTATCGCTGGCGCGGCAGACGCTGCCGGAACGGTTGCGCGCCATGGAAAGCGAACGGCGTCTTCTGTCCGATGAGTTGAACTGGCTTCTGCGTGAACCGCAGGACGAAGACATGCAGGGTCGCATCCAGTCGATACGCGACGAGCTTGAGAGGCTTGAAGGCGGGATCGATGATCTGCGTGGTCGTTACGATGCGGAAATGGCCGAACTGGCGGCGCTGGGCGAAGAGCAGCCGGCGCAGCAAACCGGCGCATCGAATGTCTCGCTTCTCCGGCCTGCCGGAGAGGCGCAGCCGACAAATACCGAAAAAAGAGAGGCGCAGCCGACAAACACCGAAAGACTTGTGCCGACGGTGGTCGACCGGGATGCAATCGCATCCGTGGTATCCCGATGGACGGGTATTCCGCTTGGCAAACTCCTGGCGGACCAGATCGAGAGCGCGCGTACGCTGGATGATCGCATGCGTCAGCGTGTCGTGGGACAGGATGCGGCGATTGCCCGGATTGCCGATGCCATGCGCACCGCCCGCGCCGGCTTGTCCGATCCGCGTCGCCCGCCCGCCGTGTTTTTCCTCGTCGGCATGTCCGGAACGGGCAAGACCGAAACCGCGCTGTCGCTGGCGGATCTGCTTTATGGCGGCAACAGCCATCTGACGACGATCAACATGTCGGAGTTCAAGGAGGAGCACAAGGTTTCGCTGCTTCTCGGCTCGCCACCCGGCTATGTCGGTTTCGGTGAGGGTGGTGTGCTGACCGAGGCGGTGCGCCGCAGGCCGTTCGGCGTTCTGCTCCTGGATGAAATCGACAAGGCCCATCCCGGCGTCCAGGATATTTTCTATCAGGTGTTCGACAAGGGTGTGCTTCGCGATGGCGAGGGCCGCGATGTCGATTTCAAGAACACCACGATCTTCATGACGGCCAATACCGGCTCGGAACTGCTTTCGGCGCTTTCCGCCGATCCCGAGACCATGCCGGAAGGTGAGGCGCTGGAAGCGCTTCTGATGCCGGAGCTGACGAAACAGTTCAAGCCCGCTTTCCTCGGGCGCACGATCATCCTGCCCTTCATGCCGCTGGGCACGGAGGAGCTGTCGAGGATCGTGGATATGCAGATTGGCAAGATCAGGGACCGCGTCCTGGCAACATATGGCGCCGACCTGACCTTGTCCGATGCGGCGCGTGATGCGCTGGTGGCGCGCGCCGGTGCGAGCGACATCGGCGCACGCGCCATTGAAATCATGATCGGCAAGGATCTCCTGCCGCCTCTTTCCAGCTTTTTCCTTGAAAAGGTCGTTGCCGGGGAGCGGGTCGGAGAGGTCACTGTCGATTTTGACGGAAACAGGTTCGGCATTCGTGCCGAAGCGGCTGGGGAAACGAATGAATTCGTCGCAACCGAACGGGTTGGGATGGATGAAGTTGCCGCGTCGGAAGGGTCTACCCGACGCATGCGGCATTAGACGAAGGGTAACTCGGCCTCGAAGCAAGAGGTCATTTCAGCTACAGGAGCTTACAGCATGCCAATTTATCTGCAGATTGACGGTATCCAGGGCGACGCCACGCACGAAGAACACCGCAAGTGGATGGACATTGAAGCCATTCACTGGAACGTGGCCCGCAACATGAACACCTCTGCTGGTTCTGCTGCAAACCGCGAAGCTTCCGAACCGACGATTTCGGAAGTCATTCTGACCAAGGTTAGCGATTCTTCTTCCACCAAGCTTTTCCAGGAAGCTTGCGCAGGCCGTACCGGCAAGCTCGCAACGATCCATCTGGTGACCACGGGCAACCCGGGCAACACCTATATCGAGTACCTGCTGACGAATACGCTTATCGCCAGCTACTCGGTGGATTCCAGCGGCGACCGCCCGGTTGAGACCATCAAGCTCAACTTCACCAAACTGGAAGTGAAGTACACGCCGTTCGACGACAACAACTCGCCGCAGTCTCCGATGATCGCCTCCTACGATCTGGCGACGACCAAGGCCGCCTGATAACGACGCGACCCGGTGTCGGCATTGGCCGGCACCGGGTCGTTTTCATCACAGTTTTGCAGCTCACGTCGTGATGTTTCTCATCCACGTTGGACGAGGCGGTTTTTCATGCGCTCCCAATTCGCGTTTCTTGTTTCCGTACCATTTGTCTTGGCCCTGTCCGGGTTTTCATCAGCCGGTGCGGCGGAACGGACCTGGATATACTCCGGTACCGAACTCAAGCAGGCAATCGAGGGAAAGCTTGCGCCGGAAGTGTCCGATCCGGAAATGCGCCGGCTGGTTTCCGTCGCGAAATCCAGCGCCTATATCGCCGGCGTCGCCGATCTGACAAGCGGATCGGACTGGTGCGGTGCCGGCACCGTGACGCCCCATGAGCTTACCGACCGGATCTACACCTATCTCGGCGATATCCCTGCGGAAAAACTGGATGAACAGGCAGCCATTCTCGTGCGGGAGGCGCTTGCGTCCTCCTTTCCCTGTGAGCCGAAAAGTAACTAGTGGGACAAGCCATGCGCGTTAACTTTGACACTCTGTACGCCAATTATCCGAGCAGCGAGCCGTCACATTCCAACTATATCAGCCAGCGTGATCTTTTCACGGAAATCGGCTGGGAAGATTATATCGGCAATCCGAACTATCATAATACCTGCGCGATCCGCGTCAGCATCGCCCTGGTGAAATCGGGCATCAACATCGTGCCTTCCTCTCACCGCATCCAGAAGGGCCCCTATGCCGGGAAAGGCATCGAGGTCAATATGCGTCGCCTTGCCACTCTTCTGAAAAGGACGAGCTATCTCGGCGAACCCGAACCCTTTACGCCCGCAACGGCCCGCAACGGCATCGGCGCGCGCAACGGCGTCGTGGCATTCAACAATATTCCGGGCTATAGCGGCGGCGGTCATATCGATCTCGTGCGCGGTGGTGCAGAAGCTGCCCAGTGCGCATCGGCCTGCTATTATAATTCGGAAACGATCTGGTTCTGGCCGCTTCAAGCCAGCCGCGTATCCTGATCCAGCCGCCCCCTGAAACGGAGCTGCTGTCGCGCGCTTCGTTCAGCCGGCCGCGTTCTTAAAAACCGTCTTCGCCACCCGGCGAGGACCGGTATCCGCCGGATCATATCCGGCTTTTCTGCGCGATGAAGGCACTCTTTCGATCGGAATTGGTCTACGGCACGGCGCGCCTGATGCGCCCTTCCGAGAGAAACTCATCGACATCCTGCTCCTGCAGCGGCGGCGCATAAATATAACCCTGCACCAGCGTGGCGCCGAGGCTTTCGAGGGCTGCGAGTTCCTGTCGCGTCTCGACGCCTTCCACAACGCATTCCAGTCCCATATCCCTGCTGAGGGTGAGAAGGGATTTCACGATCTTGTAGCTCGCTGGTTTTTCATGCAGATCCGTAACGAAGCTGCGGTCGATCTTGATCTTGGTGAGGGGAAGGGCGTGAAGCCGCGTCAGGCTGGAATAGCCGGTGCCGAAATCGTCCAGTGAAATGCCGCAGCCGAGCCGTCGCAACATTTCGACCGACTGCCTGACCTGCTCGAAATCATGTGCAAAGGCCGTCTCGGTGATTTCCAGATCCAGACGCCGCGCGTCGAAGCCGCTGTTTTCGATGATGCCGATCAATGACAGCACGCCTTCGCGGGAATTGAGGTCGTGGGCGGAGAGATTGAACGACAGCCTGAGGGGTGGGGCCCACCGCGATGCAGAAGCGAGAGCGTTTCTGAGAAGAGGCCGGGTCAGGGAGCTGACGATGCCGGCCCGCTCGGCAATGGAGAAAAATTGCGCAGGTGGAACCTGGCCGAGGACCGGGCTATGCCAGCGCGCCAGCGCCTCAAAACCGGCGGTCTTTCCATCGCGTATATCGACGATCGGCTGGAACACGACTGCCAGTTCGTTTTCCATGTCGCGCTGCTTGAGCAGATGTTCGATGCGGGCTTCGATATTGATCTGTTTTTCGTGTTCCGCGTCAAACAGGACAGCATCTCCGCGCCGGGTCTTCTTGGCGTGGTAGAGGGCATAATCCGCCCGGTCGAAAAGCTGTTCAAGCGTGGAGGCAAGATTTGGAAAGACGGCTATCCCCATCGAGGCGGACACATGTACCGTGCCTTCGGGCATGTGGTAGGGTGCCCGCAGCTGTTCCGAGATAGCATTTGCATTGGCAACGAGCTGTGCATCGTCGAGTATGACGGGTGCGACAATGGCAAATTCGTCGCCACCCAGCCGGAACGCCCTGCTGGCTTTCAAGGTGGCGGTAAGACGTTTGCTGACATTGACCAGCAGCCTGTCTCCCACGGAATGTCCATAGAGATCGTTGACCGGCTTGAAGCCGTCGAGATCAATGACACCAAGCGCCAGCCGGGTTCCGGTCGCCCTGGCTTTTTCCAGTTCGGTTTCCAGATGGGTGAAAAAGGCGCGGCGATTGGGCAGTTCCGTCAGGCTGTCCATATTGGCAAGCAGAAGATTCTCGTTGCTGAGTGCTTCCGTGCGCTGTTGCGAAACCACCATGCGCTCGAAATTGCGGTAATTGGTCAGGAGGATGGACATCATGCCGGCGCAGACCAGCAGCACATTGATGGCAATGGCGATGAATGTCGGCTGTCGTGACGCCAGAAAGAAGATGATGAACGCACCGTTGACGATGACGGTGACTATGAAGGCGGCGGAGCGCACATACATCAGACAGAAAATACAGGAAATAACGGTAATCGCCATGTAGAAGGCGACGTGCGATTGCGTATAGGCATCCCCATAGGGCACCAGCAGAAAAGACCAGAGCGTGAATACCATGGCTATGCCGACCGCCAGGCGGTTTGTGCGCTGCAGTGCCGCATGGGCAACCTTCGGCTGGGGATCGATGCCGCGGGTCCTCCACCAGAACGCGACCCTGAGCATGCAGCCAAGTGTGAAAAGGGCGGGAACTCCGATGGTCAGCCAAAACGGCGCCAGTCGCATATGTGTGATGGCGAGCGCCCATGTGCTTGAAAGCAATATGAAATACATCATCGGCATCTGCCGGGTAAAGGCGCGATATTGTGCTTTCAGCAGGTCCGGATTGTCAGACCGGACGGACATGAAATGCTGCAATTTCTGTTTGGCAGTTAGTATTTTCATCCACGGCTCATCAAGTACAGAGGAGCGTTTTTAGCATAATCCCAGTTACGTCATTGGAAATACACAGGGTTAACCGGGAGACAACTGGATCAACCCCAAGATGTACCTTGCCGCCTTGCGCAACATGTATCCATTTGTGTCCGCAAATGCGGGTTTACGTCTTTCTTGAGTAGCCCGGACCAGGCGCCTGGCCTCGTGCGATCAATTGCGATTGAGGTTCTGAACTGGCATGATCGGCCGTCTGGCCCGACTCGATAAATTCCCTTTAAAATCACGCTTGAAAATAATGAACACGTGTGCAATATGAACGCGCGTTCACTCTTGAGGAGATGGTTGTTGCGCATGGACTCGATGTCTTATCCGGATACATTGGCGGCTCGCGCCGAACTCTGCCGCAGCGTTATTCTTTCCGCCGGGGAACTGGTGCTGAAAGGTTTTCAGGGCGAAGCGACGCGCAGCTTCTCGATGAAGGGGCCGCAGGATTTCCTGACGGTGATGGATGCTGCCTCCGAGGCGCATATTCGCGGCGCGATCGCAGCCGGTTTTCCCGATGACAGTTTTTTCGGAGAAGAAGGCGGGGGAGAGATCGGCGACCGCGTCTGGGTGGTTGATCCCATCGACGGCACCGCGAATTTCGCCCGCGGCATTCCGCATTTCTGCATCTCCATCGCTTATGTCGAAAACGGACAAACCGAGATCGGCGCGATCTATAACCCCGCGCTCGATGAACTTTATTTTGCCCGTCGCGGCGAGGGCGCAACGCGCAACGGGCTGCCGATCCGGGTATCGGAGACGCAGCGCTTCGATGCGGCGTCGATCGAAATGGGCTGGTCGACCCGCGTGGCAAATGCCACCTATCTCGATGTCGTCAGGAACCTGCTCGACATGGGCACGAATGTCCGCCGTGCCGGCTCCGGCGCCATGGCGCTCGCCTATGTGGCGGATGGCCGTTCCGATGCCTATCTCGAATTGCATATGAATTCATGGGATTGTCTTGCGGGGCTGCTACTCGTCAGCGAAGCTGGCGGCGATGTCTGCCCTTTCCTGGAAATTGGCAGTATGAGGGAGGGCGGACCGGTGCTGGCCGCAGCCGGCGGTGTTGCCAGGGGCGTCAGCGAGGCGTCGAAGATACCTTTGGCCGAGCGGCAGCCGTCGGATCGGCAGCGGGCGGCGTCGGCCTGATTTCTTGACGGGCGCCCGTCCGTCAAGGGCCTGGCAAGGGTGCTTCGTGCATATGGAGGAATGAAATGGATGGACCCGTTTATGCCCGGCCTGCAATCAGCCTGATTGCGGAAGGGCTCGGCCCGCATAATGCTGCGCTTTATATCGGCGGCAGCGATGGTGCGAGTGATCTCGGGCTCCTGCGCCGGCACGGCATTACCACTGTCGTCAATTGCGCCGTCAATCTCGACATCAATCTCGTGCAGGCGGCGGCGGAAGAGGGCGACAGGCGCCCCGTGGGTTATGGCGATATCCGCTATTACAAGCTTGGCCTGATCGACGGGGAGGGCAGCCCCGACACGATGATGCTGGGGGCCTATTACATTCTTGACGGCGCGCTGCGTCAGACCATGCCGAAACGCGAAACCTATCCTTTTGCCGATGGTGGCAATGTGCTCGTCAACTGCCGCAGCGGTCGCAGCCGGTCCGTCTCGCTGGTGGCGCTTTTCCTGCACAAGCAGCAGCCGCACCTTTACCCCACCCTTGACGACGCGCTGGCCGTGATCCGCACCAGACGGGAATTGCGGCCTGATGAATGGTTCGAGACGCCGAAACCCATGCTTTATGCCGCCGCCCGCCGTGCTTCCGACTGGATCGACATGGTTGACGGCAGAAAGACCGCCCCATCATGCTGACACGTGCGCTTCCTTCCGTCGCCGTCATTGCCGATGCGCATTTCCACGACACCGCCGCTGATTTCGGGTTTCCGGGCATGGAGATCGATGGTGAGCGCATCACCATGCGCAGCTGGTCGGACACACGCGAATCCACCCGGGTTTTCAACGAGAGCGCCGATGCGCTACATGCCGCGCTCGATGAGGTGCGGCAGCGCGGCATTCGCCATGTGGTGCTGCTTGGCGATTATACCGATGACGGCCAGCGGGCGACCACCGAAACGCTGAAGGGCATTCTGGAGCGTCATCGCGATGCCCATGGCACCGCCTTTTATGCATTGCCCGGAAATCACGATATTTTCGGCCCGCGCGGCCGGCACCATACCAAGGAATTCCTGACGGAAAATGGCCGATGCCTTTCCGTTTCGAGCGATGCACGGCGGGCCGGGGAGCGGGTTGTCGTCAGCGACCGGATGTATTGCGAGGGTTACCCTGTGGGGCTTGGCCCCATGGCAGACTTCGGTTACTTCCGCCAACCGGATTATCTGCATTGGGAAACGCCTTTCGGGACATCTGATGCGTCGGAAGACCGTCTCTACGAGGTACGCTCGCCCGATGGGCGCAATGTCTACCAGCTGATGGATGCGTCCTATCTCGTCGAGCCGGAGCCGGGGCTCTGGCTCATGATGATCGACGCCAATATTTTCGAGCCGCTCGATGGCACCTTCGAGGCGGGCGAGGAAGCGGCCTTCACTGACAGCACTTCCGGCGGCTGGAACGCGCTTTTGCGCTGCAAGCCCTTCATCATCGACTGGATTGCCGATGTGCGTCATAGGGCAGAGGCGCTCGGCAAGACATTGCTCGGTTTCTCCCATTATCCGGCGCTTGATCCCTTTGATGGTGCAAGTGGCGCCGAAGGCGCGTTGTTCGGCGAAACCAATGTCGTGCGCCGTACGCCGCGCAAGGCGGTGGAGGATGCGTTGCGTCAGGCCGGGCTTGCCGTTCATTTCAGCGGGCACCTGCATGTGGAAGGCGTGACGAGACGTGGCGATGAGGAGAATTCTCTCACCAATATCGCCGTACCATCGCTGGTCGCCTTTCCGCCCGCCTTCAAGGTCATCCACCCCTCGCGGCAGGAGATCGCCGTCGAAACGGTGGAAATGGGCGCTCTTCCGGTCAACAGCCGTATTTGCCGGGGCTACGCGCAGGAAACTGCGCTGGCAGGCGAGGGTGAGGACAGGGCGTTTACGGCGGCCAGCTATGTTGATTTTCTGCTGGCCCACAAGCGGGCGCTGATCAGACATCGCTATTTCATCAAGGAATGGCCGACTGAGGTGGTCGCGGCCATTGCGGATAAAACTGCGCGCGAGGTTGTTGGCCTGCTCGGGCAAGAGGGGAACCTCTCGTTTGATGATATCGCAGCGTGTTCCGAACTGCCGATGTTCGAGCTGATTGCCGACTGGTATTGCCTGCGTCAGGGCGCGGGTCTGGCACTGCCGCACATCCAGCCGCAGAGACTTTCCCTCTATCGGGTGCTGGCGGCGCGTTTCGGTCGTGAGGCCGATCATCATGATGGGTCCGTCGAAAGCTTTATCGAAATCTTCTTCGGTGCGCTCGGCTTGTTTCTGGGTCGTGCTGAAGGCGGCTCAGGCGATTTCACGCTTCGCCTCGCGCCACGGCAAGAGCGTGTAGCGGTGTGATCTGAAGGTTTTGCAACGGGCGGAGCTGCGTCGCGGGCCTGTGCAGAACCGGCGACGGGAACGACAGGCGAGGTGATCCGATGGAATCGGTCGTTGTCAGCATCAATCTGTTCGGCGCGGTGGCGTTGCTGCTTTTCGGCCTCGCGCAGATCAGGGACGGAATGTCGCGCGCCTTCGGTGCCAGACTCCGCACCGGTCTTGCCGCAGGCACGCGGGGCGGATTTCGCTCCTTCATTGCCGGTCTCGTGGCGACGATCGCCCTGCAGAGCTCGACCGCGACCGCGCTGATGGTCGCCTCCTTCGTTGAAAAAGACCTTATCGCGCCGGCGATGGCGCAGATCGTGCTGCTCGGCGCCAATGTCGGCACCGCGATGACAGCGTGGATTGTCGCGCTCGGGCTTGGCTGGCTGTCGCCGATGCTCATCCTCGCGGGCGTCATCCTGCTGCGGGGAAAATCGGCGCAGCGGCAGGGAGCGGGTGCGGCTCTTGCCGGGGTCGGCCTGATGCTGCTTTCCCTGCATCTTCTGTCGGCCGCGACCGATCCCATCAGGCAATCACCGGCGCTCAGCCTCTTCATTACCATGCTTGGCGACGCCTGGCCGGTGGCGCTGGTTTTCTCCGCCATACTGGCGGTGCTGGCATCCTCCAGCCTTGCCATCGTGGTTCTCATCCTGTCGCTTGCCGCCAGCGGCGGCATCGAAACGAGTCTTGTCATCGTTTTGGTGCTGGGCGCCAATCTCGGTGGTGCGGTGCCGCCGGTGCTTGCGACCCTGAAAGCACCCGTGGCGGCGCGCCGGGTTGCGGTTGGTAATCTCATCGTCCGGGCAGTCGGCTGTCTTCTGGCGCTGCCCCTTGCCGGATATGGCGCGGCCTTTCTGGATATGTCACCCTTCTCGCACGCCAATCTTGCGGTCGATGCCCATCTTTTCTTCAATCTGGCTGTTGCCGCCATCGCATGGCCGCTCTCGCCGCTGCTTTTGCGGGTAACGAAGGCAATGTTGCCGGAAAAAGAGGGAAGCGAAAGCAGCCGCAGCTATCTCGACAGTCACGATCTCGATCAGCCGGTTGCAGCACTTGCCGGCGCGAGCCGCGAGGTGCTGCTGGTTGGCGACCTGATCGAGCGCATGCTGCGGCAGGCGAGTGAGGCGATGCGCGACAGCGATGTCGCGAAGCTCAACGACATCAGCACACTCGAAGGCCGGGTCGACCGTATTCAGCATGACATCAAGGTCTATGTCTCGAAGGTCGGGCAGGATGGGCTGTGCCGCAAAGACCAGCGCCGCGCGATGGATATCGTTGAATATGCTATCAATCTCGAACATATCGGCGATATCATCGAGAAGGGCATTCGGCCGGAAATCGCCAAGAAGATCGATCTCGGCCTCAGGTTTTCCGACGACGGCAAGAGTGAGCTGGAGCGTCTTTTCGCCGTCACGCTCGACAATATCCGCATGGCCCAATCCGTCTTCGCCACCCGCAATGCCGGTCTTGCCCGGCGGCTGGTGGAGGTGAAGGAAGATGTGCGCCGCCTCGAAAAGCAGTCATCGGAGCGCCATCTGCAACGCCTGCGCGACGGCCGGGCCGACAGCATCCAGACCAGCTCCGTGCATCTCGACATGCTGCGTGATCTGAAACGCATCAACGCCCATATTGCCGCCGTCGCTCATCCTATCCTCGATGAAAGCGGTCTCCTGATCGAAAGCCGTATCAGGCAGGCGGTTTAGCGCGCCGTGATGCGCTCCACCATGGAAACGGGCACGACCTGAAGCCGCGTTTCCGGCTCGTCACTGTTGAGCGCGGTCAGGACCTTCTCGGTCAGGGCATCAAAGGATTGGGCAACGGTCGTCAACTGATAACTCTTCCAGCCGGCCTGCGGAATATCATCGAAACCGACAATCGAGAGATCTTCCGGTACCCGGCGGCCCATTTCCAGCCGCGCGGCGTCCATGAAACCGAGCGCCAGCAGATCGGTCACGCAGAAAGCGCCATCGATCGACTTGTCCACCAGCAATTCACAACCGGCCTGATAACCGCTGTCATAGCTGGTCGGCCCGCCGGACCAGGGAACGACCTCGATCCCCTCGACCGTCATGCGCTGGGTGAAGGCGCCGGCGCGGCGCAGTTGCGCCGGGGTCTGGCTGCCACTGGAAATGACCGCGACCTTGCGGCATTTGGCCGCCACGAGCCGCATGGCCGCAAGGTCGGCGCCGTGGGAATCGTCGCTCAGCACCATATTGGTGTCGGTGCGGTCGAGACGCTGGTTGATGAGGATGAGGCGCACGCCGTTGGCGATGCATTCGTCGACGATCGAGGCCGGCGGTTCGCCGGAAAGAACGACAATCGCCTGGGCGCGGAACTCGAAAAGAAGCTCGATCAGCGGCGCGATGTCCTTGCGGGCATCCGCCGCATTCAGCAACAGGCATTGCAGGCCACGACGCAGGAGGCCGATGCTGAGCAGATCGAGCTGCTTTGAAATGAAGGGCGAACTCAGATTGGCGCCGACGACCCCGATGAGGTTGGAGCGATCATTATTGAGGCCCTGTGCCAGACGGTTGACGCGATAACCAAGTTCCTGCGCGGCTTTCAGCACCTTGCGCCGGACTGCTTTTGAAACGCTGCCGCCGGGAGTGAAGGTGCGTGAAACGGCGGAGCGTGAAACCCCGGCTTTTTTCGCCACCTCTTCGGCCGTCACGAACCCTCTCGCCATTCAACTCCCCCGTTGCGAAATCCTATGCCTGATACCACAGGCCATATGGCATCGGCTATTCCAATCGAAATTTTTCGGTTGCACGCCGTTCGCTCCCGGAGCGCCGATCGTACCTGTTCTGCGAAAACGTCTCATCCGTTCCATTCTCTTCGTGTGAGGTAAAACATTCCTCTCGACCGCCGTGTTTAAAAGTTACAGTTTTGTGACAAAAAAGCATTTTAAAACAAATAAATAAGTTAGTGATCACGTGTGCATTTTTTCGTTGACAAAACGCCTTTTAAGACTGATCATGCATTCCAAGGTCAAGCAGGATATGGAATTTTTATTCCACATCCGTTTTGCCGGCGATGTTTTCGGGAGGAGCTGGGATCATCGTTATTGGCGGGTTCGGCACCCGCTTCAGAAGCATTGATGCATTGCTGAAGGTCAACGCACGCGCCGCCTGTTTCGCAGGCTGCGCGAAGGCAGATGCTTGCCGGCGTGTCGGGGCAATGGCGTGGCCATACGGGGAGAGATAATGGCTCTTTTAAGTGAATCAACGAAGACGGAGGCACTGGGGAGACCCCCGGCGACCGCGCCTTCGGCATGGCAGGCATGGCGATATCGCCTCAAGGTCGCGCTCCGGGAGCCGACAACGCTGATTGGCGTTTTGACGGCTTTGCTTTTTACCTATCTGATCGTCGTTCCGATCATTTCGATTATTCTTGACGCCGTCCGCGTCCAGTTCGGCCACGAACGGCGTCTCGGCAAGGATGTCGGTGATCTCACGCTTTATTATCTCGACAGGGCGTTTTTCTCGCCTGTCGCGACGGATCTTTTCTGGCGGCCGCTCTTCAACACGCTGACAGTGGCTTTCGGGGCGATTGCGCTTTCGCTGGTCATCGGCACCGTGCTCGCCTGGCTTATCAGCCGGACGGACATGTTCGGCCGCCGCTGGTTCGCCACCGCGCTGATCGTGCCCTATATGTTGCCGGCCTGGACCTTTGCGCTGGCCTGGACGACCCTGTTCAAGAACCGCACCGTTGGTGGCCAGCCCGGCTGGTTCGAGGCTATCGGCCTCACACCACCGGACTGGGTTGCCTATGGGCGTTTCCCGATCACCATCATCCTTGCCCTGCATTATACGCCTTTCGTCATCCTGCTGTTCGGCTCGGCACTTCGCCGGTTCGATTCGCAGCTTGAAGATTCCGCGCGTATTCTCGGCGCTCATCGTTATCAGGTGGCCTTGCAGGTCATCATGCCGCTGATGCGCCCGGCGCTGCTGTCTTCCATGGTGCTGATCTTTGCGAAGTGCCTTGGTGAATTCGGCGTACCCTATGTTCTCGGGCTGCCCGTGAAATTCGAAGTCCTGTCGACCTCGCTGTTTCGCAGCATCGCCTCGCGCCAGACCGGTGTTGCCGGTGTCGTTGCGGCCTCGATCATGCTCATCGGCATCATCACGCTGATGATCGATGCCCGCCTCGTTCGCGAAGCGCGCCGGTTCGTGACCATCGGTTCGAAAGGGTCGATGAACCGGCAAAACCGCCTCGGCAGGATGCGGCTCCCGGCAACCGGCTTTGCGGCTGCCATCTTCATTCTCAGTGTCGGTCTGCCGCTTCTGACGCTGGCGCTCTCGACCATCATGAAAATGCCGGCCAAATTCACGCTCGACAACTTCACGCTCGATTACTGGATTGGCACCAACCTCAACACCGTGGCTTTGCAGACCGGCGTGCTCCTGAGCCCCGATCTCTGGGCGGCGGCGAAAAACACGATGATGATCGTCGGGCTTGCCTCGCTGACATCAGGCGTTCTCGGTCTCCTGGTCGGTTATGTCGTCATCCGCACGCCGGTGCGCGCCCTGTCGGTCTATCTGCGACAGGTAACGTTTCTGCCCTATCTCGTGCCCGGCATCGCTTTTGCCGCCGCCTATCTGTCGCTGTTTGCCGTTCCGCGCGGGCCGATGCCGGCGCTCTATGGCACGGTGACGATCCTCATACTGGCGCTGATTGCCGACCAGATGCCCTATGCCTCACGCGCCGGCATCTCGGCCATGACGCAGCTTGGAAAGGACCCGGAAGAGGCGGCGCAGATTGCAGGGGCCGGCTGGTTCCGCCGCATGATCTCCATCGTCATCCCGATCCAGAAGGGATCGCTGGTGACGGGGGTTCTCCTGCCCTTCATCTCGGGCATCAAGGGCTTGAGCCTCTTTGTCATCCTCGCCGTGCCGAGCACAGACGTGCTGACCACCTATTCGCTGCGGCTGGTCGATTACCACTACACGCAGGCCGCCAACGCCGTGGTGCTGATCATCGCCGGCATCGCCTATTTCGGCACGCTGTTGGCCCAGAAACTGACCCGCACAAATCTTGCAGAAGGACTTGGAAGCTGATGCCTACCATCAACCTGCGCGGTGCGCAGAAAAACTACGGTGTGAATTCCGCAAATGCGGTTTCCGATCTCGATCTTGAAATCCGTGACGGCGAATTCATGTGCCTGCTCGGCCCTTCCGGCTGCGGCAAGACCACGACGCTGCGGATGATCGCCGGCCTTGAAAACCTCTCCGGCGGGGAAATCCGCGTCGGCGACCGGGTGATCGATTCCGTTACCGATGGCATCTTCGTGCCGCCGGAAAAGCGTGAAATGGGCCTGGTCTTCCAGAGCTATGCGCTGTGGCCGCATTTGACGATCGAGCGCAACACGGATTTCGGCCTGCGCCTGCGCAAGCTGCCGAAGGCCGAACGTGAAGCCCGTGTCGAACGCGTCATGCAGACGCTCGACATTGCCAAATATCGCGACCGTTACCCGTCGCAGCTTTCCGGTGGCCAGCAGCAGCGCGTGGCGCTTGCCCGCATGCTTGCCGTCAATCCCGGCGTTCTGCTTCTGGACGAACCACTCTCCAATCTGGATGCCCGGCTGCGGCTGGAAATGCGCGCCGAACTGAAGCGGCTGCACAAGGAGTTCAAGACCACCATCGTCTTCGTGACGCACGACCAGTGGGAAGCCATGACGCTTGCCACCACCATCGCCGTCATGAACGAGGGCACGCTGCAGCAGATGGGCACGCCGAACGACATCTATGATCGTCCGGCCAACCGCTTCGTCGCCGAATTCGTCGGCAGCCCGCCGATCAATATCCTGACCTTCGGCCAGCCCGGCGTCTCTGATGTTGCCGACAAGGCGGAAGCTTATTTTGCAGCACGTTATCCGCAGCTGCGCGGCATTGCCTCTATCGGCATGCGGCCGGAGGCGATGGGTTATGCGATGAAGCCTGAGGATGTGCCGCAGGGCAGCTTCTCCGGCGAGATGACGGTAACGGGCGTATTGCCAACCGGCGGCAGCTGGATTCTCGAACTCAGAAGCGAAAACCACACGCTGTTCCTGACCACCCATTCCCTGCCGCGTATCGACAGTGGCGAACGCGTGTTCTTCCACGTGCCGCCCGAGGCCCTGCACGCCTTTGACGCCAAGGGGCAGCGGATCACCGAGGCGGACGCCGTTCTACGCAACAGCACCTACAACTGAAAACGCCGATACAGACGGCTGAAGGAGAAACAGTATGAAGCGGACAATGACGGGTTTGAGCCGGCTGTTATGTGCAACGGCAATTGTTGCGACGTTTGGCGGCGCGGTGAAGGCGGAAGAGCCGTTCGACCTCAATGCCCTGATCGAGGCGGCAAAAAAGGAAAAGCCGATCACCGTTTATGACAGCACCGGCAAGATCGTCGAAATGGCGAAGAACTTTGCCGCGAAATATGGTGTCGGTGCCGAGGGCGCGAAGGTCAAGGCCTCGGCTCAGCTGGAGATGATCATCCGCGAGGCGCGCGCCAACAATATTCAGGGCGATGTCTCGATCATCAGCGATGCGCCGGCGGCGATGGCGCAGCTTATTCCGATGGGTTTTGTCGAAAGCTGGCTGCCGCCGGATATGGCCGGCAACATTCCGCCGGAATATCAGGATCCGCTCACCGTCGTCACCAGCGCCAATGTCTGGGCCTATAATAGCGAGCTTTTCGACAAATGCCCCGTTTCCAATATCTGGGAACTGACCGACCCGAAGTGGAAGGGCAAGGTGGCGATGCAGGATCCGCTCGGCAAGGCCTCCTATGTCGACTGGTTCAACCAGATGGCCAGCCATGGCGACGGTGAAGTGAAGGCGGCCTATAAGGCGCTTTACGGCAAGGACCTCGAAACCGGGGAAAAGAGCGCAACCGCGGCATGGGTGAAGGCGCTTGCCGCCAACGCTCCGTTGCTGACCGATGCCGATGCGGCCGCCGCCGAAGCCGTTGGCGCTCCCGGCCAGAAGGAGCCCTTCATGGGCCTCATCAGCTCGGCGAAGTTCCGCGACAATGCCGAGAAGGGCATGAAACTTGGCCTCTGCAAGGAGCTGAAACCGTGGGTCGGCTGGCTCTATCCGGGTGTCGGCCTGATTACCAAGGGCACGAACAGCCCGAATGCGGCAAAGCTCTTCATCCATTACGTCATGACCGCCGAAGGCATCGCGCCGCAGGCAATCGACGGCAAGATGTCGACCAACAAGGAAGTGAGCCTGCCGGCCGACGAGCCTTCGGGTATCGGCGCCGTTCTCGATGACATTCTGCCCTACAGCATGGCGACCAGCCTCGACGACTGGGACGCGCGTGAAACCTGGCAGGACTTCTGGCGTGTGAACTACAAAAAATAACGGGGGACCAACTGGTGACGATCACTACTCAGAACAGGAACGGCAATGAGCGCAGGCGGCGGGGGGCCGTCTCCGCGCTTTGCCTCGGCTTTTCGCTGGCAGTCAGCGGGGCCGCCCATGCGCAGGATGCCTTTAATCTCGATGCGCTTATCGATGCCGCGAAGAAGGAAAAGCCGATCACCGTTTATGCGGTGACCGGCAAGATCGTTGATACCGCGCAGGCCTTCACCGCCAAATATGGCGTGCAGGCGAGCGGCAAGAAGGTGAACGAGGCGACGCAGGTTGAGCTGATGATCCGCGAGCATCGGGCAGGTAACGTTGTCGGCGATGTCAGCGTCGCAACCGATGTCGCCTCCGCCATGGGCGAGCTTCTGCCGGAGGGCATCGTCACCAGTTGGGCGCCGCCGGATATGGAAGGCGATATTCCGCAAAAGCTGCGCGATCCGCTGGTCGTCGTCTCGGACCCGCATGTCTGGACCTACAATACCGAGAAATACGACACATGCCCGGTCACCAATATCTGGCAGCTGACGGAGCCGAAGTGGAAGGGCAAGCTTGCCATGCTCGACCTCTTCGACAAGCCGCTTTATGCCGATTGGTTCAACCAGATCGAAACCCACCACGATGCCGATGTCGCCAGGGCTTATGAGGATCTTTATGGCAAGAAGCTGGAAACGGGCGAAAAAAGCGCAACGGCGGCCTGGGTGAAAGCCTTTGCCGAAAATGCGCCGCTGCTGACGGATTCGAGTTCGGTTGCGGATGCGGCCGGTGCGCCGGGGCAGGCCGATCCTTTCTTCGTCATCACTTCGGTGGCGAAATATCGCGACAATGAGGCCAAGGGGCTGAAGCTCGGTCTTTGCAGCGGTGTAAAGCCCTTTTCCGGCTTTCTCTACCCCGGTTTCGGCCTGATTGCCGGGCAGACGAAAAGCCCGAATGCGGCAAAGCTTTTCCTGCATTACCTGATGACGGAAGAGGGCATCGCACCCCAGACCGCCGACGGCAAACTCTCCGGCAATACGAAAATCGCCCTGCCGGCGGATGAACCCTCGAAGGTTGCCGATCATCTCGATGAGCTGATGGCGTTCGATGCCGCAACGGCGGCCGACGACCTCGACAAGCGTGAAGGCTGGCAGGATTTCTGGCGGGTAAATTACAAAAAATAAACGGAAGGCGGGCGCCAAGCCCGCCTGTCTTTTCCTTGGGAGGGGAAACGATGAAAAGAACAAATTTGAGAGCGGTGTCAGCCATTGCTGCGGCAATGATCGGATTGTCTGCCATGGCTGCTGCGGCCGAAGAGGCCTTCGATCTGGATAAGATCCTGGCGGCGGCAAAGCAGGAAAAGCCGATCAATATCTATGACAGCACCGGCAAGATCGTCGAGATGGCCGATAAGTTCAGCGCGAAATACGGGCTGAAGGCAACGGGTGTGAAGGTCTCGGCCAATAGCCAGCTGGAGATGATCATCCGTGAAAGCCAGTCCGGCAACGTGCAGGGCGATGTGGTGCTGATCACCGACGCGCCATCGGCGCTCGCCCAGCTTCTGCCGGCGGGTTTTGTCGAGAATTACCTGCCGGGCGACATGGCCTCGAAAATCCCGGCGCAGTTTCAGAACCCGCTGGCAATTTCCACCAACGCCAATGTCTGGGCCTATAATACCGAAGCCCATGACAAATGCCCGGTGACGAATATCTGGGAACTGACCGAGCCGAAGTGGAAAGGCAAGGTCGCCATGGTCGATCCGCTCAGCAAGAGCACCTATACGGACTGGTTCAATCAGCTCGAAGCCCACGGCAATAAAAAGGTGGCGGCAGCCTACAAGGCCCATTCCGGCAAGGAGATGGAGGAGAAGGGCGCGGCAGCCGCCTGGATCAGGGCGATGGCTGCAAACGGCCCGCTTGCCACCGAAGGTGACGACCCGGTGGCGGAGGCGGTCGGCGCTCCCGGCCAGAAACAGCCCTTCTTCGGCCTGCTCAGTTCGGCCAAGTTCCGCGACAATGCCGATAAGGGCTACAAGCTCGGCCTCTGCACCGATCTCGATCCCTGGGTCGGCTGGACCTATATCAAGCTCGGCCTGATGGCTTCCAAGACCAGAAGCCCGAACACGGCCAAGCTCTTCATTCACTACGTCCTGACGGAAGAGGGCATCGCCCCGCAGATGAAGGACGGCAAGCTGCCGACCAATACCGACATCCAGATGCCGGCTGACGAGCCTTCGGGGCTGATGAAGGTCGCCGACAGGCTGATGGGTTACGATTCCTCCACCGGTCTCGATGATTTCGACCGGCGCGAGGAGTGGCAGGATTTCTGGCGCGTCAATTACAGGAAATAATCCCGGCTGGCGCGGCATGAATCGCGCCGCCGCCTCTTTCTCATGGGAATGAACAGACTGGATATGCCGATGCAGACATCACGCTCCACCGAACGGAAATCTGAAAATGAGAAGGCGCTTGCCCACTCCGTGCGGCTGATGGAAATCGCCGAGACTGCCGCGCGTGCGGTGCGTGATCCGCTGCTGGCCGCGTTTCGCTCCGATATGGCCGTAGATTACAAGGTCGATCTCCACGATATCGTCACCATTCATGACAAACGGGCCGAAGCCGCCATCCGCGCCGTCATTCTCGAAAGGGAACCCAATTCGGCGATCATGGGTGAAGAAGGCGGACAGATCGGCAGCGGCGCGGTGCAATGGTATGTCGACCCCATTGACGGTACGGCGAATTTCGCCCGCGGCCTTGCCTTTTGGTGTGTCTCCATCGCCGCTGTCATCGACGGGAAAACCGTTGCCGGGGTGGTTTATGATCCCGTGACAGACCAGATGTTTTCCGCCGACCTCAAGGCTTCCTATCTGAACGGCGAAAGGCTGCAGTCCCGCAGCGTCGCAGATGAGACGCGCGCGACGCTGATCACCGGCTACCCCGTTTCGCGTGATTTCCGGCTGGATGGGCGGGAAGCGGCGCTCGCCAATTTCGGCGCTCTTGTCGAGACCTTCTCGACATTGCGCCGGCCTGGCAGCGCCGCGCTCAGCATCGCCCATGTTGCGGCGGGCTGGACGGATGCGGCCGCCGGTTTCGGCGTTAATGCATGGGATGTGGCCGCAGCCATCCTCATTCTCAAAAATGCCGGCGGAACCTATGAGCCGCTGACCCTCGGAAAAGTGGCGGAGGGTTCCGCCGATTTCCTCTGCCCCGGCTATATCGCCACGGGCGAGGGGGCGAGCTATCCAACATTGAACCGGGTGGCACGATCCATATCCGAAGGCCGCATCGCCAATGCCGCGATACGGCTGAACCAAACGACCGCGAAGTTCTGAAGACGTTATAAATGACGGCGGCCAAATAGGCGCCGATGGAGACATGACATGCCGCAACCGCAACAGACCCCAGCCCGAGAGCCGGAAAGCGGCGAATTGCCGAAGCTCAGCCGCATCTATGAGCGGCATCCGCTTTATGGCGTCGATCTGTTCATTTCGGGCAAGGAGGGCGCGAGCGACCTTAATCTCCTGCGCCAGAACGGCATCACCACCGTCGTCAATTGCGCCGTCAATCTGGACTTCAATTTCGTGGAGCAGTCACAGGTCGTTTCCGATCATGAAGGCAGTGTCTATGGGCCGGGCGAAATCCGCTATTACAAGATCGGCCTGATCGATGGCGCCGGAAACCCCGATACACAGATGGTGGCGGCCCACTATATCCTGCGCGCGGCGCTGGAGCAGATATTGCCCGACAAGCCGTCCTATCCTCGTCGGGAACGCGGCAACGTGCTCATCAATTGCCGGGGTGGCCGTTCGCGCTCCGTCGCCGTTGTCGCGCTTTTTCTGCATCTGACGCTGCCGGTGGAGTTTCCGACATTCGATGATGCCATCGGATTTGTGCGGGTGAAGCGCGAACTGCCGGAAAACGAATGGTTCAAGGCACCGAAGCCCGTGCTTGCGGATGCCGCCCGCCGTGCCGCCGGCTGGATCGCGATGATCGACGCCGCGCACTGAAGAGAGGTTACCGCGGCGTCACCTGATTTGGGGGATGCGGCGGACCTGCGGTGTGAGACCGCCAGATAGGCCGAGAGGTTGCCAGTCAGCATCCTCCCGGCTTTTCGGTCTTAGGCTTCGCTCACCGCGTTGTTCCATGCCCGGACCTTCTCGATGTTCCGTTCCGAGCGGGATACGATCTCGAAAGCGAAGCCGTCGCCGGAAACACGCTCGCCGACTTCGGGAAGGCGATTGAGACGCCACAGGATGTAGCCTGCCACGGTGGAGTAGCGGTCGGCCTCATCCACCAGATCGATGTCGAGAAGGTAGGATGCCCTTCTGACATCGACGGCGCCGTCGATAAGCCAGGAACCGTCTTCGGCCTTTTCCGAAATCAGCAGCTCCTCGCCCTCATCAGGGAATTCGCCGGCGATCGCCTCGAGAATATCCGTCGGCGTGGCGATACCCTGCAGCGTTCCGTATTCATCGATGATGACGGCCATCTGCAACGGAGACTTGCGCAGCTGTTCCATGACCTGCAGGGCGGTGGCGCTCTCATGCACCACAAGCGGCTGCCGCAGCGAGCTTTCGAGGTCCAGGCTGCCGTCACGCAGAAGATCGCGCAGCAGGTCCTTCGTGGCGGCAACGCCGACAAAGGAGTCCAGCTTGCCTTGCGCCAGCATCAACCGGGAATGATCGAGCTCCAGCAGGCGGTGGCGCAGCGTCTCCGGGTCGGCGTCGATATCCAGCCAGTCGATCTCGGTGCGTGGCGTCATGATCGAGACGACGGGGCGCTCGGCAAGTGTCAGCACGCCGCGGATCATGTCCTTTTCTTCGGATTTGAACAGGTCGCTGAGGGTGGCCTGTTCGGCGATAAGATCGGCCGTCTCGCCAAGCGGCTGCTCACCGACCCTGCCGCCGAGAAGCCGCAGGATGGCGTCGGAGGTGCGTTCACGCATATCACCGGCGGTGATGCGCTTTTCGCGGTTGCGCCTGCCAAGCTGGTTCGCCGCCTCAATGAGCACGGAAAAGCCGATGGCCGCATAGAGGTAACCCTTCGGAAGATGGAAACCGAAACCTTCGACGATCAGGCTGAAGCCGATCATCAACAGGAAGCCAAGGCACAGAATGACCACGGTCGGATGTTTCGACACGAATGTCATCAGCGGCCTGGAGGCCGCCATCATCACCGCCATGGCCACGCAGACGGCAGTGATCATCACCCAGAGATTATTGACCATGCCGACGGCGGTGATGACGCTGTCGAGCGAGAACACGGCATCGAGCACGACGATCTGCACGATGACCTGCCAGAAGACGGCATGGACCACCTTGCCTTCTTTCGGCTTATGCCCGCCCTCCAGCCGCTCGTGCAGTTCCAGGGTTCCCTTGGCAAGCAGGAACGCACCGCCGAGGATGAGGATGAGGTCGCGCCCCGAGAAGGAGAAGTCCGCGATGGTGAACAGCGGCCGCGTCAGGGTGACGATCCACGAGATCGAGAACAGCAGCAGGATGCGCATGACAAGCGCGAGCGACAGACCGATGATGCGCGCCCTGTGGCGTTGGTGTGGTGGCAGCTTGTCGGCAAGGATCGCGATGAAGACGAGATTGTCGATGCCGAGGACGACTTCGAGAACGATAAGGGTGACGAGGCCGATCCAGATGTTCGGATCTGCGAGGAATTCCATGTTCAGGAGCCTTTATGGGAATGGGTGCGAACGCGCAAAGCCCCGGATCGAACATCCGAGGCTGAAAGCTGTCGCGTTGAGGGAAACAAGAAAATCCGAGGCTGGCTTCGCGTCACGCGAGCCAGCCTCGTTCGGTGTCGACTACTGTCGGTACTGTCGCCTTCGTCAGGCATGGGGTGAATTTATCCCGCTATCCGTGAATTCTTGTGCTGGCCGAATTAGCAGATTTTCATCGGACAGAAAAGCGTTTTCATTCATCCCGACCGGATGCGGGCCGTCGATGCCGGATGTGGAATGTTTGCGAAGCGGCGGAATTTGCCTGCCTGGTAACATCACCGCGCGCGGCTTGGCCTCTTTCTGGCGGGGGTCATGCGTCGCGTGATCCAGGCGCCGGCGAAGGCGATCAGAATGGCGATTGCCGTCGCCAGAACCGCAAGGCCCAGCCAGTGGACCTCTGTGAGTTCGCCAAACTGTTCCGCGCCCTTTGCCGCGAGCCAGCCCGGGGCAAGCAGCACAGGCACCCAGAGAATGGCGGAGGTAATGTTCGCGGCCTGGAAGCGGCGCTGATCCATCCCGATCATGCCCGCGACCAGAGGAACCGTGCAGCGCAAAGGTCCGAAAAAACGGCCGAAGAACACGGCAAAGAAGCCGTATTTCCGGAAAAAGAGCCGCACCCGCGCGACCCGTTCGCGATAGTGCCGCAATGGCCATCGATGAACCACGCTCGGCCCCAGCCATTTGCCCATCATGTAGGATACGATATCGCCGAGTACCGCGCCGATGATTGCTCCTGTGACCACGGGAAAGGGGTCGATGACGCCGCTGCCGACCAGCCCGCCGATCAGGAGCATCAGCGCCGTGGCCGGAATTATGAGCCCGAGAATGACGATCGACTCCCCGAAGGCAATGAAGCCGACAATCGCGCCCGCCCATGCCTGATGCGTGCGAATGAAGGTTTCCGTTGCTTCGAGAAGACTGTCCAAATCGAACTCCGCAGATATTCACGATGACGAAATTGTTACCGCTGCCCGAACCGCCGCCAGTGGCACGGCCGGATCAGTCAATGCTTGACGAGACGGCGGTAAGACTTGCTGCTATCGCGTTTTCCCGCCAATGTCCGATGTCGTTCGCTGGTCTACGGCCTTGCCATCGAGAATGCTTTTGAGGACATCGAGGCGGTCGTTGATGAGCCATCCATAATAGTTTTCGACCGGCAGGCGGGTTTTTGCGCCCGCATCCACCGCCGCCCGCAGGCGTTCGGCGCGCCGCCTCGGCTGGCCGACATTGTAAAGCGTGGCGGTAATGCCGGGATTGCCCGAGATGTCGAAGCCTTTTTCCCTGTAGGCGTCGATGGAATCCCTGATGATGGCGGCGATGTAGATGATGCTGCGGTCGGGGTCCATGACGTCGCGGTAGATTTCCTTCGGCCTGTCCGCCGAAAGTTTCGGCAGGCCGCTCGTTCTGTTCACGAGGTCGGTGACCTGCAGGGCTGTCAGCGGGCTGATCTGGCCAAGCCCGAAGGTCTGTCCCGCATAGAAGGGCTGGAAGAAGGCACGCTGGAACGAGATGGCCTCGTAGCTGGCGCCATCCACCACCTTGCCGCGGAAATCCTCGTCCCAGACGGTATCGCGGCAGCTCCATTGTTCGGAGGTGGTGGCAAGCGGCTCGCAGGACCGGAATTCCGGCCGCTGGAGGAATGTTTTCAGGGAAACGCCATTATAGCTGAATTTGATATCGAGTTCGGCGTAGGAAATGGCCTTGACGTAATAGGTCTGCAGGCGATCCACGGCCGAGACGTTGAAGGTGTGCTCGCCGACGATGGCGCCGACAATGTGGATCGGGTCGATGCCATAGGCTGCCGCCGCCTTCTTGATCTTGCCGACGAGGGCGGGCTCGCTGTTCAGGAGATCGATCGTCTTGCGGAATTTTTCCTCGTAGGTCGTATAGAAAGCCTTGGTCCGGATCGCCGAGGCTCTCGGTATTTCCGGCTGCTCCGCCGAGCGGTTTCCGGGGGGAACGACAGTCATCTGCTGCGCCACCGCGTAATTGGGAAGGCAGGCCAATGTCAGAATGACGGTGGCTGCGCGGGTGATCTTCGCAAACAGGCTCATGCAGCGTTCTCTGTAATGTGGATTTATTGCGGTGACGGCTCCTTCATAGGCAGGCCCACCATGCATGGCAAGTTGCCGCCGCTCACATTACCGTTGCCGGCGCCACGAAGGGCGTGGACGGTGCGAGGGGAGGAAAACGCCGCTATTATCGGTATCGTTAAAAGTCGAGCGATTTGTTTCAAGTGAAGTCAAGCCGGTAGCGGTAGGTCATGTCATCAGGAGATGGACATGACCTATTTCAAAAAAATACTGCAAGCATGTTTTCTGCTGACCGCTGCGGGCCTGCTTTCGCCGGCAGAGGCTTCGCCCTCGATGTCGACGGGTGCGATCACCTCGCAGCCGGTGGGGCATTATGAATTCTGCCAGCGGCATTCGGCGGAGTGTCAGCCCGTGAAGGCCATGCCGCCGCTTCATCTCACGCCCGATAACTGGAAAACCATCGTTTCCGTCAACAGCACCGTCAATGTCGAAATCGACCAGCGTTCCGATATGGAGGTATGGGGTTACGAGGACTATTGGGAATATCCCTACAAGGGTGCCGGGGATTGCGATGACATCGTGCTGGAAAAGCGCAAGCGCCTGATGGATATCGGCCTGCCGGCCTCCAACCTGCTGATCACCGTTGTCCGTGACGAGCGGGGAGATGGTCATGCCGTCCTCACGGTAAGGACGGATCGCGGCGATTTCATTCTCGACAATATGAAGCCGAAAATCCTCCGCTGGGACGAGACGCCCTATAGCTATCTCAAGCGTCAATCCACCAACCATGCCGGTCGCTGGGTGGATATTGATGGCTCCGGTTCGCCGGCCATCGCCGCGCGGGAGGTCGATCGCGGCACCGCCGTGCCCGCAACCACCGCGCGCCGCAACATCATCGATCTGTTCAGAAACCGCTGAACCAGCGGTTTCCGGGAACCTGCTGCTATACCTAGTCCTGGTGTTTCAGGGCGTCGACTGCGGCTTCGGCGCGCGCGGCAGCCTCCCTTGCTTCACGCGCAGCGCTGGAGGCTGCTTCAGGGTCGGTGGAGGAACCATCATAGCCGCCCATGGCGCGCTCCCCTATGCCGATGTGAAAATCCTTCAGCTGGAAAGCCGCAAATGCCAGAAGGGCGGCAATGCCAATAAGAAACCATGTCTTCCTGTTCAGCTTCATTCGCGTTTCCCCGATCATCAGTCGGTGATGTGCAATTCGATCGCCTGTGACGAGAAGCAACCGATGAAGCAGGATATCGGGTCGCCGTCCGTCGTCTGGTCTATCGCGGTATAGGCGAGGACCGGCAGGGATTTCGACGATTTGAGGAAATGATGTTCGTGCGGAGCGGGCAGCCTTGCGACGACGATTGTTTTTGCACGGTGATAGTCATTCACGCCGAACCGTTTCAGCGTTTCGCTGATCGATCCAAGGTCCTCGAAAATCTCCGGAAAGCCGGAAAACCGTGTCGCGCAACAAAAGCGCGTGCCGATGCCGATGGGGTGGCCGTTGGCGTAGGCGCCGATTTCCAGGGCGATCAGCGGCGCTTTTGCGCCAAGACCAAGAGCCGCCGCGACGTCTTCCGTCGCCGGTTCAAGCCACCAGCGCAGCAGTTTGCGTTCCGGCCGCGCATTCACGGCTTCAAGATTGCGGTCGAAATGGACGCGGCGGCCAACGACGTAAGGGATCGGCGCTTCGCTGACAAAAGTGCCGCTGCCGTGCAGAATGCGCAGCAGGCCTTCTTCTTCCAGTGATGCCAGCGCGCGGCGCGCGGTCATCCGGTTGACGCTGAATTCCCGGGCGATGTCCTGGCTGGAGGGAATTTTTTCGCCGGGCTTCAACTGCCCCTGTTCGATCCGCCCGCGCAATGCGGTGGCGACCTGCCGCCAGAGCGATTGTGTTTCTGATGTTCCGTTGTCCATGTGCGGCGTCCGATTGTCTTGCAGATGTCACATGAATGAGTTTAAAGGTATATACCTCTTGAATTAGGTTTATTCCATTTATAACTCATCCGCCTCGGTTGTCCGCATGAATACCAGTATTTCGCCTGACCGCTACATTGTTTGGGATTTTGAGGGCACCCTTGCCGTTCGCAGGGGACGTTATACCGGCGCGCTGGAGGCCGCAGCGGGAATGGCCGATCCCGCCTTCCTCGGCATGGCTGACAATATCCGTCCGTTTTTGTCCGGCGCGTTTCCCTGGCATCGGGCGGAACTCGCACATGCCTTTGCGGGAGATGCGGAAGGGTGGTGGCGTGCCATTCTCACGGCAGCCGAAGCGGCGCTCGTGGCACTGGGCATGGACCGAGGCATGGTGGTGGAGGTCGCAGAACGTTCGCGGGATATCTATCTCGATCCCGTCGGCTGGGAAATCGATCCGCAGGCGATGCCCGTGCTGGCAAAATTATCTGCGGCCGGCTGGCGTCATGTGATCCTGTCCAATTTTGCGCCGGAACTGCCGTTACTGGTGAAAAGCATCGGGCTCTCCGGTTACATGGATCATGTTTTTTCCTCCGGGCAGATCGGCCTTGAGAAGCCCTCGGTCGCGCTTTTTCGTCATGTGGCCGGGGTTCTGGCACCGCATCGTGCTTGCTGGATGATTGGCGATAATCCCCATGCCGACATTGCCGGCGGCCGGGCCGCCGGTCTCTCGACCATCTTGCTGCGACCTGAAGGCCCGGGGCCCGGACTTTCGGTCACTGAGCTTTCCGCCATTCCCGCCATCATTTTAGAGGAGAACCGACCATGACATGTTCCGAGGCCATCGCCCTGTCGATGAAAGACAGGCTGCGCCAAATCCCGTCGCTGAAAGCGCCGCTTCCGGAGTGCGATCCGCTTGCGCTGCCCGATACGCCGCAGGACGCTTTCGCCCTGTGGCTGGACGATGCCCTCGATGCCGGTATCCGCGAGCCGCACGCCATGACCTTGTCCACGGTGGACGAGAATGGCTGGCCGGATGCTCGCATGCTGATCCTGAAAAACCTCGATGAGCGCGGCTGGCATTTTGCCGTTAAGGCCGAGAGCCCCAAGGGGCGGCAGATCGAAAACAGGTCGCATGTCGCTTTGACCTTCTACTGGTCTGCGCTCGGACGACAGGTCCGCCTGCGTGGCCCCGCAATCATGCTTTCCGATGGCGAATGTGCGGAAGATTTTCTCGACCGACCCGCCAGCTCGCGGGCCAGCGCCATCGCCTCGCGGCAAAGCGAAATTCTGGAAGCGGGCGAGGGCCTCGAAAGCCGTATGGCCGAGGCGCAGGCGCTCATCGCGGCCAATCCGGATTACGTTTCCCCGGGATGGCGTGTCTATGCCGTTGCGCCTGTTGTCGCGGAGTTCTGGCAGGGGGCATCCGACCGCAATCACAAGCGGCTGCGATATGTTCTCTCTGGGGACGGCACGACCTGGGACAGGTCTCTTCTCTGGCCGTGAAGCCGACCCGGACCGTTGGAAACCGCTTTGGTTTGCCGACGGTCCGGTGTCTTGCTTGTCTTCGGCTTATCGGCTTGTGAGACCGACGCCCGTTTCTTCATCGAAGAGATGCATATCCGACGGGTTGATATCGAGGCCTATGACCTCGCCGGCTTTGACTTCGCTGCGTCCCTGCACCGCGATGATCAGTTCTGTGGATGTGCCCGTTGTGAGGAATGTGGCCGAGCCGGTGGTTTCCACGGCGGAAACGGGCAGCGTCAATGCCGCGCCATTTGCCGCTGTGGGCCTTATGTGCTCCGGCCTGATGCCGACGATCACTTGTTGGCCCGGCGGCAAGGCGGCCGGATTGCTGATCGGCTGCTGCGGCTCGCCTTCACCGAACCGCAACAGAAGCGAAGCGCCATCCGCGCTGACGGTAGCCGGAATGAAATTCATCGCCGGCGAGCCGATGAAACCCGCCACGAAACGATTGACCGGGCGGTCGTATAATTCCAGCGGCGTGCCCTGCTGTTCGATGATGCCATCGCGCATGACGACGACATGATCGGCCATGGTCATCGCCTCGATCTGGTCATGGGTGACATAGACAGAGGTTGCGTGCAAGCGGTCGTGCAGCGCGCGGATTTCCTTGCGCATATGGACGCGCAGCGCCGCATCGAGATTGGAAAGTGGCTCGTCGAACAGGAAGGCCTGCGGATTGCGGATGATCGCCCGGCTCATGGCCACACGCTGGCGCTGGCCGCCGGAAAGTTCACGCGGATAACGCTTCATCAGCTTTGAAAGACCCGTGGTGGCCGCAACCTCTTCCGCCGCCTTGCGGGCCTCGGCCTTGGCCACGCCACGCATACGCAGCGAATAGGTGAGGTTTTCCTCCACCGTCATATGCGGGTAGAGCGCATAGGACTGGAACACCATGGCCACATCGCGCTTGCGCGGCGGCACGCCATTCATGAGCGTTCCGGCAATGCGCATGTCGCCGGTCGATATGGTTTCCAGCCCGGCGAGTGAACGCAAAAGGGTGGATTTGCCGCAGCCAGAGGGGCCGACAAGTGCGACGAAGGTGCCCTTCCTGATGGAAAGGTTGATGTTCTTCAGCGCATGGAAGGCGCCGTAATATTTGTTGACGCCGGAAAGTTCGATCTGAAGGGTCATTTGAGCGCTCCTGAGGTCAGGCCGGAAACGATGCGGCGCTGCAAGAGAATGAAGAGGGCGAGAATGGGCGTCACATACATGGTCGCATAGGCCATGATGTTGTTCCATTCGCTGGTGTTGGGGCCCATGAAGGAATTGAGGCCGACGCTGGCCGGCTGCAATTCGGCCGCCTGTATCATCGATTTCGAATAGACGAATTCGCCGAAGGCCTGCATGAAGATGAGGATGGCGCTGACGAGGATGCCGTTTCTGGCAAGCGGCAGCACGATATTGAAAAATGCGCCGACCCGGGAGTTGCCATCCACCAGCGCCGCCTCTTCCAGCTCCTGCGGCACGGCCATGAAGGTGGCGCGCACGAGCACGACGAAGAAGGGCATGCTTTTCGCCGCAATCGCGAGGATGACCGAAAGGCGCGGATAATCCAGAAGCCCGAATTGCGAGAAGCCGACGAAGATCGGTGTGATCATCAGCGATGCCGGCAGAACCTGCAGCATGAGGATGAGGAACAGGCCGATATCCACCCAGACATTGCGATAGCGCGCCAGCACATAAGCGCAACCGACACCGAGAATCGTAATCAACAGCACGGCGCCGGAGGCGATCAACACTGAGTTCCACAGATATCGGCCCATGTTGCGGCTTTGCCAGACATAGGCATAGGTTTGCCATTGCGGGTCTGTCGGCCAGAAACCGGGCGGGTTGGCGAACATCTCCGAGCCGCTTTTAAGCGATGTCAGATACATCCAGTAAAGCGGGAAGAGGTAGATGATGGCGAGCACGATGGCGATTGCCAGCATCAGGCGATTGCGGTTGGTGGTGCTCATCCGCGCACCTCATGCCGTGTGGAACGCACATAAACGATGGAAGCCAGCATGACGAAGACGATCATGATGACGGAGATCGTTGCGCCCTTGCCGAAATCATATTGCCGGAACGACAGGTCCCAGGCCCAATATTGCGCCACGTTGGAGCTGTTGTTCGGTCCGCCATCGGTAATGGCGGCGAAAAGATCGAATTGCTGCAACGTGAAGATCAACCCGAGCGAGACGATCGCGCCGATGGTGGAGCGCATCATCGGCAGGGTAATGGTGTAGAAGCGTTGCCAGGCGTTCGCCCCGTCCAGTTCCGCCGCCTCGTAAAGATCGCCGGGGATTGAGGCGAGGCCGACGGAAAGCAGGATCATGTTGAAGGAGGTGCCGAGCCAGACATTGGCGATGACGACGGCCCACAGCGAAAAATTCGCATCCGAACGCCAGAAGATATTGCCCGATATCAGGCCGCTTTCCCGCAGGAAGAAATTCAGCACACCGAAATCGCCGGACAGGATCCAGTTCCAGATGGCGCCGACGACGAGGCCGGGCATGACCCAGGACACGAGGAACAGGCCGCGCAGCCAGGTGGCGCCGGGAAAATTCACCCAGAAGAACAGCGCCAGTCCGAAGCCGATGGCGAACTGTCCGGCAATCGAGGCGACCACGAAGGTGACGGTGTTCATCAGGATCGGCAGGGTTTCCGGCTGCCGGAACAGATCGACGTAATTCTTGAAACCGACAAAAGGGCGCACGAAGGTGCCCAGGCTGAACATGTCAACTTCCTGAAAGCTCATGACAATGTTGTAGATGAGCGGCAGACCCGCCATGACGAACAGGAAACTTAAGGGCAGGGCGACAAGGACGATGTCGAAACCGCGACCGTCACTGACGCTGGAAAACAGTTTTTTCATGAAACATCCTCGCAAGCTCCGCTTGGGGCCGCCGCCGCATTTTGCGACAGGCGACCCCACCGGGAGGAACCCTGCGGATGGGCGCCGGACATTCCGCTCGCCCGTCCATCCAATCAGCCTTCGACCAGCTTTATCTTTTCAGCGGCCTGATCGAGCGCGGCTTTCGGCGTCATCTGTCCCGACAGGGCGCCCTGGATGGCGTCCTGAATGGCCTTGGAAATCTTCGGCCATTCGGGCGAGGGGCCGCGTGGTTGCGCATATTTCAGCTGCTCGACAAAGGTCTTCAGCGCCTCATCCTTTAGCGCATTGCCGGTTGGCGGTACGGGAACATCCGAGCGCGCCGGCAATTGACCGAAGTTCTTGAACATGTCCTTGTCTTGAGACGCGAAGAATTCGATGGCCTTGAAGGCCTCTTCCGGGTGCTTGGTCTTGGAGAAGATCGCCCAGTTATAATCGCCCATGGCCGAAGATCGGGGGGCGTCCGGTGTAGGCACCGGCAGCAGGGCAACACCCCAGTCGAACTTGGCGTCCTTCAGCATGCGGTCGATTTCCCATGGGCCGGAAATGACCATGGCGGCATTGCCGGCGTTGAAGGTGGCGGTGGAATCCCACTGGCTGCGCGTCAGCGTGTCCGGTGATGCCAGCTTTTCATCCAGCATCAGTTTCCACGTTTCGAGCGCTTTGACGGCCCCCTCGGTATTGATGTTCTTGTAGGTCGCGCCCGCCATCTGCGCCCAGGGCAGGAACTGGAAGGTGCCTTCCTCATTGGCCTTGGCGCTGAAGCTGATGCCATAGATGTTCTTTGAAGGGTTGGTCAGCTTGCGGGCCGCTTCCACCAGCTCGTCCCAGGTCTGCGGCGGTTTTGCCGCATCGAGCCCGGCGGCCTTGAACAGGTCCTTGTTGTAATAAAGCGCAATCGTATTCGTCGCCTTCGGCACGCCGAAATATTTGCCGTCCCACATCACCGATTTCAGCGGCCCGGGAAAATAGTTTTCCGTCTTGATGATATCCGACTTGGCGATCATGTCGGTCACGTCAAGAAAGGCGCCGCGGGCGGCGAACATGGCGTGGTTGGGGTTGTCGATGGCGATGATGTCCGGCGCATTGCCGGTCGAATAGGCGCGCATCGCTTCGCTCACCACATCATCGAACTGCAATTGCCGATATTCGATCTTGATGCCGTTATTGAGCTTGTTGAATTCATTTATGAGGTTCGGTGCCGGCTGGATATCACGATCCAGCGACCACAAGGTCAATGTCACGTCCTCCGCGTGGGCGGCAATCGCGCCGGCGGATACGCCCGCCAGCACAAATGCGCCGGCCATCATGCATTTCGCGATACCCATAATCTCCTCCTTTTGGTTATCGTCGCTGCAGTTTTCGCAAACCTTCTCCCCAAAGGTTTGCGTTATGTCGGATCGACGACGAAATCGCCGCCGCGGCATTTTTTCAGATAGTTCAGGCCATGCACCTGGCCCGTCATTTCCAGCGCATCGCGATAGACGGGGTCATGCCAGCCTTCGATGTCGATGGAGCCGGACCAGCCGGCAAGACGCAGTTCGGAAATAATGTCCGTCCAGTTGCTGTCGCCAAAGCCCGGCGTGCGCATGAAGACGAACTTCTCCTTGCCGAAAATGCCGTGCTCGCGGATGACGTCCCAGCGAATGGTCGCGTCCTTGCCATGCACGTGGAAAATCTTGTCCGCCCATTTGCGGATCTGCGGCAGCGGATCGATGAGGTAAACCATCTGGTGGCAGGGTTCCCATTCGATGCCGATGTTGTCCTCAGGCGTTTCGTTGAACATCAGTTCCCAGGCATCAGGATTATGGGCAATGTTCCAGTCGCCGGTCTGCCAGTTGCCGTCCATGGCGCAGTTTTCGAAGGCGATCTTCACGCCCTTGTCGGCGGCGCGTTTTGCAAGCTCGCTCCAGATTTGCCTGTATCGTGGCAGGCTCTCGGGTAGGGGCTTGCCACGCAACCGGCCGGTGAAACCCGCAACGCAGGTGGCACCGAAATGATGGGCATTGTCGATGCAGTCTTTCCAGCCCTGCAATGTCTGCAGGTCGATCTCGGTTTCTTCCAGCGGATTGCCGAACATGCCGAGCGTGCTGATGGTGATGTCGCGTTCGCCGATCGCCTCGCGGCAGCGCTTGCCGAGTTCAGCGATGTTCTGACCGTTGGTCGTCTGCCAGAAGAACGGCTCGAAGCTTTCAAAGCCGAGATCGGCTATCTGGCCGATGCGCTCAGCCGCCTGTCCTTTGCTGGCGCTGACCATGGTGCCGATACGGATGGATTTTGCCGGATTGCTCACGTCTTTCAGTCCTTATGCTGCAATGGAAACACGCTGACCAAGGCGGGCGCTTTCAATCGCGCCGATCACCATGGCAAGGCTGTTGATATTGTCGAAAGAGGCCGTCTCCGGCATTCGGCCGGTGCGGATGGATTCCAGGAACGAGAGAATGACGCTGGCGTGGCCGCGTGTATCCCGTTCAGAAACGCTATCGGAAACGTTTACGGTCGTGAAGCCTCGCAAGAGGCCCTGTTCATCACCCGCCACGGAGGCGGAGAAACCGTCTTCACCATCCCAGAGGATCATTCCCTTCGAGCCGATCAGCCGCCAGCGGGCTTCCCAGCTGGTTCTTTCACCTTCGGCGCACCATGAGCCACGATAGGTGAAGACCACATCGTTGGAGAACTCAAAAATGGCATTGGCGCTTGCCCCGTGGGCATACCAGGAACCGGCCGGGTTCTTTTCCACGCAAAAGACGGAGAGGGGCTTTTCATTGGCGACAAAACGGGCTGCGTCAAAGGTATGGATCGCCATGTCGAGAAGCAGGACGTTCTTCATCTCTTCACGGAAGCCGCCGAAATGAGGACCAAGGAAAAAATCACAATGAATGGCCGTCAGATCGCCAATGATGCCGTCTTCCACGGCGCGTCGTAGCCGCCGGATACCCGCCACGAACCGCCGATTTTGCACCACCGCGTGGACTTTTCCGGCGTTTTTGGCCAGTTCCACCAGGCTCGCCGCCTCTTCCATCGATGCCGCAAGCGGCTTTTCGCTGAGCACATGGCATCCGGCCTCAAGGCCTGCCGCGACCACGGCAAAGCGTGCCTGCGGAATGACGACGTCAAATAATATGTCTGCTTTTGTTTGCGCCAGCACCTCACGAAGATCGGTGCCGATGACCGCGTCCACCAGCCCGAATTCTTCGGCAAGTGCGCGGGCCGTGCCCTCGTTCAGATCAACCAGCCCGGCGATCCTGATCGCGCCGGCGATTTCCGGCGTGGATTGAATGGCGCGCAGCCAGCCTTTGGCCATGGCTCCGCACCCGCATAAAACGGCGTTGAATGTCATCTCATCTCCCCGGACTCTTTCGCAAACTCCTCTTTGCGCAAAGCGTCGTAAACGTTTACGAGACTATGACGATGATGTTAGATATGTCAAGACCGTAAAGGGGCGCGTTGATTGCGCATCCGGTTTGGGAGGGGAATGCATGAAAGGAATCCGTCAGCTTGCCGATTATCTGGAGATATCGATAGGCACCGTTTCCCGTGCCCTGAACGGCAAGCCCGATGTGAACGAGGAAACGCGCCGTCGCGTTCTGGAAGCGGCGGAAAAGCTTGGTTATGTCGCCAATCAATCGGGGCGCAGCCTGCGGCAAGGCACCACCAATGTCATCGGCCTGATGACCGGCAGCGACGCGCAGACGGTGGAGAATTCCGACAACTTCTTCATGGGTGTGACGGATGGCCTGCAAAGCGTGTTTTCCGGCCACAATCTCGATCTGATCGTTCTTCCCTGTCCGGGGGAGGAAGATCCGGACGAATATCTGAAGCGCATGGTGGCGCGCCGCATGGTTGACGCGATGATCATTTCCTCGACCCGTCGGATCGACAAGCGTGTTGATTTCCTGAAACAGACCCGTCTGCCTTTTGTGGCGCTCGGCCGCACCTCGTCCAGCACGGACCATACCTGGATCGATCTCGATTTCGAAGGCGTGGCGAAAAGCGCCGTCAACCGGCTGGTGGCCGCAGGTCATCGTACCATTGCGGTGGCGGCCGCCGATAACGACATCAATCTCGGTTATGTCTTTCTGGAAGCCTATAAACGCGCCCTCGAGGAAAACGGCATAACATACGATCCGTCTCTGGTTATCCGCACAAAATCGAGCGAGCAGGGCGGATATCATGCCGCCAGCGAGTGGCTGCAGATGCGCCCGCGACCGACGGCCATCGTGCTGATCTATGAGCTGATGGCGGTCGGTCTTTACCGGCGGCTTGCCGAAGTCGGTCTCAAACCGGGGCGCGATCTCGCCGTCATCGGTTTTCGCGACGGCCCACGCGGCCAGTTTCTCGAACCGCGCCTGACCAGTTTTCGCATGTCGCTGCATGATCTTGGCGTGACGGTCGCCCAGACGCTTTTATCGACCATGCCGGCCTTTGCGCCTTTCTATCCCGATCAGGCCCGCCGTTGCATCTGGCCGATGCAGCTTGTGGCGGGAGAGAGTGATCTTGCGCCTTAGGCGCTTGCGCCCGCGCGTCAGGGCGATAGCATCGGTAGCGGTGGCTCGCCTATGTCAGAGTTTGTAGTCTTGAATGCTCACGACGCCGAACGGATTGAATTTATAACTATCGTCCTCATACCGCATGTCATTGGACAGGGTGGCATGATGAGCCGTTACTGTCGTTTCCACACCATCGCGCGCCATTTGATCAGCAATATCGTCCATCAGCGCGGCGATCTTCAATTGTTCCGGATTGGTTGACGGCAGGTTTTCGTCTTTCCGGATGAAGCTTACTTCAACATCAGGCAGCCCGACCAGATGGAATCCGACGCTTGCCATGCCGTTGGCATCGTCGCCGATCGGTCGGCGTGCGAAAGCGAGACGGCAGGTTCTGGCAAGCGCTAGCAGATCACCTGACGCGGCGTTGCTGCGCGACTGCTCGAAAAGCTCTTTCCAGCGCCGTGCTCCATGCGCAACGCCTGCGCTTTCGCCTTTGACGGCGATGGCGCCGTGGTCAATCATATGTTGCACGAACTGCAAGGCCGTGGCGGATATCATGACCGCATTTTCCGCGTCCATCGACGGGCCAAGCACATAAAGAACCGAGCCGTGTCCAGCGACAGCCTCTTCGTCAACCTCCTGATAGGTGTCCGGGTCAACACGGTCCCAGCAGACATTGAAGGATCGCTCCATCCGGTCGTCCGGTTCATCCTGCGAATATTCCTCATCGATACTGAAATCGGCAGCAAATGTGTCGACTGCGGTGCGAGCGCTTTGTTGGAGCGCTGTCAGACCTTTTTCTGTTCCGAGGAAACACAGAACATGCCGGGGTTTGTATTCGGACCGGGATTCGGCAAAGGCCGATGATTTGCTTGCTGCTTTACCGAGGGATGGCGCGCCCAGAACAAGGCTGCCCAAAAAAGCGAGAACACCGCGACGCCCCGAATTCATCCGCTACCCCCAAATGGCTTCGTCAACAGGATGGGGGAGTTTTATATCGGTATATTCATGCAAGCCATATGACAGGCGTCTTTTTATGGTCTCGGGTATCGTGGATAAAACCGTGCGAGATGTTGTCACCCTGTTTGGAGGAAAAGGCCGTCTCCTGTTGGATGATGCCGCGCGGTCTTCCAGATTGCCGATGTGTGAACTGATTGTCGACTGGTACTCGGCTGATCCAGGCTCAATCCCTGTATTGGCTCTTGTATCGGCGAATGACGGCGGCGCATTCTTCTGTCAGCTCTTTTTCGCGTGCAGCAAGGCATTGGAGGATGCGGCCGCCGCCCGGCGCAATTGCGCTGCACAGCCTGTGGTAATCGGCTTCGCAGGTCTTGCGTAGGTCCGGGTTTGACTGTGCCAGTGCGGGTTGTGCCGGAAGGGACATATAGACCATCAGAAAGCCGGTCGCGGCCATGCGGACAGCTGCTGGAAGGATGGAGCCTGTCATATGGTTTCTCTCTGTGTGGATTGCGCAAACACGCGTTGTTGCTCTGGATGCCGGTCCAGTTTCCCATTTTGTCTGAATCCCGGTTCGGCGCGGAAAAGCCGTGTCACGGCCGCACGATCTTTCCGTGCCGGATGGTGGTGCCGTCGTGATTGTGGCGGACGCTGCCATAACGGCACGCATTCGGGCCGCATGCGACGACGCCTGCCCCGTGTGCATGCCGGGGGGAGCCGTGATAGTTGTCCCAGTGGCCGTACCAGTGCCTGCCGGCATAATGCGCCTGCCAATAGCTGTAATTGAAGCTGACGACGGTGATGTTGAGCTGGGATGTGGTCGACGGCGTGATGACGATCGTATTGCCGTTATACTCCACCCGGATATAGCTGGCGGCCACCCAGCCGCGGTTGCCCGCCCAGCCAATGTCGCACCAGCTCAGATTTGCCATGCAGCCGTGAAGCGTGACGGCCGAACCGGCGAACAGGGTGGTGACGACCGGATAGGCCGTGCCCGGGCCGGCCCTTAGATTGACGTTGGCGACGGCAAAAGCCGCGCTCGCGGCGTTTGCCGCGGATGGGACAGTGATGGCCAGCATCAGAGCCAGAGTTGTAAGATTTCGATTCATTTCATCACCTTTCTTGAATTCGGCGCAACGTTCCGACGAAGGGCCAGCTGCCGCCAGCGGGGTTGCATTGGCGAATTTTATGAGCAAAGCTCGGTTTTGATACTCGCATTCCAGAACGTCGGGAGCATCATGGCGGCGGATAATCAGGGTCTTGTTTCTGTTCGGAAAAAGCCGTCTCAGGCGCGCGCGCGGCACACGGTCGGCATCATCCTCGAAGCCTCCGCTCAGATTTTGCGGAAGGAGGGTGAGACGGCACTGACCACCAATCGCATCGCGGAAAAAGCCGGGTTTTCGATCGGCACGCTCTATCAATATTTCCCGAACCGGGACGCCATTCTGCAAAACCTGGTGGAGCGCGAGCGGGAGAGCAGCGAAATGCGGATTCGTGCGGCGCTCGGCAGGGTCGCGCCCGGCGCGCCTGCGGAAACGGTGCGGCAGGTGGTGCGTATACTGATCGAATCCTTTACCCGCCACAGCCGGATGCGCAAGAGCTTCACGCTGATAATCATGCGCCTTGCAACCGCGCGCGGGGTCCCAACCCGTCTCGATTCCGTTGCGGGCCTGATTGTGGAGACGTGGCGCAATTCGGGCGACAACGATGCCGTGCTTACGGAAACCGAGGTTTTTATCCTGACGCGGGCCGTGCTGGGCGCTTTGCGCGCCGCCATTCTGGAGGAGACGAATCTGCTCGGGACCGCCGCGTTCGAAGATGCCCTCGTCCGGCTGATCATGGGTTTTCTGGGCAACGGTGGGGCATCGCGCCGCGATGGTGTCCATGCGGGCTGAAACAACACCGGGGCGACAGACGGTTTAGGTCTGTCGCCCCGGTCATGACAGGTGAGCGGGTGACAGAATATCTGCGCCTCGCGTCACCTCGTCCGCCGCATCTTATTTCGTGGTGTAACCGCCATTGACCAGAATGGTCTGCCCCGTCATCCACCAGCCGTCGGTAACGAGGAAGCGGATATAGGGAACGATGTCCTCGATATCGGTAAGGCCAGTCTTCGAGAAGCCGGAGAGGGCCGCTGCGCTCTTGTGATAGGCCTGTGCTTCTGGCGTCTCCTGCCCGTAGAAAAACGGCGTGTCCATTGGTCCGGGGCCGATCGCCGTCACCGAGATGCCACGTTCGCCGAATTCCTTGGCGGCGGCGCGGGTGAAGTGTTCCACCGGCGCCTTGGTGCCGGCATAGCTGGCGTAAAACGGTGTGAATGCTCCAAGAAGGGAGGTAACGAGGGTGCAGATCTTGCCATTGTCATTGACGTGGCGGCCGGCCTGCTGGAGGAAAAAGAAGGCGGACTTGGCGTTGACGGCGGTCATCTCGTCATATTCGGCTTCCGATGTTTCGAGGATCGGTTTCTTCAGCACCTTGCCGACCGTGTTGATGGCGATATCCGGCCGGCCGATGGCGGCGACGGTATCGGCAAACAGTTTTTCGACCGCACCTGCCGTCGTGAGATCGGCCTGGAGGGCAACGGCCTCCGCGCCGGCTGCCTTCACGGCCGCCACGGTTGCGTCGGCATCGGCCTTTGTGGCGGGGCTGTTATAGTGGATGGCGATTGCGCCTGCGCCCTGGCTGGCAAAATCGCGTGCGATCAGCCCGCCGAGGTTTTTCGCGCCGCCGGCGATGATGACTGTTTTACCTTTGATGGAATGATCGGTCATGGGGTTGGCCTCCTTTGCCGATGCGCAGCGACGTTTGCCGCGCTTTCATGTCGCAAGGATATCGTCTAGAATTGCGCGATAAAGACCGCCATTCTGACATGACTTGTCAGAAAATCCGCACAGTGAAGGATGTCCGTTGGATCGCATCGACCTGTTCCGTATCTTCGCGCGCGTCGTAGACTGCGCGAGTTTCACGCGGGCCGCCGATACGCTTGGCATTCCGCGCTCCTCGGTTTCGGCGGCGGTGCAGGAGCTGGAGGCACGCGTCGGCGCCCGCCTGCTCAACCGCACCACGCGCAAGGTCTCTCCGACCGAGGATGGATCGGCTTTTTACGAGCGGTGCCAGCGGCTGATCGCCGATGTCGAAGATGCGGAAAACCTGTTCCGGCAGAGCGCGGCGCAACCCTCGGGGCGGCTGCGGATCGATGTGCCGGGCCGGATCGGCCGCCTTGTCATCGCACCCGCCCTGCCGGAATTCCTCGATCTTTACCGGCAGATCGACATCAGCCTCGGCGTGACGGACCGGGCCGTCGATCTGGTGGAGGACAATATCGATTGTGTGCTGCGCGTTGGTCCGCTCAGCGATTCCGGTCTCATCGCAAGGCCGATCGGCAAGCTGCCGCTGATCAATGTCGCCAGCCCCGCCTATCTGGAGCGTCACGGCACGCCGCAGCTTCCCCATGATCTTTCCCGCCACTGGGCCGTCAATTATGCGTCGCCCTCCAGCGGGCGCCTGGAAAACTGGGAATGGCTCGAAGGCGAGGCGCTGCATTCGGTTTCCATGCGCGGCCGCGTCACCGTCAACAGTGCCGAGGCCTATATCGCCTGCTGTCTGGCTGGTCTCGGTTTGATCCAGATACCCGCTTATGATGTCAGGCCGCATATCGAGAGCGGTGAACTGGTCGAGGTCATGCCCGCCTATCGGGCTGAACCGATGCCGATGACGCTGCTTTATGCGCATCGCCGGCATCTGTCGCGGCGATTGCAGGTCTTTGCCGACTGGCTGGAAGCTCTGTTGCGGCGGCAGCTGCTCTAACCTGTCGGCGCATGTTGTTCGAGCCAGATTGCGCTGGAATGGTTGATTGATTTCCATCAGGAAGACGATAGTCGTTGTAGCCGTGCGGGCGAAAGTATTGAACGTACGGGCAGGCGATGCGGAGGAGCTTGGGGATGGCGTCGAAACGGCAGGGCAGGCGTGTCACGATCACGGATGTTGCCGAACGGGCAGGGGTCGGCACGGCAAGCGTCGACCGGGTCCTCAATGATCGCGGCAATGTCAGCGAGGCGGTCAGCAAACGGGTCTTGCAGGCGGCAAAGGAACTTGGCCTGCGCCGCATGTTGCCGCAGGCGCATCGCAGGCTGATCCGGATCGATGTCATCCTTGCCCGGCCGGAACTGCCGCTCATCGCCCGCATGGGTTTCGAGTTCCGGCGGATCGCAACCTCACTCGACAGGTCGATCGTCATTCACCGGACGGTGCTGGAGGATGAGCGGCCGGAAACCCTGGCAAAGGCGCTGGCGAAGACCGGCTGCGATGCGGTCGTCTCCTATATGCAGGATCATCCGCTCGTCCATGCAGCGGTGGAGGAGCTGAGCGCCCGGGGCATTCCCGTCGTCACCGTCATCTCCGATGTTCCCGGCTCGGCGCGGATCGGTTATGCTGGCACGGATCACTATCGCGCCGGCCGCTCGGCCGGTTATTTCATCAGCAGGATGGCGCGCAAACCGGGGCCAGTCATCCTGCTGTGCAATCATCTCGGTTTCCAGTCACATGCCGACCGTGTGCGTGGAGTCACGCAGTTTCTGGCGGAAAAGGCGCCGGGCTGGCATGTGGCGCGCATCGTGGAAGGAGGCGACGACCGCACCCGTTCGGAGCTTCAGCTGCGCGAGGCCTTTCATGCTGAGCCCGATACCGTTGCCGTCTACAATGTGGGAGCGGCCAATATCGGTGTGGCGCGTGCCATCCGCGCCGATATTTTACCGGATCGCCCCCTCTTTGTCGGGCATGAACTGACGCGCAACACCGCTGCGTTTCTGCGGGAAGGACTGATGTCGCTCACCATCGACCAGAGCCCGGAACTGCAGGTGCGGCTGGCGGTGAACATCCTGCTTCGCCATTTCGAATTCTTCGATGCCGGGCAGGGGTCCTTTCCACCTGAAACGGAGGTGCCCATCGTCCTTTACGGGCCGGAAAACCTCCCGAACCCGCTGCCTTTCTGAGAAGCCGAACGGCTGATGGTTTTCCATCAGTGTGGCATTTGCCGGGCGCGATGCGCCGGGGCATGTTTGCCGCGTCCGAGGGCGTTCTTGGCCGGTCAAAGGCGGGCGTCTCTCCAGGGAGGAAACATCATGAACGACATCATCGCCCCCGTCCGGTGGGGCATACTCGGCGCCGCGCGCATCGCGGACGGTGCCATCATTCCTGGCCTCGTCAAAAGCGCCGTCTGCGAGCCGCTCGCCATCGGTGCGCGCAGCGCGGAACGGGCGAGAATCATGGCCGACCGGCACGGCATTCAGCGCGCCTATGGCAGCTATGAAGAGGTGCTTGCAGATCCGGATGTCGAGGCGGTCTATATCGCCCTGCCGAACCATCTGCATGTGGAGTGGACCCGCAAGGCGGCGAAGGCCGGCAAACATGTCCTGTGCGAAAAACCGGCAGCCATGACGGCGGCGGAACTCGATCAACTCGGGGATATCGATCCGGCGTTGAAGATTTCCGAGGCCTTCATGGTTCGCCAGCAGCCGCGCTGGATCAGGCTGCGGCAAATCCTTCAGGCGGAAGACTATGGCCGGCCGCTTTCCTTCTCCTCGCTCCTGTCCTTCATGATGACCAATGAAGCGGATTTCCGCCAGAAGCCGGAATTCGGCGGTGGCGCCTATTATGATCTCGGCTGCTATACCGCCATGGCGGCGCGTTATGTTTTTGGTTCCGAACCGAAGCGCGCTTTCGCAGCCGCCGCCCATAATGCCGGCGGCATCGACATGTTCACCTCGGTCATCCTCGATTTCGGCGACGGCAGACACGCGACCTTCATGGTTTCGATGGCGCAGGCCTCCTCGCAATCGATCCAGATCGTCTGCGAAAGGGCCTTCATCTCGCTGCCGCAGGCCTATGTGCCCTCGCGCGTCAGCCCCAACATCATCGCCATCGACACCTCGGCCGACCACGCGAATTCGGACATCCATACGCTCGAATTTCCGCCGCTCGACCAATACGAGGAAGAGGTGACGAATTTCTCCCGGGCGGTCCGCGGCGAGGCGGTGCCCTATTTCGACATGCGGGACGCGCGGGCCAATGCGGCCGTGGCTGACGCGGTTTTCGCCTCGGCAAAAAGCGGCGCTTGGGTTGATGTGAAAGGATATTGAAATGACGATCAAACTTGCCCTCATCGGCGCAGGACGTATCGCAAAGGTACATGCCCGGGCGATTGCCGGCAGTGACGATGCCGAACTTGTGGCCGTTACGGACGCCCTGCCGGCCGCAGCGGAAGCTCTGGCGCAGGCCTCGGGAGCGAGGGCGGCGGATGTGGATGTCATCGCGGCGGATCAATCCATTGACGCGGTGCTGATCTGCACGCCGACCGATACCCATGCCGTCCTCATCGAAAAATTCGCGAGAGCCGGCAAGCACGTCTTCTGCGAAAAGCCTGTCGATCTCGATCTTGCCCGGGCCGAAGAGGTGGTCTCGATTGCCAGGGCGGCGGGCGTGACGCTGATGCTCGGTTTCAACCGCCGTTACGACCCGAATTTTGCCGGCGTGCGCGCCGCGATCGATGCCGGGCGCATTGGCGATGTCGAAATGGTGACGATCACTTCGCGCGATCCGGGGGCGCCGGACTTGTCCTATGCCGCGCGTTCGGGCGGCATTTTCCGTGACATGACGATCCATGATCTCGATATGGCGCGTTTCCTGCTCGGGGAAGAGCCGGTTGTGGTGTCTGCCCATGCTTCGGTTCTCGTCAAACCGGAGCTGAAGGACATAGGCGATTTCGACAGTGCCACCGTCATTCTCGAAACGGCGTCGGGGCGGCAGGCGGTCATCACCAATTCACGCCGCGCCACCTATGGTTATGACCAGCGGGTGGAAGTGCATGGTTCGCTCGGCGTCGCCCGTGCGGAAAACCACCATGAGAACACGGTCGTCATCGGCAATGCGGACGGTTATCGCAGCGCGCCGCTGCAGAACTTCTTCATGACGCGTTACACCGCGTCTTATGCCTGCGAGATCGCTGAGTTCATTGCTGCCCTCAAGGGAGGCAGGCAACCGGCTACCACCGGTGAGGACGGCGTGGTGGCCCTCAAACTTGCCAATGCCTGCGTGCAATCGGTGGAAACCGGAAAGCGCGTCGCGGTTTAAGACAAACCGCAGCAATTGCGTGGCGCGTCACAATCTGGCGCGCCGTGCTTCATATTTGCAAGCCGGAGGAGCGCCTGACAATCAGTTCCGGCGCGATCACGAGGTTGCGGATCGGTGCCGACGGTTCGTTAAGCCGCGTTGTCAGCGTTTCAACGGCGGCGGCAACCATGTCCGGCACCTTCTGGCGGATGGTGGTGAGCGAAATCGGTTCGGAAGCCGCCATGGGTATGTCGTCGAAGCCGACGACCGCCACCTCATCCGGCACCCGGAAGCCATGCCCGGCAAGCCGGCTGATGACGCCGAGCGCAATGAGGTCGTTGGCCGCGAAGATTGCGGTCGGGCGGTCCTTGCGGGCCATTAGCGCATCGGTTGCCGCGCTACCGGCGTCGACGTCGTACCGGCCTTCGGCGATGATGGGTTTCAGGCCATGCCGCTGCATCGTGTCGCGATAGGCGTTTGCGCGGCTGTTGGCGCCGGCGCCGGTGCCGCCGGTAATATGGGCGATGGCGCGATGGCCGAGCCCCAGCAGAAACTCCGTTGCCAGCCGGGCGCCGAGCGCATCATCCGAGCTTACGCTTTCCACCATCTCCTCCGCCAGGTTGCGGCCGATATAAACCGTCGGCAGCAGCTTGGAAACGGCGGCGATCTCTTCCCGCTCTCCCGGTGCGCCGATGAGGACGAGGCCGGCAATGCGCTGGTCGATGAAGGCGCGCAGCGTTGCGGCCGTGCCGGAGACGGCCAGCATGGCGAAATAACCGGCATCCCGCAGAGCTTTATCGCATTCGCGCGCCAGCATTGCTTCGTAAGGGTTGAGCACGTCACCGACAACAAGGCCTATCGAACGGCTCTGGCGGCTGGCCAGTGTCTGGGCGGCAAGGTTTGGCGTATAATTGAGGCTGGCGGCAGTAGTGAGGATATGGGCCTTCGTGTCGCTACGAACTCCGGGGTCGTTTCGCAGTGCGCGCGACGCCTGCGAGCGCGAAACACCGGCCGCCTTGGCGACATCTTCAAGCGTTACTCCGGGGCGGGCGGGAAAGTTGCTCATGCTTTCCTATAAAGAAGGCTGGTGGAAACTGGCAAGCGCCGGCGCTTTAATTTCGCGGCGCGGCCCCGGCAGGTGTCATTTGACGCCTGCGGACTGTTCGATGCAGAAGCGCAGGGTGGTTGCCGATGTGGCGACGGCTTCTAGCGGCGGCATGGAATAGTCCTCGTTCTCGATGCTGATGACGTCGTCATAACCGGCCTTGCGCAACGCCCTGATAATATCGAGCCAGCCATGCACGGCGGTGCCGTGGCCGAGCGAGACGAAATTCCAGGACCGGCCTTCGACCGGCATCACATGTTTGGTGTCGAGCAGGCCGTCGATCCGGGCGCGCAGTTCGATGCGCGAATCCTTGCCGTGGACGTGGTAGATGCACTCACCCAGCGCCTCGATGGCGGAAATCGGATCGCCGCCCATCCAGATCAGGTGGCTGGGGTCGAAATTGACGCCGACCGTTGGCCCGACCGCGTCGCGCAGGCGGAAGAAACTCTCGCTATTATAGACGCACTGGCGGCCGTGCTGCTCGACGCAGATCTTCAGGCCCTTTTGCCCGGCTGCTGCTGCGTATTTTCTCCAGAAGGGCAGAAGCCTTTCGCTCCATTGCCATTCCAGCATCTCCATGGCCTCGAGCGGCCAGGAGGAGGTGATCCAGTTCGGGTTCCGGTCCTCCGGCCCGCCGGCGGGAAGGCCGGACATCATGACGATCCGTTCGACGCCGAGCAGGACGGCAAGTTCCAGCGTGTCATAGGCAAGTTTGCTGTCGTCTACCCCGATCTTTCCCGGATGCAGCGGATTGCCCGAGCAATTGAGCGCCGATATTTCGAGGTTTCGCTCCTTCAGCATGCCCTTCAGGCGATCACGCGAAGCCGTATGGGCAAGCAGATCGGCGATATCCACATGCGGTGCGCTCGACCAGCCGCCAAGTCCGAATTCGACATGGGTGAGGCCAAGTTCTGCGATCTGGTCGAGGCAGGCGGGAAGCGGCAGCGCGCCGAAGCCGTCGGTATTGAGACCAATTTTCATCATTTGCTCCTTTGGCATCAGGCGGCGGCGTGCCTGACCTTTACGGGCCGGTTAGTATCTGCGCTCTGCTGGATCGCATCGAGGATTTCGCTCGCGCGCAGGCCGTCGAGGATGGAGCCGTTCGTCATCGGCCCGCCCCTGGCGATGGCGTCGAGGAATTCATGGATCATGAAACCGAAGACCTCGGCATAACCGATGGCGACGCCGTCATGCGGCACCGGCAGCAGCGCGGCGAAAGGCAGAGCCGGATGGTTGGCGACGATGGTGAAGGGCGACTGGCCAGAACCGTCGAAACGGGCGATCTCGTAATGCGCCGGCGTGCGGGAACTGTAGCGAACCGTGCCTTTCGTGCCGGTGATCGCAACTGTCAGGCTGTTGCCCATGCCCACGGCAACGCGGCTGGCAAGGAAGGTGCCCTGGCAACCATTTTCGAAACGCAGCAGGGCGGACATGACATCGTCATTGTCGACCGGCCGGCTTTCCGTGCTCAGCGCCACGTGATTATGACCGATACTGGCGCCGGCTGGGAGGAAGCGTTGCTTGATGGAAATGGTCGCTATTGCACCGGCGATCTCCTCGACTTCACCGCACAGGAAGCGGGCTATATCGACGGCATGGGTGCCGATATCGAGTAGCGCGCCCGGTCCGGCCCGGTCCCGTTCATAACGCCAGCTATGGGGCAGCTGCGTGTCGGCGGCATATTCGCTTTCATACTGGACAAGCGCATTGACCGGTTCGCCGATCTCGCCGTTCTGGATCAATTGCCGGATTGCCGCGATGGCGGGGATGCGGCGGTAGTTGAAGACGGTTGCGGAAACGGTGGAAGTCGTTTTCGACGCCTCATAGATACGGGCTGCCGTTTCCGCATCAAGCGCCAGCGGCTTTTCGCAGATGACGTGTTTGCCGGCCGCGAGTGCGGCCAGCGTGACCTCCGCATGCAGGAAATTCGGCAGGCAGATGCTGACGATGCCGATTTCCGGATCCGCAAGTGCGTCCTTCCAGTCTGAAGCGATGGTTTCGAAACCCCAGCTTGTCGCCATCTCGGCGGCAAGCTCGCCATTGGCGTCACAGATGGTCTTCAGGCGCAGGCCGGGGAGCCGGTCAGAGAGCCGGTCGATATTGACCCTGTAGCCGAAGGCGTGCGCAGCGCCGATCATGCCGGCGCCAATGACCGCAATTGCCGATCCTGTCATATGTTCCTCCCAGAGACGGATATGTGATCTGTCATTTTGATATGAGAGCGCTCCCATATTGTCAATATCGCTATGGTCTCCATCGGGGATGGGCTGGTTGTCGTTGGATTTCCCGTATTTTGCAGGGTTTTGTCTTTCTGCGCCAAGGCTAACGGCTTGGCCAGAAATTCTGGCGCGTGGGAAATAATTGTGATGGGATTCAATCAAGCCCTGCGGTGCGGACCCTTCATCACCATTATCGAGGTTGACAGATTGAGAGCGCTCCCATTATTGGTGACAACAAGGGTTGAGGAGCCCTTGGTCAACGTGGCGCCGCACGCCGGCGTATTGAGGAGGAAACGATGAAATCCCTACTGTCCGCACTGCTTTTGTCGTCCGCGCTTTTTACGACGGCGAATGCCACCAATATCGGCGTCGCAATGTCGAGTTTCGATGACAACTTCCTGACGATCCTGCGGCTTGCGATGCAGAGTTCGGCCGAGGGCAAGCCGGATGTTCAGCTGCAATTCGAGGATGCCCAGACCGATATCGGCAGGCAGCTCGATCAGGTCAATAATTTCGTCGCCCAGGGACTGGATGCGATCATCGTCAACCCGGTGGATGCCTCGGCGACCCAGCCGATCACGGCTGCCGCCGCTGCCGCCGGCATTCCGCTGATCTATGTGAACCGTCAACCGGTCGAAAAACTGCCGGAGAGCGGTGTCAGCTTCGTCGGCAGCGATGAATATCAGGCCGGCACCCTGCAGATGACCGAAGTGTGCCGCCTGCTCGGTGGCAAGGGCAAGGTCAATATCATCATGGGCGATCTTGCCTATGAGGCTGCCCGTGTCCGCACCAAGGCGGCCGAGGATGTGCTGAAGAAACCGGAATGCGCCGGTATCACGGTTGCCGACAAGCAGGCCGGCAAGTGGACCCGCATTTCAGGCGCCGACCTCGTTACCAACTGGCTGAGCGCCGGCCTCGACGTCAACGCGATCATCGCCAATAATGACGAGATGGCGCTTGGCGCGATACAGGCGCTGAAGGGTGTGAAAAAGCCGCTTGGCGCCGGCGAAGGCAAGATCGTGGTTGGCGGCATAGATGCAACGCAGGATGCGATGAAGGCCATGAAGGCGGATGAGCTCGCCGTCACCGTGTTTCAGGATGCGGCAGGGCAGGGCAAGGGTGCATTGGAAACCGCGCTCAAGATGATTGCCAGGGAGCCGGTCGAACAGAATGTCTGGATTCCGTTCGAACTGGTAACCCCCGCAAACCTGGCCACCTATGACAGCCGCAACTGATGCTCTAGGAGAATAGATGCATGGCGGCGGGGGCGCCGCCATGCAATGCCGCTTTGGTCAGATGTAGTGCAGCTGACGCTCGGCGACGGTGAGGGTGACGTGCTGGCCGGGCGGCGGGTAAAGCGCGTCCTGGGCGCTTGCATGTTCGACCTTGAGCGCCACGCCGGCCGCATCCAGCTGGTAACGGACCGTGGGGCCGACGATGCTGATGTCTTTCACCTCGGCGGTGAAGGCCACGCCAGTTCCGTCCGGCGCGTTGCCGATCGTGAAGGCGTGTGGCGGGATGATGCAGGTCCGCTCGAAGCGGTTGCCGGTGATGCGTGACATGTCTTCGGCGGTGATGATGTTGGCGTCACCAATGAAACCGGCGACGAATAGGTCGGCCGGCCGGTAATACAGCTCTTGCGGCGACGCGGTCTGGGCGATGCGGCCGGCATTCATCACCGATATGCGGTCGCCCAACGACAGGGCCTCGTCCTGATCATGGGTGACGAGGATGCTGGTGAGGCCGCTTTCACGCTGAATGCGTTTCAACTCGTCACGCAGGCGCTTGCGAATCTGGGCATCGAGTGCGGAAAGCGGTTCGTCCAGCAGAAGCAGCTTGGGTTCGAGCACCAGCGCACGGGCAAGCGCCACGCGCTGTTTCTGGCCGCCGGAAAGTTGATGCGGCCGCCGCTCGGCGCGATCGCTGAGGGAAACGGTTTCGAGCACGGCGCAGACCTTGTCGTCGATGGTCTTTTTTGCCAGCCGGCGCTGTTCCAGACCGAAAGCGAGGTTCTGCCGCACCGTCATATTGGGAAAAAGCGCATAGTGCTGGAACACCATGCCGATGCCGCGATCCTTCGGCGGCAGGGTATCGATGCGCCGGCCGTCCAGCGTGATCGATCCGGACGAGGGCGAAACGAGGCCGGCGATGGAGCGCAGCAATGTCGTCTTGCCGCAGCCGGACGGCCCCAGCAGCACATGCATTTCACCCGTGTCGATGCCAAGCTCGATAGCGTCGAGAACGGTAGCGTTGCCATAAATGGCGCTGATATTATGGATCGCGAGATGGGTCATGATGCACGCTCCGTTTCCCGGACCATCCGAAAGGCGATCAGGGTAAAGGCAAGGATGAGCAGGAAATAGAGAATGACAATGACGCTGGTGATGCGGCCGCTGAGGCTGCGCTGGGCGAACATGTACATTTGCAGCGTTTCGAAATTGCCGCCGACCAGCATCTTGGCGTAGACGAATTCGCTGAACAGCGTCGCGAAATTCAGCACGATGGCGACCGCGATGGACGGCAGGATGCTGGGCAGGACGACGCGTCGCAGAATGGCGAGGTCGCTCGCGCCGATCAGCCGGCCGGCATCCAGAAGCTCGTTGATGTCGAGGTTGCGCAGGCCGTTCTTCACGGCGATGTAAAACATCGAAAAGCAGAGCGGCACATAGGTCAGCACCAGCACCAGCGGTGAGCCGCCGATCTGCAGCGGCGGGGCGGAAAATATCCTGAGATAACCGACCACCAGAATGATGCCGGGTGCGGCATAGGGCAAGATCACCAGCCGGGCGAACCAGCGGTCAAGTGCGGGCCAGTAGATATGGGCGGAAACGACCGCCGGGACGATGATCAGGGTCGCGATCGTCAGGGCGGCTGCGGCAACCAGCGTGGAGCGCAGCAAAGCCGCATGGAAACGCGGGTCCGAGAGGATGGTGACGAAATTATCCGCCGTCAGCCCGGCCGGCAGCAGGGTTCCGGACCAGTCGGTCGCCACCGCATTCATCATCGTCGCCAGCAGTGGCGATATCATGATGAGCGCCATCAGCCACAGAAACAGGCTTGCGCCTTTGAAACCCTGCTGCGTCATCGGCGCTTTTCTCCCGCCAATATCTGGCTTGCGGTGATGGGCACGAGAAGCACGACCAGAAGGCATATGGCGATGGCATTGGCGAGATTGGGATCGGAGAAAATATCGCCGGATACCAGTTCGCTGATGCGGATGGTGACGACATTGATGCTCGTGCCGGTCAGAGCGAAGGTCGTCGCGAAAGTGCCCATGGCATTGGCAAAGAGCAGAATGGCGATTGCCAGCAACTGCCGTGCGACGGTGGGCAGGCCAACCCTCAGCCAGAACCGCAGCTTGCCGACGCCGATCAGCGCCGCCGCCTCTTCGATATCCTGACCCACGGCGGCGAGCGCCGGCGTGATCAGCAGTGTGGCCAGCGCCACCTGAAAATAACAATAGGCGATGATGAGCCCGGTAAAGGAATAGACGTTAAAATCGTCGATCAGCCCAAACTCCTTCAGCAAAAGCGTGAACATGCCGTTCAGCCCGAAGAGGAAAATCAGCGCCATGGCGAGCGGTACGCCGGCGAAGTTGGCGCCAATATTGGCGAAGGCCATGACGATGCGGCGGGTGCCGCCAGACCTTGCCCGCAGTGCCACCGCCACCAGAAAACCGAGAACGAGACCCGTTCCCGTGCTGATGAGCGAAATGATCGTCGTGGTCGCGAATGACTGAAGATAAAAGGCATCCGTGAGAATGGTGCGGTAATTGGCAAGTGACAGCGCACCGCCGGCGAAAAAGCTGTCAGTGATGACACTCGCCAGCGGCCAGAGGACAAGAATGGCGATAACGCCGAGAAACGGCGCTGCCAGCAGCCGCATTTTGCGGTTCTGCACGCTCATGCGGATAACAGCCCCTGCGGTACGGGCAGGCCATGATCGGCAATGGCGAGAAGCGTGCAGAGCAGTCCGGCAATATCCGTCTGTGCAAGCTTCGCATCCGCAGCCGGCGTAAAGGCCTCGCCGAATGTATAGAATGGCACCAGAGCCTCGGTCTCATGCGGCCCGCCGTGATTGCCGTCATCGCTCATGCCGTGATCGCTGGTGACGATGATGTTGTAACCCGCAGCGCGCCAGGCTGGCAGATACCGCGCCAGGAGATCGCCGGCGTTACGGGCGGCGTTGCGATATTCCCGCGAGCTGCCGCCGTGTTTGTGGCCTTCATTGTCGATATTCATCGGGTGGATCAGCAGGAAATCCGGGCCATGCCGGCGCAGCAGAACATCCGCATCGGCAAAGACATGGTCGTCCGGATAATGATCGGCCCAATAAAACGAGCCGTGATGAATGCCGCCATCGAAATTCTCGATATGGCGGAATTCCGGGGAGAAAGGCGCCTGATTATAAAGTTCGAAATACCAGTGATAGGCGGAGGCGGCGGTGGTGCGGCCGGCCGCACTTGCCAGCGAGAAGACATTGGGAAAGCGGGAGCGGCGAACCACGCCGTTGCTGGTGACACCATGAGCCACCGGCGGCAGTCCGGTCATCAGCGTTTCGTAAAGCGGCCGCGAAATCGACGGCAATTCGCTGCGTACGGCGTGGATACCGGCCTTTCCGGCCGTTACCAGACCTTCCATATATCCGAGGCAATCCCTTGCCGTCGCATATCTGAGGCCATCCAGCAGAATGAAGATCGTCTTGTGCATCGCTTTCGTCTCGCCTGTTTGTGGTTCGGTTTGCCCGAGCACTTTTTAGCACGTTCCGCGGACTCGTTGCCCGCGGAACAGTCGTTCGGTTTTCAGGCCGGTTGCCTGATTACATCTTCGGGGCGACGCTGGCGCGCCAGAGATTGACCAGCTTGCCGGCGGCCTGGGTCCAGACGGCGGCATTGATCGGGCGGGCCTTGGCATATTGTTCCGAAGGCAGCAGGCGTTCCTTCGCCTCGGCCGGCAGGGTGATGCGGTCGACGCGGATCGGACGGGCATAACCATTGGCCAGGTTGATCTGGCCGGCATCGCTGAGGATATATTCGCGCGCCAGCTTGGCGGCATTGGGCTGCTTGGAGAATTTGTTGATGATGGTGGCGTAACCGCTGGTGACCGAACCGTCAGAGGGGATGACGACCTTGAACTTCTCGCGGCCGACCACATCGCGGTAGTTGAGGGCGTTGAAGTCCCACATCGGCGCGACCTGGATTTCGCCCTTTTCCATCGTGGCGGGGTTTGCGCCATTGGCCAGCAGGCGGCCTTTTTCCGCAAGCTTGGCGAAGAGGTCGACGCCCGGCTGGAGGTTTTCCTCACCGCCGCCCATGGCGATGGCGGCAGCCAGCACGGCGGCATTGTCCTGTGCAGCGGAACCGACATTGCCGAGCGAGACCTTGTAGTCGCCCTTCAGCAGATCAGCCCAGGAAGCGGGCGGGTTCTTGACATCGGCGGAGATCAGGAAGGCGATGGTGCCGGTGTAACCGATGACCCAATGGCCGTCCTTGTCCTTGGCCCAGTCGGGGATCTGGTCCCAGGTCGTGGTCTTGTAGGGCTGGGTGACGCCGCGGGCGACAGCGATCGGGCCGAATTCGAGACCGACATCGCCGATATCAGCCGTCGCATTGGCGCCTTCATTGGCGAACTTGGCGATCTCCTCGCCGCTGCTCATGTCCGTATCGGCGTGTTTCAGGCCGTATTTTTCGGTCAGCTGGTTCCAGGTGTCCTTCCAGTTCGCCCACCCGTCCGGCATGCCGACGCTGTAGATGGCGCCTTCTTTGCGGGCGGCCGCTTCAAGGGCAGGAACGTCCTGTGCCTGGGCGGTGAGGGGAAGGGAAAAAACGGTGAGAAGGGAAAGGGAGAGGATGGAATTTTTCACGGGGCTTGCTCCTTGGTCTAGACCAGTTGCATGCTCATTATCGGTTCGCTATGACAGGCCAATGACGTTTTCGGCGCGGACATGACGCGCCCGTTATTTTTTAACGGCGATGGAATGAGGGCGGCGATGCCAGCCAGAGAAACGACAGGCGGCAACCGCGATATCGAAGCCGGCCGGCGCGGCGGGCTGGAACAGCAATTGCGCCGGGCCATTGCCGCAGGCGAGGTGGTGAAGCATGGCCGGCTTCTCTCCGAGAGACAATTGATCGCGAAATATGCCACCACGCGCATCACCCTGCGCGAGGCGCTTTTCCACCTCGAGATCGACGGCCTGATCTTTCGCGAAAGCCGGCGTGGCTGGTTCGTTTCCGGACCGCGCCTTATTTACAGCCCGCTGCACCGTTCCCACTTCCATCGCATGGCCGCGGAGCAGGGGCGCTCCGCCGAAACCCTGCTGGTGGAGGCCGAGGCCGCAGCGCTGCCCGAGGAGCTTGCGCCCCTCATGCGCTGTGCGCCGGGAACACCGTTCTGGCGCATCCGCAGAAAGCGCAGCATCGACGGCCGGCTGGTGCTTTTCGTCGAACACTATCTTTCGATGGAGATTTTCCCTGACATCGTGCAGCACGACCTCACCCGGTCACTCACGACGATCTATCAGGATACTTATGCCGTCACCTATGGTCCGGCCTATTTCGAAATCAATCCGGTGGCGTTGCAGGGATATCCGGCTCATCATCTTGGTTGTAGCGAAGGGGCTTACGGCCTGAAAATCACACGCGTCAATCAGGACCAGCATGGCCGCATCATCGATTGCGATCTCGAATATTGGCGCCATGACGCCATTTCGGTGCGAGTCGAAACCGGCCAGCCGGAGCAGCCGGCCGGCTGAAGCTCGAATATCTTCAGGATTGCGGCAGGAGCACGCCGACGGCGAATTCCTCGTCCGTCGCGACGTGGCCGATCTGCGTCTTGCGATATTCGCTGGGGCTGAAACCCCGCTCGGCCCGCAAGGTGCGCGAAAGATGCGGCGCGTCGCAAAAACCGGTGGCAAGCGCGATCTGGGTGATCGTGTCTTCCGTTTTGCGTAACAGGGAAAGCGCACGGTCCAGCCGCAGTTCGAGATAGACTTTCGATGGCGTCGCCTTCAGGTCACCGAGAAAACGCCTTTCGAGACTGCGACGGCCAAGACCGAGGTCGCGGGCAAGTTCGAGCACGGTTCTCGGCACTTCGATATTCTGCTGCATGCGCAGGATAGCCTTTTTGACCAGCGGGTCCGTGGCTCTGCGCGCGCTCTGCTGGCCGGGTTGGGGTTTTTCGCCGCTCAATGCGCTGTCGATCATCATGATGTTGAGGCTTTTGATGGCGGCGGACTGGCCGACATGGCGCTCCACCAGGAAGGCCGCCAGATGCGCGGAGCCGTGGCCGCCCGAACATGTCAGCCGGTCGCGATCGATAACGAAAATCTGGTCGGAGACCATCTGCACCGTGTCGAAACGGTCGAGAAAATCCTGATGGTGGAACCAGCTCACGCAGCAGCGATAACCATCGAGCAGGCCCGCTTCGTGCAGAATGAAAACGCCGGTGCAGAGCCCGATAATGGGAGTGCCGGCCGCCGCACGCTGTTTGAGGAACCGCAGCGCCTCCGGCGGCAGGGCGCTGTGATCGCTGATCAAGCCGCCGGCAACGACGATATAGTCGTAATGCCCGGCGTCGATCAGCCGCGTGTCGGGTTGCACCTTCACACCACAGCTCGATTGAACGCTGCCCATGGTTGCCGACAGCACCGACCATTCGCAGAGAATTGGGCGCGAGCGGTCGGCCTCGTCGGCGGCAAGGCGCAGCACATCGACGAAATTTGCGAAGGCCGACAATGTGAAACGGTCGGCAAGCAGAAAAGCGACGCTGAGGCGTTTCTTGGCACGGTGAGAGGTCATGGCGCAAATATTCATGCAAAGAGACGCGATTGTCCAGCCGCCGCAACGCAAATCTTCATAGCTTTTGCGACACGAGTTTTTTAACCATCGGGTCCGCTCATGACGCGTTTTAATGCTTTCAATCTTTTGAAGAACGCCCTGACCGGCCACAAGAACTGGGACGAGCAATGGCCCGACAGCCAGCCGAAGACAGAATATGACGTGGTCATCGTCGGCGCTGGCGGCCATGGTCTGGGTGCCGCCTATTATCTCGCCAGCCAGCACGGCATCACCAATGTCGCCGTCATCGACAAGGGCTGGCTCGGCGGCGGCAATACCGGCCGCAACACGACGATCATCCGCTCCAACTATCTCTATGACGAAAGCGCCCGGCTCTACGATCACGCTGTCGATCTGTGGGAGAATTTGAGCCAGGAGCTGAACTACAACGTCATGTATTCAAAGCGCGGCGTGCTGATGCTCGCCCATAACGTGCACGACGTGCAGAGCTTCAAGCGCCACATTCATTCCAACCGCTTGAACGGCGTCGACAATCGCTGGCTCACGACTGAGGAATGCAAGGAATATTGCCCGCCGCTCAGCATTTCCCCCAACGCCCGTTATCCGATCATGGGCGGCGCGTTGCAGGAGCGGGCCGGCACGGCGCGCCATGATGCGGTCGCCTGGGGTTATGCGCGCGGTGCCGCCGCCCGCGGTGTCGATATCATCCAGAACTGCCCCGTTACCGCCATTCGCCGCAATGCCGATGGCTCCGTCGCCGGTGTCGAAACGGCGCGTGGCTTCATCAAGGCAAAGAAGGTGGCAGTTTCCGCTGCCGGCCATACATCCGTCGTGATGGACACAGCCGGCGTGCGCCTGCCACTCGAAAGCTATCCGCTGCAGGCGCTGGTGTCGGAACCGATCAAGCCGATTTTCCCTTGCGTGGTCATGTCCAACGCGGTTCATGCCTATATCAGCCAGTCAGACAAGGGCGAGCTGGTGATTGGTTCGGGTACGGACCAGTATACCTCCTATTCGCAGCGCGGCGGCCTGCCGCTGATCGAGCATACGATTGCGGCCATCGTCGAAATCTTCCCGATCTTCAACCGCATGCGCATGCTGCGCAAATGGGGCGGCATTGTCGATGTGACACCGGATCGTTCGGCCATTCTCGGCAAGACCCCCGTGGCCGGTCTTTACGTCAATTGCGGTTGGGGCACGGGCGGTTTCAAGGCCACACCGGGCGCGGCGCACACCTTCGCCTGGACTATCGCCAAAAATGAACCGCACCCGATCAACGCGCCGTTCACGCTGGAACGTTTCCGTTCCGGCCGCCTGATCGACGAGGCCGCCGCCGCCGCCGTGGCGCATTAATTCACGCATTTTCCGGACGTAAAACCGCTTCGCACTTTTACTGGAAATGCTCTGAGGATACGACGATGCTTTTGATCCGCTGCCCCTATTGCAACGAAACATTGCCCGAAGCCGAATTCACCTATGCCGGGCAGGCCCATGTCGTCCGCGCCGCTGATCCGTCGTCGCAGAGTGATGAACAGTGGGAAGAATTCCTGTTCATCCGCGAAAACGTCAAAGGTCCGCATTTTGAGCGCTGGCGGCATCTGCATGGCTGCGGCCGCTTCTTTAATGCCGTGCGCGATACGGTGAGCGACCGGTTCCTTACGACCTATCGCGCGGGTGAGCCGCGTCCGGAGCTTTCTTCCCTGACCCGCGTGACCGCAAGTTCGGAGGTGTCGAAATGAATTCCTATCGCGTTTCCGGCCGTGGCCGTGTGGATGCCGCCCGCTCGGTAAGCTTTACCTTCGACGGCAAGACCTATCGCGGCGTGACGGGCGATACCGTCGCCTCGGCACTGTTGGCCAATGGCGTGCATCTTATGGGCCGCTCGTTCAAATACCACCGCCCGCGCGGCCCGGTTGCGGCGGGTTCCGAAGAGCCGAATGCGCTGATCGGCACCCGCCGTGGCGCCGGTCAGTTCGAGCCGAACACCCGCGCCACGGTGCAGGAAATATGGAACGGGCTGGAAACCACCTCGCAGAACAAATATCCGAGCCTGAAATTCGATATCGGCGCGGTCAACGACATGGCCTACATGCTGTTTTCGGCGGGCTTCTATTATAAGACCTTCATGTGGCCGAAGAGCTTTTGGAACAAGGTCTATGAACCCTTCATCCGTGCGGCGGCTGGTCTTGGCGTTTCGCCGACGGAGGAAGACCCCGACACCTATGCCTCGCGCAACCTGCATTGCGATGTACTGATCGTCGGCGCTGGTCCTGCCGGCCTTGCTGCGGCGCGTGCGGCGGCGGTCGATGGTCTGAAGGTCGTGCTGGTCGATGAAAATGCCGAGGCCGGCGGCACGCTGCTGTCCGAGCCGCAGGCGAAGATCGATGGCAAGCCCGCGTGGACCTGGCTTGCGGATGAGTTGAAGGCGCTGAAGGAGCGCGGCGTCAGGGTCATGACCCGCACGACGGCCATTGCCTATTACCACCAGAACATGATCGGCCTCTGCGAAAAGCTGACCGACCATCTGGAAACCGTACCGAAGGACATGCCCCGCGAACGCCTGTGGCGGGTCAGGGCACGTCAGGTGGTGCTGGCGCAGGGCGCGTTGGAAAAGCCGCTGGTCTTCCACGGCAACGACCGTCCGGGCGTGATGCTGGCAGGTGCTGCCCAGACCTATCTCAACCGCTATGGCGTGAAGGTCGGCAACAGCCCGGTGGTGGTGACGAGCCATGACAGCGCCTGGTACGCGGCTTTCGATCTTCACGGCGCGGGTGCACGCGTTCAGGCGATTATCGATACGCGCGCGACGGTGCGGGAAGAGCTGGTCAACGAGGCGCGTGCGCTCGGCATTCCGGTCAAGCTGTCGCATACGGTGACGGCGACCTCCGGGCGGCTGCGGGTCAAGTCGGTCCGCGTCAACCCGGTCAAGGGGGCAACGGTCGGCGCGGGACAGGAGATTGCCTGCGACGCGGTGCTGATGTCCGGCGGCTGGACGCCGTCGCTGCATCTCTTTTCCCATACGCAGGGCAAGCTCGCCTGGGATGACGAACGGACGACCTTCCTGCCTGCCCTCACCAATGAGGATTGCGTGATTGCCGGGGCCGGACGCGGGCTGTGGGGCATCGAGGCAGCGCTGAAGGACGGCGCGGAGCGCGGGCGTGAAGTCGCCACAGCACTCGGCAAGGCGGCCATTGCCGCCGGCCATGCGGTGGAACATGACCGCACCGGCAGCGGTGTGTCGCACACCGAACTGCCGAGCGACCGCGATGCCGGCAAGGCCAAGGCTTTCGTCGACTACCAGAACGATGTGACCGCCAAGGATTTGCGGCTTGCGGTGCGCGAGGGCATGCGCTCCATCGAGCACGTCAAGCGTTATACGACCAACGGCATGGCCACCGATCAGGGCAAGATGTCCAACATCAACGGCCTCAACATCGCGGCGGAAGCACTTGGCAAACCTCAGCCGCAGGTGGGCCTCACCACCTTCCGCCCGCCCTATACGCCGACGACCTTCGGAGCCTTCGCCGGTTATCATCGCGGCGCGCATTTCGAAGTGACACGCAAGACGCAGATCGATGGCTGGGCTGAGGAACATGGCGCGGTCTATGAACCTGTCGGCCAATGGCGTCGCGCCTGGTATTTCCCGAAGCCGGGCGAAGATATGGACGCAGCGGTCGGCCGTGAATGCCGGGCGGTGCGCCAGAGCGTGGGCATTTTCGATGCCTCGACGCTCGGCAAGATCGAGGTCGTCGGGCCGGATGCGGTCGAATTCATGAACCGCATGTATACCAATCCCTGGTCGAAGCTCGCGCCCGGCCGTTGCCGTTATGGCCTGCTGCTCGGCGATGACGGCTTCATCCGCGACGACGGCGTCATCGGCCGCATGACCGAAGACCGCTTCCACGTCACCACCACGACAGGCGGCGCGGCGAGGGTGCTGAACATGATGGAGGATTACCTCCAGACCGAATGGCCCGATCTCAATGTCTGGCTCACCTCCACCACCGAACAATGGTCCACAATCGCGCTGAACGGCCCGAATGCGGCCAAGCTGCTTGCGCCGCTGGTGGAAGGTGTGGAACTCACGGAAGAGGTCTTCCCGCATATGTCCTGCGTGGAATGCACCGTTGCCGGCATGCCGGCGCGCCTGTTCCGCGTGAGCTTCACCGGCGAGATCGGTTTCGAGGTCAATGTGCCGGCGCCGCTCGGCCGCAAGCTCTGGGAAATCCTGTGGGAGGCCGGCCAGCAATATGGCATCACCCCCTATGGCACCGAAACTATGCATGTTCTGCGCGCCGAAAAGGGTTACATCATCGTCGGGCAGGATACCGACGGCACGGTGACGCCCTATGATGCGGCGATGGGCTGGGCCGTGGGCAAGGCGAAGCCTGATTTCGTCGGCAAGCGCGGTCTTGCCCGCCCCGATCTCATCGCCAAGGGCCGCCGCCATCTCGTTGGCCTTCTGACGGAAGACCGCTCGAAGCTGGAGGAGGGGGCGCAGATCGTCTTTGATCCGAAACAGCCGATCCCGATGAAGATGGTGGGGCATGTGACCTCATCCTACCATTCGGATGCGGTCGGCCAGCCGATTGCGCTGGCGCTGGTCGAGGGTGGGCATGAGCGGATGGGCGAGACCGTCTATATCCCGATGCTGGACCGTACCATTGCTGCGAAAATCACCGGGATGGTGTTTGTCGATCCCGAAAACACCCGCCTGAAAATCTGATCCGGAGATGACAATGAACATGCGTGTTTCCTCCCCCATTTCCGGCACCTTGGCTGAAAGCAAGGCGGCGCGGGTCAGCATCCTGCCGGCGCAGGCGCGGCTGTCGCTGCGCGCCCGCGGTGATGTCGCGCCACTCGGCGCGGCACTTGGCCTGACCCTGCCCGAGCGGATAGGTGCCCGCGCCTCCGCTGGCGAAAGGCAGGCCGTGCGCCTTGGTCCCGATGAATGGACGATCATTGCCCCTGCCGGTGAAGTCGGCGAATTGATCGCGGCCTGCGCCGGCGTTTATGCCGGCCATCCGCACAGCCTCGTCGATATTTCCGGACGGGAAGTGACGTTGCTGATCGAGGGGCCGCGAGCCGCTGAACTTCTGACGCTTGGCTGCGCCCGCGATATCGACACAATTGCGGTGGGCGAGGCCCGCCGGACGATTTTCGACGGCGTGACCGTGGTGCTCTGGCGCGATGCGGAAGACCGTTTCCGAATGGATATATGGAACAGTTTCCTGCCGCATCTAGGCCATTTGCTTGAAACCGGCTGCAGGGAACTTGCCGCTGAAATCGCCTGAACTCGCCACGGTTTCAAAACTGTCCGAGTGCTGATCCATCAAGGGGGAGCAGGATTTTGACCATCTATGTCATGAAAGTCTCGTGCCCGGCGCGCAGCGGCATCGTTGCCGCCGTATCCGGATATCTCGCGCGGTCCGGCTGCAACATCAACGACAGTTCGCAATTCACCGATCAGGAGACCGGCCGTTTTTTCATGCGGCTAAGCTTCGTTTCGGAACAGGGGCTGGAGCGCGACGCCCTCTTTGAAGGCTTCGCACCGGTCGCCGCGGATTTCGACATGGATTACGATTTCCATGATCTCTCCCGCAAAACCAAGGTGGTGATCATGGTGTCGCGCTTTGGCCATTGCCTCAACGATCTGCTGTATCGCTCCCGCATTGGCGCCCTGCCGGTAAAGATCGTTGCGGTGATCTCCAACCATCTCGATTACCAGAAGCAGGTGGTGAACGAGGATATTCCCTTCCACCACATCCGTGTCACGCCACAGACGAAACCGGAGGCCGAAGCGGAAATCCTGCAGGTGGTGCAGGATACCGGTGCGGAACTCGTGGTTCTGGCGCGTTACATGCAGGTTCTGTCGGACCGGCTCTGTCAGGAAATGTCGGGGCGCATCATCAATATCCATCATTCCTTCCTGCCATCGTTCAAGGGCGCCAACCCTTACAAGCAGGCCTATGAGCGCGGAGTGCGGCTGATCGGCGCGACTGCCCATTACGTCACTGCCGATCTCGATGAGGGGCCGATCATCGAGCAGGATACAATCCGCGTGACCCATGCTCAGAGCGGCCTCGATTACGTCTCGCTTGGCCGCGATGTTGAAAGCCAGGTGCTTGCCCGCGCCATCCACGCCCATATTCACCACCGGGTCTTCCTCAACGGCAACAGAACCGTGGTGTTTCCCGCTTCGCCGGGGGAATATGTGTCCGAGCGCATGGGATAAGTGCAGCAGTGCGCGAGAGCGGGAGCTTTACTCTTCGGGCGGCGGCTCCATGTCGCCGCCCTGCTCCTCCTCCAGGCGCTTCGCGGACCGCGCGGCGGGATAGGCGCCTGTCATGCTGGCGAACTGAATGTCGTTTTCAGCAAATGCATCCTTCAACATCGAATAGGCCTTGCGCCGCACCACTGAGGATTGTCCGCCGGCGCGCAGCATCATGCCGAAGCCGAGCGTCATGCCATATTCGCCGAAGTGCTCGACACCCTTCAGCTTGACGGTCTCGATGAGGAACGGCCCGAATTCCGGATCCTCCTTCAGTGCCTTGCCGATCTCCTTGGTGATGGCTTTGACCTTGGCGATATCGGTATCGAAGGCAACGGTGACCATGAATTTGTCGATCGACCAGTCGCGGCTCATGTTTTCGACCGCGCCGAGCGACCCGAACGGCACGGTGAAGATCGGGCCGCGATGATGGCGCAGTTTGACCGAGCGGATGCTGAAGGATTCCACGGTGCCGCGATAGGAACCGCTCTGAATATATTCGCCGACACGGAAAGCGTCATCGATCATGTAAAACACGCCGCTGATGATATCTTTCACCAGCGTCTGTGAGCCGAAACCGATGGCGATGCCGAAAATGCCGGCGCTCGCCAGCAGCGGACCGATATTGACGCCGAGTTCCGAAAGCGCCGTCATGACGGCGACTGCGGCGATGATGATGCCGAGCATGTTGCGCAGGATCGGCAGAATGGTCAAAAGCCGGTCGTCCTGCGGCTGGCCGCCGGAGTGGCCGCTGATTGCGTCGCCGGCAGGGGCGCTCAATTCCAGCCGGCGGGCGATCATCGACTTGATGGCGATCCATATGAGATCGGCAAGCAGCAGGATGAGTGCGCCGTGCAGGACGCCGACGACGATGGAGGTGAGCAGGGCACCATCAGGCAGGGAATCCGGATGGGCGCGGACGAGGAAGATCAGCCAGACGATGGCCGTTCCGACGATGGCGAGCCGCATGCCGCGCTCGGCCAGAACGGGGCGAAGGTCGCTCTCACTGTAACCGCCAATATCGGTTGCGAGTTTCCGCGCGGCGATGCCGAGCGTCGAGGCAAGGCCCGGCAGGACAAGCGCATAAAGCCCGATCCAGAACAGCACGCCTGCGCCGGCAAGGCGCAATCCGAAGAGGATGATGAGGCAGAAGATCAGCGCGACATCGATCGCCCGCGTCCGTTCAGAACCCGGATCGCCGCCGGGCCGCCGCCATATCCAGAGGCCGGCGAGCAGAAACAGGAGGCCGACCAAGCCGGTGGACAACAGACCGAGCGTATCGCGCGGAACGCCGAGATTTTCGAGCGTCCTGAGCAACGCCCAGCAAAACCCGGCAAGCGTTGCAAGCCACGTCCAGCGGACGATCCAGAAATCACGCCGCGGGCTGGCTTCGCGGCCAACCACCTGCCGCAACAGGCCGGAAACGGCAAAAAGCACCGGCAGGAGAATACTCATCACAAGCCAGGGCAGCAGAACCGCGCTCAAAAGGGGCGGCCACTGGATGCTGAGGAACATGGCGGTTGCGACAAGGCCGTATCCGAAAAGGGGCAGGAGCCGCCTCGACACGACGGCCGAGGCATATTTGCCGATATCCCCGCTGTTTTTGCGGGATGCGTGCATGACGATGATGCGGTTGGTGATAACGCCGCCGGCAAGGCCCGCGCCGAACAGGACAAGCACATGCAGCAGGAAAATAACGGGACCATAGGCGCGGATCGCGTCGCCAAGCCTTCCTGATGCGGAGGCTATCTGCGAGGACATCGTCGGCAGGTCGGCCATGATGCGGGCAAGATGCTCGCGCCGCTTGCTCGCCCACTGGTCGAGATCGCTCAGCTGACTTGGTGATGCCGTTTGCGGAGGCGGCTCCGCGCCGGTTGTCGCAAGTTTCTGTGCCAGCAGGGCGCGAACGTCGTCCTGACCGAGAAGTTGCAGCAACTGGTCAACCTTTTCTTCCGTCGTCTGCCCGGGCGAGGCCGCCTTCACCGGTGGCTGTTCCTGCGCGGAAAGGCCGGTCGCTCCGAGCGCGACGAGCGCGATGGCGATAGCTGCAATCCGTCTGAAAAGGCAGTGAAGGGTGGTCATCCGGCTCTCCCGCACCAGCCGGGAAGATGCCGTGCTTCGTGCGAGCGCGCCAGTTCCACGGCTTTTTCTATCGTCTCTTCAAAGGAATGGCGCAGGTCTTTGCCGCTCACCCGGCGGCGGAAAAAATCCGCCCAGAGAAATTCGGTGAAAGGCGCTTCGATCTTGGCGAAACCGCCGGCATCGCGAACCGCGCCGGCCAGCGAGCGGAAAGGGTCGTCCTCGAGATCGACGATCCGTTTTGGCAACTCATCGATGGGACAACGCTTGCCGTCCGCGTTGAAGGGGTAAACAAGACTGCGATGATCCATCACCGACCAGAACTCCTGCCGGCCGAGATGGGAGAGATCGGCAACGATGCTGGTCAGGACATGTTTCACGCCCTCGTCATGCAAAGCCAGCGCAAGATGATGATGGTCGACCAGATAGAGGCGCTGCTTGTAGCCGATGACGACGGGCACCATGTGGTGGCCGAGAAAATCCGGTCCTTTTTCATCGCGGATGGCGGCCCATTGTTTGCGCTTGTTTTCCACCTCACGCAGGCCGACCGTCATCTGGGTCGGTCTGAGCGCGGTGATTTCAATCGGTCTGAGGTGGGGTTCAAGAGGCTGTGGCATGGCTGTTCTCCCGGCCCATGGCCGTGGTTACGGCATCATCGACGCTGAAACTGCTGTGCGCCACCAGATTGTCTCCGCCACCGGCGAGCAGCAGGTCCCGGACATGGTCGTGCATGCGGGCATAATAGACCGTGGTGCCGCCACGCTGCATCGCCGTATCGAATTCCAGCAGCGCATCGAGCGCGGTGGAATCCAGTTCGAAACTTTCCTCGAGACTGATGATCGCGACATGCAGTTCCGGCCTTGCGGCGATACGTTTGGTGACGGCGGCAAGGATCGGCTCGGCATTGCCGAAAAACAGCGGCTGCGCCGGGCGCAAAATGATCATGCCGGATATGTCCTTCGCATCCGGGTGGCGTTCCATGTCAACGAAATCGTGGCTGTCGCCCAGCCTTCCGAGATGCATCACGTGTGGCAGGGAAAGCCGGCGGACAAAGACCGCGAAGGACAGCGCCACGGCAACGAGCATGCCGTTCAGAACGCCGAATGCCAGCACGCTGGCGGCGGCGGCAAGCGCCAGCCAGGCGTCGTTGCCAAGCCGCCACAGGCGGATGATCGGCGTCGGATCGAGCGCGTGCAGAAGGGCTACGGCGATGACGGCTGCCAGCACCGCCTGTGGAATGTAGGCGAACCAGCCGGAGGCGAGCAGGCTGAAGATTGCAAGGCCGATTGCGGCGATGGCCGAGGCGAACCGGCTCTGCGGCCCGACCGCCTCGCTTGCCGCACCGGCGGAAAAACCGGCGCCGACCGGCATGCCCTGCACGGCGGCGCTGGCGATATTGGCAAACCCGAAGGCCCGCAATTCGCGATTGGAATCGACGCTCTCGCCATGGCGCAGCGAGAAGCTGCGGATCGTGCCCCAGGATTCCGCAAAGAGAATGAGGACCAACGGCGGCGCGAAGCGCGCGACATGCGCGACGTCATCGAGCGACACCGAAAGCGGGCCGGCCCATATTCCGGCGAGATCGATGGGGCCGACAATGGCGACGCCGCGGCTTTGAAGATCGAGCAAGATAGAGGCGGCAATACCTGCCACGATGACGACAAGGCTGCCGGGGATGGCCGGGCGCCTGCGCAGGAATAGGAGCAGCGCAAGCGCGGTAAGGCCGACGGCGATGCTTTCGGGGCTCCAGTCCCGCGGATGGGACAGGATCTGCAAAAGGATCGCCAGAGGTTCCCCGGTCGCTTCCTTTATTCCAAAAAGGCTCGGTAATTGCTTGATCGTGATCAGGATGGCAAGGCCGAACGCAAAACCCCGCAATACCGGGCGTGAGATTACGCTCGACAGCGCGCCGAGCCGCGTGGCGGCCGCCAGGAGAAACAGGATGCCCACCAGCGCGACAGAAATGGCAACAAGCAGCATCTTCTGCGCGGGGGTGACGGAGAGCGTGGCCAGCATGGCCGCCAGGATCGCGGCGGAGGACGATGTGGGTGACACCACCGCAAACCGGCTCTGGCCAAAAACGGCATAGACGACGCAGCCCATGATGGCCGCGAGAATGGCGTGCTGGGCCGGAACGCCGGCAATTCCCGAATAGGCGATGGCTTCCGGCAGCATCAGGCCGGCGATCGACAATCCAGCAATTACATCACGCCGGCTCAATGTCACGGACATGGGGTTTCGACCGCATCGGCGCCACTGGAGGCGATAGAAGTTTCACCCGGCAAGATCACGATTCTCCACCCTGTTACCGCGCTGGCATGAAGGTTTCACCCATTGCGGATACAAGTCAAAGTTTAAATTGCGTGACCGGAATATTTCAGTCGTTCCGCGTCCCGCCGTCGTTGGAGCATCCGCTTTCCGGCGAGCAAGGAAGCGGCCGGAAGGCCAATCTCAGCCGCCATATTGCTCGTCGGTAACATGTTCCAGCCAGTCCACCACCTTGCCGTCCTTGACCTCCTGAAGCGCGATATGGGTCATGGCGACATTGGGTGCCGCGCCATGCCAGTGTCTTTCGCCGGGTGCGAACCACACGACGTCTCCGGGGCGGATTTCCTCCACCGGGCCACCCTCGCGCTGCACGCGGCCGAAGCCGGAGACGACGATCAGTGTCTGGCCGAGCGGGTGGGTATGCCAGGCGGTGCGGGCGCCGGGCTCGAAGGTGACCTGGGCGCCCTGCACCCGCTCCGCATCAAAGGGGTTGAAGAGCGGGTCGATGCGGACTGTTCCCGTGAACCATGCCTCGGGGCCTTTGGCGGACGCTCGGGTTCCTGCGCGCAATATTTCCATGGTCATTCTCCTGTCTGATATCGTGTCACGATTGGATGTGGGAATTTGTCTGTTGTCCACCGGGGGGCGTAAAAATCTGATCGAGTGGCAGGCTCCGAAGCATTTTCCAAATGCCCGGCATTTTTCCTGTTTCTCTAGGTTATCTCATTCTTTTGCGAGCATTTTTCGACACTGAAGACATTTGTTCCACGGCCTTTCAGACGTGATGACAAAAATTATTCTCGGGATTGACTCATTTATGAAACCGGTTACATTCGCGGATGTAAACGGTTTCATCGTTGAAAACCGTGCTTGGAGGAGCAAATTTTCATGTTTAGACATTTGATGGCTGCTGCTGCGATGGTGCTGGCGGCCGGCACGTCCGTGCACGCGCAGGAACAGAGCTTCAAGATCGGTCTCTCCAATTCATTCGTTGGTAGCGAATGGCGCACGCAGATGATCGAAGAGGCTCAGGCTGCCGCGAAGGCTTGGGGCGAAAAGGGCGTCAAGGTCGAGGTTGTTGTCCAGAGCGGCAATGTTGATGTGCAGGGGCAGATTGGCCATATCCGCAATTTCATGAACCAGGGCGTTGATGCGATCCTTATCAACCCCGGCAGCCCGACGGCTTTCGATCCGATCTTCGCGCAGGCAAAGGCGCGCAACATTCTCGTTATCGCGACTGACGCCGAAGTGTCCTCGAAGGATGCGATCTATGTCGGCATCGACCAGAAGGCATGGGCGGCACAGTCCGCGCAGTGGCTTGCGGATGCGCTGAAGGGCAAGGGAAGTGTCGTCGCCATCAACGGCATCGCCGGCAACCCCGCCAATGAGGCCCGCGTCGCCGGTTACCGCGAAGTGTTCAAGAAATACCCCGATATCAAGGTGCTGAACGAAGCCAATGCAAGCTGGGATCAGGCGCAGGGCCAGCAGGCCATGCAGAACCTGCTTGCCACCTATCCCGACATCAGCGGCGTCTGGGTGCAGGACGGCATGGCGGACGGCGCATGGCGCGCCATCGAAGCCGCCGGCAAGACCAAGGACATTGCCGCGACCGGTGAAATCCGCAAGGACTTCATGACCCGCTGGGAAAAGGAAAAGTTCAATTCCGGCGCTTCGGTCAATCCTCCCGGTGTCATGGCCAGCGCGCTCAACGTTGCTGTCCTGAAGCTGCAGGGCAAGGAATTCAAGGACGGCGTCTTCGGTGGCACCTATGGCAACGCCATCTATATTCCGATCCCCTTCGTCAGCAACGACAACCTTGCCGACAATATCAAGGCCGCCGATGGCAAGCCGGGCTACTGGTCCGTCACGGCAACCGTGACGCCGGAGCAGGCTGGCGAGTTCTTCAAGTAAGACCGCTCTCGGGCTGGCGGCGAACGCCGGCCCGAACCACAATTTCGAGTGCGGAAAGGGCCTTGGCCATCCGCCTGTGACAAGCAATATTCGGGGACATGCGATGGCGAACGCTTTGGAAGCGGCCGGCATAACGAAGAATTTTGGCGCCGTGCGCGCGCTTTCCGCCGGCAGGCTGACCGTCGGTCGCGGTGAAATTCACGCGCTGCTGGGCGCCAATGGCTGCGGCAAGAGCACGCTTTGCAAGATCGTTGCGGGCGCGGTCGCGCCGACCAGCGGCACGATCCGGTTCAACGGTGCGGAAGTACGCTTCAAAAGCCCGCGGGACGCCGAAAATGCCGGTATTGCGCTGTTTTATCAGGAACTCAGCCTCGTTCCGCAGCTTTCGGTCGCCGATAATATCTTTCTCGGCCGCGAGCCGAAGCGCGGCATCTTCATTGATGGCAAGGCGCTGAAGGCCGAAGCAGCCAGACTGATTGCGCTGTTTGACGGCGTGGCAGGGGAAGGGCTGGAGCCGGACGCAATCGTTGGCAATCTGCCGCCGGATCAGCGCCAGCTCGTCGAAATCCTCAAGGTCTTCGCCCAGAATGCCAGCCTGATGATCATGGACGAGGCGACGGCGGCGCTCGATGGCCGCCAGTCCCAGCGCTTTTTCGAGATACTCCGGGCCAAGAAGGCCGACGGTATCTCGACCATCATGATTTCCCACCGTCTCGACGAGGTTTTTGCCGTCTGCGACCGCATCACCGTGATGCGTAACGGCGCGACGATTTCCGAACTCGATACGGCGGCCACCACCCGTGAAGCCGTCGTGCACGACATGGTCGGCGATGTCCGCGCAGCACCCGCCCGCCAGCAGGGACGCGCTGCTGCCGCACCCAGCCTTAAGGTGACTGGTGTTGCGGGTGATGGTGTTCGTGGCGTTACCCTGGAAGCCTATCCGGGTGAAATCGTCGGTCTGGCTGGTTTGCAGGGGCAGGGCCAATCGGCCTTGCTGAAGGGCCTTTTTGGTGCAACGCCCTTTGCGACAGGCCAAGTCCGCTTCGAGGGCCGTGAAATCACCATCGGCAAGCCTTCGCAGGCGGTTCACAACGGTTTTGCCTATGTCTCGGGCGATCGCGGCCGGGACGCCTCGCTTCAGGGCCGGTCGATCTTCGAAAATCTCGTCGCCGCGCTGATGGTGCGCGAAAAGATGCGGCTGGTTCGGCCCGCAACTTTGAAGCCGCGGGTACAAAAGGTCGCTGATGATATGAAGACGAAGTTCGCCGGCATGGACATGGCCATCGGTACGCTTTCCGGCGGCAACCAGCAGAAGATCTTCATTTCCCGCTGGCTCGCCACATCGCCGAAACTGCTTCTGCTTGATGATCCGACCAAGGGTATCGATCTCGGCGCCAAGGCCGATCTCTTCGCGCTGATGCGGCAACAGGCCGACGCCGGCGCGACCATTCTTCTCTATTCCTCGGAAGATGCGGAAATCCTCGAATATGCCGACCGCATTCTCGTCTTCAACGGCGGACGCATCTCTGCGGAACTGACCGGAGCCGACATGACATCCGTCAACATGACCCGCGCCGCCTATGGAGACGCCGCATGAATTCCCAAGGCTTTCTGCGCAGGCAACCCTGGATCATCACCCTCGTCGTTCTGGCCGTTCTCGTTGCCGTGAACACGTTTCTGCAGCCATCCTTCGTTCAGCCCTCCGTGCTGCAATCGAACCTGACGACGTTTCTGCCGCTGATCCTGGTCGCCATCGGCCAGACCTACGTCATTCTGGCCGGAGATATCGATCTTTCAGTCGGCAGCATCGTGGCGCTCGCCAATGTCGTCACCGTCAGCGTCATCGCCGCACTCGGCGGCACGACGGGTGCTGTCTTCGCCGGCATGGCGGCGGGTGCGGCTGTCGGGCTGCTCTGTGGACTGGTCAATGGTTTCTTCATTTCCGGCCTGCGCTTCCAGCCTATCGTCACCACTTTCGCGACCGGCATTATCTTCGCCGGTCTGGCGATCTGGGTCTTGCCGCAGGCAGGTCTTCCGGTGCCGGAAGCCTATTGGCAGACCTATTCCGGCAGCTTTATCGGCCTGCCATTCGTGCTGTGGGTACTGCTGGCGGGCATCGCTTTCACGCTGATCGTGTCGCGCATTCCTTTCCACACGCATCTGCTTGCCGTCGGCGGCAATCGCACCGGCGCCTTCCAGACGGGCCTGCGCCTTTCCGGCATCCGCATCGGCGCATATATGATCTCCGGCCTGTTCTCGGCGCTGGCAGCGCTCTGCCTGACGGGCGAAACCGCCTCGGGCGACCCGCTGCTTGGCGCAAGTCTGGCGTTGTCTTCCATCTCGGCCGTGGTTTTGGGCGGCACCGCACTTTCGGGCGGTTTCGGCAGCTCGACCGGGTCGATTGCCGGCGCGCTGGTGCTGGGCATGATCGGCAATGTGATTTTCTTTGCGGGCCTGCCTTTCGAGTACCAGACACTGGTGCAGGGTTTGATCGTACTGACGGCGCTGGCCGGCGGTGTTCTGGTGACGAGGCGTTGATATGACCAATCCCGGCTTACAAATCAAAACCCTCCTTACCGATCCCCTGACCATCGCCATTGGTGCATCGGCCTTCCTGCTGCTGGTCGGCGAATTGCTGTCGCCCGGCTTCGCCCAGGGCTCGCAGATCGTGCGGCTGCTGACGATTGCCGCCATTCTCGGCATCGTCGCGGCGGGCCAGAACCTCGTCATCCTCGGCGGCCGTGAAGGCATCGACCTTTCCGTCGGCGCGATGATCTCGCTTGGCGCCGTCCTTGCCGGCAATATGATGAACGGCCAGAATGTCGGCATTCCGCTTGCCATTCTCGTTGCCGGCGGCATTCCCTTCCTGATCGGCCTCATCAACGGCCTCGGCATCACCTTCGTGCGCATTCCGCCGCTGGTCATGACGCTTGGCATGACGGCCGTCATTCAGGGCGGGCTGGTCGTCTATTCGCAGGGCGTTCCATCAGGTGCGGCAGCGCCACTGCTGGCGGGCTTCATCAACCGTCCGCTCATTTTCGGTATTCCCGGCGTACTCTTCGTCTGGCTGGGCATCGCCGCAATCATGCTCTTCGTGCTGCGCCGTACCGCCTTTGGTTTCGCCATATATGCTATCGGTTCCAACGAGCGGGCGGCGACGCTTACCGGATTGCCCGTCTCTTTGATCCGCACGCTGCTTTATGGCCTTTCCGGCCTGTTTGCCGGGCTGACCGGGGTGTGCGTCATCGGTTACACCGGCACGTCCTTCATCTCCGTCGGCGACCAATATGTGCTTCCGTCGATCATCGCTGTTGTCATCGGCGGCACCTCGCTTGCCGGCGGTGCGGGCGGATATGTTGGAACCATGGCCGGGGCAGTTGCGCTCACCATTCTGCAAAGCGTACTGATAACGCTCAACCTCGATGTATGGGCACGGCAGATCATATTCGGTGTCACGTTGCTAGCGCTGATGCTGCTTTATGGCCGCCAAAAGCAGTTGCGTGTGTGACAGATGAGCAAAGACCAAGGTTCGAATATCAGGGAAGTTGCAGCTCTCGCGGGCGTTTCCATCGCGACCGTATCGCGGGCGCTGCAGCAACCCGACAAGGTTCGCCCGGAAACCAGGAAGAAGGTTTTCGACGCCGTGCGGCAGGCGAACTTCGTTCCCAATGCGCAGGCGGCCAGTTTCCGCCGCCAATCCAACAACACCGTCATCCTTCTCGTTCGCGATATCGGCAACCCGTTTTATCTCGAAATCTACAAGGGCGTTGAGGAAGCGGCGGGCGAAGCGGGCTTCAAGGTGCTGATGGGCGATGCCCGCAACGACGAGAACCGCGTGGCGACCCATATCGACATGGTGCGCCAGAAACATGCCGACGGGCTTATCCTGATGACCGGCCAGTTTCCCTCCGAGCTTCTCGATCAGGGCGACGCACTGCCGCCGATTGTCATCGCGTCGGAAACGGTGCCCGGCCTCGCGCTGCCGACCGTCAAGGTGGACAACCGTGCCGCCTCCATGAATGCCATGCGGCACCTCATCGAGGCGGGGCATAAAGAGATCGTGCATCTGGCCGGTCCCGTTCCGGAAAGTCTGGCGCAGGAGCGTTTCGATGGTTACCGCGCAGCACTTGCCGAGGCTGGCATAACCTACACCGACGAACTGGTGGTGACGGGCGACTACAGCATCGAGGCCGGCCGTCAGGCGATAACCGGCCTTCTCGAAGGCGGCATCACCTTTACCGCGATCTTCGCATCTAGCGACCAGATGGCGATTGGCGCGATCAGCGAGTTGCGGGCGCGTGGGGTTTCGGTTCCGGCCGACGTCTCCGTCATCGGCTTCGACGACATCATCTTCGCCAATGCGTTTGAGCCGCCGCTGACGACGGTGCGCCAGCCCCGCCAGGAAATGGGCCGCAGGGCCATGGCGCTGATGGTGGACAGATTGAACGGAAAACGCACGGCTGAAACCATCGTGCTGGATACGGAACTGGTGGTGCGCGGCTCGGTCGCGCCCTGCCGCCCGCCGCATCGGTAGCGGCCAGACTGTGAATGCAAGGAGTGTAAGGACATGAAGACGATCAGAGGCCCGGCAATTTTCCTCGCGCAATTTGCCGGAGACGAGGCCCCTTTCGACACGCTCGACAATCTCGGCCAATGGGCGGCTTCGCTCGGTTACAAGGGCATTCAGGTGCCGACCGATCCCAAACTCTTCGATCTGGAAAAGGCCGCCGCCTCCAGGACCTATTGCGACGATATCAAGGGCCGTCTGGCCGAGATCGGCGTCGAGATCACCGAGCTTTCGACGCATATTCAGGGCCAGCTTGTCGCCGTTCATCCCGTCTATGATGAAATGTTCGATGGTTTCGCGCCGCCTGAACTGCGCGGCAAACCGCAGGCGCGGCAGGAATGGGCCGTCAATCAGCTGAAGTATGCGGCGAAGGCGTCGCAGCACCTTGGCCTCAAGAGCCATGCGACTTTCTCCGGCGCGCTTGCCTGGCCGTTCGTTTACCCATGGCCGCAGCGTCCGGCCGGGCTTGTCGAAATGGCCTTTGCCGAACTCGGCAAGCGCTGGACACCCATTCTCGATGTCTTCGAAGAGAATGGCATCGATCTCTGCTACGAGCTGCATCCGGGTGAGGATTTGCATGATGGCGTTACCTTCGAGCGTTTCCTTGACGCCACCGGTAATCACCCGCGTGCCAACCTGCTCTACGATCCCTCGCATTTCGTCCTGCAGGCGATGGATTATCTCGGTTTCATCGACATTTACCACGAGCGTATCCGTGCCTTTCACGTCAAGGATGCCGAGTTCAATCCGACTGGCCGTTCCGGCGTTTATGGCGGTTATCAGAGCTGGGTCGACCGGCCTGGGCGGTTCCGTTCGCTGGGCGACGGGCATGTCGATTTCGGCGCGGTGTTTTCCAAGCTCACCCAATATGACTTCGAGGGCTGGGCGGTGCTGGAGTGGGAATGCGCGCTGAAACACCCGGAAGACGGCGCGCGTGAAGGCGCAAGCTTCATTGAAAATCACATCATCCGCGTGACGGAGCGGGCTTTCGACGATTTCGCCAAAAGCGGCATCGATGATGCCGCCAATCGTCGCCTTCTTGGACTTTGAAAGGGATAGCCATGTCCTCCGCTACAAAGAAATTCGATAGCCGCCGTATCCGCCTCGGCATGGTCGGTGGTGGTCAGGGTGCCTTTATCGGTGCCGTGCACCGCATCGCGGCCCGGCTGGATGACCGTTACGAGCTGGTGGCCGGCGCGCTTTCCTCCGATCCCGCGCGTGCTGGCGCTTCTGCAACCCTGCTCGGCATTGCGCCGGAGCGCTCCTATGCCTCGTTCGAGGAAATGGCGGCATTCGAGGCTGGTCGGGAAGATGGCATCGAGGCGGTCGCCATCGTCACCCCCAACCATCTGCATTTTGCTCCGTCCAAGGCATTTCTCGACGCCGGCATCCACGTCATCTGCGACAAGCCGGTGACCGCGACGCTGGAAGAGGCGAAGGAGCTTGCCGGGGTTGTCCGGGCATCCGACAGGTTGTTCATCCTGACGCATAACTACACCGGCTACGCGATGCTGCGGCAGATGCGCGAGATGATCGCCGATGGAGCCATCGGCAAGCTGCGCCATGTTCAGGCCGAATATGCGCAGGACTGGCTGACGGAAGCCGTTGAAAAGACGGGTGCGAAGGGTGCGGAATGGCGCACCGACCCCAGCCGCTCCGGCGCGGGCGGGGCAATCGGCGACATCGGCACCCATGCCTTCAACGCCGCTGCCTTCGTCACGGGCGAAATCCCGACAAGCCTTTATGCCGATCTGACGTCGTTCGTTCCGGGCCGGCAGCTGGATGACAGCGCCAATATTCTGCTGCGTTATGAAAGCGGCGCCAAGGGGATGCTCTGGGCGAGCCAGATCGCGGTCGGCAATGAAAATGCGCTGTCGCTGCGGGTCTATGGCGATAAAGGCGGGCTTGAATGGCACCACCGGGTGCCGGACGAGCTGTGGTTCACGCCTTATGGCGAACCTAAGCGGCTTATCACCCGCAACGGGGCAGGCGCAGGTGCTGCCGCCAACCGTGTCAGCCGCGTGCCGTCAGGGCACCCGGAGGGTTATCTCGAGGGTTTTGCGACGATTTACCGCGAAGCCGCAGATGCAATCATCGCAAAGAGGGAGGGAAAGACAGCCGCCGGGGAGGTGATTTACCCCGGCATAGAGGACGGCCTTGCGGGTCTCGCATTCATCGATGCGGCCGTGCGGTCCAGTCGGACCTCGTCCTGGGTAGGGATCGACATCTAGATCATCGCTTATCGAGGACGGACGACGCAGGGCACAGGAGGTGGTGCCCGGCATAACCTGGCTAGGAGGCCGGGAAAGGCGTGGGCACACGTGTCGTCACATTGATCAAACGGAAAGGGAGTTACGCGTTTGAAAACGTTCAAGTCAAAATTCGTGAAGATGGCAGCCGTCGTCGCATTGGCGGCCGGCATCACGAACCCGGTTCTGGCCGAAGACAGCAAGACGCTGCCGATCGCCGCGCAGATGTACACATTGCGCAATGCGGGGACGCTTGAGGAGCAGCTTGCCATTCTCAACCGCGCTGGTGTTTCGGCAGTTGAAACGGTGGATATGCAGAAGGTCAGCGCCAGCGAGCTGAACGCGCTCCTGGAAAAGCACAAGATCAAGGTCATTTCCTCGCATGTGCCGATCGATAAGCTGCGCGGCAACCTCGATGAGGTCATCACCGAGCAGAAGGCCGTCGGCAATCCTGTTGTCACCGTGCCTTTCCTGAAGCCGGAAGACCGCCCGAAGGACGCCGCAGGCTGGACCGCCTTCGGCAAGGAGCTTGGTGGTTACGCGGACAAGCTGTCTGCGGCGGGCCTCTCGATGGCCTACCACAATCATGACTTTGAAATGGTCAAGTTCGATGACAAGACGGCGCTTGAGCTGTTGCTGGATGCTGCCGGCCCGAAACTGCAGAGCGAGCTCGATGTCGCCTGGGTGGCGCGCAGCGGCAATGATCCGGCCGCGTTCCTCGGCACCTTGAAGGGCCGGGTATTTGCCATCCATGCCAAGGACAACGCGCCTGCGGGCACGGCGGAAAACGAGCGCGGCTTTGCCACACTCGGCACCGGCGTTCTTGACTGGAAGGCAATTCTGCCGGCGGCCAAGCAGGCCGGCGTCAAGTGGTTCATCCTTGAGCACGACCTTCCGCTCGATGCCGAAGCTGTCGTGACCAAGGGCAATGCGTTCCTCAATGAACGCCTGCCGACCCTTCAGTAATCACTGCCAGTAAAACCAGAACCGCTCCCCGGCGGCCGGTTTCGCCGGGGCGCATGAGGTTCGACAGACGCATGACCAGTTTCCGCCGCACCGCGACGGGAAGCGCTTCGTCTTGTCGTTTTTTCCACGTCACATCGGAGGAGTTATCATGGCAAACAATCATTATGATGCGATTGTTGTCGGCTCGGGCATCAGTGGAGGCTGGGCCGCGAAGGAACTCACGCAGAAGGGCCTGAAGGTTCTGATGCTGGAGCGCGGCCGGAACATCGAGCACATCACCGACTATCAGAATGCGGACAAGGAGGCCTGGGATTATCCCCACCGCAACCGCGCCACGCAGGAGATGAAGGCGAAATATCCCGTCCTCAGCCGCGATTACCTGCTGGAAGAGGCAACGCTCGGCATGTGGGCCGATGAGCAGGAAACGCCCTATGTCGAGGAAAAGCGCTTCGACTGGTTCCGCGGCTATCATGTCGGCGGCCGCTCGCTGCTCTGGGGCCGCCAGACCTATCGCTGGTCGCAGACGGATTTCGAAGCCAATGCAAAGGAAGGCATCGCCGTCGACTGGCCGATCCGCTATGAAGACGTCTCTCCATGGTATGATTATGTCGAGCGTTTTGCCGGCATTTCCGGCAGCCGCGAGGGGCTGGATATTCTCCCTGATGGCGAATTCCTGCCGCCCATTCCGCTCAATTTCGTCGAGCAGGATGTGGCGAGCCGGCTGAAGAAAGCCTTCAGGGGCACGCGCCATCTCATCAATTCGCGCTGCGCCAACATCACCCAGGAACTTCCCGATCAGGAGCGCACGCGCTGTCAGTTCCGCAACAAGTGTCGGCTGGGCTGTCCCTTCGGCGGCTATTTCAGCACGCAGGCATCGACCCTGCCTGCGGCGGTCGCCACCGGCAATCTGACGCTCAGGCCTTTCTCCATCGTCAAGGAAATCTTGTACGACAAGGACAAGAAGAAGGCGCGTGGCGTCGAGATCATCGATGCAGAAACCAACCTCACCTATGAATATACCGCCGACATCATCTTCCTGAATGCCTCGACGCTGAACTCGACATGGGTGCTGATGAACTCGGCCACAGACGTCTGGGAAGGCGGACTTGGAAGCAGCTCGGGCGAACTCGGCCATAACGTGATGGACCACCATTTCCGCATGGGCGCCACCGGCCAGGTGGAAGGTTTCGAGGACTTCTACTTCAAGGGCCGCCGCCCGGCGGGCTTCTACATTCCGCGCTTCCGCAATACCGGCGACGACAAGCGCAAATATCTGCGCGGTTTCGGGTATCAGGGTTCGGCCAGCCGTTCGCGCTGGGAGCGGGAAATCGCCGAACTCAATATCGGTGCCGATTACAAGGAGGCGCTGACAGAGCCCGGCGGCTGGACCATCGGCATGACCGCCTTCGGCGAAATGCTGCCCTATCATGAGAACCGCGTGAAACTGGATCATGAGAAGAAGGACAAATGGGGCCTGCCGGTCCTGTCAATGAATGTCGAGATGAAGCAGAACGAACTCGATATGCGCGAAGACATGGTCAATGACGCCGTCGAGATGTTCGAGGCGGTCGGCATCAAGAACGTCAAGCCGTCGCGGGGCAGTTACGCCCCCGGCATGGGTATTCATGAAATGGGAACGGCCCGCATGGGACGCGACCCGAAAACCTCCGTCCTCAACGGCAACAACCAGGTCTGGGATGCGCCCAATGTCTTCGTGACTGACGGTGCCTGCATGACTTCGGCCTCCTGCGTCAACCCGTCCCTGACCTATATGGCGCTGACGGCGCGTGCGGCCGATTTTGCCGTTTCCGAACGCAAGAAGGGGAACCTGTGATGAACAGACGCGAACTGCTGAAACTGATAGCCATTGCCACCGGCCTTCCATTGATCGGCGCGGATGTTCTGACGGCCGCCGAAAACGCTGCCAAGCCCGCCGGCGCTGCCCATGTCTTTACCCCGGAGGAAATCCGCTTTCTGGATGAGGTGGCGGAAACCATCATTCCCCGCACCTCCACGCCGGGGGCGAAGGATGCCGAAGTGGGTGCATTCATGGCCGTCTATGCGGCCGACTGCTACACCGACGAGCAACGTGCTCTCTTCCTCTCGGCAATTTCCGACATCGAGAAGCGCAGTCAGGCCGAACACAAGAAGGGCTTTCTGGATTTGACGGCAGAGCAACGGCAAGCGTTGCTTTCGGCGCTGGACAAGCAGGCCAAGGCGGAACAGACACCGGCAAAGCCGCATGCCTTCACGCTCGTCAAGCAATTGACGCTACTCGGCTTCTTCACCTCGAAGATCGGCGCCACGGAAGTGCTCGTCTACGACGAGATTCCCGGTGGTTTCGAAGACCGCGTTCCCTATAAGAAGGGCACGCCCGCCTGGGGCACGACCTGAGGAGAATTGTCGGCCCGTCCGCATTTGCGGGCGGGCCGCATTCATGCGGCAAGATAAGGATGACACGATGCGCAAGACAATAATCATCGCGGCGGCAATGCTGACCGCAAGCGCCATTCCCGCTCTCTCGGAGGGCGATGTTGCCAAGGGGGAGGCGGTCTTCAAGCGCTGTTCCGCCTGCCACGCCATCGGCGAGGGCGCGAAAAACCGGGTCGGCCCGCAGCTTAACGGCATCATCGGCCGTGCAGCGGGCGGCGCGCCTGACTATACTTACTCGGCTGCGATGAAAAAAGCGGGTGAGGACGGTCTTGTCTGGACACCCGAAGAATTGCGGGATTTCATCAGCGCGCCCAAAAAGAAAATACCCGGAAACAAGATGGCGCTGGCCGGCATCAGCAAGCCGGAAGATCTGGACAATCTCATCGCCTATATCGAAAGCGCGGCTTCCAAGCCCGCTGAATGAGAGCGGCGGGACAGACGGGTCGAGGCGCGGCCCTTGGCGAAGGCCGGCGGTATGGCGACAGGCACCTGCGCGCTACACCTGGCTTGCTTCGCCTTCCGCCAGCTGGGCAAGGCCCGGCAGGTTGCAGACCAGAAGCTTTTGTCGCCCACCCTGCACCAGTCCCTTGGACTCCCAGCTGGAAAGGATGCGCGAGACCGTGTGCAGCGTCGTGCCGGTCATCTCGGCAATATCCTGCCGCGAGATCGGGAAGTCGATACGGATGCCGTCTTCCTCCTTGCGGCCCGCCTGCTGCGAAAGGCGCAGCACGGCATGGGCCACCCGGCGCTCCACTTCCTGTGTCGACATCTCGCGGATGCGCGTATGGGCTTCCTCCAGACGCTGGCCGATCGTCTGCATGGCGGAAACGGCAAGATGCGGGTTCTGTTCGACGAATTGCGGCCAGAGGTCCGTCTGCCACGACAGGATGACGCTTTCGGCCGCCGTCGTGGCGGTGCCGGGATAATCGGACCGTTGCAGCGCTCTTGCGAAACCGAAGAGATCACCGGGATGCACCACGCGCACGATGATCTGCTGGCCGTCATGCGTCACCTGCGTCACCTTCAGGCGGCCATGGATAAGCAGGAAGAAATGCGTTGCCGACTGGCCCTGCTCGAAAATGGCTTCGCCCGGCGGCACCAGCCGGGATGTGGCGTGGGTCAGCAGTCCGTCCAGCTCATCGTCGGCCATCTTGGCAAACAAGGCCAGCGACCGGATGACGCTTCGGTCAATCTTCACTTGCACCCTCTCCGGTGATCGGACGATCCTCAAGGTGATTGCAGCGGCAATCGAGGACCGGCCTTTTCTGTATTGTCAGCATACAGCACTATCACCGGCGGCAGAAGATCAAATGATATGAATCAAGCACTTGTTTTAATTGACGATTGTCAAGAAAACAGGGTGGTGGCACGAAGCTTTTCGAGAAGCGGCGCGTACCAGCGCGTGTCTCTCACGAGCCTGAACCCGAGATTATCAGGCGGTACACCAACGGCGCAGCCGCCGCTTTTCGGGTTTTTGACGAAGGCGCTCATCGCCGCCCGGTGTTTTCCCGAAGCGACCGGAATACCGCAGGAGGCGACGCTATCGATTGCCTCACCATCCTTGCCGAGCGTCACGCGGTGGCTGCAGCTCGAGGTCCATTCCCAGACATTGCCGCCGAAATCGGCAAGGCCATATTCGTTTTCGCCGAAGCTGCCATAGGATTGCGGCACGGGGTTGCCCGAGGCCTTGCGGCTGGTCTGTCGCTCGTAATCCGCCAGCCAGCGCAAAGCCGGGTTTTCACTGTCCGCAGCGACACCGAGCGTCTCATCCGGAAAAAGCGAGCCGGCGGCGAAAGCCAGTTCAGCGTCGCTCGGCAGGCGCCAGACCTCGCCTGTCCGCTCGCTCAGCCACTTTGCATAGGCGCGGGCGTCGTCCTGGCTGATACCGGTTGCCGGTATCTCGCCGCCGACCGGAGCGGCAAAGCCGGGTTCCGGCTGCTGGCAACCGCCTTCCGCCACGCAGCGCGCATAATCCGCGCTCGATACCTGATATTTCATGATCGTCAGATTTTGTCGCATCGCCACGTCGACCATTGGACCATCGACGGCATAACCATTGCGGAAATATTCGCCCTCCGCCCGATAGGTGAAATGTCCGGCGGGCACTGTAACGACCTGTGGAGCCATCATGGCCGCGCGGTCATCAATACCGCTGCGGATGATCCCGGACTGGAAACCGATGGCCGTTGCCAGCAGCGTTGCAATCGAGAGCGGGAGAAGAAGCGAGACGGCATTTGGGAGGTGGCTGTTGCCGGGAATACCCATGGGAACCTGCCTGCGTCGAGAAGACGCCAAAGTTCGGGCCTGCTTTCAGGCCGCATAGCAGAAGGGGGAGCGCGCCGCGACCGCTGGCGGCAGCGCGCTCCCGTTTGTGTCAGATGCTCGATGGGGCGAGCACCGCCTGCATCAGGCTGTTGTTCCACTCACCCGTCACCTTGAAGTGGGCGGCTGCACCCAGCTCGAAAGCTTCGATGAGGTTGTGGTTGACATAAGCGTAGATGCCGGGCTGCTCGAAGGTATAGAAGGCTGCGCCCGCCGTGCCGCCGGGAATGAACCAGGTTTCCTGGTCGAGATCCGGCGGGTTGCGGAACTTGCCCGTCGCCCAGACATAATCGCCATGGCCGCCGATGAGGTGCGGACGGGTATCACGGTTAGCCTGCGAATGGACGATCAGCACCTTCTCGCCAACGGCGGCCTGAAGGGCATGTTCGCCGGTCAGGGCGCCGACAGCGCCGTTGAAGACGATGTGGCTCGGCGTCAGCTTGCGCATCACCTCCAGCGTGTCGGCCATGGCATCGCCGGCGCTTTCATATTTCTTGAAATTGCCGTTCTCGTCGCGCGGGATGTAGAAGTCCTGCTCGCCGACATAATAGATCTTGTCGTAAACAAGCTCCTTGCCGTGGCCGTCCGTCAGGCCCTCGCGCGGCAGCACCATGATCGCGCCATTCATGCCCGAGGTGACGTGCCATGGCACCATGCCGGGAGGTGCGCAGTGATAGACGAAGACGCCGGCCTTGGTGGCCTTGAAGCGCAGGATCGCCTTTTCACCGGGGTTGACGATGGTGAGCCCGCCGCCGCCGAGCGCGCCGGTGGCCGAGTGGAAATCGATATTGTGCTGCAGCTCATTCGTATCGGGGTTGATGAGGGTCAGTTCGACATAGTCGTCCTGGTGCACCACCATCAGAGGCCCGGGAACCGAACCGTTGAAGGTCATGGCGTGGACCTCGGTGCCCTTGTCGTCGAGGATCATCTTCTGCTCTTTGATCGTGAGCGTGAACTCGACGATCTTCGGTCCGCCTTCGGCTTTCTGCGTGTGGGCGTGCACGAAGGGCGGTTTGACGAGATCAACTTTTACGCGAGGCAGCGCTGCAATCTCAGCGCTCGTCAATGGCTTGGCTGCGGCTTTCTTTTCCTCTGCCGCGCTCGCTGCCGATGGGATGATCATGGGGGCTACAGCCCCTGCAAATGCTGCGCCTGCGAGAATATTACGCCGTGTGATGTGGAAGGTTTCCGTCATCATTCTTCTCCTATCCCTCTTGGGGCAGAGCATGTTTCGCTCTGTCACAGCGTTTGTAGCGGAGGGGCGGAAATACAATTTGAGATGGAGCAAACTTCGCTTTCGGCACCCTGCGACATTTTGGCAGGCGGCTGAAGGCCGGTGTGGAAGCGTCGCACCGCCTCTTTGCCTGTTCGCAAAGAAGCCGGACGGGCTTGCGTCTAGACATATGTCAAGACCAAGCAAGGAGCATCATAATGAGTGGCAGCGAAACCGTTCTCACCGAAGGGCGCAGCCGGCCAAAGGGCGGCATTCCAAGAGGGCTGGCGCGCACCGGCCCGGTTATCTTTTCTTACGGCTTCCGGCCGTTTTTCCTCGGCGGTGCCCTGTGGGCCATCGTGGCGATGGTGTTGTGGATCGCAGCCCTTTCGGGCTTCATCGACCTCGGCGGGGATTACGGCGCACCGAACTGGCATGCCCATGAGATGCTGTTCGGTTTCGCTTCGGCTGTGCTGGCGGGCTTTCTTTTGACGGCCGTGCCGAACTGGACGGGGCGGCTGCCGGTATCGGGCAAACCCTTGGTGTGGCTGTTTGCGCTCTGGTGCGCCGGCCGGCTTTTCCTGCTTGTGTCGGACCAGGTGGGCGTGGTCACCGCCGCAGCCGTCGATGGGCTTTTCCTGCCGGCACTTCTGGCGATCTGCGCGCGCGAGGTCATTGCCGGGCGCAAATGGAAGGACCTGAAGGTGCTGGGCGGGCTGCTGGCGCTTTCCGTCGCCAACATCATATTCCACGTTGCGGCGATTGGGGGCGATCATAGCCAGATCGCGACCCGCCTTGCGGTCTCGGCCTATACGGTTCTTGTCATCATCGTCGGCGGCCGCATCGTGCCGAGTTTCACCCGCAACTGGCTGAACCGTTTTGGCCGCACGGATTTCCCGGTTCCCTATAACGGCTTCGACACCGCCGCCATCCTCACCGGCATCGCGGCGCTGGCCGTCTGGACGATTGAACCCGAAAGCATCGTGGCGGTGCCAGCGGCGTTTCTGGCGGCTTTCATGCACGCCGTGCGTCTGATCCGCTGGCGCGGCTGGACGACATGGCCGGAGCAGGTGCTGGTGGTGCTGCATGTGGCCTATGCCTTCATTCCCGTCGGTTTCATCACCATAGCGCTTGCGGCTCTTGATGTCATGGATACACGCTCCGTCCTGCATGTCTTCACCGTCGGCGTTATCGGCTGCATGATGCTTGCGGTGATGACGAGAGCGAGCCTTGGCCATACCGGGCGCAAGCTTGCGGCCAGCGGGGTCACCATTGCCGCTTATGTGGCGCTGATCGCCTGCGCGCTGCTGAGACCGGCAGCCGAGTTCTTCCCCGGTGCGATGATGCATCTCTACGCTTGCTCGGCGCTCTTCTGGATCGTGGGTTTCGGTCTCTTCTGCATTGAATATGGGCCGATCCTGATGCGTGAGCGCAAACCGCTGAAAGCCTAGATTGCTTGCGACGCCGCCAAAACGAAACGCCCCGGAAGCAATTTCCGGGGCGTTTCGTTTTCTGGGATTTGATATCCGGCTTAATGCGCGCCGACGCCGGCGCGGATGAAGATGCGGAACGCCGTGCGCGCCTCGTCGAAATTGCCGGCCCATTGATGGCCCCGTGCCAGAAGTTCCGGGTAAAGGAAAGTCGGCTCCTGCGGCATCAGCACGAAGATCACGGCACCCGGCGGAAGACGGTCAAGTGCGGCAAGCGTGCGGCTCGCCTGGCCTTCGGCCGTCTCATCGCTCAGATCGAGATAGATGACCGGGTCCGGCCATATCTGCGGCTCCTCGGCATTGCCAGCAAGCGCCGGTGACACGGAAATCTGTTCGGTCTCAGTGGATTGCGGCGTAAACAGCACTTCCCAGTCGCCGCCGCCGATTTCCCTCACCTGATGGTCGAAACCGCGCTCCGCCATCACCTTGAACAGCGGAACGGGCCGGAAGGTGGCGTATAATCGCAGCGCCTCGCCGGGAGCAAGCCCGGCCACGGCTTCCATGATGGCCGGAAAGGGCTCGCCACCGCTCAGCAAAAGCGGCCGGACATCGAGTTCCCTGATCATTTCCGTCATTGCATCACCTCATCTGTCGGCTGGCGGCGGCAAGGGCCATCCGCCAGAGGTCTTTTCACCACACCGCCGGGGCAGGGGTCAATGTTCGGATCCGCAGCAGCATTCGCAGCCGGACATATCGTCCTCGGAACCTTCGGCCTGTTCTTCCAGCCGGCCGATATCGAGGCGCCAGACGTCCGGGCCCTGTTCGAGATATTCCCAGCCGAACTGGCCGGGGAAATTGGTGGCCAGCTGGTAAAGCAGTGGACGGGGATCGTGATCGCTGGTGATCTGCAAAGATTGCCCCTCATTCAACGCGCCAAGCGCACCGAAAATGCGCGGATGGCGTTCGCGATGCGGAATGATGCGCACGTCGATATTGGTTGCGGTTTGGGCTTCGGACATAGGCTGGCTCCACGGCCGCGGATGGAATGATGTCCGGCGGTGCGGCCGGCCGACGGACTGGAAAAACCTATCCGCCGGGCGGTCGGGAGACATTGTCGCCGCGCAAACAAACCTGAGATTCGTCAGGTTCGTTGCGTGCCATGCTTCAGCCGGCAAGGCTGCGATAGATTGCCGGCAGCGCCGATGGCAGCTTGGCGATCCTGCTGACGATGGCATAGCCGTTCTGGCCAAACATGGCCGGAATATAGGATTGCGCTTTGCTGTCGACAGTCACGCCGAAGACGCTGACGCCCGAGCGTCTGGCTTCGGAAACCGCGCGGCGGCTGTCTTCAATGGCGAAGCGGCCTTCGTAGTGATCGACATCGTTAGGCTTGCCGTCTGTCAGCAGCAGAAGGAGCTTTCGGCGCTCCGGCCTTTCACGCAGCTTGGCGCTGGCGTGGCGGATGGCTGGGCCGATGCGGGTGTAGAAGCCGGGCTTCAGCGCCGCGATGCGACGCTCGATAGTGTGGCCCATCGGCTCATCGAAATCCTTCACCGTTTCCACCCGCACCCAGGAACGGCGGCGGGAGGTGAAGGTCAGGATGGAGTGACTGTCGCCGCAGGCGGAAAGCCCGTGGGCAAGCACCAGCAGGGCTTCCTTCTCCACATCGAGCACCCGGCGATTGTCGAACCACGCATCGGTCGATAGCGACACGTCGACAAGAATAGTCACGGCAAGATCGTGCGCCTGCGGGCGGCTTGCCATATGAATGCGGTCGCTGCCCTGTCCGCCGGCGGCAATATCGCTTCTGGCGCGAACCACGGCGTCAAGATCGAGATCATTGCCGTCAAGCTGGGCGCGCAGCATCTCGTGGCGTGGCCGCAGCACCTCGAATTGCCGCCTGACCCGGCGGATGAGGCTTTTGGTGTCCGGGTCGGGTTCCGGTGCCGTCTCGGCGTCTTTCGCCGGACCGGCGATCACCCGGCAATGGTCGGCGAGATAGGCACCGCTGCGATAATCCCATTCGGGATAGGTCAGCTCCGCCGTCAGCGGGGTATGGTTCAGTGCTTCGGGCGGCAGGTCGAGATCGAAGCGGAAGCGGGCGGAAGGCCGCCCCTTTCTTTCACCCAGCGTCATATCGTCAAGCTCCTCCGCCGCGCTGCCGTCTGCATCGTCGCTATCGTCACCCGGACGGTCGACATTGACCATCTCGGCCATGGCGAGGATTTTTTCGAAACGGTTGAGGATGAAGGGGCTGCGTTCGGTCTGGCGGTTCTCGGCCTTTTCGCGCACGGCGATATGGCGGGCGGCCTCCGCCCCCTGCGGCGCGGCGCCCGCTGCCGGCTGGTCCTCGCTTTGCCGGACCTCGGATGTTTCGCGCAGCAACGTGTCCGGCCATAGCGGCACCGGCAGCATCGGCAGGTAGCGCGGCGGCGCCTTGGCCGGAAAGCCGGCGGGTGGCGCATGGCCCTCGGTCCCTGCCGCATCGGCCAGCATGGAAAGCACCCGTTGTTCCACCTGCTGCTCCGTCTGGGGCAGCGGCCGTTTCTGGCGCACCGCGAGCATGGCGGCGCAAAGCCGGCGATAACGGGTCTTCATTCCGGGGAAAGCATGGATGACGGCTTTTGCCAGTTCTGCGGCGCGGTCGAGCCGGGCAAGGTCGTTGCGAAGCGGGTCGGCCGCCGCCACCGGTTCAAGCGGCATCATCGCCATGGCGGCGGCGAGCCAGAGATAGAGATCGCGGTTGAGGCAACGGTCGGGAAATAGATCGAGCACCGGCGGCAGCATCAGCGTGGCATGATCGCGTCCTGGCTGGGCGAGCTTCTCTTCGCCAAGACCCATGCGCTGGCGCAGCCTCAGCCGGTGGCTGGAAGTGCGGGCGCGGGCCGGCGCGATCTGCACCGCATGTTCACCGCCAAAACCGCGGAAACATATGGCCAGTACGGCCTGCATATCCTCCAGCTTCACGGCATGATCCGGGAAGCGCAGCCATGTGCCGGTTTCGCCGATCAGCCTGTGCCAGGCGCGGCCGACGGTTTCTTCCAGTTCCAGAAAGTCCAGCATGGTTTATCCTCATGGCATCGGACCGGAACGCGCGGGGCCGCGCAATCCGGCGTGGATATCAAAGCGCCTATCGAATGATCGCATCCGCGACTTCATGCAGCGCGGCCTTCACATCCGGCTCGTCGGTCAGCGGTTCGATCATGGTCGCGCGCACGGCCTGACGGGCGGGAAGGCCGGTATCGATGAGGCTGGCGCAATAAACGAGCAGGCGGGTGGAGACGCCTTCTTCCAGATCGTGGCCTTTCAGGCCGCGCAGTCGGTGGGCAAGATCGACGAGCGGCTCGACATCGCGCGCATCCAGCCCGCTTTCGTGCGAGACGACGGCGATTTCCTGCTCCTTGGGCAGAAAATCGAATTCAATGGCGACGAAACGCTGGCGGGTGCTGGGTTTCAGGCTCTTTAAAAGGTTCTGGTATCCGGGATTATAGGAAACGACGAGCATGAAGCCCGAGGGTGCTTCCAGCACTTCGCCGGTGCGTTCCAGCGGCAGGATGCGGCGATCATCGGTGAGGGGATGCAATACGACAGCCACATCCTTGCGCGCCTCAACGATCTCGTCGAGGTAACATATGCCGCCCTGGCGCACGGACCTCGTCAGCGGGCCGTCCATCCACACGGTTTCGCCGCCTTTCAGCAGGTAACGGCCGGTCAGATCAGCGGCAGCAAGATCGTCGTGGCACGAAACGGTGGAAAGCGGCAGGCCGAGTTTCGCTGCCATATGGCTGACGAAACGGGTCTTGCCGCAACCGGTCGGGCCTTTCAGCAGCAGCGGCAATTGCCGCACCCAGGCGCTTTCGAACAGCGTGCATTCATTGCCGAGCGGTGCGTAGAACGGCGCATCCGGCAAAGGCTGCGGGGCGGGGCGAAATATCGTGTTCATGGTAATCTCCATGTTTGTTGATAAGGGACCGGCTCTCCGGGGGAAAAGGAGAGCCGGTCCGTTTCTCATTCGGCGGGCTGCACGAGGCGGGCAACGTCGCCCTGTTTCTGCTTGCCCGGCACCAGGATTGCCCAGATGAACATGACCGCCGAAATGAGAACCGCGAAACCAGAACCGAGACGGATCCAGTAGAAGATCGCCAGCTGGTCCTGCACATCCATGAAGCTTTCGCCCATGACCCGCTGAAGCTGGATCTGCACCACGCCGGCAAATGTCAGCGCGAAGGTCATCACCGACATGGCCGTGCACATGACCCAGAAGCTCGTCATCGAAAGCCACTGATTATAGGGCGCACGTTTCTTCATTTCGGGGATGGCGTAGGCCATCATCGCAAGGTTCAGCATCACATAGGCGCCGAAGAAGGCGAGGTGCCCGTGGGCGGCGGTAAGCTGCGTGCCGTGGGTGTAATAGTTCACCGAAGACAGCGTGTGCAGGAAGCCCCAGACGCCGGCGCCGAAGAAGGCCATGACCGAGCAGCCGATCGACCAGAGGAGGGCTGCGCGGTTCTCATGCTTGCGGCCAGCCTTCCAGGTCATCACGAAGGTGAAGATGACCATGGTGAAGAAAGGGGCCACTTCCAGCGTCGAGAACAGCGAGCCGATCCACTGCCAATAACCTGGTGCGCCGATCCAGTAATAATGGTGGCCGGTGCCGAGGATGCCCGAGAAGAGGGCAAGACCGACGATGACATAGAGCCATTTTTCCACCACTTCGCGGTCGATGCCGTTGAGCTTGATCATCAGGAAGGCGAGGATCGAGGCCATGATCAGTTCCCACACGCCTTCCACCCACAGATGGATGACGTACCACCAGTACATCTTGTCGAGCGCCAGGTTCATGGGGTTGTAAAAGGCGAAGAGGAAGAAGATCGCCAGACCCCAGAGGCCGAAGAGCAGGATGTTGATGACGGTGGTCTTGCGGCCCTTCAGCGCCGTCATGGTGATGTTGAACAGGAACATCAAAACGACAAGCACGATGCCGACCTTGATGGCGAAGGGCTGTTCGAGGAATTCGCGGCCTTCATGGATGCGGAACATATAACCGACCACGGCGACGGCGGCGGCCACCAGGAAGATCCAGAACTGCGCGATGGCGAGCTTGGGGCTGTAAAGCTCCGTTTCCGTTTCTTCCGGCAGAAGATAGAAGGTCGAGCCCATGAAACCCATCAGCAGCCACACGACCAGCGCATTGGTGTGGATCATGCGCACGATGTTGAAGGGCAGAAGCTCGGAAAGCGTGTTGGGCAGTACGTAGATCGTCGCGGCGATGACGCCGAACAGGATCTGCGCCACGAACAGCCCGATTGCGCCGTAAAAATACAGCATGGCGACTTTTTGCGTCTGGTATTTCATCTCGTCATCTCCTTGCCGTCAACCTCAACCCGCATCGTTCGGCGGCCAGTTCTGCGTCTTGATCCGGCTCGTCCATTCGAGGAAGTCGACGAGATCATCGAGCTCCTGTTCGGTGAGATTGAACTGCGGCATCTGGCGCCGGCCCTCGATGCCGGTGGGCTGGGCAGCCATCCAGGCCTTGATGGAATCGCGCGCCGTCTCCTTGTCTTCCACGCCGCCATAGCGCTTCCAGACATTGCCGAGTTCGGGCGCGAAATAGGCGCCTTCGCCGAGCAGCGTGTGACAGTTGATGCAGGAATTTTTCTCCCACACGTGTTTGCCGCGCGCGACGCTTTCCGTCAGCGTGCTTTCATCCGTCGAGGTGGTGCGCATGTAATAATGGCTATGGGCGGTCAGCCCGACGAATATGGCGAAGAAGAAGATGGAGCCGCCGTAAAAGACGTTTCGCGCTCCTGTTTTGGTCAGGCGTTCTGCCATGCCAATGGTCCTTTCCATCCGGAAGACCGCTTATGCGGACTGGCTTGATCGAACCCTCTTGCCGGAATTTGCCGGCAGGCTTCGGGTCTCGCACCTTTCTAGCTGCTGGCTGCCGGCGTTCTTTGCCATTTGGCAAACAAGTGGAGAGGTGGTGTGGTCCGCCTTTTCAGAGCGACAAAATGCCCTGCAGGAACGCTCGCAACAGGGCTGCGGCGGCAAAGATAGCCGGCCATGCCAGAAGTGCCGTGCGCAGCAGGCCACGCTCTTCGCGAAAGCCGAGAAAGTCGTCGATGACGCGTCTGGATTTCAGGAGCGCGAAAAGCAGCATCAGGCAGGCGGCGGCGACCGGCGGCAGAAGCGCTGCCTTCCACGATGTCACGACGGCCGTACCGGCAAGAACGAGAATGGCGAGTGCTGCAAAACTTCTTGCAAGCTGCCGGGAGGTGCGGTGGATCATGATTGTCAAACCAGATAGACGATGGGAAAAATGACGATCCAGACCAGATCGATGACATGCCACAGCGTCGTCACCAGCGTGACGTTCTCGTTTTTTGGGAAGACCGCGACGAGAAACAGCAGCACGGCCACGAAGACGACATGCAGCAGGTGGAAGCCGGTGAGCAGGAAATAAAGCTCGAAGAACGCGCCATAGGCGGGATCGGACGCGAAGGCGATTTCGGTGGAATATTCATGGAGCTTCACACCGACGAAAGCGAAACCCAGCAGGCCGGCAAGAACAAGCGCCCGCCTTTTGCCCGCCAGCGCCGTGTGGCGGCTGGCCGCGACGGCCGCCTGCCAGCCGCTTGCCAGCAAAATCAGTGTGTTGAGGCCGGCAAGTTGTGGCTGCAGATGCTGGCGCGCGGCGGCGAATGCATCGGGATTGAGAGCGAAGGCAATGATGAAGGCACCGGTCAGCGCGCCGAAAGCGGCAAGTTCGCTCCAGACCAGAATCCACAAAAGCAGGTTTCCGCTTTCCTCTTCCGTATTGATCGCCATGGCCTCGCCCGTAATTGTAAAACAGCAAGCCACGCTTAGGCGTCCTCAAACCCCGCTTCTTTGCGGTCGGTCAAAGAAGGGAGCGCACAAAGCCCTATTGTCATGACAAAGCGCAACTCTGGAAAATGGAGCTTCCCATGAACGACGCGCAGGTCGGGCTGATTGTCGCAACCCCTATTATCGTTGGCTTTGCCGTGCTGTTGTACCGTATGGGTGTGTTGCAGCGCATGGGCGCGGTTTCCGCCGTACTTGCCTCCGTGGCCATTGCTTCAGTGCTGTTCCTGAACCAGTGAGAAGACAGTCGCATGCTTGAACTTGTCGCCGCTCTTTCGCTTTTTGTGGCGCTGCATTCCATTCCCGCCGTACCTGCCGTGCGTGGCCGGTTGATTGCGGCCATTGGCCGGCCCGCCTATTTCGGGGCTTATTCCGTCGTCTCGCTTCTGGCGCTGGGCTGGGTGTTTTATGCCGCGCTGTCGGTGGACTATATTCCGCTCTGGGATGTCGCGCCCTGGCAGGCGCATGTCACCTTTCTGGCAGCGCCGATTGGTCTGTTTTTCGTGCTGGCCGGTCTTCTCAGCGTCAATCCGCTTTCCATTTCCGTGCGGCAGGGAGATAAACCGGGGGCAATCGTGCGCATCACGCGGCATCCGGTGCTTGTCGGTTTCCTGTTTTGGTCGCTCGGCCATGTCGTGCCGAATGGCGACCTGCGTTCCGTCATTCTCTTCGGCGGTTTTGCGCTGTTTTCGCTTGGCGGGATGGCGATGACCGAAAAACGCGCGCGGAAAAGACTGGGTAATGCGTGGAGCGCGGCGGCTGCTAAAACCGCAACGATCCCTTTCGCAGCAATCCTTTCCGGCAAAACGCGCCTCGCCGTGGACGGGCCGATGTTGCTAGCCGCGGTACTGACAGGCTTGACGGTCTGGTGGCTGCTGGCCGGCGGCCATGCCGCGCTCTTTGGCGCGGACCCCATGGCCTATTTCTGATCGCTCACGACGTCTTCACCACATGCGGCTGCCATATCGGCGCCTGCGGTGCGGAGCTGATGCCGAGTTGATCGACAGCGCGGGCGGCGAGCTGGTCGACAATATCGAAGACGCTTTGCGGCCTGTTATAAAAGGCCGGCACCGGCGGCATGACGATCGCACCGGCCTCCGTGACAGTGCACATATTGCGCAGATGGATGAGATGCAGCGGCGTCTCGCGGGTCATCAAAACCAGCTTCCGGCGTTCCTTCAAATGCACATCGGCGGCGCGAGTGACGAGATTGTCCGAAAACCCGGTTGCAATGGCCGCGAGCGTCCGCATGGAGCAGGGGGCGACGATCATGCCTGTTGTCGGGAAGGAGCCGCTGGCAATGGCCGCGCCGATATCGTCGACGGCATGATTGACACTGGCGAGCGACAACATCCGCCCCATTGCTTGCGCACCGTCCTCCTGCAGCACGGTGCGTCTGGCGGATTGCGACAGGACGAGATGGATTTCGACGCATTTCATCGCGGCGAGACGCTCGATGATGCGCAGCGTAATGCCGGCGCCCGAGGCACCGGTGACGCCGACCACGACGCGGCACGGGTTCATGGCCGTTCTCCAAGGCCAAGATCACGCCACATCAGATCCACCTTTGCGATGATGTCAGGTGTCATGGAGAGCACGCGGCCCCATTCGCGCTCCGTCTCCGGCGGCAGCTTGCGGGTGGCGTCCAGCCCCATCTTGCCGCCGAGGCCGGCTTTCGGCGAGGCGAAGTCGAGATAATCGATCGGCGTATCGTTGATGATCGTTGTATCGCGCGAGGCGTCGAAACGGGTGGAAAGCGCCCAGACGACATCCGCCCAGCTGCGGACATCAATATCGGGATCGACCAGAATGATGAGCTTCACATAGCTGAACTGCGGCAGCATCGACCACAGACCCATCATCACCCGCTTCGCCTGGCCGGGATAACGCTTGTCGATGGAGGCGACCATGACGCGGTAGGAACAAGCCTCCGGCGGCATCCACAGATCGACGATTTCCGCAAACTGCCTTTTGACGAGCGGCAGGAAAATCTCGAGCATGGCTTCGCCGAGAACCGAGGGTTCATCCGGCGGCCGGCCGGTATAGGTGGAAAGATAGATCGGGTCGCGGCGCATGGTGATGGCCGACAGCGTCATGATCGGAAAGGCTTCGACGGAATTATAATAGCCGGTGTGGTCGCCATAGGGGCCTTCGAGTGCCGTTTCCGTTGCTGAGGCGGTGCCTTCCAGCACGATCTCGGCATTGGCGGGCACCGGCATCGGCACCGTCAATGCCTTCGCGATGCGGCTTTTCGAGCCGCGCAGCAGGCCGGAAAAACCAAGCTCGCTGATATGTTCGGGAAGCGGCATGACGGCGGAAAGAATGGTGGCGGGATCAGTGCCGATGGCGACGGTTACGGGCATATCCAGCCCGCGCGCCTGCCACAGCCGGTGGTGCTGCGCGCCGCCGCGATGCGCCAGCCAGCGCATGATCACCCTGTCTGGCCCCAGCACCTGCATGCGATAGATGCCGACATTGATATCGTCGGGATCATCAGGCGAACGGGTGATGACCAGCGGCCAGGTGATAAGCGGGGCCGGTTCGCCCGGCCAGCACCATTGCACCGGCAGGCGGGCAAGATCGATGGCATCGCCCGTCAGTACCTTTTCCTGTACCGGCGCGCGCGCGACGTTGCGTGGCCGCATGGACAGTGCGGCCTTCAGCAAAGGCAGCTTACCCCATGCCTCGGCCATGGATTTCGGCGGCCGTGGCTCGCGCAATTCGGCGAGCTTTTGTCCAAGTGCTGGCAGGCCGCCCGTTTCCAGCCCCAGCCCCCATTCGATGCGCTGCCGCGTGCCGAAGAGATTGGCAAGCAGCGGCATGTCCCGCACCTTGCCCTCATGGTCGACGGGTTGTTCGAACAGCAGCGCCGGCCCGCCATCGGCGAGCACGCGGCGGTGGATTTCGGTGATCTCGTGCAACAGCGAAACCGGTTGGCGGATTCGCCGCAGCTGCCCGCGTTCTTCCAGCAGCCGGATGAAACCGCGCAGATCGGCTGCGTGGGCGGGTTTCGCTTCTGTCTCTTTATCTGTCGGTTCGTCTCTCATGCCGCCTGTTTGCAGGCGGCAAAGCGGCATGTCCTTGCGCTGCCGCAAATGCGGCTTCAGTGCGAGCGAAGATAGTCGGCGAGAACGAGGGCGTGGTTGTGTTCGGTATCATGGGCGGCATAAAGCAGCGTGACGCGGCCTTCCGCCATCAGCGCCTTCATGCGCGCCACGGCATCGGAATTGGCCGCCAGTTCTTCGTCATAATGCCGGGTGAATTCGGCAAAACGTGACGGCATATGGGAAAAGCTCTTGCGCAATTCATTGCTGGGCGCGATCTCCTTCAGCCACAGGGAAAGCTTTGCGTCTTCCTTGCGCATGCCGCGTGGCCACAGCCGGTCCACCAGAACGCGTGTGCCGTCGTCGTCGCTGGCGGGTTCGTAGATCCGTTTGATCCTTATATCGGGCATGGCGGCCTCCATTATTCTGCAAGCGAATGATTTATAGCGCCTTTTGCGAATTCGCGCGCGAAAATCACCCTGTCTTTGCGTTCGCTCAAACCGCCACCCGTGCGCCGCGGCTAGGTTGCCGCCCGCAACTGAGCCGACAGGACCCTTCATGAGACCTTTTCCCGCCGCCATCGCCCGCCCACTGAATTTTCTGCCCCTTGCCGTGGTGCAGCGAGCGACGGCGGCGATGCTGGCGCAGATCATGAAACGGCACCCGGATATGTTCGGTCGGCTCGGTGAGCATAACGGCAAGCGCTATGCCTTCCTGCCCGTCGATCTGCCCTTCGCCTTCACGGTTGAACCGGCGCGTCCGGCCATCACCGTCAGCCGAAAGGGTCGCCTGCCGAAGGTGGATGCGGCGGTGGAAGGGCCGCTTTTCATGCTGCTGGCGCTGATGGAGGGGCGGCAGGATGCCGATGCGCTGTTCTTTTCGCGGGATCTCAGCGTGACCGGCGACATGGAGGCGATGCTGGCGCTGCGCAATGCGCTTGATGACAGCGGCATTGATCTGCCGCGCGATCTCGGTGCATTTGCCGGGCCTTTCGCGCCTGTCGTAACGGGCCTTGCGAACCGCCTGCGCGGCCATGTTCTGTCCGAAACACGGGGAGGTGAGGCATGGAACTGATCTGTCCCGCGGGAACGCCCGCCGCCTTCCGCGAGGCCGTGGATGCCGGAGCGGATGCCGTTTATTGCGGCTTTCGCGATGAGACCAATGCCCGCAATTTTCCCGGCCTCAATTTTTCCCGCGAAGAGCTTGCCGAGGCCATTGCCTACGCGAAGAAACGCGGTGTGCAGACCTTCGTGGCGCTCAACACCTTCATGCGCGCTGGCAATGAGGATATCTGGTATCGCGGTGCGGCCGATGCCGTGAAGGCGGGGGCGGATGCGCTGATCCTCGCCGATTTCGGTCTGATGGCGCATGTGGCGGAACATCATCCGCAGCAGCGCATCCACGTTTCCGTGCAGGCCTCCGCCTCCAATGCGGACGCGGTGAATTTCCTCGTCGATGCCTTCGGCGCGAAACGTGTGGTGCTGCCGCGCACGCTGACGATTTCCGACATCGCCCGGCTGGCGCGGCAAATCCGCTGCGAGATCGAAATCTTTGTGTTCGGCGGTCTCTGCGTCATGGCGGAGGGGCGCTGCTCGCTGTCCTCCTACGCCACAGGCAAATCACCCAACATGAACGGCGTCTGCTCGCCGGCAAGCCATGTGCGTTATCGGCAGGATGGGCGGGAGCTGGTATCGGAACTCGGCGATTACACCATCAACCGCTTTCCGGAAGGAGAGGCGGCGGGTTACCCCACGCTGTGCAAGGGCCGTTTCGAGATTGCCGATGACAAGTCCTATGCCTTCGAGGACCCGGTATCGCTTGACGTGATGGACCAGATCGATGCCTTGCGCGAAGCGGGGGTCAGCGCGCTGAAGATCGAGGGCCGCCAGCGCGGCAAGGCCTATGTGGCGGAAGTGGTGTCCACCCTGCACCGGGCGCTGGCCGCCAGCGCCGAAGAGCGGGGACGGCTGCTCTCACGCCTGCGGCTTTTAAGCGAAGGCCAGCGCACCACCGTCGGTGCTTATGAGAAACGCTGGAGATGATGGCGATGGCACACACAGCAAAGGCCACATTGGCGCTTGGCCCGGTCCTCTATCTCTGGCAGGGCGAGAAATGGCGCGATTTCTATGTCCGCATCGCCGATGAGGCGCCAGTCAGCCATGTCTATCTTGGCGAAACCGTCTGCTCAAAACGGTTTCATTTTACCGAACCGCATCTGGCCGAGGTGATCGAGCGGCTGGAGAGTGCCGGAAAACAGGTGATCCTCTCGACGCTTTCGCTGGTGACGCTGGAGCGGGAAAGCCGCCAGCTGCGCGGCCTGATCACCGACAGCCCCTATCCCGTCGAGGCGAACGATCTTTCCGCGCTCGGCATGTTGCATGGCACGCCGCATGTCGTCGGGCCGATGGTGAATGTCTACAATGCCGCCACCGCGCGGCTGCTCGCCTCGCGTGGGGCAAGCGCCATCTGCCTGCCGCCGGAACTGCCGGTAACCTCGGTGGAGCGTATCGTGGCGGAGACACCGGATGTGGACTTCGAAGTCTTCTCCTTCGGCCGCCTGCCGCTCGCCATTTCCGCGCGCTGCGCCCACGCCCGCGCCAAGGGCAATATCAAGGATAATTGCCAGTTCGTCTGCGGTGACGACCCGGATGGATTGCCGGTGCGCACGCTTGACCGGCAGTCCTTTCTGGCGCTGAACGGCGTGCAGACGGTGTCGCACACCTGCCAGTCGCTGCTTGGCGAATTGCAGGATCTGGCCGCCACCGGCATCGCCCGCTTCCGGCTGTCGCCGCAGGACTGCGACATGGTGGCGGTGGCCAAGATCCATGACGATGTTCTGGCTGGTAGGCGGGATGCGGCAGATGGCCTTGCACGTCTCGGGCAAATCTATCCGGACGTGCCTTTTTCCAATGGTTTCCACCACGGGCAGGAAGGGGCGGCCTGGGTCGCCCGTGCCCGCAACACGGCGCATGGGGTGAATGCATGACGATGAACGGGCAAAGTGAGCAAATGCTGTCCGCGGTGGCACCGGGCGGAGCGGATATCGCGGCGGCAATCCATCTGGTGCGCGACATTGTCTTGCAGAGTGCGCTTGATTGCGGCTGCCGCGACAGGGTGCATGAGGCGCTGCGTGAACTCGAGGATTTCGAGCGCCAGCGCAATATCGTCAAGCTTCTGGCCGCCGCCCGCGAGGAGCGGCGCAAGATCGCGCTTTTGACTGAGATGCTCTGCGATTTCGCCGAAGACGACACGGTGGATGAAGGTGTGGTCGAAACCGCAAGCCTGATGTTTCTCGACATCGCCGCCGCCGCTCAGGAGGGCTCGCGCATCCTGCGCGAAGCCCTGTCGCTTAAGACAGGCGAATAGGCGTGGTTTCCGGCGCTGTTTGATCCTGCGCAAAGATCGGGCGCTTGCAAAATGTCATTTCCAGATGGGTGACGTGCCTGTGGCCGGAAGGTGGGCTTTCAGCGGGCGTCACGCGCATCATGGCGCTTCCGGCGCGAACAAGGATCAGGACCATGGCTCATCTCACCCGTCGTCAGGCGCTTTCGGCCCTTTCGGGATTGACGGTCGCGACACTTGCCGCACCGCATATTCTGAAGGCGGAAGCGCCGCTCACCCTTTATGGTCCTCCTGCCGCGCCGTCGGCCGTGCTGGCCCATGCGGTCAAGGGCGGGTTCCTGAAGGATGTCGCGCCGGAGGCCGTCTTCAAGGCCTGGAAAACGCCGGATGAAATGCGCGCCGCCGTCGCCTCCGGTTCCATGGGAGCGGTGGTGATGCCGAGCTACGGCGCCGCCAATCTGCATAATCGCGGCCTCGGTCTCGGGCTGTTGAACGTGTTGACAACGGGCCTGCTTTATATCGTGTCGAAAGACGAGGCGCTGAACTCCCTGCAAGGCCTTTCCGGCAAGACGCTCGCTTTGCCGTTCAAGAACGACATGCCCGATTTCGTGATGCGCCGGCTTGTTACCGAAAACGGCCTGAAGCCCGGCGACATCAAGCTGGAATATGCCGCCTCGCCGCCGGAAGCCGTGCAATTGCTGCTGACGGGCCGGGTGGACGCGGCGCTGCTCAGCGAACCGGCCGCGACCGCCGTGCTCATCAAGGCGAAGTCGTTTTTCATGACCGTTCACCGCACCATCGATATCCAGCAGGAATGGGCAAAGGTGGCGGGCAAGGCCGAAATCCCGCAGGCGGGTCTCGCCCTGACCTCGCAGGTTCAGGAAAAGCTCGGCAAGGCGGGCATTGAAGCTTTGCAGACAGGCATGGAAGCCGCGCTCGCAAGTGCCGTGGCCGATCCGCAGGCTGCGGCGGCGGCCGTTGCCGACGCGCTGGGTTTCCCGTCTGAGATCATTGCCGCTTCCTTCCCGACGAGCCATCTGTGCGCGCTGAAGGCGAGCGCTGCGCGCAGCGATCTCGAGGCTTTTTATGACGAACTCGCCAAGGCCGAGCCGGCCATCATCGGCGGGCGGCGGCCGGATGACGGATTTTATCTGGTGTAGCAGGCATGAACCGCATTCTCGAAAGCCTTGGCTGGACGGGCCGTTACCTCTGGGCGGGCTGGGCCGGGCTTTCCGGCATCTTCTGTTTTCTCGCCGCCTGGCAGGCCGGGCATGAGATTTACGGCTCCTTCATCCTGCCTTCGCCGGGGGAGACCTTTGCTGCGATCGGGATGCTTGCCAGGCGACCGGATTTCCTTGTCATCCTGTCGCAGAGCGCCGTCAGGGCCCTTGCCGGTTTTGCCATTGCCGCCGGCATCGGCACCGTTGCGGGCCTTCTGGCGGGCTATTCCTTTGCGGCCATGCGGCTGATGAAGCCTGTTGTCACCGTTCTGCTCGGCGTGCCGCCCATCGGCTGGATCGTGCTGGCGCTGATCTGGTTCGGCTCGTCGGGCGGCACGGCCGTCATGACCGTGGTTATCGCCTCGGCGCCGGTCTCCTTCGCCGGCGCGCTGGAAGGTGTCGCCAAGCGGGACCGTCAGCTGGAGGTGATGGCGCAGGCTTTCGGCGCTCGATGGTTTTACCGTCTGCGCACCGTCACCATGCCGCATGTTCTCTCCTACCTCTTCCCGGCCTGGACGACGACGGCCGGAAGCGCGTGGAAAGTGACCGTCATGGCCGAGCTTCTTTCGAATTCCGGCGGCATTGGCGGCGAACTGGCCACCGCACGTGCTCTGTTCGACATCGCGCAGGTCAGCGCCTGGCTTACCATCACGGTCGGCCTTGCGCTGCTGACCGATTACGGCCTGCTGCATCTGCTGCGCGAGGCGCTGGAACGCTGGCGTGCGGCCGGGCTGCCATGGGGTGTCAAACGATGAGCGACCATTCCGCCCTCCGTTTCGAGCAGGTCGGCCACGCCTTTCTCGGCCGCAGCCTGTTCGAGAATTTCGATCTCAGCATCGCGCCGGGGGAAACCGTGGCGTTGCTTGGCCCTTCCGGCAGCGGCAAGACGACGATTTTGCAGATCGCGGCCGGTATCATCGATCCCGTTCGCGGCCGGGTGCATCGCCGATATCGCCGGCAGGGTCTGGTGTTTCAGGAGCCGCGGCTGCTGCCATGGATGACATTGATCGACAATATCGCCTATGGCCTTGCGGCGGCCGGCATGCCGAAACGGCAACGGCGTGAGACTGCGGCACGCTTCGCCTTGGAAGTGGGCCTGGAAGAGACGGATTTCCGCAAATATCCGGTCGAACTTTCCGGCGGCATGCGCCAGCGCGCCGGGGTGGCGCGGGCGCTGGCGGTGGAGCCGGACATGCTGTTTCTGGATGAGCCCTTCAGCGCCGTCGATGTCGGCCTGCGCAGGCATCTGCAGGAGCTTCTGGTGGCCGCCGCCGGAAGGCGCGGTTTTTCCACGCTCCTTGTCACCCATGATCTTCACGAAGCGCTGCTGGTGGCCGACAGGCTGATCGTCTTGTCGGGCGTCGGCGGCCGGGTCATTGCTGCGCATAGGCCCGCCGGTTCGCCGGGCCATCGCATGGCGCGGGCGGTGTTCGATGAAGCGGAACGTCTGGCCGAAACTGCGGCTTTTGCCGAACTGTTTTCGGCAAAGGAGCGGGGCAGATGAAACCGCCGCCGATCCTCTCCGAAGCCCTGCGCCTGTTTTTCCCCCTTGCCGCCCTGCACGGTGCGGTCTGGCCGTTCCTGTGGATCGTCGTTGGTGGTTATGCCCTGCCTTTCACCGATGCCGTTCCGCCGTCGCAATGGCACGCCCATGAGATGATTTTCGGCACCTATGGCATGGCGCTCGCCGGGTTTCTCGGCTCGGCCGTGCCGGAATGGACAGATACCAAGCCGGCGCAGGGAAGAACGTTGCTATATCTGGCCGGCCTCTGGCTGCCGGGCCGCCTGATCGGTTTCGTGGGGGCCGATGCGTGGAGCCTGCCTGCCGGCTTTTTCGATGTGGCGTTTCTGCTCGCGCTTTCGCTCCTCATCGGCAGGGCCATGCTGGTGCGGCGCACCGGGAAGCATCTGGCATTCCTCGTCTGGCTTTTATTGTTTACGGCCTCGGAAGCGGGTGTGCGTTATGCATGGTGGGCTGGTGATCCGGAACTCGCCGCCCGCTGTCTGGAGGCGGCGTTGTGCATATTCACCGTGCTGTTTTCGCTTTCGGCGGCGCGCATCAATGTGGTCGTCATCAACCTGGCACTCGATCCGAGCGGTGAGACCACACCCTATCGGCCGCATCCCGGCCGCCAGCATATGGCCGGGGCCATGGTGACGCTTTACATGGCGGTCAGGCTTGTTCTTCCGGAAAGTGATATTTCCGCCTGGCTGGCGCTTGCGGCCGGTGCCGCGTTTTTCGACCGGCTGGCCGAATGGTTCATCGGCCGCGCCGCCTTCAGGACCGAGGTGCTGCTGCTCGGCGTCGGCAATGCCTTTGCCGGTGCGGGGTTTCTGGCGCTCGGGGCGACGCGGCTCGGTTTTTCCGTCACGCCCGCCGCAGGCCTGCACCTCTTGTCGGTGGGCGCGCTCGGCTGCGCCATCATGGCCGTATTCATCATCGCCGGTCTCAGGCATACGGGGCGTGATCTGACGCACCTGCCCTGGCAGGCGCACATCGCCGCCGCCCTGATGGTGACGGCCGGGCTGACCCGTATCCTGCCCGAATTCGATGTCGCCGCGATCCTGTCGCCCTATCATCACGGTCTCAGTGCAATAGTGTGGGCAGCGAGTTTTGGTGTCTGGCTGCAGGGCTTTCTGCCCTTCCTGCGGGCGCCGGGCACCGACGAGGCGGGAGCCTGCGGATGAGCACACAGTTTCCCGCAGCCGTGACGGCAGCGACCTTCGCCCGTTTTTACCCTGTTTGTTTATTTTTTCGGCAAAAGCCCAATAAGAAATCAGTGACTTAGGCTGGCGATATTGATGAATGTTAGTTCTGATAAATAATCAATAAAATCAAGTGGTTGAATATTTCTGCCTTTTGGCTGATGATGTCTCGAACCGAACAGGAAACGCGAATATGCCTAAAATAGTCGCGCCTCAACAAGTGGATGACAAGCCAAGCCGGACGAGGGAGCTCGTGACGTTTGCCGTTCTGGCCTTCGGCATATGGCCCGTTCTGGCGGTTGGATTTGTCGGGGCCTATGGCTTCATCGTCTGGATGTTCCAGATCATTTACGGGCCGCCGGGACCGCCCGGTCATTGAGGGTGAAATGACGATGGAAGTCTCTCTCAGCCGGCGCGATTTCCTGCGCGGCGGGCACAAACGGGAAACGCGTATCTGTCCCCCCGGGGTCGTGTTGAGCGACCTCGCCGCCTGCAGCGGTTGCGCAAAATGCGTGGAGGCCTGTCCGACCGGCATCATCGCCATGGCGGATGGTTTGCCTTCGGTGGATTTCTCCGCCGGTGAATGCACCTTTTGCGGCAAATGTGCGCAAGTCTGTCCAGAGCCGGTTTTTGCGACCCCTGCGGCGCAGCGCTTCGATCATGTCATGGCGATCGGTAAAGGGTGTCTCGCTTTCGGCAATATCGATTGTCAGGCGTGCCGCGATGCCTGCCCGACCGAGGCCATCCGGTTTCGGCCCCGCCGCGGCGGCCCCTTCGTGCCTCAGCTTGTCGAAGATGCCTGCACCGGCTGCGGGGCCTGTATATCCGTCTGCCCGGCCGGCGTGATCGAGATCAAGGCAATAGCCATGGAGATGCAATATGCCTGAAAATACAGGCCGATATCATGTCTCAAGCGCCGTGGTGGCGGTGATGCCGCAGATGCGGGACGCCGTTTTCGCGGCACTTTCAACGCTCGACAATGTCGAGGTTCATGGCGAGGGCAACGGCAAGATCGTCATCGTCATCGACGGCACGAGCACCGGCATGCTGGGCGATACGCTCACTTATATTTCGACACTCGACGGTGTGATTGCCGCCAACATGGTTTTCGAACACGTCGACACAGAGGAGACGAGCGGCGATGAGCAGCGAACTGACGCGGCGTGATCTATTGAAAGCCCATGCCGCCGGCATTGCGGCGGCAACGGCGGGCATTGCGCTGCCGGCCGCCGCCCAGCCGGTACCGGGTGGTGTTTCCGCCCTGCAGATCAAATGGTCCAAGGCACCCTGTCGTTTCTGCGGCACGGGCTGCGGCGTCATGGTCGGCGTCAAGGAAGGCAAGGTGGTTGCCACCCATGGTGACATGCAGGCGGAGGTCAACCGTGGCCTCAACTGCATCAAGGGCTATTTCCTGTCCAAGATCATGTATGGCAAGGACCGCCTGCAAACCCCGCTGCTGCGCAAGAAAAACGGCGTCTACGCCAAGGATGGCGAATTCGAGCCGGTAAGCTGGGACGAGGCCTTCGACGTGATGGCCGCGCAGTGCAAGCGGGTGCTGAAAGAAAAGGGGCCGACCGCCGTCGGCATGTTCGGCTCCGGGCAATGGACGATCTTCGAGGGCTACGCCGCGACCAAGCTGATGCGCGCCGGCTTCCGCTCCAACAATCTCGATCCCAATGCCCGCCACTGCATGGCGTCCGCCGCTTACGCCTTCATGCGCACCTTCGGCATGGATGAGCCGATGGGGTGCTATGACGATTTCGAACATGCCGATGCCTTCGTGCTCTGGGGCTCGAACATGGCGGAAATGCACCCCATCCTTTGGACCCGCATCGCCGACCGGCGTCTGGGTTTCGACCATGTGAAGGTGGCGGTGCTTTCGACCTTTACCCATCGCAGCATGGATCTTGCCGATATCCCGATGGTTTTCAAACCGGGCACGGATCTCGCGATCCTCAACTATATCGCCAACCACATCATCAAGACCGGGCGCGTCAACGAAGACTTCGTGAAGAACCATACGAAATTCGTGCGCGGCGTCACCGATATCGGTTATGGCCTGCGTCCCGACAATCCGGCGGAGGTGAATGCCGCCAACTCCGCCGATCCGACCAAGACCGAAGCGATCGATTTTGAGACCTTCAAGGCTTTCGTATCGGACTATACACTGGAAAAGACCGCCGCCATGACCGGCGTGGAGGCCGGCTTCCTTGAGGAACTGGCCGAGCTTTATGCCGACCCGAAACGCAAGGTCATGTCGCTGTGGACCATGGGGTTCAACCAGCATGTTCGCGGCGTCTGGGCCAACCAGATGGTCTACAATATCCACCTTCTGACCGGAAAGATTTCCGAGCCGGGCAACAGCCCGTTCTCGCTCACCGGCCAGCCTTCGGCCTGCGGCACGGCGCGCGAGGTGGGCACCTTCGCCCATCGCCTGCCGGCGGATATGACGGTGACAAACCCGGAACACCGCAAACATGCCGAGGAAATCTGGCGCATTCCGCACGGCATCATCCCGGAAAAGCCGGGTTACCACGCCGTGCAGCAGGACCGCATGCTGCATGACGGCAAGCTGAATTTCTATTGGGTGCAGGTCAACAACAACGTTCAGGCCGGTCCCAACACCAAGAACGAGACCTATCAGGGCTATCGCAACCCGGAAAACTTCATCGTTGTTTCGGACGCCTATCCGACCATCACGGCCATGAGCGCCGACCTCATCCTGCCCGCCGCCATGTGGGTGGAGAAGGAGGGAGCCTATGGCAATGCCGAGCGGCGTACCCATGTCTGGCACCAGCTGGTCGAGGCTTCGGGCGAGGCGCGCTCCGATCTCTGGCAGCTCGTGGAGTTCTCCAAGCGTTTCACCACCGACGAGGTATGGCCGGCGGAGATACTCGACGCCAACCCCGCCTATCGCGGCAAGACGCTTTACGAGGTGCTCTACAAGGACAGCGATGTCGGAAAGTTCCCGCTGAGCGAGATCAACGCGGATTACCAGAACCAGGAATCCAGGGATTTCGGTTTCTATCTGCAGAAGGGTCTGTTCGAGGAATATGCCGCCTTCGGGCGCGGCCACGGCCACGATCTGGCGCCTTACGATGCCTATCACGAGGTGCGTGGCATGCGCTGGCCGGTGGTGGACGGCAAGGAAACGCTGTGGCGTTACCGCGAGGGTTACGACCCCTACGTCAAGCCGGGTGAAGGCGTGAAGTTCTACGGCAACAAGGACGGCAAGGCGGTCATCATCGCCGTGCCTTACGAGCCGCCGGCGGAATCCCCGGATGCGGAATTCGATACATGGCTGGTGACAGGCCGCGTGCTGGAGCACTGGCATTCCGGCTCCATGACCATGCGTGTGCCGGAACTCTACAAGGCCTTTCCCGGCGCCCGCTGTTTCATGAATGCCGACGATGCGCGCAAGCGCGGGCTCAACCAGGGTGCGGAAATCCGCATCGTCTCGCGTCGTGGCGAAATCCGCTCCCGCGTGGAAACGCGCGGCCGTAACCGCATGCCGCCCGGCGTCATCTTCGTTCCCTGGTTCGACGCCAGCCAGCTCATCAACAAAGTCACGCTCGACGCAACCGATCCCATCTCCAAGCAGACGGATTTCAAGAAATGCGCAGTCAAGATAGAGCCAGTCGCATGATCAGGAAACACGGATGGATCGCCGCCACTCTTCTGGTCGTGGCTCTGGCGACGGGGGCCGTTGCACAGATGGTGCCGGAATTGTCAGGCCCGCGTGGCGACGCCATGCAGACCGAGCCGGCGAAACCCCTGCCGAAATGGGTGGTCGACGATTTCAGGCGCATGCGCGCCTATCCGGAGCAGCCGCCGGTCATCCCGCATTCGATCGACGGCTACCAGCTGTCGGTCAATACCAACCGCTGTCTGTCCTGTCACAAGCGCGAATTCACGCAGGATTCCGGCGCACCGATGATCAGCGTCACCCATTATATGACGCGGGAAGGCCAGATGCTGGCGGATGTTTCGCCGCGCCGTTATTTCTGCACCGCCTGCCATGTGCCGCAGGCCGATACGCGGCCGCTCGTGCCCAACACGTTTGAGGACATGAGCACGATGGGCGTGAAACCGGCGGGTAGCGAATGATGATCGCCCGTGTGAAAAAACTTCTCGCCTGGCTCTGGGCGGTCCTGACGACACCGGCGGGCACGCTCAGCCTCGCTTTCCTGACGCTTGGCGGTTTTGTCGGCGGGGTCATGTTCTGGGGCGCCTTCAACACCGCGCTTGAAATGACCAACAAGGAAGCCTTCTGCATTTCCTGCCACGAGATGCGGGCCAATGTTTATGAGGAACTGACCCGGACGGTGCATTTCTCCAACCGTTCCGGCGTGCGCGCCTCCTGTCCGGACTGCCATGTGCCGCATGAATGGACGGACAAGATTGCCCGCAAGATGCAGGCTTCCAAGGAGGTCTGGGGCAAGATTTTCGGCACCATCGACACCCGCAAGAAGTTCCTCGACAAGCGGCTGGAACTTGCCCAGCACGAATGGTCGCGCCTGAAGGCCAATGACAGCCTGGAATGCCGCAACTGCCATTCCTCCGCCGCCATGGACTTTACCAAACAGACGCAGCGCGCCGCCGATATCCACTCGAAATACCTGCTGACGGGCAAGGCCACCTGTATCGATTGCCACAAGGGCATCGCCCATGAACTGCCCAATATGGAAGGCATAGACCCGGGCTGGAAAATGCCGCCGGCGCTGGACGACCGGCCGGGGCAGACGGCGTCCGCTGTCGACGATCTGCGTCGCGCGATGACGGATGTGCACCGGAACGTGTTCTGAGTATCAGCCGCGGGTTGACCGTGGGAGGCAGGGTTCAGGCTCGCCCGGCCTCCTCGATGAACCTGCGCAAGAGCGGCAGATGCCGCCTTTCGGCGAGACAGACGGCATATTCGTCGATCAGTTCGCGGGCGTCGTCCAGAGGAATGAAGGAAAGGCGCGCATCATGGCCGAATTCCAGATCGGCCACCACACCGCATCCCACGCCATTGGCGATGGCTTCCCGAACGCCTTCTCTGGACGAGATTTCGATCACTGGCTGGATGGTTATGCCGTGATCGGCAAGGTTCTTCTCGAAAATTTCACGCGTGCGCGAGCCGCGCTCCCGCATAACGAAGGACAGCCCCTCCAGTTCGGCCATCAAAACGTTCTGACGCGCAGCCAGTGGATGCGACACGGGCACACATAGCCCAAGTCGCATGCTGAGGAACTTGACGCCGTAAAGGCGGGGGTCATCGGGCGCGCGGGCGGTGATGGCGACATCGGCCCGGTAGTCGATGATCTGCTCCACCACCCGCGCCGAATTGTCGACCGAAAGGGAAAAGGTCAGCTGCGGCCGTTCTGCCTTCAGCCGCGAAAGAATGGGAAGCGGCAGGATGGGGCCATCGGCTGCGACCCGCAGATGCCCGCCCGCGGTGCTCTTGCCGCCGCGCAGGAAGGCCTTGGCCTCGTTTTCCGCCTGGAACAGGCGGGCGGTGATCTCGAACAGGCGTTCTCCCTGCGGGCTGAGGCTCACCCCTCGGGGTTTTCTTTCCAGAAGGTTCACGCCGCTGATCGCTTCCAGTTCCCGCACATGGGCTGAAAGCGTGGACTGGCTTATCGCCATGTCCCGTGCGGCCTGGGAAAAACCGCCCGATTGCGCGACGATATGAAAGGCCTTCAGCTGCTTGGTCGACATGGGGTCCTGTTCTGCCGCCGGCCGACACGACTGGCGCCGGTGCAGGAGGATTATCGGCGAAAACGCTGACAACTCCATGACGCCCGCCGGATGACTTCATTAACCTCGCGGCGAAACCGATGGCAGGCATGGGAAATCGCTATGGCGCATTTACGATTTGTTAGGAATTCGTCATCGGCGCGTTAGTCCCGGCCTCTAATCGTCCCGGCATGGCCAAAGGGCCAACCCGTTTCACGCAAAAAGGCCAAAGAGATGACGACCTCCCAGAATTCGATCGCCAATCCCATTGAATCCTCTTCCGACTGGCTGCTGACCATTCCGGCTCTTGCACAACAGCAGGGCATTCTTGTTTCGCCTGGTGGCGCCGGCATGGCGACCTCCTACAGCCTTGTTTATGATGTTTATTTTCCCGCAAGTGGCTCAAGCGGCTGGATGCCGTTCCTGCAGACAGACTTCAACAACGGCAATGACGGCGATATTTTCGGCAAGGTGGGCGTTGGAAGCTACGGTGTCGGCATCAGCGGCGGTTATCACGGTTCGGCAAAGCTGGATGCCTGGAACCGCATCGGCCTGACCATTGAAACGGACGCGGCAGGCGCCGTTTCCATGAAGAAATACGTCAACGGCGAATTCGTCGCCGACCAGAAGATCAACGGCGGTGCCAGCCGTTTTGCGATCGATCTGTCCAAGGGTTTCCTGATCTTCTCTGACGAAGACGGCGAAACGTCGCCGGGTTATCTCAGCAATTTCCTCTTCCTCAAGGCGGTGCTTACGAAGGATGAAATGTCCTATCTCGGAGCGGCGAAAGCTGCCGGCATCCTGCCGGATGCCATGAAGTCAACGGCTGAACAAACCGTCGTTCTGGAAAGCCGTTTTTCCGGTGGGTCGGCCGCGCCGGTTATGGGGACAGGTACGATCACCGGCAAAGGTGTCCCGCTTGAATTCACGACGCCTGCCCAGGCGAAAATCCCGGGCATTGGCGAACAGCCCGCCGTCGATCCGGCAAGCGTCATCAGAACCGCGCTCATCAAGGACATGATGGTGACGCCCGATGCCGCGAACGTGACGATCGACCTTTCGCAGCACTTCTCCGGCGAAGACCTCGAATTTACCGTCCAGAACAGCAGAAACGAGACCGTGAAGGCCGTGCTGACGGACGGCAACAAGCTGACGCTCGATTTTTCCGCCCTTGGCCATTCCGATATCCGCGTCACGGCCACCGACAGCGCCGGAAAGAGCGCGACGGACGATTTCCGCGTGCGTGTGGCCGGTCCGAACGCCTACACCATCGCCGTGGTGCCGGACACACAGGACTATGTGTTCCCCGGCATGGGGCAGGCCACGCTGAATGGCATGTTCGACTGGCTTGCCGAGAATTCGAAATCCATGAACATCCGTTTCGTCACCCATGTCGGAGACGTCACGCAGGACAATACGCCGGACGAATGGGCGATCGCCAAGGAAGCCATCACCAGGCTGAATGGCAAGGTGCCTTACGCCATGGTGCCGGGCAACCATGATCAGGGCGGTGGCTCCAGAGACTATTCGTCCTTGCAGTCCACCTATTTCTCTCCGGAATACATGCGTGAACACTCCACGCTGGGCGGTGTCTACGATCAGGAAACGGGCGATTCCAAAAATGCCTGGTATCGTTTCACCGGTGCGGACGGCACGGAATGGATTGCTCTTTCGCTGGAATTCGGTGCCCGCGATGATGTGTTGCGCTGGGCGGGCGAGGTGCTGGCGGCAAATCAGGACCACCGCGCGATCATCACCACGCACAGCTACACCAACATGGGAACGCGTGCCGACAACTATTCCGGTCCGGTCTTCGCTGAAGGCACGGGCAAGGATTACGGGATCGGCAACAGCGCGCAAAACGCCAATGATGGCGAAGACATGTGGCAGAAGCTCGTCTCCAAGCATCCGAATGTCAGCTTCGTCTTTTCCGGCCATGTTTTCGGCGACGGTGCGGAAACCATCGTCAGCTATAACGACGCCGGCTTGCCGGTCTTCCAGATGCTCGTCAATTACCAGAACGGTGTGTCGACGGAAGTGACCGGCAACGGCGACGCGGGACGGGGCGGCAATGGTGGCAACGGCGCCATCCGTCTCCTCATCATCGACCCCGACAACAAGACGGTGCAGACGGAGACCTATCTTTCGGCCCGCGACGAATATCTGGTCGGCGCGCGCGGTGATGCGGAACCCTCGCGCGACGGCAAGGGCAGCACCACGGGCGCCAACGCCTCCCAGATTCAGCCGGTTGTTTTCGGACGGGAAACGATCGATGGCGGCGATACCGGCATCATCACCGCACCGCAGTTCAATCCTTCCAACGGATTGAAGGTCACCCCCGGTTTTTCACCTGCCGGCGGCGGCGATACATTCGAAAACTATACGCTGGTCTACGATGTGAAGCTGCCCGGCACGCCCGGCCGCCTTGCTTCCATATTCCAGAGCGACCTCAACAACATCACCGATGGCGACCTCTGGCTGAACTATCGTGACGGTTACGCGCTGATCGGTACCGATGGCCGCGATGACGGCCGGCTGCCGCTCGATCAGTGGACGCGTATCGTCATAACGCTGGAGCGCAGCGGCGCCGGTTATACGATGAAGAAATATGCCGATGGCGCTCTCCAGGGAACGCAGACCGTGCAGGGGGTCTACAATATCGGCAAGGCCGGTTTCCTGATCTTTGCCGATGACAGCACGGAAACGCCGGAATTCTCGCTCTCATCCTTCGCATTCCTCGAAAAGACGCTGAGCGAAGCGGAAGTCGCGGGGCTTGGCTCCGTTACCTCGACCGGACCTTACCAGACTGCGCTGCCGGGCGTGAACATGGTGCAGTTCGATTTCACCGACGGCACGTTCAGGCCCTCCCTCGGCAACGGTTCCCTGTCGCAGACCATCGGCAGCGGTGACAATCGCCTGCAATTGACCGGCGCGTTCCGTGAGCATCAGGAAACGATCAGCAATGTCGATCTCGGCACGCCTGTTGTTCAGTTCGTGGCGAAAGCCGGAAATGACCGTACGGTGAAAGCGGATGCAAGCGGCAAGGCGAAAGTGGATCTCGACGCCGGCCAGAGCGTGGACAAGCTCGGTCAGGTCGTGGTGACGCAATGGCTGAATGAGGATGGCGAGGTGATTGCCAAGGGCCGCGAGACCTCGGTGGATCTCGACGCCGGCGTTCATCGCCTCACACTTCGTCTTGTCGATGCACGCGGAGTGGAGAGCGTCGATCAGGTGAAGATCGCAGTTACCGACCGGAATACGCTGCTTCACGAGACCTTCGATGACGGCAATGCGGATGGCTGGTCTGCGCCCGGCGCCCGCTGGCAGGTCGCCGGTTCCGTCGCCTCACGCAATGACAACAGCCGGACGGCGGCGGCCCCCGAGGGCGCTCTGCGCGCCTATGATGGGGCGTCGGGCATCATGCGCTGGACGGGTGATGGCAGTGCTGCCTGGTCGAACTATACCGTTTCGGCCACGCTGCTAGCCGAGGACCAGCATGGTCTCGGGCTCGTCGCCTATTATCGGGATGAGAAGAACCACTACCGTCTGTCCTTCGATATTGCCGCGAATGAGCGCCAACTGGTGAAAGTGCGCGACGGCGTTGAAACGGTGCTGGCCCGTGAAGTTGCGACCACGCCGTTCGATCGGGATTTCACGGTCGAATTCGCCGTTACCGGCAACCGGCTTTTCGCCTCGCTCGATGGCAGGGCGCTGTTTGGTGGCGCGGTGACGGATGCGGCGAGCCCGCTTGCGGGCGGCACCGTCGGGGTCTGGTCCGAAGGACAGCGTCAGGTGTTTTTCGATGATATCATGGTGCGCAAGGGCGCGTTCCATGCGGATGCGGGTCGTTCCCTGCGGGTGATCGATGTCGATGGCGATGGTCGCGTCGAGGTCGAGCTTTCCGCCCTTGAGAGTTTTGGCAGCTCTTCTTCGTCCGGCTTTGTCTGGAGCGAGGAAGGCACCCGGCTCGCCAGCGGCGCTCAGGCCAGGGTTCAGCTCGAGGCCGGGACACACCTCGTTCGCCTCGATATGGCCGATGGCGCCCAGCGGTCGAGCGATACGGTGACGATCGAGGTCGTTGCGGCAAATGATGTGCTGATGCAGGAGGATTTCTCCGACGGCATCGCGCAGAACTTCCGCTTCGTCGATGAGGGCGAGCTTGGCGCGGCTGCGGCCTGGGCCGTCGCGAATGGCGGACTTGCGCAGACAGCCAACCGCTACAGCCGCGAACTCGGCGGTACGGGTCTGACTGCGCCGACCTCGCAATGGAGCCTCAACTGGAGCCCGCTCGGCGACGGCATCTATGCGCTTCGCAAGGGAACCTACGCGCTTTACGAGGCTCCCGGCTCGGACGAATGGATGGATTACAGCGTCGAAACGCGTTTCACCTCGGCCTCGCGCGGCGCGGTGGGGTTGCTGCTGCACTATCAGGACGAAAACAACTACATCAAGTTTGAACTCGACAACACGACCGGCTTCCCGCAGCTCTTCAGCCTCACGGACGGTATCGAGCAGACACTCTGGCAGGGGCCGATCCGCTACGATGCCGCCGGTTCCAACCTGCTGCGCGCCGACATTGAAGGCGGCAGGCTTCAGGTCTGGCTGAACGGCACGGCGCTGTTCTCGAAGCCCATCGCAGTTCACGGCGCGGAAAAGGGCACCTTCGGCCTCTATAACTGGCGTGCCGGTGAAGGGGTCAGCTACGACGATGTGCGTGTGGTGCGACTGGATGCTGCGAAGCAGGGCCAGACGCTCGAAGGCGGTGCCGGCAACGATGTCCTGCAGGCGGCAACTGCCGATGTGACAATCCTCGGCCATGACGGCAACGATACGCTCCTCGGCTCTACGGGCGATGATCGTCTCGACGGCGGCAATGGCGATGACGGGCTGATCGGTGGAGCGGGCCGCGATGCGCTCTCCGGCGGTGCCGGCAATGACAAGCTCTGGGGCGATGCCGGCGACGACCTGATTTCAGGTGGCGTGGGCGACGATTTCATCGAAGGCGGCCGTGGCGACGACCTGCTGATCGGCGGGGAAGGGTCGGATCTCTATCGTTACGGGCGCGGCGACGGTTCCGATGTCATCATCGAGCCTGCTGCTCCATCGAGCGCGACGGACATCCTGTACCTCCACGATATCGCCAGAAACGAGGCCGTTCTGCGCAAATATGGTCAATCCGTCGAGGTTGAACTGTCAGGCGGCGAAAAACTGTCGCTGCGCAATCAGCTGGCGGATGGCGGTATTGAAATGCTGCGTTTTGCCGATGGCACCAATCTCAGCCGCGAGGCCATCGCCAAGGGGCTCGTGAACCGTGGCCCGGTCGCTGTGGCCGACACACTTGCGGCGATCAATGAGGATGCGGCATCCTTCCTCATTCCCTTCAGCGCCCTGTTTGCAAATGACATGGACGCCGATCTGGACGTATTGACGGTGACCAGCGTTTTCCGTGTCGTTGGCGGAACGGCGGTCCTGGAAGAAACGGGCATCCGCTTTACTGCGGCCGCCGATTTCAACGGCAAGGCATCCTTCAGCTACAAGATCGCCGACGGTCGCGGCGGTTCCAGCGAAGCGGCCGCCGCCTTCACCGTCAAGCCGGTCAATGATGCGCCGGTCGCCGCCTCCATCGCCGTAAAGACCGACGAGGATGTCGCCCTTAAAGGCAGGGTCGCGGCCTCCGACATCGATGGTGACGCGCTTTCCTATGCCATCAAGGCGGATGCCGGTGCCTCGAAGGGCAACGCCAAGGTCGATGCCGCAACGGGTGAGTGGGTCTATACGCCGAACGCAGATGTCAACGGAACCGACAGCTTCACGGTTGTCGTTTCGGATGGCCGGGGCGGCAGCGTCGAGAGCCTGGTGACTGTGACGATCGCTCCCGTCAACGATGCGCCTGTTGCCGTTACGGACCGGATTGCGCTGGCGGAAAGGGATAGAACGTCCTTCGATCTCGTTGCCAATGACACGGATGTGGAAGGCGACCGTCTTGCACTCGTCAGCATCGCCGTGACGGCTGTTGCTGGCCTTGCCATAACCAGTCAGCAGGCGGCTGCCGCCTTCTCGGTGGTGGACGGCAAGCTGGTTGTCGATCCTTCCTCCGCCTTTGCGGCGCTGGAGGACGGGCAGCAGGCGACGGTGACGCTCGACTACACGGTTCGTGATGCAAATGGCGGCGAAGCCAAGGGCACCACCACCGTCACCGTGGACGGTTATACCGAATACAACATCGTTGAAGGCGGTAGTGGCGACGACATGCTGATCGGGACCAGCCGCAAGGACATGTTCGAAGCCGGCGAGGGTGATGACACCGTCGTTGCCGGCGAAGGCGACGACATGGTGGATGCCGGAGCCGGCAACGACCGCGTTCTGGCCGGAGACGGCAAAGATGTGGTCGATGGCGGTGCCGGCAATGACGTGCTGATGGGCGGATCGGGCAACGATGTCCTGAGCGGCGGAGCCGGAAACGACACGCTGAATGGCGGCGCAGGTGATGACACGCTGAGCGGTGGCACAGGCAATGACACCCTGACCGGCAGCAGCGGTGCTGACACCTTCGTCTTTGCCGCGGGCGATGGTCGCGACGTCGTGACCGACTTCGAGGCCGGTGCCGAGGGCAAGGATGTCGTTCAGCTTTCGAAGGATGTCTTCGCCGACTATCAGGCGCTTATTTCCTCCGGCGCCTTCACCAATGGCGAGAACGGCGCCGAGATTGCCTTCAACGACGGTTCTTCCATCACCTTCGTTGATGTCAAGACGGAACAGTTCGTCATCGACGACTTCCGCTTCGCCTGAACCGTGAAAGGCGCATCCGGCCGGATGCGCCTTTTTCCCGCGCGGGCGGCTGTCAACGGCACGTTACCGTCTGCCGCTATCGCCGCTGCGACCTCAACGGATAGTAAAAATGCGTTTTCACACTGCCAATAATAATGCTCGTCAGATCAAGGGTGTGTTTGCCGGCTGCGCCGGCGCTTTCATCGGCATCGGCCTGATGAGCGCTCTGGTCAATATTCTTTATCTCACCGGCTCGCTGTTCATGATGGAGGTCTATGACCGGGTGCTGCCGAGCCGCAGCCTGCCGACGCTTGTGGCCCTGTTTGCCATCGTCGCGGTGCTTTATGCATTTCAGGGCCTGTTCGATGCCTTGCGCGGCCGTCTGCTGGTGCGGCTTTCCGATCGCCTCGATCAGGCGCTTTCTTCCAGGATCTACGACGCGGTGATCGGCCTTCAGCTGCGCCTGCCCGTCAGCGGCCGTCAGGCACAGCCGCTCCGCGATCTCGATACGATCCGCTCCTTCCTGTCGGGAAGCGGGCCGATCGCGCTGTTCGATCTGCCCTGGCTGCCCTTTTACATCGCTATTTGTTTCGCGTTCCATTTCTGGCTTGGCGTCACCGCGCTGGCCGGCGCCTTCATTCTCACCGTCATCACGCTGATGACGGAACTTGTGTCGCGGCATCCGGTGGAGGCGGCGGCGGGTCATTCCGCCAAACGTAATCGACTGGCCGAAACCAGCCGCCGCAATGCCGATATTATCTCCGTCATGGGGATGGCGTCGCCGCTGCGCGCCCGCTGGCAGGCGGACAACCGCGCCTATGTGCGCGAGCAGAGGTCGGCAAGCGACATCGCTTCCGGTTTCGGCGTGGCCAGCAAGGTGCTGCGTATGCTGCTGCAATCCGGCATTCTGGCGGTTGGAGCCTGGCTTGTCATCAATGAGCAGGCAACGCCGGGCATCATCATTGCCGGTTCCATCCTGTCGGCAAGGGCACTCGCCCCGGTCGACCTCGCCATTGCCAACTGGAAGGGCTTCATCGCCGCGCGGCAAAGCCGCCGTCGCCTTGAAAAAACACTGGCGCTGTTGCCGGACGGAGCCGCGCGTATGGATTTGCCTGCGCCGCACGCCCTTCTGTCGGTTGAGCGGGTGGGCGCCATACCGCCCGAAGCGGCTGAGCCGGTTCTGCAGGAAATCGCCTTCACGCTCGCGGCCGGCAGTGCCCTCGGTGTGATCGGGGCGAGCGGCTCCGGCAAGAGTTCGCTGGCACGGCTTCTCGTCGGCCTCTGGCGGCCGCTCAAGGGCTCCATTCGACTGGACGGTGCGACGCTCGACCAATGGCCGGCCGAGGCGCTTGCCCGCCATATCGGCTATATGCCGCAATCGGTCGAACTTCTGGACGGCACGATTGCCGAGAATATCGCCTCCTTCGATCCGCAAGCGCGTTCCGAAGAAATCATCGCGGCGGCGCGTGCGGCCCGCATTCACGATCTGGTCGTCAGCCTGCCGGACGGTTACTTCACCGAGGTCGGCGAAACCGGGCGGCAATTGTCGGCGGGGCAGAAACAGCGGATCGCCCTTGCCAGAGCGCTTTATGGCGACCCGTTTCTGGTCGTGCTCGACGAGCCGAATTCCAATCTCGATTCAGAAGGCGAGGATGCGCTGACGGCCGCCATTCTCGGCATTCGCGAACGCGGCGGCGTGGCTGTCATCATCGCCCATCGTCCAAGCGCTCTTCTGGCGGTGGACAAGGTGCTGATGCTTGCCGATGGCCGCCAGCAGGCTTTTGGCCCCAAGGAGGAGGTGCTGGCCAAGGTGCTGCGCCCGGTTGGCGGTGCGGCAGGCGCCCTCAAGGTCGTGCAGGCTGCGGAAACAGGAAAGGCATGACGATGGATGAATGGCAGATACTTAAACGCTCGATCCGCAATCACCTTGTTGTCGGAGGTCTCGGGTTCCTGACACTCGTGGGCCTGCTCGGCGGTTGGGCGGTTGGCAAGGAGATTGTCGGCGCAGTGATCGCTCAGGGATCGCTGGTGGTGGAAACCAGCCTCAAGAAAGTCCAGCATCCGGCAGGTGGCGTCGTCAGTGAGTTGATGGTGCGTGATGGCGACCGGGTGAAGGCCGGTGACGTGGTCATGCGTATCGATGCGACAATGACGAGAGCCAATCTGGCCATCGTCGTCAAAAGCCTCGATCAATTCACCGCTCGCAAGGCGCGGCTTGAAAGCGAGCGAGACCGGGCCGCCAGCGTGGCTTTTCCGCAGGCGCTGCTTGGCCGGGCTGATGACGCCGAAATCGTCGCGATGATGAACGCGGAACAGCGTCTTTATGAGACCCGCAAGGCCGTCCGCGAGAGCAAAAAAAGCCAGCTCGAACAACGTGTGCGGCAGCTTCGCGATGAGATAATCGGCATGGAGGCCGAGCGGGCGGCGAATTTTCGCGAGCAGGAAATGGTCGGCAAGGAGTTGAGCCGTTTTCGTTCCCTGCATGAAAGGGGCCTGATGGAAAGAAGCCGGCTCAGCACATTGGAGCGTCAGGCGACGGATATCGAAGGGGACATCGGTCGGCTGATGGCCGGCATTGCCGGTGTCGAGGCAAAGATCAGCGAAACGGCACTGCAAATCCTTCAGATCGATGAGCAATGGTCGGAAGAGGTCGGTTCCGATCTGCGTGAGATGGACGCCCGGATTGGTGAATATGTCGAGCGTCGCGTGGCGGCCGAAGACCAGCTGAAGCGTGTCGATATTCTCGCGCCGCAGGATGGCGTGGTGCATCAGCTGTCGGTTCACACCGTCGGCGGTGTCGTGGCGCCCGGTGAACCGATCATGATGATTGTGCCGGAGGTCGACAAACTCGTGGTCGAGGCCAAGGTTGCGCCACAGGATATCGATCAGATTTATTACGGCCAGCCGACGAACCTGCGCTTCTCCGCCTTCAACCAGAAGACCACGCCGGAAATTATCGGAACGGTGGAACGTATTTCGGCGGACGTGACGGTGGATCAGCGAACCGGTGCCAGCCATTATCTGGTGCGCGTCGCCACATCCCCGGAGCAGATAAAGCGGCTGGGTGAATTCAGCCTGATGCCGGGCATGCCGGTGGAAGCTTTTATCACCACCGGGGAGAGAAGCGTTTTGTCCTATTTTCTCAAACCCTTGCTTGATCAGGCCAACCGCACCTTCCGCGAGGTATGAGAGGCCGCGGTGCCGAACCAGAAATGGAGACCGCCTGTAAAGGCCGCGTGTCCTTTGCATATGCGGTGCCGAATCGCCGACGAAGCCCCGGTAAAGCCGGGGCTTCAGGCTGATCCGTAATATCCGCATGCACCTCCGTCACCGCAAACCGGGTAAGGCGGCAGCGTGGTCAAGTCTTCGGTTGCAGGAGAAAATCGTCTCGTGGCGCAGGCGCGTCGCAGCTGGAGCCGGTTGGAGGCCGGGACGACGACCGGACTGTTCGGACTTTGCCATCAATTTCACGCCGTGCGCCCATCAGGCACACGGCGTCTTTAATTGCGGAACCGGATCGCGATCTTATCGTAGTCCGGTTCCGTTCATGCCGAAACGTCAGCCGATCTGGGCGTTGTCGTCACGCTTGATGGCGATGAGGGCCGAGCGCGGCAGTTTGCCTTCGCCATCCGGGAAGGGGGCGTCGGGGTGCTGGATGCCAACGAAGTGGGTGCGCTTGTCGCCGGACCAGGTCTGGCCGGTGACTTCGGAACCCTTCGGTGCGGTCAGGAAGCGTTCGATACGGCCGGTGGCCGGGTCGCCCGCCAGCATCTGGTTGTTGCCCTGGCCGGCGAAGTTGCCTTCGTTGCTGTCCTCACCGTCGGTCTGGATCCAGAGCAGGCCGGTGGAATCGAACATCATGCCGTCAGGCGAGTTGAACATGTTGCCTTCGTTGATGTTCGAGGAGCCGGCGAACGCGTCCTTGTGAACGGCGGGGTTGCCGGCCATGCAGAACAGGTCCCATTTGAACTTGCCGTCGGCATGGTCGTCATTTTCCGGATACCAGCGCACGATCTGGCCGTATTCGTTCTTCTCGCGCGGGTTGGCGGCATTGATGGCCATGGCGTCGCCGCCGGCATTGGAACGCAGCTTGCCGTCCTTCATTTCGCCGCGGCGGCTGTTGTTGGTCAGCGCGCAATAGGCTTCGATGGCGACCGGGTTGATGGCGACCCATTCCGGGCGATCCATCGTCGTCGCGCCCACCTTGGAGGCGGCCTGACGGGTGAAGACGCAGATTTCGTCGATCTTCATGCCGGTGCTTTCAGGCGTCAGAGCCACCCACTCGCCGGCGCCGTCATCGGCGAACTTGGCGACATAAAGCGTGCCTTCGTCGAGCAGCTTGGAGGTGTCGCCACCCGGCACGTAAATGCCGTTGGAGACGAATTTGTAGAGGAATTCGCCACGCTCGTCGTCACCCATGTAAACGACGACACGGCCGTCGCGGGCAATCACCACGGCGGCGTTTTCGTGCTTGATGCGGCCGAGCGCGGTGCGCTTGATCGGAGTGGAGGAGGCGTCCGAAGGATCGATCTCGACCACGTAGCCAGCGCGGCGCGGCTCGTTCGGGTTCTTGGCAACGTCGAAACGCTCGTCGAATTTTTCATAGGCGTAGCGGGTTTCGGCCACGATGCCATAACGCTTGTAGTCATCAGGCAGCTTGAAGGCGGCATCAGTGGTGCCGAAATAGCCGTTGAAGTTCTCTTCACAGGTAAGGTAGGTGCCCCATGGCGTGCGGCCGGCGCCGCAATTGTTGAATGTGCCGAGACAGTCGATACCGTCAGGATCGGCGGCGGTCTTGACGAGCTCGGAGCCTGCGGCCGGGCCGGAGAGCTTCATCGGCGTGTTGTGGTGGATACGGCGGTTGAACGGGCTGTCGAGAACGATTTCCCAGCCTTCGTTGCCTTCCGCGACTTCCATGACGGTGACGCCCTGCATGTTCTGCAGGATCTTCACGTCGTCGGCCGTCTTCGGGTTGCCCTTGTCAGTGTGCGGCAGGTTGATTTCAGGGTTCACATATTCATGGTTGACGGCGATCAGCTGATGGGCGCCGACCATGAAGAGTTCCATGCCGTCGGTATTTTCGCCGAAGACCTTGTCGGAATTCTCAACGCTGACGCCCTTGGCGGGGTCGAGATCGGGAACGTTGGAAAACAGCGGCTGGCCCCATTTGGCGACCGGCTTCCAGCTGTAGCCTTCCGGCACGTGGATGGTGTGGTCGGTTGCGGCGGCCACCGGCTTGAAGGGGAAACGGCCGGCGCCGGCTTCCTGCGCTTGCGCCGAAGTGCTGCTCATCAGGTTGCCGAGCGTGCCCATGGCGGCCGCAGCCGAACCGAAGGCAAGCACGCCGCCGAGAAAGCCACGGCGGGAAATCGCGCGTTCGACCACGCGGTCGAAATCGGTTTCGGCCGGCGGCGGGTTTTGCAGTTCATCCCATTCGTCCCAGGACAGCTTGCTCGTATCGATGTCGGTCATGTCGTATCTCCACCGTTGCATGTTTGGAATCATTCCAACAGGCTGCGTAGCGTCCCAGTGTTTCACACGGATGACGGGAAGGAGTGCTTTAAACATGAGATTCTAGCGGCAGATTTTACCTTTTTTCCCTCAATGCGGGAGAAGGATACGGGTGAGCAGGAAACCTTCGAAGTGGCCGAAGCGGAAGGCAATCTCCCTGCCGGCACACCATTCGCCGCCCATGTCGGCCGTCAGCCGCAGCGATGCGAAGCCGCTGGCATTAAAGCCGGACAATTCGGCTGCCTCGAAAAAGAAAAGCCGTTTGACCGTTGGATAAAGTGCCTTGAACAGGCTTTCCTTGGCCGAAAAAATCAGCCCGGTCATGAAGGGATCGATATCGTTGCCGAGGTTGTGGCGCTCATCCGCCGTCAGTGCCTGCGAAGCGATATCGCGGGCTTCCTCTTCGCTCAAAAGCTTCTCGATATCGATGCCGATGCCACAGAACCTGCTGCCGGGGCCGGCCAGCGCAATTGCCCGGTCACCGCTGTGGGAAATCGCGCCGACCACGCCTTCAGGCCAGGTCGGCGCGCGATCGTCTCCCATTCCGGGAAATATCGCCTGCCCGGTAAGACGGCGTATGGCTTCCGCAGCACATCTGCGTCCCGCCAGAAACTCCGCCTTACGTCTCGGCACCGCCCGCTGGAGCCGCGCCGGCAGGGCAGGGGCCATGCCGGTGCCGGTTTCGTCGTTCGGGCTATAACGAAGGGTGAGACAATGGCAATCGCCTCTGTCGTCCGGCCAGGGCCAAACGGCCTCCGGTGAAACACCGGAAGCGATTTCGCGATGAAATGCCGGCTCGGTCGCCATATGCTTTTCCCATTTCGCCGACCGGGTCAGGCCGCGAGCGTCGCGCCGCCGTCCACTACGATCTGCTGCATCGTCACATGGCCGGCCTGATCGGAGGCGAGAAACAGCACCGTATCGGCTATATCGTCCGGTCTCGCAATCTTGCCAAGCGGAATGCCGAGCTTGAACTGCTCCGGCAGGCCGGCGACGAGCCGTTCCTTGCCGGTGGGATCGTTCAGCATGCCGGCCAGCATGGGCGTATCGGTGGAGCCGGGTGAGACCACGTTGCAGCGCACGCCATAGGGCGCAAGCTCAAGGGCGGCGCAATGGCTGAGGCTGACCAGCGCCGCCTTGGAAGCGCAATAGGCCATCATGCCGATGCGCGGCACCACGGCGGCATTGGAGCCGACATTGACGATCGCGCCGCGCCGCTGCCGTTTAAAGATACCACTCCATTGCCGCAGCAGATGGAACGGGCCTGCGGCATTGACATCCATGCAGGCTTTCCAGTCTTCCGGCGTCAGGCTTTCGCTGTCGCCAAGCCGCAAAATGCCTGCGGCGTTGACGAGGATATCAAGACCGCCCCAGTCGCTTTCGATCGCCTTGCACACCCGCTCCACCGCGTCCGCGTCGGTGATATCGAGGGCAATCTGGCGAAACGGAGCCTCCGCTGTGCCGGCCAGAAGGTCGAGGCCGATGACCTCGGCCCCTTCCTCGATGAAACGTTCCGCGATGCGGCGGCCAATGCCCTGGGCCGTGCCTGTCACCAGTACACGCCGCCCGGTAAATCTCTGTTGCGTCATCTTGTCCGTCCGTTCAGGCCGCGAGCCGCTTTTCGTCGATCAGCGTCCACCAGGCGGAAAGTGTGGGCACACGCGCAAGTTCATCGAAGCCGACGGTGACGCCGCGTTCCTTCAGTTCGCCGGCGAGTTTCATGACCTGCAGCGAGTCCAGCCCGTAGAAGATCAGGTTCTCGTCGGGGTCGATATCGCTTTCGTCTTCCACAAGCTGCAGGACACGGGCTTTCAGCCATTCGCGGGTGTCGGCAGTTTCTCCGGCGCCGACAAGGCTTGCGGTGTCGATAACCACGCCGCAGCGCGTCGCCACATATTGCAGCGCCATGCGATGTTCGGCTTCCGAAAAATCGGCAACCCCGTCGCCGATCATGAAGGGCTGGATATCCTTCATGAAAGCTTCCACCGCCGTCATCATGCAGCCGATATGGGCGTAAACGCCGCCGACGATGATCTGGTCGCGGCCCCAGCCCTTCATGCGTTCGGCAAGATCGGACCGCTGGAAGGCGCTGTAGCGCCATTTGGTCAGCACCACGTCATCAGGTGTCGGGGCGAGCTTATCCACCACCTTCTGCAGTTCCGGATCGACGACGGTGAGGCCCGGTCCCCACATGTCGTTCAGGAGCGCCCGGTCGCCCGGCGGCTGGTCATGCGGCTGGGCGGTATAGATAACGGGGACGCCGTTCTGAACGGCCCATGCCTTCACCTTCGCGAGATTGTCGATGAGGGTCGTCATCAGCTTGCCGTCGGCTTCGTAGAACCGCAGGAAATAACGCTGCATGTCGTGGATGAGGAGCACGGCGCGTTTCGCGTCGGGCTGCCACTTTGTCTTGTTGGCCGGAAAGCTGGTAGCGACCGGCATCGGATAGTCGGAAATGCTGGGGATCGTCATGATGACCTCGGTGGTTTGCTGCGCCAGAGGGCGCTTGATCTCGGATTTCGGGACGCCCTTTCGAGCGTCCCCTTTCGCTCTGTGCTGTGCGTCAGGCGCTGATGGCGACGGGCGTTACCAGCAGGTCGCGCAGGCGCTTCTTGTCGATCTTGCCGACGGCGGTGAGCGGCATGGCATCGATGAAGCGCACACGATCCGGCAGCTTGTAATCCGCGACGCCGAGACCGGCGAGATGCTGGCGGATGGCGGGCGCCTTGAGTGCGGGATTGCGGGAAACGACGAAGACGCAGCTCTTTTCCCCGAGCAGCTCGTCCTGCATCGCCACCAGCGCGGCATGCGTGATATCGGGGTGCCGCAGGATCAGGTTCTCCACCTCCTCCGACGCCACTTTTTCACCGCCGCGATTGATCTGGTCCTTCACCCGGCCAACGACCCGGAGATAACCTTCGGGCGTGCGCTGCACGACGTCGCCGGAATAATAAAAGCCCTGTTTGTCGAAGACCCGGGCGCTGTGTTCGGGCGCGCGGTAATAGCCCCGGAACGTATAGGGGCCACGGGTCGCAAGCATGCCGGCTTCGCCCTCGGGCACATCGTTGCCATCCTCGTCGACAATGCGGATTTCGTCATCCGGGCTGATCGGCCGCCCTTGCGTGGTGAAGACGAGATGGTCGGGGTCACCGGCGCGGGTATAGTTCACCAGCCCTTCCGCCATGCCGAACACCTGCTGCAGGTCGCAGCCCAGCACTTCCGGCACCTGGCGGGCCAAGGCTTCGGCGAAGCTGGCGCCACCGACCTGCAGGAGCTTGAGCGACTTCAGCCGGTCGCGGTGGGCGGGCGCGGCCTGCAGCCACAGCGCCACGGCCGGTGGTACCAGCGGCACGATGTCGACGCCGTGTTTCTCGATGAGGTCGAAGCAGGCGAGCGGCTCCGGATTGGCGGCCATGACCACGGCGCCGCCGGCGTGGAACACGCCCAGCGCCCCGGGTGAACTCATCGGGTAATTATGCGCCACCGGAATGGCGCAGAGGAAACGTGTGCGTGGCGAGAGTTCGCAAATCTCCGCGCTGGCCCGGGCGCTATAGTCATAGTCGTTATGCGTCCGGGGGATCAGTTTCGGCGTGCCGGTGCTGCCGCCGGAAAGCTGGAACAGCGCCACCTCGTCTGCTGCCGAAGGGGCGTAAGCCGGCGGATTTTCGGCGGGTGTTGCCAGCAGCCGTTCGAGGCTGCGCCGCTGATCCTTGTCTCCCAGCAGCAGGGTAACGGCGAGCCGGGGAGAGGCGGTCTTCAATTCCTCCAGAAACGCGTCGTCGGCGAAAAGTTCGTGGCTGCGAGAGGCTATCACCAGTTTCGGCGCGATCTGTTCCGCATAGGAGGTCATTTCCAGTCGGCGATGGCTGAAAAGCGCGTTGATGGGTGCCGCGCCGATTTTGATCAGCGCGAAAAAGACGAGGTAGAACTCGGCGATGTTGGGCAATTGCACCAGCGCCGTGTCGCCCGTGCCGACGCCTGCGGCGGAGAGGTGGCCGGCGAGATTGGAGGATTGCCGGTCGAGATCGGCATAGGTGAAGCGGCGGTCGCCGCAGATCAGCGCCGTCGCATCCGGCTGGCGCTGTACCTGTTGCGCAAGCATGTGGCTCAACGGCCTGTCGATCCAATAGCCGCGTTCGCGGTATCGGCGCGCCAGATCGTCGGGCCAGCGTTCAAATTCGATTGTCATGGTGTGTCCCCGGGAAATTCGGTCGGGCTCAGGCGGAAACGCCGCAGGCGTTCAGCATGGTCTTGAGTTTGGTTTGCACTTCGGCCCATTCGGATTCGGGCTCCGAAGCCTCAACGATGCCGGCGCCCGCGAAAAGCCGCACGGTCTGGCGCTGCACGGTGCCGCAACGGATCGTCACCACCCATTCGCCATTGCCCTGCGCATCCGTCCAGCCCACCATGCCGGTGAACAGGCCACGCTCGAAGGGTTCGACGAAGCGGATGAGGCGATGGGCGCGCTCGGTGGGGAAACCGCAAACCGCCGGCGTCGGGTGCAGCAGGCACGCAAGCTGCAGCGCATTGGTCTCGGGATCGGCGAGGCGGCCTTCGATGCGTGTCGAAAGGTGCCAGAGCGCGGCCGTGTTGATGAGGGAGGGTTTTTCCGGAACGTCGAGTTCCGCGCAGCACGGCGAAAGCAGCGAACGGATATCCTCGATGACCAGACTATGCTCGTAATGGTCTTTCTCCGAGGCCGAAAGCCGTTCGGCATTGGCCTTGTCCGCCGCCGGGTCGGTCATGCGTTTCGCAGATCCGGCCAGGGGGTTGGAGATGATCTTCTCACCCTGCTTGCGGATGAGCAGTTCCGGGCTGACGCCGATCAGGTCACCGCCGTCAGGCAGGGGAATGCGGAACTGGTAACCCTCGCGATTCTGCTTTGCGAGGCTGGCCAGCAATCTCTCGACATTGACCTCGGAGGCGAAGGTCAGTTCACGCATGACGGAAAGCACCGCCTTGCGGACGTCGGAATGGCGAAAATTGAGAATGGCATGCTCGACCGCACGCTTGAAACCCGCCTCGTCCGGCAGGCTGTTCTGTCCGACAAGCGCCGGCATGGCCGAATCAGTGGCGGTCGGAATGGTGCCGCGTGGACTCCACTCATAGTTGTCTGGTATATAAAGGCATGAAGGTTCGCTGACATCGAAGGGGATAGCGCCAATCGCGATCGGATTATCCTGTCCGGCCCTGCGTGCCCGTTCAAAAGCGCCTTTTATCGCCTGCTGCAAAGGGCTTGCAACATCTTCACCACCTCTGGCGGGAAGCGTGATGCTTTCGCGAATACCTTTGGCCCGTAATTGTCCGGAACCGGAAGTAAACAAAAATTCTCTATTAAAATCAGTAATTTCGTCGGATTCGACGTCATTCGTCCTGAGTGCTCCCGTTTTCATGGGATGCCTCCTGTTCGAGTGGTTGACGATGGCTTATACTTGATTATGATAATCATGTTTTGTCAATCGGTGCAAACTCACATGCTAAATTTAACCCCGATGCAGGTGGCCTATTGGGTCGGTCGAGAGGCGGATGGGATACTCGGAAAAGTTACGCCCCATCTTTACCTCGAGTTCGACGGGCAGGGATTTGACGCGCAAAAACTGGCCATTGCGGTCGAAAGGCTTTGCCGGCGTCACCCCATGCTGAGCCTCAGGATCGATGCGGAAGGGTGCCAATCCGTCGACCCCTTCGGCCGGCCACTCCGCCTTGATGTCGAAGACCTGACCGCTCTCGATTCGGAGGCGCTTGAGCACTGGCTCGAGGCAAAACGGCGGGACTGGAGCCATCGGCAGACCGATTTGCGTAATGCCTCGCCGGCGGCGATCTCGCTCAGCCTGCTGCCGCAGGGACACAGCCGGTTGCATGTGGATACCGACATGCTGGCGATTGATCCCGCCAGCATTCGGATCGTGATGGAGGATCTCGCCCGGCTTTACGAAGAGGCCGAAGGCAAAGACGAAGCCGCGCTTTCTGAAGGGGAGGCACCATCCTTTTTCGACTGGGTGGAGCGTCTTTCCTCCGATCCGGAGCAGAGGACCTTGCGTGATAGGGACCGATCGTGGTGGCGGCAGCATATTGCGGATATTCCCGATGCGCCGCCGCTGCCATTTTTGCCGGAAGACGCCACCCGCGCCGTTCACACGGATCGCTTTGCCACCACGCTTTCAGCGGCCGAACGAGGCAGTCTGGAACAGGCGGCGCGGCGTTGCTCGGTGACGACATCGGCCCTGCTGCTCGGCATTTTCGCCGTGGCGCTGTCGCAGGCGACACAGGCGCAAAAGTTCAGGCTGTCCGTGCCGGCTTTCTGGCGCGCGCCGCTGGTGGAAGGGGTGGATGGCATCGTCGGCGAATTTTCCAATGTGCTGGTGCTCGGCGTCGATATCAGGCCGGATGAAAGCCTCGAAGCGCTGCTCCGGCGGCTGTTTAACGAGATGAGCGACCTTCTTGCCCATCAATCCTATCCGGGCGTCAGCGTCATGCGTGACCTCTCCCGTCTGCGTGGCGGTTTGCAGAACTCGCCAGTCGTTTTTACCGCCGGTGTCGATCTGGCGGGAGGCGAGCTGTTTTCGGAAAAGGTTGGGCGGGTGTTCGGCCCCATGGTCCACACCGTCTCGCAAGGGCCGGGGGTCGCGCTGGATGCGCAGGTCGCGGCGCTCGATGGGGGTCTGCTGATCAACTGGGATGTGCGGCTCGATGCGCTGCCGGAAAGCTGGTTGCGCGCCCTGTTTGAAGCCTACACAGGCCTTCTTCGCCAGCTGGCGGATAGTCCCGATCTCGTTTCCGAAAGCGTAGAGCGATTTGGCGCACAGCAGCCGAAACCGGCAGCCGAGGCGAAAGGAAAACCGATGGAACGTCCTCTCTCACCCCTGCAACAGGCCTATCTTCTTGGTCGCGGCACCCATCTGCCTCTCAGCGGCGTGGCGATGCAGGAGTTTCGCGAATATCGCGGCAGCATCGACCCGACCCTGCTTCAATCACGTCTCGCAGCAATGGTGGAGCGACATGAGAGCCTGCGCACCCGCATCGATGAGCGACGTCTGGTGCAGGCCGTCAGCGACGAGTTGAAGATCAACCTTGATATTGTTGATCTTTCCGCTTTGTCTTCTATCGAGGCGGAAGCGCGGATGAACGCCGTGCGACGGGATTTTTCCCATGCCCATTTCGATCTTGCCGCCTCTCCCTGGCAGGTTACGCTCTTCCGCCTGCCGGATGTCGATCCGGCGGCGCAAAAAGTCGCGGTCTTCCTGCGTTTCGATGCGCTTATCCTAGACGGACGGGCCATCGCCAGTCTGGCGGCGGAACTTTTCGACGGCGTTCTGCCCTTGGAGACCGCCGCTGTGGCAGCCACGCCGCAGGCGGATATCGCGGCGGCTCGGGCAGAGGACGCCGCCTATTGGACGGAAAAGCTGAAAACTGCTGAAGTGCCGTCGCAGCTGCCGTGGAAAGCTCCGCTCGAAACCATCGCCGTCTCGCGTCACAGCCGTCGGAGCCTGACCGTTGAAAAACAGCGCTTTGCCGCCTTTTCGCGCATCGGCGCGAAAGAACGGCTGTTCAAGAATTCGGCGCTGACGGCGGTGATCCTCGATGTGCTGTCGCGCTGGTTGAATGAAGGTGCCCTCGTTGTCGGCATTCCTGTCGCCCCGCAGGTGGAAGGGGCCTTTGCCAATCGTTCGAGCTTCATTGCAGTCGAATGGAATGCGGCAAAAGGTGACTTTGCCGAGCGGGCCGCGGGGCTGCAAACGGATGTGCTGGAAGGCCTGAACCACCTTGCCTTTTCCGGCATCGATCTCAACCGCGTGCTTCTTAATGCCAATGCGGGCGGGCTCGCTTTGCCGGTGGTCATCACCAACGGCCTGAGCTGGCCGACGCTGTCGCCCGAATCGGCCATGCGCTGGACGGGCGGACTTACCCAGACGCCGCAGGTGGCGCTGGATTTCCGCTTTTCGCAAAATCCGCAGGGTGATCTCCTTCTCGATATCGACTATGCCGAAGAGGCGATCGATGCCGCGATGGTCGGGAATATTCTCGCGGCCATCGAGCGCACGATTGCCGCGATCACGGATAACGGCGTTTATGCTTTTAATGCACGGGATATTGTCGACCTGTCCCATTATCGGCTGAACGGCGACGAGCGGAGTTTCGTCTGCCCGCCATTTCTGGAACGGATCGCCGCGCATCTTTTCGAGGGTGATCCGTCGCGCACCGCGCTCGTCAGCGGTAAGCGGCGCATCTCTTACGGTGAACTCGGTGAGATGGTGGCCGGTGCGATGGCAGGCCTCAAGGCCCGTAATATAGGTCGAGGAGATGTGGTGGCGGTGTGCCTGCCGCGCAGCCCTGAACATACGGCCATCACGCTTGCCGCGGCACTGACAGGCGCCATCTGGGTGCCTGTTGATGCCGGCTCGCCGGAAGACCGGCTGCGCTATCTGCTGACCAATTGCCGCCCGGCCATCATCGTTGCCCGCAGCGTTCCGCAGGGCTTCGAGGCCGTCGATCCGGAGGTGCTTCTCGCCACGCCCGCACCGGCGGGAACGCCTGTTGCCATGGAGGAACTGGGGGCGCTGTCCCGCAGCGAAGAGCCGGCTTATTACCTCTACACGTCAGGCACCACCGGCAAGCCGAAATGCGTCGTGCTTTCCAACCGCGCCACCGCCAATGTCATTGGCAGTACGCTTGCGGAATGGGCGGTGACGGAAAAGGACGTGTTCATTTCGGTCACGCCGCTGCACCACGACATGTCGGTCTTCGATGTTCTCGGCGCGCTGGTCGCGGGCGCGACGCTGGTGCTGCCGGAACCGGGCGAAGAAAAGGATGCGGTGCGCTGGAACGAACTGGTGACCGAACATGGCGTGACACTCTGGTGCTCCGTGCCGGCCATCCTTGAAATGCTACTGTCCTGCCGCCGTGGCGACCAGCTTACCTCACTCCGGCTCGTGGCGCAGGGCGGCGACTACATCAAGCCTGTCATCATCGAGGACCTGCGTCGGCTGAAGCCCGATCTGCGGCTGATATCGCTCGGCGGCCCGACTGAAACGACGATCTGGAGCATCTGGCACGAGATCGTTGCGGAGGATGTCGCGTCCATCCCCTATGGCCATCCTCTTCCGGCCAATCGTTATTTCATCCTCAACGATCAGGGCCAGCATTGCCCGGCCGGTGTCGTTGGCCGCATCCATACGGTCGGCGTGAATGTAGCGATCGGTTATCTGGAGGACGGTGCCGTCACCCAGACGGATTTTGTCATGGTGGATGATCCCGAAGGCAAGCCGGTGCGCGCCTTTCGTACCGGTGACCGGGGCCGCTACCGGCCGGATGGCAAGATCATGTTTGCAAGCCGGGTCAATGGCTACGTCAAGGTGCGCGGTGTGCGTGTCTCGTTGCCGGATGTCGAAAACGAACTCATTCGCCATCCCGCCATCCAGCGGGTGCTGGTGGTGGACTATGGCATCGAGCAAAAGGGCGAGGCGGCCATTGGCGTGCTTTATGTCACCGCGCCCGGCCTTGAACTCTCCAGCGCTGATCTGCGCAATTTCGCCCGCGGCCATCTGCCGGAATCGCATGTGCCTGGCCGGTTCCTCAAGGTTGATGACCTGCCGCTTTCGGCCAATGGCAAGCCGGATCGCCGCCGGGCGCGGGAGTTGCTGATGGCTGCGGTGGGTGGCGTGGAACCGGTAAAAATCTCCGCACCTGCGGTTACCGCCGTCGATCAGGGCGACCGCCGGGTGCTGGATATCTATCTCGGCGTGCTGGGCAAAAAATCGGCGACGGTGGATGCAGGCAGCGACCTTCTCGCGCTTGGCCTCCTGCCATCGCATCTGAAGGCCGTTTCAGCGGAAATCCGCACCGCCTTCGGCGTTGAACTGACGCCGCAGCAGCTTCTGCGGTGCCGCAACGCCAGGCAGGTAACTTCGCTTCTGGCTGTGAAGGCGGCGTGATCCCAACCATTTCGGGCGGCGCCCGGCAACAGGAATAGTTCAAGGAAAAACAGATGGCGCATATCGATCCTGCCGGCGGCTGGCTTCCACTGACCCAGCCACAACTCGATTTCTGGGAGGAGTTCTCCTTCCACCCCGACGAGCCGGTTTCCACGGTCGCCCATTACATCGATCTTTCGGGGGCGGTGAACGAAAGCGCGCTCCTTCAGGCGATCACCCGCACGGTGCGCGAGTCCGAGGTTCTATCGATCCGTTTTCGCGTCGGTGAGGATGGCGAGACGCCGCAGCAATGCTGCGATGCCGGCTATGCCCCGGTGGTGGCGCTTGTCGATCTCCGCACGGACCCGGCGCCCTTTGAAGAGGCGCTGCGGCGCATGAACGCCGATGTGGAGGCGAGGCTGGACCTCAGAACCGACAGGCTTTCCGCGCAGCTGCTCTACCGCATCGCCGATGATCGTTATCTCTGGTACATCCGCGCCCATCACATCGTCGTGGATGGCTATGGGTTGACGCTGGTGGAGCAGCGTTGCGGCCAGCTTTACGGGCATTATTGCGGCAAGGGCGAAGCGGGACCGGATTTCCACCCCTTCGCCAGTTTCCTCGCCGAAGAGGACGCCTACAGGCAGAGCCGGCGTTTCGAAAAGGACCGCGATTTCTGGACGGCCTATCTTTCAGCATCCGCCGATCTGCCCGTGCTGGACAAGGATTGCGAAGATTACGGCGGCGGCGGCCTGCATGCCGATGCGGCCTTGCCGCAGGGTTTCAGCACACGGTTACAGCAGATAGCCGGCCGTCTGGAAATCGGCTGGCCTGATCTTCTGGTATTGCTGTCCGGACTTTATCTTCACCGGGTTTTGCCACGTCCGGACCGTGATGTGCTGACCTTGTGGCTGCCTTTCATGAGCCGCTGGGGCAGTGTCGGTGCGCATATGCCGGCCATGCTCGTCAATATCCTGCCCTTCCACCTCACGATCGAGCCGCAGGAAAGCGTCGGCGCATTTCTGGCGCGCAATGCCGCCAATCTGCGCCGCCAGCGCCTGCATGGCCGCTACCGCATCGAGCAGATCGCCGCCGACCGGGAAATACCGAAGGGCCGGCGCTTCTTCTTCTCGCCGCTCATCAATGTGCTGCCCTTCAGCGCGCCGGTCTTTGCCGGGCTCGGCGTCGCGCGGCACATTCTCGCCAATGGTCCCGGCGACGGCTTTAACCTCACCTTCCGTGGCGAAGATGACGGCAGCGACCTGAACCTGCATATCGATGCGGATTCGGCGCTGACGCAAGCGGAGGATTTCGCCCGTTACCGCGCGGAACTGCCATTGTTCCTCGATGCCATGCTGCGCGAAGAGGCGCTGACGCTTGTGGCGGCGGAGGCGTCTACGGCGTTCCGTCTGGCGGTCTGAGGGGAAGGCCGATAACGCTTCCCCTATACTCTACGTCATCCTCGGCCTTGTGCCGAGGATCTAATCACGTCCAATAAGTCGAGGCGTTGCAGATGCTCGGGACAGGCCCGAGCATGACGGAGGAGGGCTTTCAGGATTTTGCCAACAAATTGAACCCGGCTCCGCTAAGCGAAGCCGGGTTTTCCTTGCCCCAATTCCAGCTCAGGCGAGCGTTGTCAGCACGCGGCTCGAAGCGCCGGCTTCGGCAAAACGGCTGAAGACACCGCTGGTGGTGGTGCGAAGCCGCTCGACGTCGTTGGGTCCGTAACGGTCGGAACGGTAGCTCATCAGCACACGGATGGAGCGTTCACCGCCGATCATTTCTTCCATCACCTCGAATTGCAGCCCCAGCATGGATTCGTGTTTGTCGGGGTCGATCTGGCGAAACTCCACCGGTTTGCCATCTGCTCCGGCAAGCGTGCCATTCAGCTTGTTCCTGGCGTGAATCTGGATGAAGACCTCGAACAGATGGTCGCGGCCCGGCGTCATGCCCAGCGCTTCCTCGACGAGATCGATCGGGATTTCGCTGTGTTCCAGTGAGCCGTTGATGGTGTTCTTCACCGAAGAAATCAGCTCGCCAACGGTCATGTTCTCGCCGAAGCGCACGCGATGGGCGACGACCGTGGTGAAATAGCCGATAGTGTCGAAATAACCGCTATCCGTACGGCCCGAAGCCGAGGTGCCGACCACGAGATCGGTCAAGCCACCCAGATGGCGCAGCGATGCGGCGATTGCCGCATAGACCACGTTGAACAGCGAGGCGCTGTTCTGCTTGGCAATGGCGTAAAGTCCGTCGCTGACGTGCTTCTCGATCTTGAATTCGACCCAGCCGCCTGCCGGCGCCTCATCCTGCGATGCCTCGTGCGGGGTGCTATCCTGTCCGTTGAAGGCAAGGCCCTTCGGTGCATCCCGCAACATATCGGTCCAATAGGCAAGGTGGCCGGCGTTGATGCCTGAGGCGACCTGTTTTCTGGCAAATTCATGGAAGGGCGCAGGTTTGGTTGCAAAGATCGGGGCCTTGCCGGCCACTCTTGCCCGGTAGGCTTCGGTCAGTTCGTCCATCATCAGGTTCACCGACCATTCGTCCAGCACGATGTGGTGGAAGAGGAAGGACAGCACCTGCCGGCCGGTCTGTGCATCCCGCAGGAAGCGCAGCCGTATCGGCAATTCACGCGCAAGATCGAACCGCCAGCCGGCTTCCGAATGCCGGTCCACGCCTTGGCTTTCCTCGCTGGTCCAGAACCATTTATAGCCGGGCAGGTCATGCATTGGCACGATCTTCTGCAGCACCGTGTCGTTTTCGACGTAAAAATGGGTGCGCAGGCCGGGGTGGCGCTCGATGATGTCGAGGAAGGCGCATTCGAAAGCGTTTTCATCGACGGGATCGAGGAAGTCGAGTGCGAAGGGGATGTTGAATATCTCGCCGAAACCGAAGGCGGCATAGGCCTTCCAGAGCGACATCTGCGCCAGCGAAAGCGGCGCGGTCAGCGAGCCGTTTGCCGTTGCCTCGGCTTGCCCGGGCGCTGCGGTTTCCAGAAGCGTCGCCTGTGTGGCGAGCGAGGCGGCGGTGGGATAGCTGAACAGGTCGTTGAAGCGCAGCGCGATGCCGTGATTGCTGAGGAGACGCCCGATGATGCGGGTGGCGATCAGCGAATGACCGCCGAAATCGAAGAAATCGTCATCCGCTCCCATATCCGGTGCGGCGAGCGCTTCGCGGAATTCGGCAAGGATTGCCGCGGTAGTCCTGTCATTGCCGTGGCTGGCCGGCAGGTGAGCCGGCTGCTCCATTGCCTGGGGTGCGGTTTGGGGCAGGATGCCGGAAAAATCCGCGCCGCCTTCGAGATGGCTGACGAAACGCTCCAGCAGGAAGGCCGTCGCATGCGGAGATGTTTCCCTGCCGCCGGTCAGTTCAAGGCGGATATCGCCCGAAGCTGTCGGGCCGGCGGCCAGCGTGAGGCCAAGGCCGGATTGCAGCGAGGGCAGGGGCAGGTGTTCGAACTGGAGGCCATGCTCCGATACGGCCTGAACCGGCGCTGCCAGCGCATGCAGCGTGAAAGTGGCCGCTTCGCCATCATTGTCATTTCGCTGTTCCAGCCCCGCCAGCACGGCTTTTTCCGCCTGTTCGGGCGAGTGGCCGCGCGAAATCGATATCCGTGCGCCGGTCTCCGGCGAAAGCGGTGCGGTGGCGTCGGCGCCGGGCTGCCGGGGCAAACGCACCGTCACGGTCTCGGGACCGCCATTCGTTGACAGGAAAAGCGAAAACCGTGCGCCGGCACGGGCGAGAAGTGCGCTCATCGCGGTGGAACTGCTCAGGCCAAGCAGGGTGGCGGGAAGATCGACGCCATGGCTGTGGCTTGCCGGCCTTTCGGCCTTGTTCTGCCGCAGCGCCACGACGGTGGAGCCCGAGGCGGGCCGTTGCAGCCAGTGGAGCGGAAGCGGATCGACGCCGCCATTTTCGACCGTCCTCGGGGAAAGCGGCTTCGGTGCCTCACCGGCATAGGCGGCGGAAATGCCTTCCAGCAGGATCTGCGGCGAGAGGACTTCGCCGAGCAGGCCGTGGACCAGAAATGCCAGCAGGATTTCCCCTTCGCTCAAAAGCACGACGGCCTGAAAAGGCGGGTCGGTTTCGGCATCGAAGGGCCTTGCCTGCAGGTCGTGCAGCAGGGTGAGAGCCTCGTCCGCCGAGGGAACATGCAACAATTGCACGATGGATGCGGACGGGGCCTCGATGCTCTTGGCAAGAGTGCCATCCTCTCCGAAGGTAAAGCGTGCCCGAAGCGCGGGCCATGTCTCGCAGATCGTCTTCAGGGCCGCCGTCAGGCGCAACAGGTCGCATTCCTCGCCGATGCGATAGGCGAGAAGATGCCGGAAAACCTGATCGGGATCCTGAAACTGCCCGAACCAGACCCGCTCTTCGTATGGGCTCGGCGGAGCTGCGGCCTCTCTATCGAAGGTCTCGTCGATGCGACGTGCGAGCATACGTGTATTGTCTGCTGCCATGGTCCTCTCCTTGGAAATATTCGGGGTATCGCGCTCCAGCGCGAGAAGTGCTGTTTTGCGGGATCAATGTCCCGCACGTGACCGTTCGATCAGCGCCTGCCAGGCGGCGAGCGTGGGTTGCCGGGCCAGATCGTCATAATCGAGCCGAGCCCCGGCAAGCTGCGAAAGCGGCGGGATGAGGCGCATGAGGGCCAGTGAATGAAGCCCGTGGCCGAACAGATTGTCCCCCGGTTCGATATCGCGCACCTCATCTTCCAGAACCCCGGCAAGAAGGGTCTTGAGTTCCGTCATCATCGTTTCTGCCTGCAGCATGGCACCCGCCGTGATTGCCGGTTCATTCATCGAAGTGATCATGAACGCCGCTGGCGCCGCGTCGCCAGTAACCGGAAGCGCGTGTCCATTTGGGGTTTGCGCCGAACTCCCCGATCAGAAGGGCACGTACATCCTTTGCGGTTTTCGATTCGCAGGCGACCCAGCTGAAGAAATCACCATCAGGCAGATCGAGCTTGCGCAACGCGTCCGTCAATGCGTTGTGACCGGTCCCGTTTTCCGTCTTCTGCGTCACCCACACGATCGAGGCGTCAGCCTTCGTTACGATGTCCAGACGGTCGGCTTCCGTCTCGACCTCGATCAGCGCCACGGCGCGGGTCCCCCTGGGCATTTCCTCCAGCCGCCGCGCCAGCGCGGGAAGGCCGGTATCGTCGGCAATCAGCAGGTGCCAGTCATAGGTGAAAGGAACGGTGAAGGAACCGCGCGGACCGGCGATCCACGCCCGGTCGCCCACCTTTGCGGCTTTCGCCCAGTTGCTGGCGGGGCCGTCATGATGGGTGGCGAAATCGATGGCGAGTTCGCCCTTTTCGGCATCGAAACTGCGCGGTGTATAATCGCGCGCCAGCGGGCGCGGTGCGCCTTCCGGGAATTCAATGCCATTCGGCCCGATCACCGGCAGGCTCGGTTCTGTTTCGCCGGGCTGGGGGAAGAACATCTTGACGTGGTCATCGAAACCGAGGCTCGCAAAGCCCTCCAGTTCCGGTCCGGTCAGGACGATGCGGACCATGGACCGGCTGAGCTTTTCCACCCGCGCGACATCAAGGCAACGCAGCGTGACGGGGTAGCGATGGCGTTTGGGCGTACGGTCCGCAACCGTGGCGTCTAGGGTTTCTGGAGAGCTCATACTATTGTCTTTCCTGGGATTTTGCCGATGGAGCCGGCGGTCTCGCTGTCCCGGATCGGCATGCCGGACAATCGCGCATCGGGATTTTTCAGGCGAGCGATCCGGCATCGTTGCTTCAAGATGTGCGAACCATAACAGCCGGTTTCAGCTGCCGCAATATAACTTTCTTTAAAAACTCAAGTTTATGCCCGGCGCAGAAATGCGCCGGGATTTTCCGTTGTGGAGAAACTTAGCGGCGGCCCGCCCAGCTTTCGACAGCGTCCAGCGCATGCAGGGCACTCGGGATGGAGGGCGTCGTGACCCTGGTGGAATCGAGGAACACGATCCTGCCTTCGCGGGCGGGTTTCACGAAGCGCTCCCAGCCGGGAATGATCTTTTCCAGTGCCGCGCGCGTTCCATCCTCGCCGCGGGCCGGACTGTTATAGCTGTTCATCACCACCAGCAGATCGGGGTTGAGCTTGCCGAAAGCCTCGGCACCCAGCGGCATGGTAAGGGTTGAGCCAAGCCCGCCAGACGGAGCGGCGTTATCGATCTTCAACCTGATGTAACCGAGATCTTCCAGTGCCTGCACCGCGCCGGACATGTCGCCGACCGCATTGATCTGGTCGGTCAGCAGAATTGCCAGATACGTCTTGCCTTTGACATCCTCGCCCAGCGCCGTTTTGACGGCGGCGAGTTTGGTGTCATAGGCTTTCCGGCGCTCGGCGAAAATGTCGCTTCGTCCCACAAGGCCGGCAAGATTTTCTTCCACGTTGAAACCATAGGCATGGCCGGTGCTGACTTTTTGCAGATAGACGGGGGCCACGGTGGAAAGCTGTTCAGCCTTGCCGCCATCCATTTCCGTCGCCACGATCAGATCCGGTTGCAGCGCCCGCAGCTTTTCAAGGTCGATCTGGCCGACTGCGCCGAAACCACTGGGTTTCACATGGCCTTCGCCGAGAACCGTATCGATAAAATCGACGGCGGTGGCGAATTTGCCGTCGCTGTTGCGGCCATAGGCACCGACCACATTGGCGCCGAGATCCATCAGCGGCACGCCCAGGAGCGGTTCATGCATGACGACGATGCGCTGCGGCTTCTCCGGAACGGAAACGATGCGGCCGGCGGCGTCGGTCACGCTGCGCTCGGCGGCAAGGCTGGTTCCGGCCGCCAGAAAGGCGGCGATGAGGATGGCAATTCGCATGGCATTCCCTTTATTCGATGTCTTCAGTGACTGTTGGTTCTGCGCAGCGACTGCAGGCGCAGCGTGAGGATGAAAAGCGGCACGCCGATCAGCGTCAGCGCAAGGCCGATCGGCATCGGTGTGTCTGCTACAAGCCCGCGCGACAGCGTATCGGCGGTTACCACCAATATGCCGCCGGTGAGCCCCGACAGGAAAAGCCTGGCACGGCCGACGGCGGGCGAAACGAAGGTGGCGAGATGCGGGGCGATGACGCCGAGGAAGGTCAGCGGGCCAACCGCCGTAACGGAGGAGGCGCTGAGGATGACCGCGAAAACGATGACGAGCGGGCGCGAATGCCGGACGGTTTCGCCGAGCGCCATGGCCATTTCATTGCCGAGATCGAAGACGGCAAGCGCCCGTCCGATGAGGAAAATACCCACAAGGCTTGCGGCGAAGAGGGGCGCGAAAACGAGGATGGTCGACCAGCTTGCCTGAAACAGCGAACCCGCCATCCAGTCGGCCAGCGACAGCGAGGTTTCGGCCGGCGTGTAGAGCAGAAGCACCGAGGAAACGGAGGAAAGCGCCGATTCAATTGCGATGCCCATCAGCAATATGGCAAGGCCGCTCGAACGTTCACGCCCAACAAGCGCGATCAGGAGGAAGGCCACAGCCAGACCGCCGCCGACGGCCGCAAGCGCTACCATGGTTTTCGGCGCGGCCGGCACCAGCACCAGAAGCAGCATGATGGTGGTCATCGACCCCTGGCTCAGGCCGAAAAGGCCGGGATCGGCAAGCGGATTGCGAGCGACGGATTGCAGCATGGCGCCTGCCAGCGCCACACTCCAGCCGGCCATGAAACCGAGAAGGATGCGCGGCAGCCGCACCGTCCACAGCGCATAGGCCTGATCGTCATTAAGGTGCCCGCCGGCCAACCCGCGCAGGAGATCGGTGAGGCCCGTTTCGGTATTGCCGAGGCTGACGGACAGGGCGGCGAGCGCCAGCGCCAGTGCAAGCAAGGCAAGGCCGGCTTTGAGATTGCCGATGCCGATCTGCAGGCCGCTCGGCAGCCTGAGCACCGCTTTGCCGTCGGTGGCGAAATGCCGTTTCATGAAAGCCCCCTTCATGAAAGCCCCCTTGCCGAAGGCGAAAGATAAAAGCGCTTGACGATGACGATGAAGACGAGGCCGCCGAGCAGGTCCATGAACAGGCCGGTATTGACCACATAGGGTGCAAACAGGGTTTGCGCGCCAAGATCGGCCAGCACGCAAAGGCCCGCGCCGACCAGCGCGGAAGCCGGCAAAGCGAGCGTGAAATTCACGCCGACCAGCGGCCGGATCATATGCGGCACGATGAGGCCGACGAAACCGATCGGGCCGCAGATCGCCACGGCCGAGCCTGATGCCAGCATGGTGGCGAAGAGCGCGACCCGGGAAATATGCGTCACATTCACACCGGCGGAGGCGGCTTTTTCCGCGCCCAGCAGAACGAGCGTCAGCGGCCGTGCGACCGACAACAAGATCACCATCGCAATGGCGCCGATCCACCAGAAGTCGGTGAGCCGCTCGGCATAGACGTGATTGATATTGCCACCCACCCAGCTCAGGAATTCGGCGCGGCGTGTTGGGTTGGAAAGAAGCAGGGCGTTGGTGACGCCGATCAGCAGCATGGAAACCAGCGCGCCCGCAAGGATGAGCGACAGGCCGCGCGGATCGTTCGCCCGTCCGGCGAGACGCGCAACGAAAAAGCAGGCGATGAAACCGAAACCGGCACCCGCGAGTGCGGTAAGCCCCTGTATTTCGGGAGAGACATCAAACACCAGCGCGCCGGTGACCACAAAAAGCGTCGCACCGGCATTCAGCCCAAGGGTGGAGGGTGAGGCGAGGGGATTGCGGACAAGCCCCTGCAGCACGCAGCCGCTGACAGCCGTAGTCGCCCCCACATAGATTGCAATCAGCGAGCGCGGGATTTGCTGATAGAGAAGCACCGACTGCTCATAGGTTTCGGCCTCGCCGCGCCAGAGCGTTGCAAGTATTTCGGCAAGCGGCATGTCGCCGGTCATGACAAGCAGATTGATGGCGAGAATGGCGGCCAGCAGCAGTGCTGTGGCGAAAATCAGCGTTATTTTCGAGGTCATGCCGGAATGGCCTGTTCCTGCCGCTCCAGCTTGGGCACGCAGATGAGCCGACCCTGACGCGAGAAGATATCGGCTTCGAGATCGAAGACCTCGGCGACATTTTCGGGCGTGACGGTTTTTTGAACCGGCCCGGATGCCAGAACCCGCCCGGCTTTCAGCATGATGACATCATCGGCGAAAGTGGAGGCGAGGTTGAGATCGTGCAGCACGACGATCACGGTCTTGCCGTGCCTGTCGGTCAATTCGCGCACAAGGCCAAGAACGGCATATTGATATTTCATGTCGAGATGGTTGACCGGCTCGTCCATCAGGATCACGTCCGTATCCTGTGCCAGCACCATGGCGATGAAGGCGCGCTGCCGCTGCCCGCCGGACAGCGTGTTGACCTGCGCCTTCGCCTTGTCTTCCAGCCCGACGGTCTTCAGCGCGTCAGCGAAAAGCACCCGGTCGCGCTCTGTCGGGCCGCCGCCAAGCCCGTAACGGGCGTAACCGGCAAGCTCGATCAGCTCGCCAAGCGTCATATAGTCAGGGCAATGGCATTCCTGCGGCAGATAGGCGATACGGCGGGCGAGGTCCCGACGTGCGATCTCGCCGACTGAACGCTCACCAAGCCTTATCGCGCCTGATGACAAAGGCACGAAACCCATGATGGTCTTCAGCAGCGTCGACTTGCCGCAGCCATTGGGGCCGACCAGCGCCGTCACCCGGCCTGCTCGGAAACGGGCGGACAGTCCTCTCAAGACGGGAACATGTCCATAGCTGGCGTGAAGGTCCGTCGCGTCAAGCACCGGATACAACTCCTGTTATTCATGTGAGCATGCGTCGAGACGCCGCAATGGTATGGTAATACATTGATTTTAAACATCGAATTCGCAGAATTCAGGATTTGTTCCGGCGAGTGCGATGCTCTGATCTTGAAGCGACACTAAACTATAGTAAAACTCTCCACAAATCGAAATTTGCCGATTCAGCGCGCGGATTTCTTCCCGGTTATTTCAGTCGAGGTGCATCATGTCAGTCGCAGCCAAGCTCCATGTCGGCATGTCGCTGGCCCCAACCTGGCTCAGCGGCGAGGCGTGGCGGCGTGCGGACAGCGATATAAACGGGGTGTTTTCCAGCGATTATTTCGTCGATCTGGCGCAGCGCGCGGAGGCGGCGCATGTGGATTTCGTCTTCCGGCCCGATACGCTTTTCCTGCGCACCGAGGGGCTGGAAACCGGCGGCGGATTTGCCAGCATGGACCCGACCATGCTTCTCGCCGCAATTGCGCGGGAAACCAGCCATGTCGGCCTGTTGTCCACCGTATCGACCACATTTCTGCCGCCCTATGTGGTGGCCCGCCAGATTCAGTCGTTGAACTGGCTGAGCAACGGCCGCGCGGGGTGGAATATCGTCACGGCGCTGGAGGGGCACGAAAATTTCGGCCTTAAGGAAATGCCGTCGCCGCAGGAACGGTACGAGCGCGCCGCCGAATTCACACAGGTGGTGAAGGAACTGTGGGCAAGCTTTCCCCATGAGGCGCTGAAGCTCGACAGGGAAAACGGGCGGTTCGCCGATTCTTCGCTGGTGCGGCCGGTGGCTCACGAGGGCAGGCATTTCAGCGTCAAGGGCCCGCTTAACCTGCCGGCCCATGCCAGCCGCATTCCGCTGGTGCAGGCGGGCGCTTCTCCCGAGGGCCGTGATTTCGCCTCGTCGGTGGCGGACGCGGTTTTTGCCTCCACGCCGGATATGCAGGCGGCCATCGAGCTCAGGGCGGATTTGCGGCGGCGTGCCGAGGGGCATGGCCGCAACCCCGATAGCGTGAAGCTGATGCCGGGCCTCAGCCTCTATCTCGCCGACACCGGCAGGGAGGCGCTTGAACTCTTTGCGGAGACCCATTCCCGAGCCAACCGCGCCCGTGCCTTTGCCTCCATCCGCGATATGACCGGCCTTGATCTCGCCGACTGGCCGCTCACGCGGGTGGTGACAGCGTCTGACCTGCCGCCACCGCCGGAGACACCGAGAAGCCGCACCCACGCAAACCTGTTGCGACGGCTGATCGAGCGGGAGACGCTGAGCGTCGCGGATTTGCTGCGGCGTCCGGAGGTGATGGGATCCGGCCATTGGCAGATCATCGGCACGGTCGAGGATGCTGTCGAGACTATCCGCGAATGGGCGATGGCCGGTGCCATCGACGGTTTTGTTGCGGTGCCGGGTGGGTCGGTTGCCTCCATGCGGCTGGTGCTGGAGCGCCTGCTGCCAAGGCTTGCCGATGCCGGGCTGTTCCGCACGGCCTATTCCGGCCGCACCTTTGCGGAGCATCTGGCCGAATAAGCCTATGCTCCGCCGGATTCGGCTGTCGCCTTTTGGGCTGCTTCGATCAATCGGGAAAAATGCTGCTCCGTCTCGGCGGTGGCGACGAAGGATACGGTGGTGACGACACAACAGAGTTCGCCCTGCGCGTCGAAAACCGGTGCGGCCTTGCCAGTCAGGGCGGAGAACAGATGTTCATTGAGTTCCGCGCCACCGACCTCACGGATGGTTTCCAGAATGCCGGCTTCTGGCCGGGAGCCGCGAAAGGCGGCCGGTTGCAGCCTGCGCACGGCGGTTATCCTCTCCGGCGGAAGGTAAGCCTGAAAAACCAGCCCGCAGGCGCTGTTGTCCAGCGGCAGAACATCGCCCAGCGCCACGGTGCTGATGGAAAAACTGGCGCTTCTCGCCCATCGCACCACGGTCGGGCCGCGTTCGGTCCAGATCGCCACGCCGCAGCTGGCGCCGATCTCGGAGGCAAGCGCTTTCATCTGGCGTCCGGCGGTTTCGACCGGATTGATTCGCCTCAGCGCGCTGATACCGATCCCCAGCGCCGCAGGTCCGAGATCGTAACTGCCGCTTGCCGGGTCCTGTGTCACCAGCCCCTCGCGCACGAGGCTTTGCATGTAACGATGCGCGGTGGAGCGGCCGGTGCCGGCACGTTTGGCCAGTTCGCCAAGTGCCAGCGCCGTATCCGATCTGGCGAGGAGATTTAGAAAACGCGCCGCGATCGATACGGACTGGATGAGGGCCGAGCGCTTTTCGCCCTCGTTTTCCGGCAGGTCGTCCGCATCGTCATCCATGGTGCTCAAGCCGATTCCCCCCGTTCATGGCCTGACCATGCCTAACGCATCAGCCCACAAATCGGAATCGATTTCTGGCGGGAAAACGGGTGGTTCGGATGTGTTGCCTTTCACGCGGGGCAAAGGCGGTCGATAAACTTTGTTGTAAATATGGCACATCCCGCTGTGGAACCCTGTTTGTCCGCAATACGGAATGCATTCTCTATTGCGAAACAGATAACGCTTCCGTTACTTGAATATGACTTTAATACTCATGTTTATTAGGGGTGTGTGATGGGGTTTAGTTCTAACGGTCGTTTGATGAGCGGGGTCAGCGCTCTGACGCTGGCGACAATGTTTGTGACGCCGGTTCTCGGTCAGGATCAGCAGGCTGATGCGGCGGGCACCACCGTCTTGAAGCCGATTGTCGTGACCGGTGAAAAAGTGGCGCGCGACATGAAGAACACGGCATCGTCCGTGTCAGTCAAAACCGCTGAGGAAATCAAAAAGGAAAAGACCGGCGACCCGACCGTGTCGGAAGCGATCAAGGATATTCCGAACATCGTCTACACCGACAATGTCAGTGCACCCATCATTCGCGGACAGGATACGCAGGGGCCGAATACGGGCTCTATCGCCTTCTTCACCGGCACGGTGCCGCGCGCCACGATCAATGTCGATGGCCATTATCTCGGTTATAACGAGTTCATCTATGGTGCGAGTTCCATCTGGGACGTGGACAGCATCGAGGTCTTCCGTGGCCCGCAGACCACTTCTCAGGGTGCAAACGCCATTGCCGGCGCGATCCTCGTCAACACCAAGGACCCGACCTTTACGCCGGAAGCCAGCTATCAGGCGGAAATCGGCAACTATCACCAGAAGCGCGGTTCCTTCGCCTTTTCCGGTCCGCTGATCGAGGATGAGCTGGCGGCGCGCATGGCGATCGATTATTCCGGCCGCGATACCTTCATCGACTACATCAATTCCGCCTTCGCCCATGAGGGTACGGACCAGAACTTCAAGGAGTTCAACGGTCGCTTCAAGCTTCTGTGGGAACCGTCGGAAATCCCCGGTCTTTCGACCAAGCTGACCTATTCCTACAACGCCTCCAACCGGCCGAGCCAGGAAGCGGCGTCGCGTCCCTTCGAGGATCTCAACCACGTCACCACAACGATGCCGAATTTCAGCCAGTACACCAATACCGGCATTCTCGACATCAATTACGATTTCGAAAACGGCGTGAAACTGTTCAATCAGACACAGTTCTCCTCGTCCATCGCCAAACGCCGGGTCGGCATTGCGAATACGGGTGATGCCGATATCGACCTGAAGAACACCTCCCACGAGACGCGTGTGACATTCGGCGATCAGGAAGATGTGCTGAGCGGTGTCGCGGGTATTTATTACGCACATACGAAAGCCGACGAGATACTTTATCTGCGCGGAACCTCGCGCTTCAACGATACCAAGGACAATCTCGGTCTCTTCAGCGAGTTGAGCTATCGCCTGACCGACCAATGGACCCTGACGGGCGGCCTGCGTTACCAGCAGGACCAGATCCAGCGCTCCGGTTACCGGACGCTGAGTGCCACCAGCACCAGCTCGGTCGATTATGACGAAACCTTCTCGGAAATCCTGCCCAAGGCGTCGCTTGCCTATGCCATCAATGACGACTGGACGGTGGGCGGCCTGATCAGCCGCGGTTACAATCCCGGCGGCGTCGCATTCGACCTGACGACCAGCAAATGGCGCACCTTCGACAAGGAAACCATCTGGAACTATGAGCTCTTCACCCGCGCCAGCCTGCTGGACGATACGCTGACGGTGAACGGCAACCTGTTCTACATGGATATGAAGAATGCCCAGTTTAACGTGCCGGTCGTCGTCTCCACGGGCATCAGCGAATCCTACACGGTCAATGCCGAAGAGGCCCATGCTTACGGTCTGGAAATCAGCGCGGATTATCGGGTTCTCGACAATCTGACGCTGAAGGCCAGCGCCGGTCTGCTGAAGACGAAGATCGACGAGATTTCCAGCAATGCCGCCTATGTCGGCAAGGAATTCGCCAAGTCGCCGGGTTACAGCTTCACTGTCGGCGCAAGCTGGGACGTGACGGACAAGTTCACCGTCTCAGGCCAGGTGCGCCATCTCGACGGTTATTATTCCGACACGGATAACAAGGCCATTTATGCGATCGATCCCTATACGATCGCGGATGTGCGGGCGAGCTACAAGCTTCAGGACGAGCTTGAATTCTACGCCTACGTCAAGAACGTCTTCGACGAGCGCGCGCCGACGCTGATGAAGGAAAACCGCGGCATTGGCGGCATCGAGGCCAGCATGACCGAACCGCGCATGTTCGGCATCGGCGTGCGCGGCACGTTCTGAGCCGTCACCTGAGCTCGAAAAGAAAAAGGCCTTCGAAGCGATCTTCGGAGGCCTTTCTGTTTCAAGGGGTATTGCTCCCGATGATACGATTTGAGCTTGGCTCAGAGGGCTGGCTCACATTTGCCGGGGCGTCATGCACTCTCCCTCCGTCATTCCGGCTCAAGGCCGGAATGACGGTGAGAAGAAACGTCGCCGTTTGCTATGATCGACGCCATTCCCGCTCCGTCCACAAGCCTTAGAAGAACGCCTGAATGCCGGTCTGCGCCCGGCCGAGGATCAGCGCGTGGACGTCATGGGTGCCCTCATAGGTGTTGACCGTTTCAAGGTTCTGGGCGTGGCGCATGACGTGATATTCGATCTGGATGCCGTTGCCGCCATGCATGTCGCGGGCCTGACGGGCGATGTCCAGCGCCTTGCCGCAATTGTTGCGCTTGACGATGGAAATCATTTCCGGCGCCATTTTATGCTCGTCCATCAGCCGGCCGACGCGCAGCGATGCCTGAAGGCCAAGCGCGATTTCCGTCTGCATGTCGGCAAGCTTCTTCTGGTAAAGCTGCGTGCCGGCGAGCGGTTTGCCGAACTGCTTGCGGTCGAGGCCATATTGCCGGGCGCGGAACCAGCAATCTTCAGCGGCGCCCAGCACACCCCAGGAAATGCCGTAGCGGGCGCGGTTGAGGCAGCCGAACGGGCCTTTGAGGCCGGAAACATTCGGCAGCAGCGCGTCTTCGCCGACTTCGACACCATCCATGACGATTTCGCCTGTGATGGAGGCGCGCAGCGAAAGCTTGCCGCCGATCTTCGGGGCGGAGAGACCCTTCATGCCCTTTTCCAGCACGAAGCCCCTGATCTGGTTGTCATGCGCTTCCGATTTCGCCCAGACGACGAAGACATCGGCGATCGGCGCGTTGGAAATCCACATTTTCGAACCGCGCAGGCGATAACCGCCTTCGATCTTTTCCGCGCGGGTCTTCATGCCGCCGGGGTCGGAGCCGGCATCCGGCTCGGTAAGGCCGAAACAGCCGATCAGCTCGCCGGAAACGAGGCCGGGCAGGTATTTCTTCTTCTGCTCGTCCGAGCCGTAAGCGAAGATCGGGTGAATGACGAGCGAGGACTGCACGCTCATCATCGAGCGGTAACCGCTGTCGATCCGCTCCACCTCGCGGGCGACGAGACCATAGGCGACATAACTGGCATTGGCCGCGCCATATTCTTCCGGCAGGGTAACGCCGAGCAGGCCGGTGCGGCCCATCAGGCGGAACAGTTCCGGTTCGGTGGTCTCGGAAAGATAGGCTTCCTGAATGCGTGGCAGCAGTTCGGATTTGCCGAAGGCTTCGGCGCTGTCGCGGATCATCCGCTCGTCGTCGGTCAGTTGGTCTTCCAGCAGAAAAGGGTCCTGCCAATTGAATGCTGCGCGTTCGCTCACGTTTTCGCCTCCGGATTTGCTGGCCGGATTATTCGTATTCGAGCCGGATGGCACAAGCCATGTTTACTCATTTTTGCATTACATATAGTAATGGCTCATGACGTCTCTCAGCCGCAAACTCCTGCCCTCCACCAGCGCGCTCGCCGCCTTCGATTCCGTGGCGCGGCTCGGCAGTTTTTCCGCTGCCGCCGATGAGCTGGCGCTGACGCAGGGGGCGATCAGCCGGCAGGTTATGTCACTGGAAGAACAGCTTGGCGTGCGCCTCTTCGAGCGCGGTGCGCGCGGCGTGGCGCTGACGGCCGAAGGGCGGGTCTATGCGAAATCCATTGCTGCAGCCCTTGGCGAGATACGCTCCGCGTCCCTGCAGATCATGACCAAAACGCATGGCAATACGCTGAACCTCGCCATGCTGCCCACCTTCGGCACCCGCTGGCTTCTGCCGCGTATCCCGGATTTCGTGGCGAGCCACCCCGAAATCACCATCAATTTCGCCACCCGCATCGGCCAGTTCGACTTTGAGCGCGAGCAGCTGGATATGGCGATCCATATCGGCCAGGCCGACTGGCCGGGGGCGGAAAGCACATTCCTGATGCATGAAATGGTCGCGCCGGTGTGCAGCCCGCAATTCCTCAGCGCTCATCCCGTGGAAAAGGGAGAGGACATCGCCGCCCTGCCATTGCTCCACATGGCCTCGCGGCCGGGAGCGTGGGGCCACTGGTTCGAAAGCCTCGGCCTCTCGCTCGCCCTGCCGCAGGGCATGCGCTTCGAGCAGTTCTCCAGCGTGGCGCAGGCCTGCATCGCCGGGCTTGGCGTGGCGCTGATGCCGCTTTTCCTGATCGACAACGAGCTGAAATCGAAGCAACTGGTGAAAGCCTTCGATCATCAGGCCAAAAGCCCCAGTTCCTATTATGCCGTGGCGCCGCTTTCACGCGCCAACCATGTGCCGGTCGTGCTGTTTCGTGACTGGCTGGTGCGGCAGGTTGAGGCCTACAGGGCAGCCAACGCGCCAGCTGCGTAAAAATAATCGCTCGTTTTTCGGGCATTTAACGTTTGTGCCCAGCTTTTCGCCCCTTTTGCCACTCTCAGGACTCGACAGGGCGACCTAGCTCGATTATCGTGATTAAACGTTTAATCAGCCCTTCCGGACCATCATGGCGTCGTCACGGCCTGCCACCAATCTGAGCGCGATCGCAGCGGCACTCGGCGTGTCGGCGGCAACCGTGTCCAATGCGCTCTCCGGCAAGGGCCGTGTTTCGCCTGAGCTGGTGGAGCGCATCCGCAAGACGGCGAGCGAACTGGGTTATGTGCCGAGTTCGGCGGGCAGGGCGCTGCGCACCGGCAGGACCGGTGTTCTGGGGCTGGTTCTCCCCGATATCGCCAATCCGCTTTTCCCGCAGATCGCGCAGGCCATTGAAAAGGCGGCGGTCACCGCCGGTTACGGCGTGCTGATTGCCGACTCCCGCGGTGAGATCGCCATGCAGACGGACGCCATCAACCGGCTGATCGAGCGTGGCGTGGACGGCATGGTGATTGTTCCCCGGCGCGGCACCCGCATTTCCGATGTCGATTGTCCCGTCGCGGTGATCGACAGCCCCTCGACACCGGGCAATACTGTTGCCGCCGACCACTGGGACGGCGGCCGGCAGGTCGGCGAATATCTGGCGGGGCTTGGCCATCGCAAGGTGGTGCTGGTGGGCAAGAACCGCGATTCCAACGTTCAGAACGACCGTCTTGGCGGCATTCGCGATGGTCTCGGCAAGGCGTGCCTGACACAGACGGTGTGGATAGATGGCATTGAAAAGGCAGGTGGCGCGGGCTGCCGGCTTGGTCTTGCAGAGAAGGTTGCCGAAGGTTTCACCGCCTTTGCGGCCGTTTCCGACCTGCATGCGCTGCGCGTGCTCACCGAATTGCAGCGCGAGGGCATCGAGGTGCCGGAAGAGGCGAGCGTCACCGGTTTTGACGATCTCATCTTTTCCGCCGTGGTTACCCCGCCGCTGACGACCATGCGCATGGATATGGGCCGTATCGCCGATCTCGCGGTCGGCGCGCTGCTGCGCGCGATCGATGGCGCGGGCGAAAATGGCGTCGCCATCGACGTGACGGCGGATATTTCGAAAGTACCGATGGCGCTGATCATGCGCGGCTCCACCGGCAAGGCAAAGCATGATGCGATTGAAGCCAAAAACACGACAGCAGGAGAACTCACACCATGAAAAAGATCATTTTTGCATCGGGCACCGCCCTGATGCTGACGATGGGAGCGGCGCAGGCCCAGGACAAGACGCTGACGATTTCCGTCTACGCCTTCGCGCAGGATGAATTCAAGGAACTGGTCTATACGCCCTTTGAGCAGAAATGCGGCTGCAAGCTGGTGGTCGAGACCGGCAACAGCGTCGAGCGTCTGGCCAAGATGGAGGCCAACAAGGCCAATCCGGTGGTCGATCTCGCCATCGTCTCCATGGCCGATGCGCTTTCCGCCACCCGCAAGGATCTGATCCAGAAGATCGATGCTTCCAAGGTTCCGAATATCGAAAAGCTCTATGACATCGCCAAGGATCCGAATGGCGACGGCATGAGCGTCGGCGTCAATTTCTACGCCACGTCGATCGTTTACCGCACCGACAAGATGAAGATCGACAGCTGGGCAGATCTTTTGAAGGACGGCATTGTCGACCACGTCGCCTTCCCGAATGTCACCACCAATCAGGGCCCGCCGGCGCTTTATATGCTCGGCAAGGCCATCGGCAAGGACACGCCTGATCTTTCCGGCGCCATCGAGGCCGTGGGCGAAAAGAAGGACGATATCGTCACCTTCTACGTCAAATCCTCGCAGCTGGTGCAGCTCATGCAGCAGGAAGAAATCTGGGCGGCGCCGATTGGCCGCTTCTCCTGGGCGCCTTTCACCAAGCTTGACCTGCCGCTCGCCTGGGCAACGCCCAAGGAAGGCCAGACCGGCGGCATGAACGTGCTCGTGGTGCCGAAGGGCACCAAGAACGAGGATCTTGCGCTGCAATTCATGGATTTCTGGCTATCGACCGACGTCCAGAAGGCGCTGGCCGAAAAGCTGGTGGACAGCCCGACCAACAGCCAGGTCAAGGTATCCGACGAGGTGGCGAACAACATCACCTATGGTGATGAAACCGCCCGCAGCCTGCAGCTCATTCCATCCGACGTGACGCTCGATAATCGCGACAAGTGGCTGTCGGAGTGGAATTCCAAGGTCGGCCAGTAAGTCCTTCACCCTTTGGAATGGGGCATTGAACGTCCGTCAGGGCAGCTCCATTCCCGGAAAAGCGGTTCGGTCGTCCCCTGACCGCTTTTCCACCTTCCAATTTCGCAGGCCGGTGCATCCGGCTGCCTTAACAACCGGCCCTCAGGCCGCTCAGGGAATAAACCCATGTTTCAGAACCGGGCCGAAGCGCTGGCGCTTGCCTTGCCCGCCGCGATTTTTGCGGCGGCGGTCTTTCTTGTGCCGGTCTTCATGCTTCTGTCGGAGGGCTTTCGCACCACTGACGGCTGGACATTGTCCGCCTATGCCGATTTCTTCTCCGATCCGCTGAACCAGACGGTTTTCCTGCGCACGCTGAAGCTTGGCGCGCTCGTCACCGTCGTTTCGGCGGTGGTCGGCTATGCGGCGGCTTTCGCCATCGTCAACCTGTCGCCGGGCAAGAAGGGCCATGTGGTCAATCTCGTCGTGCTGCCGCTGATGATTTCGCCGGTCGCGAGAACCTATGCCTGGATCGTCATTCTCGGCAGAACCGGCATCATCAATCAGGCGCTGCAGGCGGTGGGCCTCAGCGACGCGCCGATCCGCATCCTGTTTTCCGAAACGGCCGTTTTCATCGGCCTTCTGCAACTGTTCCTGCCGCTGATGATCATCTCCCTCATCAGCGCGCTGGAAAACATGCCGAAGGATACGATCGCGGCTGCCCGCGTGCTCGGCGCAAGCTGGCTGCAGGTGTTCTGGAAAGTCATCCTGCCGCTCACCAAGGAAGGGCTGGTCGTCGGCGGCACGCTGGTCTTCACCGGTTCGCTGACGGCCTATATCACGCCGGCCATCCTCGGCGGTTCCAAGGTGCTGATGCTGGAAACCCTGCTTTACCAGCAGGTCACGGTTTCCAACAATTTCGTCGCCGCCAGCGTCATCGCCTTCATCCTGATCGTCATGAGCTTTGCCGCCAATATCCTGCTGAAGCGCATCGCCACCGCAAGGAACAAGAAATGACCCGGCAGCTCTTCATTCCGCTCACGCTTCTCCTCGTTGTCGGTTTCCTCATCGGGCCGTTCCTCATCATTGTTGCGGCCTCGTTTTCGGCCGGCGATACGCTCGCCTTTCCGCCGCAGGGCTTTTCGCTGAAATGGATCGCCAAGGTCTTCACCGTGGAAAGTTTTCGCGAGAGCTTTGCCATGTCGATGTTCCTTGCCATCGGCGGCACGTTCACGGCGCTCATCCTCGGCATTCCGGCTTCCTACGCCATGTCGCGCTACAAGCTGCCCTTTGCCGAAACGGTGCGGACCATCGTTTCCGCGCCCATCATCGTGCCCGGCATCATCGTCGGTCTGGCGCTGCTGCGTTACTTCGTGGTGCCGTTCGGCATCGGTATCACGCTTGCCCTGTTTCTTGCCCACACCGCGCTCATCCTGCCCTATGCGGTGCGGGTGGTGTCGGCCAGCCTCAACAATCTGCGCTCGGATATTGAGGAGGCTGCGGTGCTGCTCGGTTCGTCGCGGGTGGGGGCGTTTTTCCGGGTGGTGCTGCCGAATATTCGCGGCGGCATTCTCTCTGCCTTCATTCTCGGTTTCGTGACGAGCTTTAACCAGGTGCCGGTATCGCTGTTCCTGTCCGGTCCCGGCGTGCGCACGCTGCCCATCGACATGCTGGGTTATATGGAAATCGTTTTCGATCCTTCCGTGGCCGCACTTTCCTCGCTGCTCGCCTTCCTTTCCATCGGCATCGTCTTCATGGCCGAACGTTTTCTGGGGTTCTCCCGTTATGTCTGACGCAAATTACCTTTCGCTCAAAAAAGTCTCGCTCGCCTATGGCGGCAATGTTGCCGTCAAGGACCTCGATCTCGATATCCGCAAGGGAGAGCTGCTCGCGCTTCTCGGGCCTTCCGGCTGCGGCAAGACCACGACGATGCGCGCCATTGCCGGGCTGATGCCGGTGGCGGGTGGAAGCATCGATCTCGATGGCGCAGACATTACCCGGGTGGCCGCCAACAAGCGCGCCGTCGGGCTGGTGTTCCAGTCCTACGCGCTCTTCCCGCATCTGACGGTTTACGAAAACGTCGCCTTCGGCCTGAAACTCAAGGGCATGAGCGGCAAGCCGCTGGAGGACAAGGTCGCCTCCGGCCTGAAGTCTGTCGGATTGTCGAACTTCGCCTCGCGCAAGCCGGCGGAACTATCAGGCGGCCAGCAGCAGCGCGTGGCCCTGGCGCGTTCCATGGTCATGGAGCCCAAAGTGCTGCTGCTCGATGAGCCGCTTTCCAATCTCGATGCCCGCCTGCGCCTTGAAATGCGCACCGAATTGCAGCGCGTGCAGAAGGAAACCGGCGTGACGATGATCTTCGTCACCCACGACCAGATCGAGGCGCTCGCGCTCGCCGACCGCATTGTCGTCATGAAGGGCGGCAAGATTGAACAGATCGGCACGCCGGAGGAGATCTACAACGCGCCGGTTTCGTCCTTCGTGGCGGATTTCGTCGGCTTTGAAAACATCTTCGCGCTGGAAGGCGGCGCGTTGAAAACCGCAAACGGCACAACACCGCTTCCCGGACCAGTCCTTTCAGCATCCGGACTGGCCTGGCGGCCGCGCATGGTCACCCTCGGTTCAGGTCCTTTCCAGGGAACCGTGCGCGGCACCTCCTTTGCCGGCAACAGCCGCGAATATCTGCTGGATACGCCGCTTGGCCCCATCAAGGCGGAAACGGACGCCGCCCTGACCTCCCACGCGATCGGCGATACGCTTGCCTTTGATCTGCCGGTCGAAAAGGCGGCGAGCCTCAAGGTGTTCAACTGACCATGGGCGTGTGGATCGATACCGATATGGGCTTTGACGATATCGCCGCCATCATGGTGGTGCAATCGGCAGGCCTTGCCATCGACGGCATCTCGCTGGTCTTCGGCAATGCAACGCTTCAGGCGGTTTGCCGCAATGCCGCCGGAGCCGTCTCAGCCTTTGGCTGGTCGATGCCGATCCATCAGGGCCGCGCCATGCCGGTGCTCGGCGCGCTCGAAACCGCGCAATGTATTCTGGGCGATAGCGGCATTCCGACCGTTGGCCAAAGCCTGCCGGACGCGCCGGCCTTACCGAAAAGCGATGCCTTTGCCGCGCTCTGCAACTGGCTGGAGGGAGCAGGCGAGAAGCGCATACTCGCGCTTGGACCGCTTACCAATATCGCCGCACTCTGCCTCGCCCGGCCCGATCTTGCCGCAAAAATCTCCGATCTCACCTGGATGGGGGGCGGCGTGACCAGCGGCAACCATACCGCCTCGGCCGAATTCAACGCCTTTGCCGATCCGGAAGCGCTGGCCATCGTGCTTTCCCACGGACTGCCGCTGCGCATGGTCGATCTGGACGCCTGCCGCAAGGTTATGGCCTCGCCGGACGATGTGCTGCCGATCCGTAATGCCGGCGGCAACAATGCCGGGCTGATCGCCGATCTGCTGGAAGGCTTCATCGGCATTGCCACCAGCCGTGGCAGGGCGGCCATGGCGCTTTATGATCCCGTCGCCGCCATTGCCTTCACCTCCGGCCTCATTGGCTGGCGGCAGGCGCGGATTGATGTGGAGCTTCATTCCGCCTTGACCCGGGGCAGAACGGTGGTCGAGCTGCGTGCCGGCAAGGTTGAAGCCTTTAATGCGCATTTTGCCGAAACCGTTGAAGCGGAGGGCGCGAAGGCGGCTGTGCTGGAGGCATTGCGCCAGGAGGCTGCCCGATGAGCGCGAACCCCACGACACGCGAGCCTGCCGATCTCACCGATGATGCGCTGCGCATCCGTGCGGTTGCCGCCGCACGCGGCGATGCGCCTTTTGATGTTCTCGTCACCGGCGGAACGCTGGTCGATGTGGTGACGGGTGAGCTTCGCGCCGCCGATATCGGCATTGTCGGCCCGCTGATCGCCAGTGTGCACGAACCGGCAAGCCGCAGCGACACTGCGCGGACCATCGATGCGGCGGGCGCCTATGTCTCGCCCGGTCTCATCGATACGCACATGCATATCGAAAGTTCGATGGTCACACCGGCCGCCTATGCGGCGGCGGTGGTTGCCCGTGGCGTTACCACCATCGTCTGGGACCCGCATGAATTCGGCAATGTGCATGGTGTCGACGGTGTTCGATGGGCGGCGAAGGCCATCGAGAACCTGCCCCTGCGCGCCATTCTGCTTGCCCCTTCCTGCGTTCCTTCCGCACCGGGGCTGGAGCGCGGCGGGGCGGATTTCGACGCCGCCATTCTTGCCGATCTCCTGTCATGGCCCGAAATCGGCGGCATTGCGGAAATCATGAACATGCGTGGCGTCATCGAGCGCGATCCGCGTATGAGCGGCATCGTGCAGGCCGGGCTTGTCTCGGAAAAGCTGGTCTGTGGCCATGCACGCGGCCTGAAGGATGCCGATCTCAACGCTTTCATGGCGGCGGGCGTCTCTTCCGATCATGAACTGGTCTCGGGCGAAGACCTGATGGCGAAACTGCGGGCAGGAATGACCATCGAACTGCGCGGCTCGCACGATCACCTGCTGCCGGAATTCGTGGAGGCTCTGAACGCGCTCGGCCACCTGCCGCAGACGGTGACGCTGTGCACCGACGATGTGTTCCCTGACGATCTGTTGCAGGGCGGTGGGCTTGACGATGTGGTGCGCCGTCTTGTCCGTTATGGCCTGAAGCCAGAATGGGCGCTGCGCGCGGCAACGCTGAACGCCGCGCAAAGGCTCGGCCGTGCCGATCTCGGCCTCATCGCCGCCGGCCGTCGCGCCGATATTGTCGTCTTCGAGGATTTGAGCGGTTTTGCCGCCCGCCACGTTCTGGCCTCGGGCAGGGTGGTTGCGGAAGGCGGACAAATGCTCGTCGATGTTCCGGCCTGTGATGTGGCGGCGCTCGAAGGCTCGATGAAGCTGCCGCTGCGCGTAGCCGATGATTTCCGGGTTGCCTCCGAAGGCGTGAAGGTGCGCCTCGCCACCATCGACCGCCCGCGCTTCACGCAATGGGGTGAGGCGGAAGCCGAGGTGAAGAACGGTTTTGTCGTTCCGCCCGAAGGCGCGACGATGATTTCCGTCACCCATCGTCACGGCAGGGCCGGGCCGGTCACCAGAACCGGCTTCCTCACTGGCTGGGGAAACTGGAACGGCGCCTTTGCCACCACGGTCTCGCATGACAGTCACAACCTCACCGTTTTCGGCGGCAATGCCGAGGACATGGCACTCGCCGCCAATGCGGTGATCGCCACGGGCGGCGGCATGGCTGTCGCCTCAGAGGGCAAGGTTACCGCGCTGCTCCCGCTGCCGCTCTCCGGCCTTGTATCCGATGCGCCGCTTGAAGATGTCGCACGGGCTTTCGAGGAATTGCGCGAAGCCGTCGGCAAGGTGGTGGAATGGCAGCCGCCCTATCTCGTCTTCAAGGCCTGTTTCGGCGCCACGCTCGCCTGCAATATCGGCCCCCACCAGACGGATATGGGTATCGCCGACGTTCTGACGGGCAGGGTGATGGAAAGCCCGGTGATCGCCGTTCTCAAATAGCGGGCGGCCTGCCTCTCCGCGTCGCGGTTACTCGCCCTGCGGTAATGGCAGGCCTTGTGTTTCACGCGCGGCAGTGCGGGCTGCGACCACGAAGTTCTTCACCACGGGGGATGTCGTTCCGCGCCGGTAGGCGAGCGATATGGAAAGCCGTGGCGGCGGGCCGCTGGAGGGCAGCAGGACGATATTCTGCATTTTCACCTGCGCCACGGATTCCGGAACGAGGGAGACGCCGAGTTCGGCCGCGACCAGCGACAGGATGGAGACGATATGGGGTGCGGCCGGCCCCAGGCGGGGTGTGAAGCCGGCATCCTCGCAGGCCTTTATCGATGCATCGTGAAGGCTGGTCCCGATGCTGCGCGGGGTGAGGATAAACGGGTCGTCACGCAATTCCGGAAGGTCGATCATGGTGCCGCGCCGGGCGAGGGGATGCGACACAGGCAGCGCCACCAGAAGCGGTTCGTCGGCAAGCACTTCCTCGTATAGCGCCTCGGGATCGGACTGGGACGGTCGCAGAAGCGCCACGTCCAGCCGGTCTTCGAGCAGGGCCGGCGTCAGCAACAGGGCGTTTGCCTCCATCACCTGAAGCTCGACGTCGGGATATTTGTTTCTGTAGGCGCGTATGCATGCCGGGACGAGAGGGTTGAGCGCCGCCGTGCCGGTAACGCCTATTCTCAATATGCCGGTCTCGCCGGCCGCTGCCCTTCGCGCAAGCCTGACGCCTTCGCTCACCTGATGCGGAATATGGCTGACGGCGGTGCGAAAAGCCTGCCCCGCCGATGTCAGCTCCGCCCCATGTGCGAGACGCCGGAACAGCCGCACGCCGATTTCCTGCTCCAGAAGTTTTATCTGCTGGCTTAGCGGCGGCTGGGCGATGCCGAGCTGCTCCGCTGCCCGTGTGAAGCTGCCCTCACTGGCGATGGCCAGAAAATAACGGATGTGCCGCAGTTCCATGATATTAGATCCAGATATAACATTCGCGCATTCCATATATTAGAATGAAAGTCAGGGCTGCGCTATAGCTGGTGGCGAAAAGGACAAGCCGATGCGCCAGCTCAACAGACAGGATTTCACGCCACCGATCGTCATGACGGCGGACCCGCCTGACGTGCTCTGGATCAGACATGGAAGCCGCCAGTTTCGCAGGGCGAGTGCCGCGCTTTTTCTCGCCGGCTTTGCCAGCTTCTCGTTGATCTACTGCGTTCAGCCGCTTCTGCCGGAATTCCCGGCGGAATTCGGCATCAACCCTGCGACCGCGTCGCTCGCCCTGTCCCTGACGACGGGCACGCTTGCTTTCGCCATCCTTCTCAGCGGCGCTTTTGCGCAGCTTTTCACCCGCAGAAACCTGATGTTCGTGTCGATGATGATGGCCGCCATCGCCAATATCATTGCGGCGAGCACGCAGGGCTGGTTGTGGCTTCTTGCCGCCAGGGCGCTGGAAGGCTTCGTTCTCGGTGGCGTTCCGGCCGTCGCCATGGCCTATCTCGCAGAGGAGATCGAACCTTCCAGCCTCGGCAAGGCGATGGGGCTTTATGTCGGCGGAACGGCCTTCGGTTCCATGGCCGGGCGCGTCGGCATGGGGCTGGTTTCGGCTTACACCTCGTGGCAGGTGGCGATGTATGCGCTGGGTGCGGTCTGTGTTGTCGCAGCCATCGGCTTTCTCCTGCTGCTTCCGCCGTCACGCAACTTCCGGCCGCAGCATATGCCGGTGAAAACCCATTTGGGAATATGGGCGCAACATCTCAAGAACCCTGAGCTGCGGCGGTTCTATTTCGTCGGCGCGATGTTGACGAGCGTGTTCACCACCGTCTTCAACTATTGCGCCTTCCGTCTGGTGGCGCCGCCCTACGAGCTGGGCCGGACCGCTGTCAGCATGATTTTCCTTACCTTCGCCCTGGGGATCGTCGCATCCTCCTATGGCGGGGCGCTGGTCGACCGTTTCAGCCGGCGGATCATGCTGACCGTTGCCTTTTCGACAATTCTTGCCGGCATCCTGCTGACATTTGCGTCCAGCGTCATTCTCATCGTGGTTGGAATTGCGGCAATCACGGTCGGATTTTTTATTGGCCATTCGGCGGCAAGCAGCGGTGTCGGCGCCCATGCAGGTGCTGCCAAAAGCCACGCTTCCGCCCTCTACCTGCTGTTTTATTATTGTGGGGCAAGCATCACCGGCTGGGCCGGCGGCTGGTTCTGGATCCATGCCGGCTGGCCGGGCATCATGGCCATCACGGCCAGCTGCGCGTTTGCCGGCATCGTCGCCAGCCTTTATCGCTCTGGCGCACGGCCGGTCCGGACCGATTGAAGGCCAGGCGCGTTTAACCCATACGGTCGAGCGGGGCGTTACTCCGCCGCCAGCTCCTGCTCCACCAGCGTGCTCCAGAAAGCGACGCCCGGCACGATGGCCGCGTCGTTGAAGTCATAGGAGGTGTTGTGGTGCAGCGCGCCATCCACCGCCGGGCCGTTGCCGAGCCAGACATAGCAGCCGGGGGCTTCGCCCGCGAAGAAGGCGAAGTCGTCGCCGGCGGTCGAGGGCGGGAAGGTGGTGCGGGTTTTGTTGCCGAACACCGTTTTTGCGGCCCTCAGCGCCCGTTTTGTCGCCTCCGCTTCGTTGATGACGGGCGGAATGCGGCGGATGAATTCATAATCCGCCTCGATGCCGAACATCGCCGCCGTGCCCTTTGCCAGCCTGCCGATTTCGGCTTCCAGCTGGTCGCGCACATCGGGCGCATAGGCACGCGCCGTGCCGCCGATTTCGACGAGATCGGGAATGACGTTGAGCGCCTTCGGATCGCCCGCTTGCACTGAACAGGCGCTGACCACGGCGGGCTGCAGCGGATCGACCACGCGGCCGACGATGGTTTGCAGCGAAGCAAGGAAGGTGCCCGCCGCCGTCACCGGATCGCGGCCGAGATGCGGTTTGGCGCCATGGGTGCCGATGCCCCTGAAGGTGACGCGCCAGCTGTCGGACGAGGCGAGCTGCGGGCCTTCGACCACGGCCATTTCATCGATACCAAGCCCCGGCATATTGTGCAGCCCATAGACCGCATCGCAGGGGAACAGGTCGAACAGCCCGTCTTCCACCATCTTTTTCGCGCCGCCGCGGCCTTCTTCGGCCGGCTGGAAAATGAAATGCACGGTGCCGGAAAAATCGCGGGTCTTTGCGAGATAACGTGCGGCACCCAGCAACATGGCGGTGTGGCCATCATGGCCGCAGGCATGCATCTTGCCCGGAAATTTCGATTTATAGGGCCGGTCGGGAACCTCAGGCATGGCAAGCGCATCCATGTCGGCACGCAGGCCAATGCTGCGGGTGCCGTTGCCCACCTGCAGCGTGGCGACCACGCCGGTGCCGCCGAGACCGCGATGCACCTTCAGTCCCGCCCTTTCGAGGAGATCGGCGACGATGGCGCTGGTTCTTTCCTCTTCAAAGCCCAGTTCGGGATGCGCGTGCAGGTCGTGGCGAAGCTCCGTCAGGAATGGCAGGTCCTCACCGATCCGGTCCAGCAGTCTCATGGGCAGCTTGTCCTTGAATATGGGAAAAACCCGCGTCATAGGTGGGTTCATCCGAATGCCTGTTGCTTTTTTCTCTTCTAGAGCATTTCCAGCAAAAGTGTGTAGCGGTTTTGCGTTCGGAAATGCGTAAAACAAAGAGCTAGGATATTTCCGTGTTTCGGAGAAAACGGAAATATCCTAACGGAAAAAGCCAATGAAATGAACCCGCAGCGTCTCTGTGGTTGCTGAAATGACAAATCTGCCGAACGGGATTGGCGCGGCCGAAAACCGCCTCCGCCTAGCACCATCCCGGTTCTGAAAGGAAAAACCGATGCCATCACCCGCGTCGCCTGCCACCCCGTCTCCCGCCGCGCCGCACGAGTTCTGGCAGGAGATACATCCGCCCCGCACCTTTGAAACGGCAGGCCCGCATTCCACCTTCTTTCCGGCGGCACTGGATGACGGCCGGCAGATATGCCTGCCGATAAGGCCGCTGGCGGATGGCGAACATGCGCTGGCCTCGCTCATCGTCAATCAGGCCTCTTTTGAGGTGCTCGAGGCGCTGGCGGCCGATCTTGCCGCAAAGCTTCTTCCCTTCAAACCGGATGTCGTCATCGGCCTGCCGACGCTGGGGCTGACGCTTGCCGCCGCCGTTGCCCGGCATCTCGGCCATTCCCGTTACGTGCCGCTCGGCACCTCGCGCAAATTCTGGTATCTGGAGGAATTGTCGGTGCCGATGTCCTCCATCACCACGAGGCAGGAAAAACGGCTTTATATCGATCCGCGCATGCTGCCGCTCATCGAGGGCAGGCGCGTAGCGCTGGTGGATGATGTGATCTCCAGCGGCAGTTCCATCATATCGGGTCTTTCGCTGCTCGCCGCCTCCGGCATTCGGCCCGCCGTCATCGGTGCGGCCATGCTGCAATCGGATCGCTGGCGGGAAAAAATCGCCGCTTTCGGGCCGGAATGGCCGGAGCGGGTGAGGGGCGTTTTTTCAACGCCGCTGCTCACGAAAACGGAAGGCGGCTGGCGCGCTTGACGTTGCGCAAGTTCCGGCAAAAGGCAAGTGGTGATAATTTCACCGCTGCCTAATTTGTGTCTTGCGAAGCTCGGAGAGATCGTCCTAAGATCGTCTTCGACAGACAATAGCGGTCGGTGAATAATACGCCGGTTTGCTTGCGCGCGGTGTCATTCCGGCGTCTGCCTACCCCCGTTTGTTCTTTCCGATGACTGGAATTTCTTCCCATGCATGCAGTATTCGACGGTCATAATGATGTGCTGCTTCGGTTGTGGCGCAACAGCAAGGCCGGTGCCGATCCGGTTGCGGAATTCAAAAACGGCACGCGCGAAGGCCATATTGACGGGCCACGGGCCAGGGCCGGCGGTCTCGGCGGCGGCATCTGCGCCATCTACATTCCATCAGGCGATCTGATCCTGCAGGAGCCGGATGCGAACGGCCATTACGATACGCCGCTCGCGGCTCCGCTTGAGCGTCAACCCTCACTCGACATCGCCATGGAAAAAGCCGCGATCGCGCTCAGGCTCGATCGCGCCGGCGCATGGCGGCTGTGCCGTTCCACAGCCGATATCCGCAAGGCCTTCGCCGAGGATATTTTCGCCGCCGTGCTGCATATGGAAGGCTGCGAGGCGATCGGCGCCGATCTCGACGCGCTGGAGGTGTTTCACGCCGCCGGCCTGCGCTCGCTTGGCCCGGTCTGGAGCCGGCACAATATCTTCGGCCACGGCGTTCCCTTTTCCTATCCGATGTCGCCCGACACCGCGCCCGGTCTGACCGATGCCGGTTTCGCGCTGGTGAAGGAGTGCAACCGGCTCGGCATCCTCATCGATCTCGCGCATATAACCGAAAAAGGCTTCTGGGATGTGGCGAAGACCACCAACCAGCCGCTGATCGCCAGCCATTCCAACGCGCATGCGCTTACCCCCGTTGCCCGCAATCTCACCGACCGGCAGATGGATGCCATCAAGGAAAGCGGCGGGCTGGTGGGCCTCAACTATGCCGTGACCATGCTCAGGTCCGATGCGCGTGACATTGCCGATACGCCGCTTTCCGACATGGTGCGCCATATCGACTACATGGTGGAGCGTATGGGCATCGATTGCGTGGCGCTTGGATCGGATTTCGATGGCGCGACGGTACCCGTCGGCATCGCCGATGCCAGCGGCAACCACAATCTGGTTGCGGCGCTGAAATCGGCGGGCTACGGTGATGGAGAACTTGCTAAAATATGCCGGGAAAACTGGCTGCGCGTTTTGTCCGAGGCCTGGCACGAGGCGGCCTGAAGACGGCTAATCACGAGTGAAATCAATCTTATAACAAAAGGGGAGATCCTATGATCAAATCGCTCAACAAATCCATGCGTATCCTCAGCACCAGCGCCGCCTTGTCGCTGATGATGCTGTCGGCGCCGCACGCTTTCGCTGCCACCCCGGCCGATACGCTGGTCGAAGGTTTCGCCATCGATGACATCATCACGCTCGATCCGGGCGAGGCTTTCGAGCTGTCTGCCGCCGAAGTTACCGGCAATACCTATAGCAAGCTCGTCTCCATCGATCTCAACGACACTTCCAAGGTGACCGGTGATCTGGCGGAGAGCTGGACGACCTCCGAGGATGGCCTGACCTATACGTTCAAGCTGAAATCCGGTCTTAAATTCGCCTCCGGCAACCCGGTCACGGCTGAAGACGTGGCCTTCTCCTTCGAGCGGGCGGTGAAGCTCGACAAGTCGCCGGCATTCCTGCTGACGCAGTTCGGCCTCAGCGGTGACAACGTCAACGAAAAGGCCAAGGCTGCCGACGAACACACCTTCGTGCTGACGGTCGACAAGCCCTATGCGCCGAGCTTCGTGCTGAACGTGCTCACCGCCACCGTTGCTTCGGTGGTCGACAAGAAGCTCATCACCGAAAAGGCGAAGTCGGTCACGCCGAGCGCCGATTACAAATACGACACGGATTTCGGCAACGAGTTCCTGAAGACCGGTTATGCCGGTTCCGGCCCCTACAAGATTCTTGGCTGGAAGGCCAACGAGGCCGTCATCCTCGAAGCCAATCCGAATTATTACGGTGAGAAGCCGAAGCTGAAGCGCGTCGTCTATCGCCACATGAAGGAAAGCTCCGGCCAGCGCCTGGCGCTTGAAAACGGCGATATCGATGTTGCCCGTAACCTCGAGCCGGGTGACATGGAAGCCGTTTCCAAGAAGGAAGGCCTTGCCGTCACCTCCGCGCCCAAGGGCACGGTCTATTACTTCAGCCTCAACCAGAAGAACGAGAACCTGAAGAAGCCAGAGGTCATCGAGGCGTTCAAATATTTGGTCGACTATGACGCCATCGGCGCGACGATCATCAAGGGTATCGGCGAAATCCACCAGACCTTCCTGCCGAAGGGCCAGCTCGGCGCGCTTGACGAGAACCCCTACAAGCTCGACGTCGCCAAGGCGAAGGAGCTTCTCGAAAAGGCCGGACTGAAGGACGGCTTCACCGTGACCATGGATGTGCGCAACACCCAGCCGGTGACCGGCATTGCCGAAAGCGTGCAGCAGACGCTGGCGCAGGCCGGCATCAAGCTGGAAATCATTCCGGGTGACGGCAAGCAGACGCTGACCAAATACCGCGCCCGCACCCATGATATCTACATCGGTCAGTGGGGTTCGGACTATTTCGACCCGAACTCGAATGCGGAAACCTTCACCATCAACTACGACAATTCCGATGAGGGCAAGAACAAGACGCTCGCATGGCGCAATGCCTGGGACGTTCCTGATCTGACCAAGGAAACCCAGTCGGCACTTTTGGAGAAGGACAACGCCAAGCGTGCCGCCATCTATGAAAACCTGCAGAAGGAAGTTCTGGCAAAGGGTCCCTTCGTCATCATCTTCCAGCAGACCGAAGTGGCCGGATATTCCGCCAAGCTGAAGGGCCTGAAGCTCGGCCCGAGCTTCGACACCAACTACGTCTACACCATCTCCAAGGAATGATCCGGAAGGATCGGTCTCTTGAGCATGGTTGAAGCAAACAGCAGGGCGAGGCACGGCAAACGCCGTGCCAATGCCCGCGTGAAAGCCGTTCTCGGCTTCGCCGTCACCGTCATCACCACCTTTCTGGGGCTGATGGCGGTCACATTTTTCATTGGCCGCGTCGTGCCGATCGATCCCGCACTGGCGATCGTCGGTGACCGTGCGCCCGCACATGTGGTCGAGCGGGTGCGTGAGCAGCTCGGCCTCAACCTGCCGCTATGGCAGCAGTTTTTCCTTTATCTGAAACAGGCGCTTTCGGGCGATTTCGGCACCTCCGTCCTCACCACCAATCCTGTCATGGAGGACATCAAGCGGGTGTTTCCGGCAACGATCGAGCTTGCCACGATCGGCACGGTCATCGGCGCCGTCTTCGGCATTCCGCTCGGCGTGCTTGCCGCCGTCAAGCGCGGCAGCATCGCCGACCAGATCGTGCGCGTCATCGGCCTCATCGGCTATTCCGTGCCGATCTTCTGGCTCGGCCTGCTCGCGCTGCTCGTCTTTTACGCTCGGCTGCAATGGGTCGCTTATCCCGGCCGCATGGATATCGTCTATGAATTCACTTTCACGCCGGTCACGGGTTTCTTCCTGATCGATGCGATCTGGCAGCGGCAATGGGACGTGTTGTGGGATCTCTTCCGCCACATCATCCTGCCCGCCTCTCTGCTCGGTTATTTTTCGCTGGCCTATATCAGCCGCATGACGCGCTCCTTCATGCTGAACGAGCTCGCCCAGGAATATATCGTCGCGGCCCGCGCCAAGGGGCTTTCGGAAACCCGCATCATCTGGTTCCACGCGCTGCGTAATGCCGCCGTGCCGCTGGTGACCGTGATTGCGCTCTCCTATGCCGGTCTGCTCGAAGGTTCGGTGTTGACCGAAACCATCTTCGCCTGGCCGGGGCTCGGCCTCTACATCACCAATTCCCTGCAGAATGCGGATATGAATGCCGTTCTCGGCGGCACGATCGTGATCGGCGCCATTTTCGTCGGCATCAATCTCTTCTCCGATCTGCTTTACCGGACGCTCGATCCAAGGACGCGCAGCCGATGACGATTTCGACAGATACGATCAAACCCTATAGCCGCGAATGGCTGCTCTCCGACCGACCGGCCTCGCGCAAGCAGGCACGGCTTGGCCGCGCTTATGTCATCTGGCGGCGGTTTTCGGAAAACCGGCTGGCGCTGCTTGGGCTGGCCATCATCATCGCGCTGCTGTTCGTTGCGCTGTTTGCCGATGTGCTGGCCCCGCATAACCCTGTGCAGGGCGACCTGCGCAATGCGCGGCTTTTGCCGCCCGGCACGGAAGGTTACCTGCTCGGCACTGACGATCAGGGCCGCGATATTCTCTCGCGCCTCATCCACGGTTCGCGGCTGACGCTGTTCGTGGTGCTTTTGGTCGCCATCATCGCAGCGCCCGTCGGCCTCATCGTCGGCACGGTTTCCGGTTATGCCGGCGGCTGGGTGGATGCGGTCCTGATGCGGATCACCGATATCTTCCTTGCCTTTCCGAAGCTCGTTCTGGCGCTGGCGCTGGTCGCAGCACTCGGGCCGGGCATCGAGAATGCGGTGCTCGCCATCGCGCTCACCTCATGGCCGCCCTATGCGCGCATCGCCCGCGCCGAAACCATGACCTTCCGCAATTCCGATTTCATCGCTGCGGTCAAGCTCATGGGCGCGTCGCCCTTCCGCATCGTCTTGAAACACGTCATGCCGCTCTGCCTGTCGTCGCTCATCGTGCGTGTGACGCTGGATATGGCGGGCATCATCCTCACCGCTGCCGGTCTCGGTTTCCTCGGTCTTGGCGCCCAACCGCCGCTGCCGGAATGGGGGGCGATGATCGCGTCGGGCCGCCGCTTCATCCTCGATCAATGGTGGGTTGCGGCCATGCCGGGCGTGGCGATCCTCATCGTCAGCCTCGGTTTCAACCTGCTGGGCGACGGTCTGCGCGATGCGCTGGACCCCAAGGAGGCGGGCCAATGAGTGTGCCGCTTCTGACCGTTCAGAATCTCCGCGTGTCTTTCCCCACCCGCACCGGGCTGGTGGAGGCGGTGCGCGGCGTTTCGTTCACGCTTGGGCGCGAACGCCTCGGTATCGTTGGTGAATCCGGCTCAGGCAAGTCGCAGACGGGCCGCGCCATCATGGGGCTGACCCCGAAAAGCGCACGCATCGAGGCGGATGCGCTGCGCTTCGGTGATATCGATCTGCTCAAGGCGTCTGCAAAGGAACGGCGGATCATGCGCGGCAAGCGCATGGCCATGATCCTGCAGGACCCGAAATATTCGCTGAACCCGGTGATGACCATCGGCCGCCAGATCATGGAAACCTTGCGGACCCACGAAAAGATCGGCAGCGGCGAGGCGCGCCAGCGCACGCTAGTGATGCTTGAGGCCGTGCAGATCCGCGACCCGGAACGCGTGTTCGATCTTTACCCGCACGAGGTGTCCGGCGGCATGGGCCAGCGCGTCATGATTGCCATGATGCTGGTCTGCGGCCCGGAGTTGCTGATCGCCGACGAACCGACTTCGGCGCTCGACGTGACGGTTCAGCTGGAAGTACTCGATATTCTCGACAAGCTGGTGCGCGACCGTGGCATGGGGCTGATCTTCGTCAGTCACGATCTCAGGCTCGTCTCCTCCTTCTGCGACCGTGTTCTTGTCATGTATGCCGGCAAGGTGGTGGAGGAGCTGTCTTCCGCCAATCTGAAGGAAGCCAAACACCCCTATACGCAGGGCCTGCTGAACTGCCTGCCGGAAATCGGTGGCCACCGGCATCCGCTGCCGGTTCTGGAACGCAAGCCGGAGTGGCGCGCATGAGTTCAGTTCTTTCCGTCCGCGACATGGTGGTGGATTTCGACGGTTACATCGCGCTCGACAGCGTCAGCATCGATGTGGCCGAGGGCGAATCTTTCGGTATTGTCGGCGAGTCCGGTTCCGGCAAATCGACGCTGCTGCGCGCCATTGCCGGCCTCAACCATTTCGATGAAGGCTCCTTGACGGTGGCCGGACGCTCCTATGCCGGCAAGCGCCGGGACAAGAGCTTCTATAGCGACGTGCAGATGGTGTTTCAGGACCCCTATGGTTCCCTTCACCCGCGCCAGACGGTGGATGCGCTGCTGCTTGAGCCGCTGGTCATCCACGGTCTCGACAATCGCGAGCAGCGCATTGCCCGGGCGCTGGACGAGGTGGGCCTCGGTTCCGGCTTCCGCTTCCGCTATTCGCACCAGCTTTCCGGTGGCCAGCGCCAGCGCATCGCCATTGCGCGTGCGCTGATCGTCGAGCCGAAAATCCTGCTGCTGGACGAACCGACCTCGGCGCTTGACGCCTCTATTCAGGCCGAAATCCTCAACCTTCTGGAACAGGCCCGCAAGGACCGTAACCTTACCTTCGTCATGGTCAGCCACGATCTCGGCGTCATCAGCCATATGTGTGATCGGCTCGCGGTGATGAAAAGCGGCAAGGTGGTGGAAATGCTGGAGGCGGAAGCGCTGGAAAGCCGCGAGTTCAGCGCGGATTATACAAGGCAGCTGCTGGTGGCGAGCGAGGGTTTCAAACGCGCTTGAGGAGTGCGACGCTGCCGCCCGTTTTTTCTCCCCGGTGGGAGAAGATGCCCCGAACGGGGCGGATGAGGGGACAAGCTCTCCGCATCTCTCCACCGTCGCCCCCTCATCCGTCGCTGCGCGCCACCTTCTCCCCGGCGGGGAGAAGAAACAAGCGGCGAGCTTTGCTTTCACAAGCGATCTTTCCGGGTGAAGTATTCTCTCGCGCCGCCACGATGATATGCTGGCCCGCCACACCGGCCCACCCGAACAAGGTCTCCACCCCATGCAACTGCGCGCATTGATGTATTTCGACGAACTGGTCCGCACCAATTCCATGCGCGCCGCGGCGGAAAACCTGAATGTGGCGCCAACGGCGGTCAGCCGGCAGATCGAAAATCTCGAATATTATTTCGGCTCGCCACTGGTGGAGCGATCCAGCCGTGGCGTGAAGTTGACGGCGGCAGGTGAACTGCTCGCTGCCCGCGCCGGCAAGACGCTGCGCGAACTCGACCATGTTCACCAGCTGATCGATGACCTGAAAGGGCTGCAGCGCGGCCGCGTCACGGTCTATGCCAATGGCGCGACGGTGGCCAACCTTCTGGCGCCGGTGCTGGCGCAGTTCAGCCTGAAATACCCAAAACTGCGTTTCGAGGTGCATATTACCAGCGCCCGGCAGGCGATGGAGGCATTGGGCGCGGCGGAGGCCGATCTGGTCGTCAGCCTGTTCGCGCCGAAGCTTTCGGGTGTGAAGGTGCGTTCGCGCACCCGCATCAGCTATGATGTCATCTTCCCGGCCGGTCACGCGCTCGCCGCCCAACCGGAAGTCTCTCTGAAGGAACTGGCCGGGCTGCCGCTTGCCCTGCCGGACAAGAGTTTTGCCGCGCGGCAGGCATTCGACACGCTGTTTGCCGATGCCGGCATCGAGCTTGATCCCGTCTTCATCACCAGCTCTCTGGAAATGCTGAAGGAGCTGGTGCTGGGCCATGCCGCCGCCACGCTGTTGCCGGCGCTTTCGGTGGCGCGGGAAATCCGCAGCGGCCAGATGGTCGCCGTTCCGCTGGCCGGCAAGAAGGGTATCCACACCCAGATCGATCTCTGTGTTGCCCCGGATCGGCAATTGTCCTTCGCTGCTTCAAAGCTTGCCGATTTCATCGAGCGCTTCATGCGCGAGGCGACGGCGGGGTAAGCGAGACGGCTGGCGATCTGCCCGGAAGGTTGATTTCCATCTGCATTTCCGTGTAGCCATTTCAGCTACACGGAGCACACAAAAATCGAGATTGTGTGTGCGCCTGCAACATGACACTCTTTTTGCAACGGGTGGTCTTCGGAAGGGCAAAAATGCCCCGGCCGCCAGACAGGGGACTAAGGATGCCACGCACTTATCTTTCGCAGGCGGCAACGCTTTCGCGCCGCACCGCGCTGACCCTCGCATTGGGCACGGCGCTCTGGCTGCCGCTTTCGGCAACGGTTGCCGAGGCCGCGCCGAAAAACGCGCTGACGCTTGGCATGGCCGTTGAGCCGGCCGGTCTCGATCCGACCATTGCCGCTCCCGTCGCCATCGGCCAGGTAACCTGGCAGAATGTCTTTGAAGGCCTGGTGACGATCGACCGCGACGGCAAGGTGAAGCCGCAGCTTGCCGAAAGCTGGGAAATTGCGCCTGACGGCAAGACCTACACATTCAAGCTGCGCAAGGGCGTCACCTTCCACGATGGCGAGGCTTTCGATTCCGCCGTGGCCAAATTTTCGCTGGATCGGGCGCGCGGTGAAAGCTCGGTCAATCCGCAGAAACGTTTCTTCGCCGCCATCGACAGTATCGAGACGCCGGATGCCGCAACGCTGGTGCTGAAGCTGAAGCAGCCGGCCGGCAGCCTTCTTTACTGGCTCGGCTGGCCTGCCTCCGTGATGGTGGCGCCGAAAAGCGCTGAGGGTAACCGTACCACGCCTGTGGGCACCGGCCCGTTCAAATTCGTGAACTGGGCCAAGGGCGACAAGGTGGAACTGGAAAAGAACACCGCCTATTGGGACAAGGCCGTGGCGGTGAAACTCGACAGGGCGACCTTCCGCTTCGTGTCCGATCCGCAGGCGCAGGCGGCGGCCCTGAAATCCGGCGATATCGATGCCTTCCCGGAATTCGGCGCGCCGGAACTGATGACCTCCTTCGATGGCGACAAGCGCCTCGGCACCTTCGTCGGCAATACCGAGCTGAAGGTCGTGGCCGGCATGAACAATGCCCGCAAACCCTTTGACGACAAGCGCGTGCGACAGGCGCTGATGATGGCGGTGGATCGTGGCACTGTCATCGAAGGTGCATGGTCCGGCTTCGGCACGGCCATCGGCAGCCATTACACCCCGAATGACCGCGGTTACATCGATACGACAGGGGTGCACCCTTACGATGTCGACAAGGCGAGGGCGCTGCTTGCCGAAGCGGGTTATGCTGATGGTTTCAGCTTCACCATCAAGGCGCCGCAGATGGCCTATGCCCAGCGCACCTCGCAGATCCTGCAGGCGATGCTGGCAGAAATCGGTGTGACGATGACCATCGAGACCACCGAATTTCCGGCCAAATGGGTGGCGGATGTTCTGAAGGGTGCGGATTACGACATGACCATCGTCGCCCATGCCGAGCCGATGGATATCGATATCTATTCGCGCGATCCCTATTATTTCAACTACAGGAACCCGACCTTCAATGAGGTCATCGCCAGCGTCGAAAAGACGGCGGATGCCGGGGAGCAGGAAAAGCTTTATGGTGACGCCCAGAAAATCCTCGCCGAAGATGTGCCGGCTCTCTTTCTGTTCGTGATGCCGAAGCTTGGCGTCTGGGACAGGAAGGTGAAGGGGCTGTGGGAAAACGAGCCCATTCCCTCGAATGTGCTGACAGATGTGCATTGGGAAGAGTGACGTTTGTCGATAGCCGTTTCTTCCGTCATGCAGGATCAGGTCCGGCATCCAGCCAGCCCAAGCCCTTGGGCTGAAAGGGTTCTCTCCGCCGCGCAGACGCGCGTCGGCTGGATTCCGGCTCAGGGCCGGAATGACGGAAGAAGGATAACTGGACGCTCGACCGCAGGTGAAACGAAGCAAGGAGAAGATGCCAGATGTTAGCCGTCTTCATCCGGCGTCTCGTCAGTCTCGTCATCACGCTGTTTGCCGTTTCCCTCATCATCTATGTCGTCATGGGCCTGCTGCCGGGCGATCCGGCCGCCATCATGCTCGGCACTTCGGCAAGCCCCGATACGCTGGCTGCCCTGCAGAAGCAGATGGGCCTCGATCAGCCGCTGCCGCTGCGTTACCTCCACTGGCTGGCCGGTGTCTTCCGGGGTGATCTCGGGCAATCCTATACCTATGGCGTGCCCGTGGCGGGCCTGATTGTCGAGCGGCTGGCCGTTACCCTGCCGCTCGCCCTGCTTGCGGTTTGCCTGTCCGTTGCCATTGCCATTCCTCTCGGCGTGGCGGCGGCGCGGAACCGCAACGGGGCGCTGGATTTTGCGGCCGGGCTGTTTTCGCATGTGGGCATTGCCGTGCCGGGCTTCTGGGTCGGGCTGCTGCTCATCATCGTTTTTTCCACCACGCTCGGCTGGATGCCATCAGGTGGTTTTCCCGGCTGGACGCCGAGCTTTTCGGCAGGGCTTGTGGCGCTGGTGCTGCCGGCAATCGCCCTGGCGCTGTCGCAGGCCGGGGTTCTCACCCGTGTCTGCCGTTCCGCCGTGCTGGAAGTGATGAATGAGGATTTCGTGCGCACCGCCCGCGCCAAGGGCCTGAGCGAGCGGGTGGCGCTGTGGCGGCATGCGGTTCCGAATGCGATGATCCCCGTTGTCACCATGATCGGCCTGCAATTCACCTTTCTGATTGCCGGCGCGGTGCTTGTCGAGAATGTCTTCAACCTGCCTGGCCTCGGGCGGCTTGCCTATCAGGCGCTGACCCAGCGCGACATCGTCGTCATGCAATCTGTCGTGCTGTTCTTCTCGGCGCTGGTCATCATCATGAATTTCGTGGTCGACATCGCCTATCTCTTCATCGATCCGAGACTGCGGGCAGGTGCGCGATGATGCGATTTATCCGCCGCCGCCCGGCCTTCGTCGTCGGCATCGCCGTCACCGCCTTCCTCGTTGCCCTTGCCCTTCTGTCGCTGGTCTGGACGCCGGTTTCGCCGACCAAGATGCAGATCGTCCAGAAGCTGAAATCGCCATTCGTTTATGGCGGTCTCGGCACGGATCATTTTGGCCGCGATGTGCTGTCCATGCTGATGGCCGGCGCGTGGAATTCACTCTCCACCGCCATCGCCGCCGTCGCCATCGGCGCGTCTGTCGGCACGGCGATTGGCGTTGCGGTTGCGGCCCTGCGTGGTGTCACCGAAACCGTGGTCATGCGCGTCTGCGATATCATCTTCGCCGTGCCGCCCATCCTTTCGGCCATGATGCTCGGCGCTTTCATCGGCACGGGGCGCTTCACCGCCATCATTGCCATCGCCACCTTCATGGTGCCGGTGTTTGCGCGGCTGACGCTGGGGGCCGCACTGCAGATATGGGCGCGGGAATACATAACCGCCGCCACCAGCATCGGCCAGAACCGCGCCAAGATCACGCTTTTCCATATCGTGCCGAATATTTCCAACCAGATCATCGTGCAGGTGACGATCCAGCTCGGTCTTGCGATATTGACGGAAGCGGGCCTTTCATTCCTCGGTCTCGGCATGCCGCCACCCGCCGCCACCTGGGGGCGAATGCTCGCCGATGCCCAGACCTACCTTGGCGCGGCACCCTGGCTTGCCATCATGCCCGGCCTTGCAATTGCGCTTGCCGTCTTCGGCCTCAATCTTCTCGGCGATGGCCTGCGTGACCTGCTCGACCCGCGCGATACCAGCTGACCGTTTCAAGCCGATATCGCCCCTATTTCCTGTTTTTCTGACGAGACGATGCCATGACCGATCTCATAGACCTCAACACGCTCGAAATTCTGGCGCTTTACCGGGAGAGGAAACTCTCGCCATCGGAATATTGGCAGGCCGTGGAAGTGCGCATCGATGCTTTCGAACCGGTGGTGAACGCGCTTTACGCCTATGATCCGGAAGATGCTCGCAGGCAGGCGCTGGCCTCGACGGAACGTTGGCAAAAAGGCGAAACGCTCGGGGCCCTCGATGGAATTCCGGTCTCGCTGAAGGAACTCATCGCCACGAAGGGCCACCCGGTGCCCCTTGGCACAAAGGCGGTGGAACTGGTGCCTGCGGCTGAAGACGCGCCGGTGGCAGCCCGATGCCGGGAAGATGGCGCGATCCTCTATGCCAAGACGACCTGCCCGGATTACGGCATGTTATCGTCAGGCCTTTCCAGCTTCCACAAGCTCAGCCGCAACCCGTGGGACCCCACCCAGAACCCCGGCGGCTCCAGCGCTGGCGCGGCTTCAGCAGGCGCTGCGGGTTATGGTACGCTGCATATCGGCACGGATATTGGCGGCTCGGTGCGGCTCCCGGCCGGGTGGACCGGGCTCTTCGGCTTCAAGCCGAGCCAGGGCCGCATCCCGGTCGATCCCTATTATACCGGCCGCTGCGCCGGGCCGATGACCCGCACCGTTGTTGATGCCGCCTATGCCATGGCGACGCTTTCGCTGCCCGACTGGCGCGACGGCACATCACTGCCGCCGAACAATATAGACTGGATGGACCTCGATATCGATGTGAAGGGTTTGAGGATCGGCCTGATGCTGGATGCCGGCTGCGGCCTGCCGCTGGATGAAGAGGTACGAGATGCCGTGCTTTCCGCCGCGAAACTGTTCGAGGCGGCCGGCGCTATCGTCATTCCGGTTGAGCCAGTGTTGACGCGCGAGATGCTGGACGGGCTGGATGATTTCTGGCGGGCGAAGTTCTGGGGCGATATGGCGGCGTTGAGCGATGAGCGCCGTGCGGTGATCCTCCCCTATATCCTTGAATGGGCGGAGAAAGGAGCGGAGGTTAGCGGTTCCCGTGCGGTCTTCGGTTTCAATCAGACGATGGAAATGCGCAAGACCTGCGGGCGGCTGATGCAGACAGTGGATGCGGTTATCTCGCCCACCAATCCCATCGTCTCCTACCCGGCCGACTGGGCCTCGCCCACCAATGACCCCTCGCGACCCTTTGAACATATCGCTTTCACGGTGCCGTGGAACATGTCGGAACAGCCGGCATCCTCGATCAATTGCGGCTTTTCGACATCCGGCATGCCGATCGGCCTGCAGATCGTCGGTCCCCGTTACGAGGATCTGTTCGTGCTCAAACTGTCCAGGGCCTTCGAGGACTGGAGCGGTGGTGTGCGGCGCTGGCCGAAGCCACCGCAGGCCGGCTGATCCCATCTTTATCGGCCATGTAGTATTGCCATAATACCCGCATCTCGATCCTGCCTGTTAGGGTGCCCAAAGGCATTCGAAAACGGGAGGAGCAGACATGCCGAAGAAGATTTTGATGATCACCGGCGATTTCGCCGAGGATTATGAGACCATGGTGCCGTTTCAGACGCTGCTCGCTGTCGGCCACACGGTTCATGCCGTCTGCCCCGGCAAGAAGGCGGGCCAGACCATTGCCACTGCTATTCATGATTTCGAGGGCGACCAGACCTATTCGGAAAAACGTGGCCATAATTTCGCGCTCAACGCTACCTTCGCCGATATAAAGGTTGCCGATTACGATGCGCTGGTCATTCCCGGCGGCCGCGCGCCGGAATATCTGCGGCTCAATGCGGATGTGCTCTCGGCGGTGAAACATTTCTTCGAGGCCGACAAGCCGGTGGCCGCCGTCTGCCACGGTGCGCAATTGCTGGCGGCTGCCGGTGTGTTGAAGGGACGCACCTGCTCGGCCTATCCCGCCTGCCGTCCCGAGGTCGAGCTTGCGGGCGGCAACTATGCCGATATCGCCATCGATGCGGCCGTTACCGATGGCAAGCTGGTGACGGCGCCCGCATGGCCGGCGCATCCGGCCTGGCTTTCGCAATTCATGGCCGTGCTCGGCAAATAAGGCTCGCGAAACGGGGCTTTTTCCGGCCCCGTTTTCCGCCTATCTTTCAGGCGTGGTGAGGGAGGAAACCATGTGCAAGCTTTTCATCAAGGCAGACCCCACGCTTTGGGAAAGCCATACGCGGTCGCTCAGGATCGACGGCATGGTAACAAGTGTGCGGCTTGAGAACTTCTTCTGGACGACGCTGGACGAGATCGCGCGCCGCGATGGCATGAACAGCGTGCAGCTCATCGCCAAGCTTTATAATGAATCGATTGATGCCGGGCACGACCTCGGTAATTTCACCTCGTTCCTGCGGGTCTGTTGCGGGCGGTATCTCGCGCTGCAGCTTTCCGGCGATATTCCGGCGCGGGCGGATATTCCGATTGCGGCGCTGGATGCGGACAGTATTCTCGATGCGGAGAAGGTGAATTACCACTAGGGCGCATCCCACTCTTTGTGCCGCGATACCCTCCACCTCATTCCTGTGCTTGTCACAGGAATCCAGCCGACGCGCGTCTGCGCGACGGGGAGAGTCCTTTCAGCCCAAGGACTTGGGCTGGCTGGATCCCTGTGACAAGCACAGGGATGAGGGAAGGGGAGCACTCAGCTCTTCAGCGCCCGCGGATCGAGCGCATCGCGCACCGCATCGCCGATGTAATTCACACTCAGAACCGTCAGTGAAATCGCCAGCCCCGGCCACAACACACGTGACGGCGTCAGTTGCAGGAAGTTGGCACCATCGAACAGCAGCCGTCCCCAGGTCGGAAAGTCGGAGGGGAAGCCGAGACCGAGGAAGGAGAGCGCCGATTCCGTGATGATGGCGGCGGCAATACCGAGCGTGGCCGAGACCATGATCGAACTCAGCACATTCGGCAGGATGTGCCTCAGAATGATGCGATATTCGCGCATGCCGCTCGATTTCGCCGCCATGATGAATTCCTGGCTTTTGATCGTCAGCACATCGCCGCGCACGATACGGGCGGTGTGCATCCAGCTGGTTATCCCGATCACGAAGACGATCAGGATGAAGATGCCGGTTTCCGGACCGAAGGCCGCGCGCAAGGTATCGCGAAACAGCATCAGGATGACGAGCAGCAGCGGCAGAAGTGGCAGGGCGAGGAACAGGTCGGTCAGCCGCATCAGCGGCCCGTCGAGCCTGCGGAAATAACCTGACAGCACCCCCACCAGCGTGCCGAGAAACAGCGCCAGCAGCATGGCGGTGATGCCGACGGCAAGCGAGATGCGCCCGCCGGCCAGCACCTGCGCCAGCATGTCCTTGCCGAGATTGTCGGTGCCGAAGGGATGCGCAAGCGATGGCCACTGGTTGCGTTCCTTCACATTGATGGCGTTCGGCGCGACGGTGTGGATATAGGGGCCGACATAGACCGCAAGCAGGATGAAGACGAAGACGAAGAGCCCGGCCACCCCGCCCTTGTGAACGCGGAACTGTTTCCAGATATCGGCAAGGGCGGATTGCGTGGGGGTGGCCGCAACCGTCGGCGCTGCGATGGTGGCGTCAGTCATAGCGGATCCTCGGGTCGAGAATGCCGTACAACACGTCGGCAATCAGGTTGAAGAGCACGATCAGCACCGCGAAAATGAAGGTCAGCGTCTGCACCAGCGGAATATCCGCGCCCTGAACCGCTGTTATCAGCAATTGGCCAAGCCCGTTCACGCGGAAGATTTGCTCGGTGATGATGGCGCCGGAAAAGATGGTCGGCACGCCGAGTGCAATCACGGTCACAACAGGGATCAGGCTGTTGCGCAGCACATGGACGAGCAGGACGGATTTTTCCTTCACGCCTTTTGCCCGCGCGGTGCGCACATAATCCTGATGCAGATTATCGAGCATGGAGGCGCGCACGAAGCGGCTGATCTGCGAGACATTGTAGAGCGTCAGCACCAGCACCGGCAGAAACATCTGCTTCACCTGCGCCACGAAGCTTGCCCAGTCCGAGACCCTCAGATTGGTGTCGTAAACAGAAGGGAACCATTGCAGATAGGAGCTGAAGATGACGACCAGCAGCACGCCGGTGAAGAAGGTCGGAACCGAATAACCGACCATGGAAACGAAGGTGCCGATCTGGTCGAAGATCGAATATTGCTTATAGGCGGAGATGACGCCGATCGGGATCGCCAGCAACGCGCCGAAGAGATAGGCGAGGCCCACCACCCACAGCGTCTGCGGCATGCGCTGAATGACGAGATCAACCACCGGGCTGCGGGTGGCCCAGGAAAGCACCCGCATGCGGCTGCCATCGCCGATCTGCCAGCCGGTCAGCTTTTCGAAGAGGTTCAAAGGTTCGTTGATGAAGAACTGCTGCAGCCACATCAGGTAACGGATGAAGAAGGGCTGGTCGAGGCCAAGCGAGGCGCGGATCTGCTCGCGCACTTCAGGCGGTATGGTCAGCGGCAGGTCGCCGGTCGGGTCGTTAGGCGCAAGATCGAGCAGCGCGAAGATGACGAAGCTGATGACGAGCAACGTCGGTACGGCAAAGGCAAGCCGCCGGAGCGTAAAGGTAAACATCTGAAACTCTCCAGACCCAGAGCGCGGCCGGACGAAAATTGGGAACGTTTTCGCCTTGGCGCGGCAAATGTGTCTTCAGATCATGGTCCAGGGGCATGCAGAAGGCCGGCCCCTTGCAAAGAGGCCGGCGCATCTGCGTGTTACTTCTTGCGGGACCAGTCCGCGACGTTCCAGAGTTCCGAATCCCAGGCATTCATGCGAACGCCTTCCAGCGTCAGCGAATGCGAGGAAACGCTGCCGCGGTGGATGAGTGGAATATGCGCACCTTCCTCCGTCAGCATGTCATTGAGCTGCTTGGAAATCTCTCCGCGCTTGGCAAGGTCGGCGGTCTTGGAGAGGTCACCCACCAGCTTGTCGAATTCCGGGTTGCAATAACGCGGAATGTTCTGGCCCTGCCAGCCATTTTCAGGGGCCGGGATTTTGTCGCACAGCCACTCCGCCAGATATTTTTCCGGGTCCGTGCCGTCGAAGTTGTTGGTGTACATTTCGACGTCGGCATAGAACTTCTGGAAGGTATCCGGGCTTGCCGGATCGCCGCCGAAGAAGACCGAGGCGCTGACATTGCGCAGTTCGGAGGCAACGCCGATCTGCGACCACATGTCCTTCACCAGTTCCTGTGTGGCCTGGCGAACCGAGTTGGTGGAGGTCTGGTAGAGGAAAGAGAGCTTCACGCCATCCTTGGCGCGGATGCCATCGCCACCCTTCACCCAGCCGGCATCGTCCAGCAGCTTGTTTGCGCCTTCCACATCCTGCTTCAGGCACCAGCTGTCATTCTTGGTGGAAGCGAAGGCTTCCGGAGCCGGCACGATGTTGCAGGTCGGCTTGCCCGCTTCGCCATAACCCGCTTCGTCGATGATATCGCGGTCGATGGCGAGCGACAATGCACGGCGCACGGCGGGATCGGAAAGGGCCGGGTGCGGGCCGCCCTGCTTGGTGGAGCGCTTGTCGCCCAGCGAAGGATCGGGATTGTACCAGTTGAGATTGATACGCTCGACCTGGGTGCCGAAGGCGGTTTCCAGCTTACCCTTGCCGGCGGCCACCATGGTGGCGAGGATTTCCGGCTCCACCTGCATGTTCCAGGCATAGTCGAATTCGCCGGTTTCCAGCACGGCGCGCGCGGCGGAAGCGGCATCGCCGCCGCCCTTCAGGGTCGCCGTGGCGAAGGCCGGCTTGGCGGGGTCGCGATAATTGGTGTTGGCGACGAAGCTGATCACGTCATTCGGCTTGAAATCCTTGACCACGAAGGGGCCGGTGCCGATGGGACCGAAATTGGCGGATGTGCAGCCGGGTGCGGCAGCGCCGACGCAGTTTTCAAACTGCTTCTTCTGGATGACCGGCGACTGTGCGCCGACGAATGCGGAATAGGGGTAAGGTTTCGGTTCGGTGAAGCTGATCTTGACGGTGTGGGCGTCGACGGCCTCGACATTTTTTACGCCCTCATATTGCGCCGCCTGTGCGCAGCCGCCATCCGGTGCGAGGCAATATTTCCAGGTGAAAATGACGTCCTCGGCGGTGAACGGTGTGCCATCCGACCATTTCACGTCGCTTTTCAGCTTCCAGGTCATGCTGAGCAGATCCTTCGCGACGCCGCCATTGTCGATCGTCGGAATTTCGGTGACCAGCATCGGCACCAGTTCGCCCTTTTCGTCGTAACGCGCCAGCGGCTCAATCACCATGGACGAGCTGTAGACTTCCTTCGTGCCAGCGGAAAGGTAAGGGTTAAGTGTCGATACGGCCTGCCAGAACAGGATTTTCAGTTCGCCGTCACTGCCGCGCTCGGCATGGGCGGCAGAGCCTGCGAGAGCCATGGCCGCCACCGTGCTGGCAAAGAGAACGCTGCGCTTCTTCATCGTGGTTTTTCCCCTTTTTGGATTTTATCTGTTTGAATGTTTGACGCTTTTCCTGTCGTCATATGCAAGGTCTTTTATTATAAGTATTTGACTTTGCTAAGGAATACTCCTCCATTCCAGATGATGCTATTGTCAGTTTTTTTGAAAAGCAAGCCCCAAACTCTTATTGATGAACAAAATTTGAGCCATTCGGCTTTCGGCCTATTTTTCGCTCATGCAGCAAAATTCATGCTTGCAAAACGAGAAATTCCAGACGCAATATGGCGTCCGACAACCCGGCGGGGAACAAAAAAGGGAAAAAGAGAATGCCGATATTGAACCGTGTGGCTGAAATGCAGGAAGAAGTTGCCGGCTGGAGGCGCCATCTGCATGAACACCCGGAACTGCTCTACGATGTCTACGAAACATCGAAATTCGTAGCCGAAAAACTGAAATCCTTCGGCTGCGACGCAGTCGAGACCGGCATCGGCAAGACCGGTGTGGTCGGCATCATCAAGGGCCGCCATGGCGATGGCCCGACCATCGGTTTCCGCTCCGACATGGATGCGCTGCCGATCCTCGAGACCAGCGGCAAGCCCTGGGCTTCGAAGACGCCGGGCAAGGCCCATTCCTGTGGCCATGACGGGCACACCGCCATGCTTCTGGGTGCGGCGCAATATCTGGCCGAGACCCGCAATTTCAAGGGTTCCGTGGCCGTGATCTTCCAACCCGCCGAAGAGGGCGGTGCGGGTGCGCTCGCCATGTTGAATGACGGCATGATGGAGAAATTCGGCATCTCGCAGGTCTATGGCATGCATAACGAGCCGGGCATTCCCGTCGGGCAATTCGCCATCCGCAAGGGTTCGACCATGGCGGCGGCGGATAGTTTCGAGATCGTCATCACCGGCAAGGGCAGCCATGCGGCCGCCCCGCATCTCTCCATCGATCCGGTGCTGACCTCGGCGCATGTCATCATCGCTTTGCAATCCATCGTCTCGCGGGAGACGGACCCGCTGAAATCGCTGGTCGTCACCGTCGCCACCACCCATGGCGGCACAGCCGTCAATGTCATTCCCGGTGCGGTGACGCTGACGGGAACGGTGCGCACTTTGCTGCCGGAAACCCGCGATTTCGCCGAAAAGCGCCTGAAGGAAGTGGCGACCGCCACCGCCATGGCGCATGGCGCGACCGTAGAGGTGAAATATCATCGCGGTTATCCCGTCACCTTCAACCACAGTGATGAGACTGAATTTGCGACCGGCGTGGCCATGGGCGTGGCGGGTGCGAACGCCGTCAACACCAATCCCAACCCGCATATGGGTGCCGAGGATTTCTCCTACATGCTGGAAGCCCGCCCCGGCGCCTTCATCTTCATCGGCAATGGCGATACCGCCGGGCTGCATAATGCGGCCTATGATTTCAACGACGATGCGCTGCCTTACGGCATCAGCTACTGGGTTTCGATGGCCGAAAAGGCACTTGCTGCGTAAGACATCCGGCGGCCCTCGTGGCCGCCTTCTGCTTTTCAGGAGATCGGCATGCTTTTGGCGGCGACATCAATGGAACAGACCGGCGGTTCAGTCAGCCCGGTTTTATCGGTTCAGAATCTCACCACATCCTTCCGCGTCGATGGCGGCTGGAAATCCGTGGTCCGCAATATGAGTTTCGAGATCGCGCCGCGCGAAACGGTGGCGATCGTCGGTGAGAGCGGCTCGGGCAAAAGCGTCACCTCGCTCTCCATCATGCGCCTGCTCGATAAAAAGACGAGCCGCATCGAAGGCAAGGTCATGCTCGGCGGGCGCGACCTGCTGGCGCTGCCGGAAGAAGAGATGCGCAAGGTTCGCGGCAAGGACATTTCGATGATCTTCCAGGAACCGATGACTAGCCTCAATCCGATCTTCCCGATCGGCAAGCAGATCGCCGAAGCGTTGACCGTGCATCAGGATATTTCCTCGTCGGCCGCCAAGGCTGAGGTCATCCGTCTGCTGGAGAAGGTTCGTATTCCCAATGCGAAGAACCGTTTCGACGATTATCCGCACCAGTTTTCAGGCGGCATGCGCCAGCGCGTGATGATCGCCATGGCGCTCGCCTCCAAACCGAAGCTGCTGATCGCCGACGAGCCCACAACGGCGCTGGATGTGACCATCCAGGGCCAGATTCTCGACCTCATCAAGCAATTGCAGGAAGAGGAGGGCATGTCGGTCCTGTTCATCACCCATGATATGGGTGTGGTGGCGGAAGTGGCGGACCGTACCATCGTCATGTTCCGTGGTGATGTCGTGGAAACCGGCACCACCGACGATATCTTCCATCGCGGCCACCATCCCTATACGCGTGCTTTGCTTTCGGCGGTGCCGAAGCTCGGTTCGATGAAGGAAAGGGCGCTCCCGGCGCGTTTCCCGATCATCGATATCAAGACCGGCGAGAGCCAGCCTGTGGTCGAGGTCAAGGACACTGTTTCCGGCGGCCGCACGCCCATTCTCTCGGTCAGGGACCTGACGACCCGTTTCGATATCCGCTCCGGTCTTTTCGGCCGTAAATCCGGCGCCGTACATGCGGTGGAAAAAGTCTCCTTCGATCTGGCCGAGGGCGAGACGCTGTCGCTGGTCGGTGAATCCGGTTGCGGCAAATCCACGACGGGGCGGTCGATCACCCGGCTGATCGAACCGACATCCGGCAATGTCATGCTTGACGGTTACGAGGTGCTGAAGCTCGACAAGACGACGCTGCGCACCATGCGCCGCAGCGTGCAGATGATCTTTCAGGACCCCTTCGCATCGCTCGATCCGCGCATGAGCATCGGCACGGCGATCATGGAACCCTTTATCGAGCATCGCCTAGGAACCAAGCAGCAGGCGCGCGAAAAGGCGGCAGACCTGATGGAAAAGGTTGGTCTCAACCCGGATATGATGCGGCGTTTTCCGCATGAGTTCTCCGGCGGCCAGCGCCAGCGCATCGCCATTGCCCGCTCGCTGATGCTCGATCCCAAGGTCATCGTCGCCGACGAGGCGGTCTCTGCGCTCGATGTCTCGATCAAGGCGCAGGTCTGCAACCTGCTGCTCGACCTGCAACAGAGCCTCAACCTCGCTTTCCTGTTCATCAGCCATGATATGGCGGTGGTGGAGCGCGTCAGTCATCGTGTGGCGGTGATGTATCTTGGCGAGATCGTCGAGATCGGCCCGCGTGCGGCGGTTTTCGACAATCCGCAGCATCCCTATACGAAAAAGCTGATGTCCGCCGTTCCGGTGCCGGACCCGGCGCGGCGGCAGATCCGGCGCAATATGGCGACCGACGAGATCAAAAGCCCGATCCGACCGGTGGATTATGTGCCGCCGCAGCGCCATTACCGCGAGGTTTCAGCTGGGCATCTGGTGCAGGAAGCGGCGTGATTGAGGGTACGGGCATAAACCCAGCATCGTCACCCCGGACTTGATCCGGGGTCCAGCGCGATCAAGTCCTTGATCGCGAAAGACTCTTCTCACGGCGCAGACGCGCCGTGGCTGGATTCCGGCTCAAGGCCGGAATGACGGAAAAATAACGACACGGACGTATAAGCCGTCAGTCACTGATCCACCGTTCCTCATCCGCCGTTTGACAGCCGCCGCAAAAAAATGCCAGCAAATGCTCAAGCATAATTCTGAGAGGGCAGCGGCATGGCCAGACGAAACGACGCACATGGACGGCTGGACGATGCGGCCCGTGCCGGCTGGCTTTATTATGTCGCCGGCCGCACACAGGATGAGATCGCCGCCGCCATGGGTATTTCCCGGCAGTCGGCACAGCGGCTGGTGTCGCTCGCCGTGGCCGAGCGGCTGATCAAGGTCCGGCTCGATCACCCCATCGCCGCGTGTCTGGAAAAAGCCGAACGTCTGAAAGAGAAATTCGACCTTAGATATATCGAGGTGGTGCCGAGCGATCCTGCCGGCGTCTCCTCGACCGTCGGCATTGCCGAGGCCGGGGCGGCGGAGATCGAGCGCTGGCTGAAAAATGCCGATCCCATCGTGCTCGCCATTGGCACCGGCCGTACCTTGAAGGCCGCTGTCGACCAGCTGCCGCCGATGGAATGCCCGCAGCACCGTATCGTGTCGCTGACGGGCAATATCGGCCCGGATGGATCGGCCGCCTATTATAACGTCATCTTCAGCATGGCCGATGCCATCAAGGCCCGGCATTTTCCGATGCCGCTGCCGGTCCTGTGTTCTTCTGCGGAAGAGCGCGAATTGCTGCACGACCAGTCCATGGTGCGCTCCACGCTGGCGCTGGGGTCCGCCGCCAATGTCACCTTTGTCGGGGTCGGTGAACTCGGCGAAAACGCGCCGCTCTGCGTCGATGGTTTTCTGGGTGTCGATGAGATGAAGGCCCTGATGGCCAGCGGTGCAGTCGGCGAGATCTGCGGCTGGATGTATGATGCCAATGGCCGCATTCTTGAGCACTCCGTCAACGAGCGGGTCGCCTCCGTTCCCATCCCTTCAAGAGACACCTGCACGGTCATCGGCATGGCGCAGGGTGTCCGCAAGCACGCCTCGATTCTGGCGGCGCTGAGGGGTGGTCTGCTGAACGGCCTCATCACCGATGAAGTGACGAGCGAATTTTTGCTCACCCATTGAGCAAAAATTAATCCAATAAAATCAGTCGGTTGATTTTTCCATGTGCGTCGCAGCACAGGATGTCGCTTGACTTTTTTGCTCGTGAGGTGAGTAAATGCCCCAGAGCAAAGCGAATGCTCATCATTTTTCTTCTGGGAGGAAGATATGACATTGAAGACCATTTTGCTGGGCGCATGCTCGGCCCTCGCCTTTACCACCCTTGCTTCCGCTGAAACGCTGACCATCGCCACCGTCAACAACGGCGATATGATCCGCATGCAGGGGCTGACCTCCGACTTCACGGCAAAGAACCCGGACATCAAGGTCGAATGGGTAACGCTTGAGGAAAACGTCCTGCGCGAGCGCGTGACGACCGATATCGCCACCAATGGCGGCCAATACGACATCATGACCATCGGTAACTACGAAGTGCCGATCTGGGCCAAGCAGGGCTGGCTGCTGCCACTCGAAAAGCTCGGCGACAAATACGATGTCGATGACATCCTGCCGGCCATCCGTGGCGGTCTTTCCGCCGAGGGCAAGCTTTACGCAGCACCCTTCTACGGCGAATCCGCCATGATCATGTATCGCAAGGACCTGTTTGAAAAAGCCGGCCTGAAGATGCCTGAGAACCCGACCTGGGAATTCATCGGCGACGCCGCCCGCAAGATTACCGACCGCAAGGCCGATATCAACGGCATGTGCCTGCGCGGCAAGGCCGGCTGGGGCGAAAACATGGCGTTCATCAGCGCGCTCACCAACTCCTTCGGTGGCCGCTGGTTCGATGAGAACTGGAAACCGCAGTTCGATCAGCCGGAATGGAAGAGCGCGTTGCAGTTCTATGTCGATCTGATGAAGGATGCCGGTCCGTCGGGCGCTTCCTCCAACGGCTTCAACGAAAACCTGACGCTGTTCCAGCAGGGCAAATGCGGCATGTGGATCGATGCCACGGTCGCTGCCTCCTTCGTGTCAAACCCGAAGGATTCGACCGTTGCCGACAAGGTCGGTTATGCGCTCTTCCCGACGCATGGCGAACTGAAGAACCACGGCAACTGGTTGTGGTCCTGGAACCTTGCCATCCCGAAGAGCTCGCAGAAGGCGGAAGCTGCCGAGAAGTTCATCGCCTGGGCAACCAGCAAGGACTACACCACGCTCGTCGCTTCCAAGGAAGGCTGGGCAAACGTGCCTCCGGGCACCCGCACCTCGCTTTACAAGAACGCCGACTATGAAAAGGCCGCAGCCTTCGCCAAGCCGACGCTTGCCGCCATGGATGCTGCCGACATTACCAAGCCGACTGTAAAGCCCGTGCCTTACACCGGCGGTCAGTTTGTGGCGATCCCTGAATTCCAGGCGCTCGGCACCACTGTCGGTCAGCTGTTCTCGGCGGTCGTTGCCGGTCAGTCCAGCGTTGATGATGCGCTTGCGGGCGCCCAGTCGACTGCGACGCGTGAAATGACCCGCGCCGGTTACATCAAGTAATCCTCCCGAAGATCGCTGTCCGGCTCCCGTGCCGGGCAGCGAACACTCCGGGTCGGAAGCCGCCAGGCGGCTCTAATGCCTTTCAAATCAAAATAAGAATGAGTCGGTTCTTCCGGATATGCCGGGCGCATGTCGTGACGCCTGTACCCAAGGGGAGGTGAGTGCAATGGCAACTCGAAACACGAGCGGTCTGGCGCGGGTGATGCTTGCGCCATCGGTGCTGTTATTGCTGGTGTGGATGA